>JAJRRL010000046.1 GCA_024279495.1 Gammaproteobacteria bacterium | reverse complement strand
GAGCTGGTTATGCCAGGTGAGAACGTTCAGGTCACGATAAAATTGATTGCACCGATTGCGATGGACGCAGGGCTTAAGTTTGCTATCCGTGAGGGTGGTCGAACAGTTGGTGCTGGTGTTGTTAGCAAGATTGTCGAGTAGGAATTATGGTAAATAATAATCAAAAAATTCGCATACAAATGCAAAGCTTTGACCACAGAATGTTGGACAATGCTGTTAAATTAATCGTTTCAACTGCGCAAAGGACTGGGGCTGTGATTTGTGGCCCAATTCCGCTGCCAACAAGAATCGAGAAATATACTGTTCTTATTTCGCCTCATGTCAATAAAAAGGCACGAGACCAATATGAAATCAGAACGCACAAGCGTTTGTTGGATATTGTTGAGTTAACTGATAGAACCATTGATGCATTGTTGAAGTTAGATTTAGCTTCAGGTGTTGATGTGAAAATCAGCGTAGAGGATGTGGAAGATGCTAAGTAGCATGTATTGCTGCTTTAGTCAGCCAGCTCGTTGGGGGAGAAAATAATGGGTATGCAAGCATATGGCGTAGAGATGGTAGCTGAAAAGGTGGGTATGACCCGTGTTTTTTGTCAGGAAACAGGTCGCTCTATTCCCGTAACTGTGTTGTCATTTGGAAAAGAAGACAACGTAATTACGCGTGTTAAAACAGAAAAAACGGATGGCTACTCAGCTGTTCAGCTCGCTTTTGGGGATATTAAAGCCAAAAATGTGAATCGACCTAGAGCTGGCGAGTTCAAGAAAGCAGGTGTTACACCTAGGCGTTCTTTGAATGAGTTTCGAATTGATGCTGATGAAGTGTCTAAATATCAAGAAATGTCTGCTGTTTCTCTCGATTCTTTTGAAACGGGTGATTATGTTGACATGAGAGGTGTTGTTCGAGGTAAAGGGTTTGCCGGTACTATCAAACGTCATAATTTCGCAGGCCAAAGAAACTCTCACGGTAACTCAAAAGCTCACCGTGCCCCAGGTTCGATTGGTATGTGTCAGACACCTGGGCGAGTATTCAAAAACAAGAAGATGGCTGGTCAAATGGGTAATGTCCAACGTACTGCCCAAAATCAGCGTGTGATTCGAGTTGATCAAGAAAAAGGAATCATGCTTGTTGAGGGTTGTGCTCCTGGAGCTCCAGGAACCAGAATCGTTGTGCTTCATTCTGTTAAAAAATCCAACAAAAGGGGTGGCTAGATGAGCGCAGTACTTAAATCAGACGTTTTCGACGTTCCATTCAATGAAGATTTAGTGTCTCAGGTTGTTGTTGCTTATCGTGCTGGCGGTCGTCAGGGTACTAAAGCGCAAAAAACACGCTCTGAAGTAAGGGGTGGTGGTAAAAAACCTTGGAAGCAAAAAGGTGGTGGCCGTGCTCGTCATGGTACTCGAAGAAGCCCTCTTTGGAGATCTGGTGGTGTTACTTTTGCTGCTCGAACAAATCGAAACTATCGTCAATCGGTTAACCAAAAAATGTATGTCGGCGCTATGCGTTCCATTGTTAGTGAGTTAGATCGACGAGGCTACATTCAATTGATTGATTCTGTTAAGCTTGATGATCACAAAACAAAAACATTTGTAGCTTGGTATGCTGAGCAAAAAGAGCCAGCTTCCTTGCTTTTAGTTGCTGAAATGGATGAAAACCTTGCTCTTGCAATAAGAAACGTAAAAGGTGTGTCAGTTGTCTTGGCTAGCCACGTGGATCCTTATACATTGGCCTGTACAGATTCCGTTATCATGACTAAAGCGGCTTTAAAGCAGCTTGAAGAGAGGTTTGCATGAGTTTGCAAGAACGAGCATTCACGTTATTAAGGCGTTGCCACATCACAGAGAAATCCATAGGGGTTTATATCTTTGAAGTGTCTAAAGACGCCACTAAAGCAGAAGTTAAGCGAGCTGTTGAGCAGATTTTTGAAGTACAAGTAAAATCTGTTAACACTTTGATTGCAAAGGGTAAAACAGTGATTCGTGGTCGCATGCGCGGTAAGCGTAGTGATTGGAAGAAAGCTTATGTTACCTTGGCTGATGGCCAGTCCATTCGCGAATTTGAAGAATAAGGTGCAACGATTATGAGTATATCAAAACAACTGATCACACGGGTCTCTAAGCGTAAGCCTAGAACTCCCGGGCAGCGTGGTCGAGTTGATGTTAAATCTAACGTATCTAAGGAATCACCTGAGCGCTCTCTCACGGTGTCTTTGAAGGCCACTGGTGGTCGTAATAGTAGCGGTCATAAGACTATCATACGAGGAGCTCGCTCTCATCGTCGTAAGCTGAGGATCATTGATTGGAAGCGTAACGAGTTTGATGGCATTCCAGCAAAGATATTAACGTTTGAGCAAGATCCAAATCGATCTGCTTTGATTGCCTTGGTTCAGTATGCTAACGGCGCTAAACGATATATTATCCTACCTAAAGGCCTTGATATTGGTGCAACGATTGTTTCAGGCCCAGAAGCATCGATTAGTGTGGGTAACTGCTTACCGCTAGAGAAAATCCCTTTGGGTACGATTATTCACAACCTAGAAATGAAGCCAGGCAAGGGTGCTCAAATGATCCGAAGCGCTGGTACTTCTGCTCAATTAGCTGGAAAAGACGGTAAGTATGCAATTATTCGTCTTAGGTCTGGTGAAGTGCGTAAAATTTTGTTATCCTGCCGTGCTTGTGTTGGTGAGGTAGCTAATTCTGAACATGGTTTGGCCCAGTTCGGTAAAGCAGGCGCTAGACGTTGGATAGGTCGTAGACCTTCTGTTCGAGGTGTAGCAATGAATCCGATTGATCACCCACATGGTGGTGGTGAAGGTCGTACTTCAGGTGGTAGGCATCCAGTGAGTTCTACGGGTGTACCAGCTAAAGGTTATAAGACCAGACACAACAAGCGGACCGATAAATTTCGTGTACGTAGATGTAAGAAATAAGAGGTGAATTTGTGGCTAGATCACTAAAAAAAGGTCCTTATGTGGCTCACTACCTTCACAAAAAGGTAGAGCAAGCAAAGGAAACAGGTTCAAGAAAGGTTATCCAGACTTGGTCTCGATCATCGACTATCATTCCTGATTTTGTGGGTTTGACTTTTGCCGTTCATAACGGCAGACAGTTTGTTCCAGTATTAATTTCAGAAGAAATGATTGGTCATAAGTTGGGTGAATTTTCGCCAACGCGGACATTTAAAGGTCACAGCGGTGACAAGAAAAAGGGTTAATTAAGGAGTCGTCATGAGTAGTGCAGTCAGAGCGATAATGAAAAACGCTCAGATAAGTCCACAAAAAGTGCGCTTATCTGCTGACATGATCCGCGGTTTACCAGCTGAGAAAGCGGTGAACACATTGAGATTTTCTGTTCAGAAAGGAGCTGCCTTGTTGTTGAAAACATTGCAGTCAGCGATTGCGAATGCTGAGAACAACTTGGGTCTTGATATCGATGAGTTGTATGTATCTCAAGTGTTTGTTGATGAGTCACGGAACTCATACCGTTTTAGCGCTAGAGCACGTGGTCGCTCTGATAGAATCACCAAAAGAAGCAGTCACATTACCGTACACGTGAAAGCTCTTGATGAGGAGGAAAACTAATGGGTCAAAAGGTACACCCTACTGGTAACCGTATTGGTATCAATGTGACATGGGGTTCGAACTGGTATTCAGCGTCTAAAACTCAATATTCACAGTTTGTTTACGAAGATTTTTTGATTCGAGAATTCTTAGAGTCTCGTTTTAAATCAGCGTCTGTTGCTAATATTTATATTGAGCGCCCCAGTGCTAAAAATATTAAAATTGCTGTGTACTGTGCTAGACCAGGTGTGATTATTGGCAAGAAGGGTAGCGATCTCGAAAAAGTTCGTCGAGAACTTATGCGCTTTACATCTTGTAGCAAAATTCAACTTTCCATTAAAGAAGTTAAAAAGCCTGATCTTGTTTCTAAGCTTATTGCTGAATCTGTTGCTCAGCAGTTAGAGCGACGTATGCCGTTTCGACGTGTTTTGAAAAGAACAATCCAAAATGTCATGAGAGCGGGTGCGAAAGGCGTCAAAATTTCAGTAAGTGGTCGTTTAGCTGGTGCAGAGATTGCTCGATGTGAATGGCAATTGGATGGACGGGTTCCTCTTCATACTTTGAGGGCTCAAATCGATTATGGTGTTGCTCGTGCAATGACAACTTACGGTGTTATCGGCGTTAAAGTATGGATATACAAAGGTGAGAAGCAGTTCTCAATTGATGGTGCAGACTTTGGTGCTAGCAGCCAGAAAGTTGAGAAGAAAGCGGAAGCGTAGGGGTTATTAGATGTTACAACCGAAAAAAAGAGCATATCGAAAGGACTTTAAAGGCCGTAACCGAGGTTATGCTAAAAGAGGCCGAAACGTTTCTTTCGGTCAATTTGGTATAAAGGCTACTGGTCATTCTAGGATCACTGCTCGTCAAATAGAGGCCGCTCGTAGAGCTATTACACGTTGTATTAAGCGTGGTGGCGATGTATTTATTCGAATTTTCCCTGACAAGCCAATCAGTAAGAAGCCTTTAGAGGTTCGTCAAGGTAAAGGTAAGGGTAATGTTGAGTACTGGGTAGCCTTGGTTCAACCTGGCCGCATGCTTTTTGAGCTTTCCGGTGTGTCAGAAGAGCTAGCACGTCAAGCATTTAAGCTTGCCGCTGCAAAACTACCAGTTGGTGTTGTCTTTGAAAAGAGAGAGAAAGAATAATGGAAAGTGTTAGCGCAAAAGAATTACGCGAGCAGTCCTCAGGAGATCTTGCAAAACGCATTCTTGATCTTCAAAAAGTAGGAATGCAGGAACGTCTTCGAACGGCTGGTCAGGCAGCTAAAGACTCTCATGCGAAGCGAAAAATACGACGTATTGTCGCTCGAATAAAAACAATCATGAAAGAGAAGGGGGCAGCTTAATGAGTGATACTAAATTAGCGGCAACTCGTGAAGGTGTTGTTGTCTCTGCGGGGAACAAGACGGTTAGCGTTGAGGTAACACGACAAGGCCCTCATAAGCTTTATCGAAAAATTATTTCTCGGTCCAGAAAAATTCTCGCGCATGACGAAGAGAATAGTTGTCAGGTGGGTGATTTGGTTGTTATCAAAGAGACACGTCCTGTGTCTAAGCGCAAATCATGGGTATTGGTTAGCATTAAGAGGCGCGCAGAGTAGCGCTGAAAGTGAAAAGGGGTATAAAGCATGATACAAATGCAAACGACTTTAGGTGTTGCGGATAATAGTGGCGCTAAGAAAGTCCAATGTATAAAGGTATTGGGTGGCTCACATCGTCGTTATGCAAACGTTGGTGATGTGATTGTTGTTAGTGTCAAAGAGACACAGGGCAGCAAATCCAAGGTAAAAAAAGGACAAGTTTGCAAAGCGGTTATTGTGAGAACAGTAAAAGGTTTGCGTCGTCCTGATGGGGAAAGTATTCGCTTCGATACGAATGCTGTGGTTCTTTTGAATGCTCAATTACAACCTATCGGTACACGTGTGTTTGGTGCGGTAGCGAGAGAATTGAGAATGAAGCAATTCATGAAGATCATTTCCCTAGCGGAAGAAGTGTTATAACTAATAATAATGGGTGCCCGTTATGGCTATTTTGAAAAATAAATTAAAAGCAGGCGATCAAGTTATTGTGATCGCTGGTAAGTATAAAGGTCATAGAGGACCTGTTATCAAGATCTCTCAGCAGGAGCGTAAGCGTGCTGACGATCGTTTGGTGGCTCTTGTTGAGGGTGTTACACGTAAAAAGCACGTGAAAGCAAACCCTGATGCAAACATTGAGGGAGGCATTAAAGACGTGCCCTTCATGATTGATGTTAGCAATTTGGCTATTGTTAATCCAGATACTGATGCTGCCGATCGCATTGGATACAGGATCAATGATGATGGTGTTAAGGTTCGTTTTTACAAGAAATCTGGTAAAGATGTAGAAAAGCGAGGTGACCGTTAATGTCTGCATTAAAAAAACAATATAAAGAAACACTCAGAAAGGCTTTGCAAGATAAGTTAGGCCTGACAAATATCATGGCTGTTCCTAAAGTATCCAAGATCACGATTAACATGGGTGTTGGTGCTGCAGCTGCAGATAAGAAGTTGCTTCAGAAGGCATTAGCAGAGTTAACTAGTATCGCAGGGCAAAAGCCAGTGGCAACTTTGGCTAAGAAGTCTGTTGCTGCTTTCAAAATTCGAGAAGGTTGGCCTATAGGTTGTAAAGTAACCTTACGCGGTGATATTATGTACGAATTCTTGGATCGCTTGATTGCTATTGTTATCCCTCGTATTCGAGATTTCCGAGGCTTTAGTGCAAGATCGTTCGATGGCCGTGGAAATTACTCCCTCGGTGTTAAAGAGCAGATTGTCTTTCCTGAAATTGAGTTCGATCAAGTCGATATAATGAGAGGACTTGATATCTGTATCACAACGACGGCAACCGACAACCGATCAGGCTTTGAGTTATTGAAAGCCTTTGGTTTTCCCTTTAAAGAGAAGGAGATAGCGTAGTGGCTACTAAGTCTAAAATGGCGAAATGGCAAAAAGTAAAAGCTGCCGTTAACCGAAATTTCAAGGCTCGAAAAGAGCTTTCTGATAAAGCAAAAAAAGGTGATTGGGAAGCTGGTATCAAGCTTCAGAAGCAGCCTAGAGATAGAAGCCACGTTCGCTTGCGAGCACGCTGCAATGTTTGTGGTCGCCCTCATGGAACGCTGAAGAAATTTAAGTTATGCCGAATTTGCTTGCGTAATTTGTTGAACCGCGCTTTTATCCCTGGCGCCAAAAAGTCAAGTTGGTAGGAAGAGTTTATGTCATTACAAGATCCCATAGCTGATATGATCATCAGAATTAAAAATGCACAGGCTGTTGGTAAAAAGATAGTCTCAATGCCTTCTACAAAGCTGAAAGTTGAGATAGCAAAGCTATTGAAGGCTGAAGGTTATGTCTTTGGTTGGACTTCTGCTGTGCCAGAAGGTGAAACCTTTCCGGCTTTGTCTTTAAGCTTGAAGTACACCATTGATATTAATAATGTTAAAAAACCCGTCATCGAGAGTATGAAGCGAATTAGCCTATGTAGCCGTCGAGTGTATGTATCTTGTAAAGAGTTACCATCGGTCGAAAATGGCTTGGGAGTTGCTTGCATCTCAACATCACAAGGTGTGATGACCGGAGGCCAAGCTGCTAAAGCTGGTCTCGGTGGTGAAGTCTTATTTTATGTGAGTTAGGAGAGTGATTCATGGCTACTGAACAGCAATCTAAAAAAACTGGCAAGCCGGGACTTTCGCGAGTCGGTCAAAAGCCTATTTTGCTTCCAAAGAGTGTTGAATGCACTATTTCTGGTCGTCAAATATCAGTAAAAGGGGCAAAAGGCTCCTTATCGTTTGAGCATCATTATTCCATGCGGCTGTCTCAAGTTGGTGAAACCTTAGTAGTGAATCCAGCTGATTTACCTGCTTATGACAAGACCAATCTGGCTGCTATGCAAGGTTTGACTCGAGCTTTGGTTCAAAACATGGTGACAGGCGTTGCACAAGGTTTTCAAAAAGCTTTAAAGCTTATCGGAACTGGTTATCGTGCAAAAATAAGTGGAGATAAACTGAACTTAGAGCTTGGTTTTTCTCATCCTGTTGCATTAGTTGTGCCAGCTGGTTTGAGCTTAGCTTGTCCATCTCAAACAGACATTATTGTTTCAGGTATCGATAAGCAAGCTGTTCATGAGTTTTGCGCTGTTATTCGCCGCATCCGACCACCAGAGCCTTATAAAGGTAAAGGGATTCGGTATGTCGATGAAGTTGTCATCAAGAAAGAGGTGAAAAAGAAATAATGATTCGTATCCCTAGAACAAAAAATAATAAGCTTAACAGGCAAATTCGGCGTGCTCGTAAGACGCGCGCTCAAAAAGGTGGTCGTCATCAGTTACGTATCCGTAAAACAAACATGCATTTATATGCGGAAATTATGGATGCCCAAACGGGTAACACAATGCTTTCATTGTCTACTGCTCATGCCAGTATCGCGAGTCAAGTAAAAAAAGGCGCTGCTAGAGTGGAAGCTGCAATCACGCTTGGTTCGGCTGTTGCTAAGCTTGCTCAAGACAAAGGTGTGAAATCGGTCTCTTTTGATCGTTCAGGATATTTATACCATGGTGTTGTAAAAGCATTCGCAGATGCGGTGCGTGCTGGCAACATTGAATTTTAATAACGAGGAATCATTCATATGGCAATTTCGTCTAATTTAAATGAAAAGAACGTCGATTTAACTCGTACATCGGCAACTAAAGGTGGTGGTCGAAACATGAGTTTTCGAGCTATCTCTGTAGCTGGTCAAGTGGTTTCTGACAATGAGTCCTTGGTTGGGTTTGGTGTTGGCAAAGCTTTAGAAGTCCCCGCAGCAATGAAGAAAGCTTCTGATGCAGCAAGTCGTCATATGCTTTCGGTTAAATTGCACAATAAAACAGTGTATCACTGTCTTGAAGCTTCTCATGGTGCAACAAAAGTGATTATTATGCCTGCTCCTCGGGGTACTGGTATCATTGCAGGAAGCGCTATGCGTGCTGTTTTTGAAGTGATGGGCATTGAGAATGTGTTGGCTAAATGCATTGGTTCACGTAAACCAGTGAATGTTGTTAGAGCAACAATCAAAGCATTAGCCTCAATGAAAACGCCAGAAAGTGTTGCCGCGAAGCGTGGCAAACGAGTAGGCGAAATTTGGAAAGACGAGGGTAGTGATGAGCAACGTTAATGTTACCTTGAAGCGAAGTAAGTTTGGTCGAAAACCAGGGCATCGCGAATGTGTAGAAGGCTTAGGTCTTAGAAAGATTGGCGATACTGTAACAGTGTCATCTGCCAATCCTTGTATTATGGGCATGGTAAATAAGGTAAATTACTTATTGGCTGTTAACCCTGCTGAATCGGAGTAAGTACTTATGTTAATTAAAGAGTTGGGAAGACACCCTCAAGCTACACGTAAAAGGCGTCGAGTTTGTCGAGGTATAGGTTCTGGTTATGGTAAGACTGGTGGTCGCGGTGTGAAAGGTCAAAAGTCACGCTCAGGCTCTTCTATTCCGGCAGGTTTTGAAGGTGGTCAAACCCCTTTATATCGTCGTATCCCAAAGTTTGGTTTCAAAACACTCTTACGTAGCCTGGCTGCTCGAGCTGAGTTGCGTTTATCAGAGTTAAATCAGTTGCCTGCTGGTGAGTTGTCGTTATCTGTTTTAAAAGAAGCTGGAATGATTAATCACCGTGTTAAGCAAGTTAAGGTCTTTCTTTCAGGAGAGATCAACACGAAATTAGCTGTGAAAGGATCAGGTATTTCTTTCACAAAGGGGGCTTTAGAGGCCTTCACAAAAGCTGGCGGTACGGTGGAGTAAGATTAGGATGTCGCGAACTAAATCTAAAAGTGAAGCTAAGCAGGGATCATCAACTGGTGAGTTGAAGCGTCGCTTGTTATTTATCTTGTTGGCTATTCTTGTTTATCGTTTAGGTTCTTATATTCCTGTTCCTGGTATTGACCCTGCTCGCTTGGCTGGCTTGTTTCATTCCCATCAGTCAGGTTTGCTTGGCATGTTCAACATGTTTTCTGGTGGTGCCCTGAAACGAATGACTATCTTTGCCTTGGGTGTGATGCCTTATATTTCGGCATCGATTATTGTTCAGTTGTTCACACCTATGACCCCTAGTTTGAAAAGCCTTCAAAAAGAAGGTGAGCAGGGTCGTCGACGTCTAAATCAATACACACGCTACCTCACAGGTGGTCTTGCTTTACTCCAATCACTAGGTGTTGCCAAATGGTTGATGGCGAGTAAGGCTGTCTTCTTATCACCCATACTTTTCTATTTTGTCGCTTCAGTCACACTTGTAACTGGTACTTTATTCCTGATGTGGTTGGGTGAGCAAATGACAGAGCGAGGCATTGGTAATGGTATCTCCTTACTGATTTTTGCAAGCATTGCTTCTCGTTTACCTTCTGCGTGTTCTGATCTGTTTATGCAAGTCCGCCAAGGACAGATGCAGGTTATTACTTTGCTTGTGTTAGCTGCTTTTATTCTTTTGGTTATTGCTGTCATTGTCTTTATGGAGAGTGCTCAGCGTAGGATACCTATTCAGTACCCGCAACGACAGATGGCTAAGGGTGGTCGCGCTCCGCAGTCTCACTTACCTTTAAAAATCAATATGTCAGGTGTGATTCCGGTTATTTTTGCTCAAAGTATTTTGTTATTTCCAAGCTTCCTGGCGAGCACCTTTTCAAAGTTTCCTGGTCTGTCGTGGTTGAGTGAAGTTTCTTTGCAACTTTCCAGAGGTCATTTGGTATATAACTTGATCTTTGTTGGCGCTATTTTCTTCTTTTGCTTCTTCTATTCTGCTCTTCAGTTTAATCCCAAGGAAACGGCAGATCGCTTGAAAAAACAAGGGGCTATCATTGAACGTACCCGACCAGGTGAGCAGACAGCGAAATATATCGAAAAAATAATGGACAGGTTGACTGTTGTTGGTGCAATATACCTTACCTTGGTTGCTTTACTGCCCCAAATGCTCATGACAGTTTGGCATGTTCCTTTCAATTTTGGAGGCACTTCGTTGCTAATTGTTGTTGTGGTTATGATGGATTTTGTCTCTCAAGTGCAGACTCATCTCATGAGCCGTTACTACAAATCTTGGGGTGCTGGAAAAGGTAGTTCTAAAGGCGGTAGCGGCTTTGTTCGCTAGCATGTTAAACAGTAAGGAGAAGTCACGATGCAAGTTGGAGCTTCGGTTAAGAAAATTTGTAAAGATTGTCAATTAGTTAAGCGAAAAGGCCATCTTTATGTTTTGTGTAAAAAAAACCCAAGGCATAAGCAGCGCCAGGGCTAGTTTCTAATATTGAAACTATAACGAGATAAATCATGGAAAAATGGGCCAGGGGCTTGATTTTTTCATGATTTATCGTTAACCTGTGCGCCGCGTTTGTCATCAAACTGGAGAGTATTTATCAATGGCTAGTTCTGCTCGAGATCCAAAACGAGTTGTTCGTATCGAAAACGTCACGATACCGTCTAACAAGCATGTACGCATTGCGTTAACAGCAATTTATGGCATAGGCATCAATCGTGCCACTGAGTTGTGTGAAAGTGTGGAGGTATCTCCGCATCAGAGAATTTCTTCTTTGTCTGATGAAGACATCGAAAGATTGCGGGATGCTGTAAAAAATGCTGACTTCATCGTAGAAGGTAACCTTCGCCGTGAAGTTGCTACCAACATCAAGCGATTAAAAGATATTCGCTCTTATAGAGGTGCTCGCCATAAGCAGGGTCTTCCTGTTCGCGGTCAGAAAACAAAAACCAACGCCCGGACTCGTAAAAAGCGTAAGTCTTAAGTGCAATAACCGATCATTAAGGAGCCAGAAATAACATGAGTATTTCTCCAGAGACAGATCCATCAAAGCCTGCTGATTCAGCCCAGCCAGAGCAAGCTAGCTCTGATGCTCAAAAGCCAGCTTCTAGGGATGCCTCACCTCACCATGGAAAAGATGCAAGAGATGCAAGAGATGCAAGAAGTCCGTCAAGGCCTCGTTCTAGGTCTTCTAGAGATTCAGGCTCTTATCGCGACAGCCGGGGTGGACCTGTTGATGGCACTATCCATATCGCAGCCACATTCAACAACACTTTAAGTACTTTCGTTGACAATCAAGACAATACACAAGCTTGGGCCAATGCCGGCGAAGAGAACCGAGGTGCTAAGAGATCGACTCCTTATGCAGCGAGCGGAGTAGCAAAACGTTTGGTTCAAAGAGTCAAAGACAAAAATCTGCGTATTTCACGCGTTAACATTGTGGTGAAAGGTGCTGGGCGTGGTAGTATCGATGCTTTCTTAAAAGAGATTCATCGACATTTTGAAATATGCTCAATAGAAGACCGAACGCCGCTTCCTCATAACGGCTGCCGTCCTCCTAAAAAACGACGCGTATAGATTCACTGAAAGTAGAGGTTACATTCGATGGCAAGATACAGAGGTCCTAGTCTTCGCTTAGCAAGACGCGAAAAAGTGGATTTGATGCACAAAAGCGGTATTCGAACAATACAGCAGAAGTGTCGATTTGATTCAGTTCCTGGTCAGCACGGTGCTAAACGTTCTCGCCTGTCTGATTACGGTACACAGCTTCGTATGAAGCAAATGATTAAACGTTATTATGGTATGCTTGAGAAACAGTTTAGACGCTTTTATGAAAAAGCTGATATGCAAAAAGGATCAACAGGTGATAACTTGTTGCGTCTTCTTGAGCGTAGATTTGATAATGTTGTTTACCGCCTGGGTTTTGCGGCCACAAGAGCAGAAGCTCGTCAGTTGGTTTCGCATAAAGCCCTTATGATTAACGGTTATGTTGTCAACATTCCTTCTTATGAAATGAAAGAAGGTGACATTATTTCTGTGCGTGAGAAAGCAAAGTCTCAGAATAGAATTAAAGCAGCTCTTGAGCTTTCAGATTCTAGAGAAGCTATCTCATGGGTGTCTGTTGATAAGACGGCCATGTCTGGAACAGTGAATGCTCAACCAGACTTGTCTGAGTTGCCAGCTGATTTTCTCGTTAACTTGGTTGTGGAATTTTATTCGAAATAGAGGTTCGATATGCTTGATTTGTGTCAGAGTTTTTATACCCCAGAAACGATTCGTGTAGAGCAACCAGACTCTATGCCGAATACGTTTAAAGTATTTCTTGAACCTCTAGAGCGAGGTTTTGGTCATACTTTAGGTAATGCATTGCGAAGAATTTTAATTTCTTCGATTCCAGGTGCTGCCGTTCAAGAAATTAAGATTAAAGATGTTCTTCATGGTTATTCCACAGTGGAAGGCGTGAAAGAAGATGTGGTTGATATTGCTCTGAATGTTAAAGAGATAGCTATTTCTTTGGTTGACCGTGATGAAGTGACGTTACAGTTAGTGAAAGAGACTGAAGGTCCAGTAACAGCTGGAGATATCACTCTTGAAACTGGTGTTAGCATTGCTAACCCTGATCATGTGATTGCTCATCTTGCACCAGGAGCTCGCTTCGAAATGCAATTGAAAGTAACTGCTGGTCGAGGTTATGTTCCAGCAACTGCACACTCATCTGACGAACATAAAGACATTGGTGCTATTGTTTTAGACACTGCTTATACTCCGGTTAAGCGAGTTTCTTATGCGGTTGAGAATGCTAGGGTTGAAAACCGAACTGATTTAGATCGTTTGGTTATTGATATTGAAACTAACGGAACCATTCATCCTGAAGAAGCTATTCGAATTGCAGCTAATATCTTGCAATATCAGTTGCGTTCTTTTGTAACGATTGAAATGGATGCGCCATCAGAGACTTCTTCCTCTTCCCAGGAAATTGATCCGACCTTGATGCGTTCTGTTGATGATTTAGAGCTGACTGTTCGAGCAGCTAACTGCCTTAAAGCAGAAAACATCTATTACATTGGTGATCTCGTCCAACGCACAGAGAATGACTTACTGAAAACACCAAACCTTGGTAAGAAGTCCCTGACCGAAATCAAAGCTGTTTTGGCGTCACGTGGATTAAGCTTAGGCATGACTTTGCCTGCTTGGCCTCCAGCTGAACTAGATAAATAAAAGGGTGCTATTATGCCAAAACATCGTAGAGTAACACGTCGATTTAGCCGAACAACTAGCCATAGGCAGTTGATGTTTCGTAACTTGGCTGTATCAGTTCTGAAGCATGAGCAAATCAAAACAACCGTAGCGAAAGGTAAAAACATTCGTGGTTTGGTTGAAAAACTCATCACAAAAGCTAAAGTGGATACACTTGCTAATCGTCGTTATGTGTACGATCAGATTCGTGATAAAGAAATTGTTGAGAAACTGTTTACTAACATTGCACAGCGCTTTATGGATCGCCCAGGTGGCTATCTAAGAGTTCTAAAATGTGGATTCAGAGCTGGTGATGCCGCACCTATGGCTATCGTTGAGTTAGTTGACTTAGCTCAAAAACGAGAAGCAGCAGCTGCAGCTTAATAACGATACTTTATTATCGACTCAAAAAGCCTCTTATATAGAGGCTTTTTTGTTAGTGAAAATGTTCAAAGCGGCTTTTGCGCAGACAATATCGGCGTCTTTATTTGGCGTATCTGCATTTGGAACGTTACTGTCTAAGCTAACAATGGTACTACCGAAGGCAAGTGCCCCGACGAGATGACCGTCAATACGTATTGGGTACCCTCCAGGAAAGATAACAAACTTACCGGCCTGGGTGCTTATGAGGTTGCTTAAGATGCTAGCTGGAACACTCTCGCCTAGCTTGCTTGTAGGAACACCAAGAGCGACAGCGGTTTGGGCTTTGGCCTTCGTAAAATTAAAGGTGGAGGGAAGGGCTTTCGGCATGCGATAGGAAGCAATGATTTCTCCATGTCGGTCAACAACCACAAAGCTACCAGCTCGCCCAAGCTCATGAGCTTTTTTAACGACTACCGTTTCTGCCTTTTGTATTTGTGCTAGAGAGAAAGGGTTGCCGTTATGTTGGGTGTTAGCAAAGACGGTGCTGCAAGAGAAGAGGTTGACTATACCAATGGCCAGTATAAAAGAGTGAGGGTTTTTGTAGGTCATCTTAGAGTTCCTGTTTGTTAGTAACTTCGAGCATAGTTCGTCTTTTACGTTAAGGTGTCAATCTGGGGGGTCGATTTCCATTTCATTTTCTGGAGGTGATATCCATGGGAATATTGCCCTATGAGGAGGCGTTTAAGAGGGCTCTCGCTGAGGTTTATGCTTGGATTGAGAGCAGAAGTGAAGGTTTGTCGTATTTTATTTAACCTAGTGTCGCCTTCTAAGAGTTACTTTTGAGAGGTTTTTTAGTATTTAGAGGTTAAAAAATACTTAGTACTCTAGTTTACGAGAGACATATGCATTATCCTACGAACTTAAGCGATAAGGCGGACAAGATGGACAGGAGGTTACATCATGGCAGTAATGCAACACACCATGGATCAGCTGGCCAATGAGTCAACACACTCCTTTGAGATAGGTGCTCTTTCCACTTTGTGGATGGATGGTCACGATGTATCATTAGAGTCGCTGATCGATAATTCAGCAATAGCTCACTCACCAGAAGCTAGACGTCGGCTGCGAATGCAGCGTCGTCGTTTAATAGCACGAGAAGGCACTTAGAGGCTCAGCATTTTTAAGAGCCTTTCTTTTTGTGTGGTGGAATAGCAGTTTTGGATATTTTCTATCCATTTTCTCGTATTTATCCAACTTTCGGAGACTTTGAGACATTGACCTATAATTATGTGAGACATGAGCTTAATAATTTGTTAATTAAACCCCACCTGTTTCCCGAGCACTGGATGAATCAGACTGTTTTTAACACGTGATTATCTAAGCGTGACAAGATTTCAAGCTTTAGGGGATAGAGCGATGATGACAAAAACAATTAGCACAATGAGGGAAGCCACTTCCGGACCAAGTCATTTTCATTGGCAGCAGCGCATTTTACGCCGCCTTTTGTCTTGGGAAGATCAACAATGGCAGCTTACTCTAGGGCAAATGATTGAGCATTGGGAGTCTGGTCAGCCGCAGCAAGATGTGGTTGCCAATCAACTTATGAAAGATTATTTGGGTTGCGATGCTGGTGACCCCAGAATGGCTCGCAAGGTGTTGGCTGTATCACGCAAGTTTAAGTCTTTTTGTCGTTCTCGGCGGATAAGCTAAACGTGGTTTTGGGCTGTGAGAAGTAATTGGCTTTCTCGCAGAGTGGTGAAATTGAAGCAAATAGGGCAGTGGCATTTGTGTCGTTGCAGGTGATTACCAAACGGAGGTTGTAATGAGTGTGACAGTGGATAAAGGTATACGGCTAGTTAATTTCAATGAAGGGTTTCGTGATAGCTCAGTGGTAGCATCGATGGCGACACTTCGGGAATTTGATTCGTCAGTGTTGCCGCAAGTGGGCTTATTAGATAGTCATGAAATCAAGGCGATTCGCAAGAAGATGAATGTGAGTCAGGCTGTGTTTTCTAAGTGTCTTAACGTGAGTTTGTCCACGGTTAAGCAATGGGAGCGCGGTGAGAAAAAACCAAGAGGCACAGCTTTGTTGTTGCTTCACCTGGTATCTGAGCGAGGTTTATCTGTTGTGATGGATAAGCAAGAAGGTAGTTAAGCAGCTCTTACTCTCAAAGTGACATGTTGATAACGTTATCTTTTGCTCGATTTGCATGCGCTTGGTAGGTGTATGTTGTTAGGAAGAACCAAACTCTTTTGAGTTTGGTTCTTTTTTGTATTAAATGAGTCTTGATGATTCGGAGAGGACTTTAAGTTCATCGAGGCGAAACCCAGCTTCCAAGCCCGGATGGCACATAATCAGCCCATCGCTATTGATTTCTTGAATGAATTGCTCCAAGTGAGAAGCATAGTCTTTCGAGTGAGCGAAATTATAAATGCCGCTGAAATTAGCGTTATGTGGAATGCCTTCTTTTTTAAGTAAGGCATCCAAGCGTTTGCCGCCAAGCAAGTTGATGACTCGCGCCTTCCAGTGCGTTTGATGGTTGTAAGTGGATCGTATCCAGGTGTCTGTGTTACGAAGGTGAGAGTTATAAAAAGCAATGAGGACATCACGAATAACAGGTAGCTGATGAATGTGTTGGTGGCCGTCGATAAAGTCGGGTGCTTTGCCAAAATGGATGATAAAGTTTTTATATTGTTTGTCTAATTCAGCCAAGATAGTTTTTGGCTTTAGTAGTCGGTAGTAAGCTAAAGCAATGAGAGTAGGCAGATTGGGCGCTTTGAGGTTAAAATGCAAACCCACTTGAACCTGCGATTGATTTTTTAATGCAATCGCTCCTTCGGGCCATTTGTCGTAGTTTGTCATGCATGAGACGGCGTCTATTTTTTGTTTTTGTACGAGCTGAAGAATACCTTCATTTATTTGTTGAGACATGCCAAAGTCATCGGCGCAAAAGACAATATTTTTTTTATTCATGAGCTAAAGACCAACATTTTCCAAGCGTGAAGACACACAATCCAGCAATAAGGATTGCAAAAAACAAGGCGATGATATAGTTCCAATGCAAGACATGCAGGCCTAACATGAGTAGTGACTCATTGATGGCTAAGCCAATAAGAGCTGAGACTAAAAAACGAGGGAAAGCTCTTTTGTGAGAGGCTCGCGTTTTAAAGGTCAGCTTGTAATGGCCTATGTAGCTGGCACCAAAAGCAACCATAAAGGCTAGAGGGTTTGAGGCAAGCGGCGACAGTGTGGTTTTCTCAACTAATATAATAACCAGTAATAAGTTGATAAGAGCTGCGACACTGCCAACTAAGCCAAACAAGCATAATTGCTTAATCGTTTTTATGTGATTCATGGATGTCTCTAATTAAGTAAGTGGGCCGCCCTTTTACTTCCTGGAAGACGCGAGATAGGTATTCACCAATAATCCCAATAGAAAGTAGTTGGATTCCGCCAAAGAAAAAGATGGCTGTGACTAAAGTGGCGTAGCCGGGTACATCAATCTTATGTGTGAGAGCCATAACGATGTTGTAAGCGCCATATAAGAAAGAAGCGAAAGAAATGAAAAAGCCAATGATGGTCCATATTTTGAGAGGGATGTCTGTAAAGCCAACAATGCCACGAATAGCATAGCGAATGAGTTGAGCAATGTTCCATTTACTTTTACCATGCTGGCGTTCACAGACAGCGAATTCAATGGCTTTGGTTTTGAAGCCAACCCAGGCATACAATCCTTTCATAAACCGAACGCGCTCGGTGCAGCTTAAGAGGGCATCGACCACTTTTCTGCTCATGATTCGGAAATCACCCGCATCGATGGGAAGTTTAGGGCCACGCCCCATGTTCACTAGCTTGTAAAAACAATGGGTGAGGGCGCGTTTCAACAAACCTTCATCTTTTCTGTTATTTCGAACAGCGTAGACCATATCAAAATCGTCAGTGAAGCAAGTGTGGATTAATTCGTCCATTACTGAAAAAGGATGCTGAAAGTCAGCGTCAATGATAAGGACAGCATCACCTGAGGCGTGAGCGAGGCCGGCAGTCACAGCAGACTCTTTGCCAAAGTTCCTTGAGAAATGAATGACTTTGCTTGATCGTGAAAAAGTATAGTTTGTTAATGCATCATCGGAGTGATCATCACTGCCATCATTAATGATAATATATTCAAAGGTATAGTTGGATAAGGTATCTAAATGTTTATCTAGAGTGTCAAGAAAACGACAGATGCCATCGCCTTCATTAAAAACAGGTATCACAAGGCTAATGCAAGGATGTGTGGCCATGAATGTCTCCTTAGTGCTTAGCAGGTGGTAGAGCAGGCTCTAACAAGTATAGCGTGAATGACAGTAATTTGGGATGGTATTTGTTGGCTTGAGGTAGTGTTAGGCATGTGCGATTTGTTACCGGAAAGCCTTGGTTTATAAGATGCCGGGAATCATCATGACAGCCTTGTTCGACAAACAGAGCGCCATGAGTATAAAAATCAGCTCGATTGATCCAGACAGCGTCATGAAAGCTGTTATTTTTGAGCATGAGAGGTTTTTGAGGTAGATAGGCTGTTAGGTAGTAGATGGGGTATTCATCACCGCCAATGTACTTTAAAGGCTGAGAGCCAGTGTGTTGATTCCAAAAGTGCTGAGCAGCTTGTGCTAGCGTATGGCTAGGCCAATTAGAGCGATGAGTGCGTTTGCTGAAGTAAAGGTTGAGTCCGTAGGCGGTTGCAATGAGGCAGTGGCAGCTGATCACTGCGATGGCAATGGGCTTGAGTCGTTCAACATGTACATGAGCGTAATAAAGCAAAGCGGGTATGACGGCAACTAACAAGGGAAATCCCCATTCTGCTTTGGTAGTTACAAAAGCACTGAGGATGACAAATGCTAGCCACGGTATGATTGCAAAAAAGCACAGGGGTGATTGCCATGAAAGCTTAGGGTAGGGAGCTTGGCGTTTAGCCCAGCCTGCTTTTAAACAGCAAGAGGCCACAATCAAGCAAAGAGCTGTATTTGCAGGTTGAGCAAGTAATGCACCAAGAACAACATGCCAGTAAGAGACGGTTGTTCGGTCAGATTGGACAAATAAATAAGTAATTGTTTCGAAAGAGTGATGCGCCACCCAATAAATGTGAGGTGATAACAGTAAAAGAGAGGTGATTATTGTCATGATGAGGTATTTAAGGTGTGATTTTTTGATATGACAAAGTAGGTAAATAAAAGCAAGACCAATAATCATAATGTTTTCATATTTAGCAAGCATGCCACCGGCTATTGAAACAGCTAAAAAGAGCCAGTCTCGGCAGCGATTATGGTGTGTTGCTCGGATGGTAAAGGCGATAATAGCCACCCAAAAAGGTAGCATGATGGTGTTTTGATTGTATTGAACTGCAAAGTTAACAAGAAAAAAAAGGCTTAATGAGGAGAGCATAGTCGCCGCTATGGCTGTTTTTTCTGATACATGCTCTTTTGCTATGAGATAGATGCCAATCAAGCTGGTATTGAGGCAGAGAGCATTTGCAATGGCATTAGCCCATGCATTGGATGGGATAACCCACTGAATGGCATGTAAGAGAGCCATCCCTAGAGGAGGGTGCTTTGAATATGACCAAGCCAGTGCATGGCTTAAGGCAAGATTTTCGGCTGTGTCTGGGTAGACTGAATCAAGTAAAGAAGCTGGCAATATTTGCCACACACAAATGTAGGCGATTATAAAGAGGAAAAACCACTTAGTAGTAGCGCTGCTGGAGTGAGCTTGTTTCATGTATATCCGGAGAAGTAAAGTACTTGGGGGAATGTTTACCTGTCGGGGTGTGTGATGTCAACTTAACGATCAAAGTAAATGCCGGTTTGTCTGGGGCAGCTATTTGTGGCAGCCTAAGGTGAACCCTCAAGGGTTCGTCCACATAAGGTATAGCTAGAAGGAGAACTTATGCGCCTATATTGTGTCAGGCATGGTCAACCAGAAGAAGCCACAGCTGACGTGACAGATCCAGGCCTTTCAAAGAAAGGGAGTCAGGATATCACAGCTATGGTGAGTTATTTGTCAGGGCGTATTTCTCCTATCAGTCGTATTTATACCAGCCCAAAGCAACGCACAAAAGAGACAGCAATGATTCTTCACAATGGGCTTTCTATCTCTGACCCATTGCAAGAGCTTTCCCAGCTGCGACCTAGTCAGGCTGTGGATGCTATTGCAGAGCTTATTTGGACTTGGCAAGAAGATACAATACTTGTTGGTCATAACCCTTCTATTGGAGAGTTAGTGAGTCAGCTGATTTTGGGGGCGACTACTCACGAAATTGTTCGCTTCACTCCTGGAACGATTGTTTGTTTGGAGAGGCAGCAAACGGGTAACTGGGTATTGCATTGGGTGATTCGCCCAGAGTTGCTTGCTCAAATTAAATAGAGTGATGTCAGTTGATTTAACTCAATCCAAATTAATTCGGCGATTTTTCTTTTCCTTATGGTTTTTTGAACAGCTCTTGCTGTTGCTAACTCATTTGCCCCATGTGTTCGTGTGTATTTTTTCGTTAGTGGCCAGCCTAATAATATTAAATGTGCTTAGTGGTTTATCCTTGTGGGAAGGGGGCTGTCTTCATTTTAAAGAAGGTGATTGTGTCGTTATTGAAGATCGTCAGGGGAAAACGTATTCCTGTGATAGGGTTCATGTCGTGATGAGTAATACATTGTTTTCTGTGTTTTTGTTTGGAAAGCGTTTATGCGTCATTGCTTCTGATATGTTAGCGCATCCTGGGTATCGTCAACTTTGTTATTGGATTATGTCTCTAAAACAAAAAAACGCTGATCAAAAGATGATTG
Organism: Gammaproteobacteria bacterium; assembly: GCA_024279495.1. Lineage (GTDB taxonomy): Bacteria > Pseudomonadota > Gammaproteobacteria > JAJRRL01 > JAJRRL01 > JAJRRL01. Next base: position 40,631 of record JAJRRL010000046.1, on the reverse strand, counting down.
ATCAGCGTTAAAAAAGAGGAGATACTTTCGATCTCTTATTGATCGTTATTTCCTCTTTTTAGCAGGGCTTTTACGCTTAGCTGCTGCTTTTCTTTTAGCTGGTTTCTTAGCTGGTTTTTTAGCTACTACTTTACGTTTGGTCGCTTTTTTCTTAACGACAACACGTTTTTTAGCAGTTTTCTTAACAGCTACTTTACGTTTTGTTGCTTTCTTCTTAGCGACAACACGTTTTTTAGCAGTTTTCTTAACAGCTACTTTACGTTTTGTTACTTTCTTCTTAGCGACAACACGTTTTTTAGCAGTTTTCTTAACGGCTACTTTACGTTTTGTTACTTTCTTCTTAGCGACAACACGTTTTTTAGTCGTTTTCTTAGCAGCTGCTTTCTTTTTAGCAACAGCTACTTTCTTTTTAGCAGCAGCTACTTTGCTTTTTGCTTTTTCAGCTTTGACCTTATTCGTTGCATCAGCGAGCTTTTTCTTTAAGTCCGTGACGCGCTTTTCTGCTTTAGCGACGGCAGCCGTCGTTTTTTTAGTAACCATGGATCGAGTTCTCCTGCTCTTTAAAATCAGTAAGATAGCAAATAAATCCAAAAAGGTAAAATGCCGGCTATGCTCTTAACTTCTTTTCCTACCAGCATTTTTTCGTTTTAAGGCTAGCTTGAGTTCGCAGTTTTTGCTGTTCATATTTACTTATTGAATGATGAATCCAAGTGATAAATAAGGGCTTTTTTATTGTGACACGCTGTATGCCTCTTCAAAAGACTTATTTATTAGGTATTTTTTCATTTTTAAAGGTAATGCTTGATTTGGATGTCGATTACTGTTGCTGATGTTGGGTTTATACTTGTGGTAGCTGGAGTTGGCGACAGTCTTGTCTTATAGGGAATTCCATGCAGGCAAAATGCTTACAAAATGAAAAGTCTTTTTCGCGAACGCTTAAGGGACTCTGTCCGTGTATTTTTTTGACCATATTCTGTTAGTGAAAATGATTTGATGAGTAAATACAGATGTTTGTTTGACAAGAGGAAGAAGGTAAAAGGTGTTTTCACTGCTTTAACTTTGTTTGTCGGGATGACAATTGTGCAGTAGTAGCTTACTTGCAAGAGTCATTTGTATTTTTAAAGCCCCCCTTCGTCGTCACTCCGTTGTAAAAACGGGGCCCAGGGTAATGTGCGGCTATGTTTCTTAAAGTAACCTGCAGATTTAAACTCACAATAATGTTAGGGCTGGCTTTTGAAAGATCCTAGTTGTTACGTCGTAACAACGGATCAAGCCTGGGTCCCCTACGTCACCTTGTTCCTGGGGATGACAAATGCTTAGGACTATCTGACTTTCTAGTTTTTGCTTTGCAAAAACGAAATCCTAAAGATGGGTCCCGGCTGTGCACTTCGTTTGCCGGGATGACAGCGTTTTTTAACGGATCAAGCCTGGGTTTGGCTGTGCACTTCGTTTGCCGGGATGGCAACGTTTTTTAACGATGTAAGCAAGAAGTTCGCTCCGCTTTCCTATAAAAGAATGAGGAGTATAGCGAGGGGCGCGACGATTCTGGTTAACCACAACCAACTATAAAAAACCACAGACGATTTACAGATGCTTGCTTTTAGTGTTGCAGGGCTCATTACCCAGCCCGCAAACACAGCAAAGCCTAAGCCGCCTAGTGGAAGTAGGTAGTCAGTCGATGTACTGCTAATTAAATCAAAAACAGTATGATGATGCCATTGCACATGAGCAAGTATATTAAAGGATAGTAACGAAGCAATTCCTAAAGCCCACGCAACAAAACCAATGAGCCAAGCACTAGAGCGGCGAGAAGCATAAGCTCGTTGGGATAATGTGGCAATGATAGGTTCTGCTAGGTTGATGGAGGATGTCCATGCAGCAAATAGCAGCAATAAGAAAAACAAGACTCCGAGCCATTGCCCACCATGGATATGTGCAAAAGCTATTGGCAATGCTTGATACATGAGTCCTGGGCCACTGGTGACCGGTAAATGAAAAGCAAAAACCAATGGGAAAATGGCAAGGCCAGATAAAAAGGCCACCAACACATCCAAGATCACAACAGGAATAACAGAGCCAAGTAAGGTGGAGTTTGGTTTTGAATAGCTAGCATAAGTAAGTAAAGCGCCAGCTCCCAAGGCTAAGGTAAAGAAAGCATGACCTAAAGCACTAATCACAATATGGGCGTTGATTAGATGCCAATTTGGGTGAAATAAATAAAGAAATGCCCTGTGAAAATCTCCAATTTTAGCAGCACAAGCTACTAGCACAAATAGGATAATATAAAGAGCAGGCATCATGATCTTGGTTGCTCGCTCGAGTCCATTAATAACGCCAGCTGAAATCACACCCATGGTCATCAGCATGAATAAGCTATGCCAAAAAAGCATTTGCCAGGGATGAGTGACGAGTTGTTGCCAGACTAAAGCAACAGTGCTTGCACTTGCATGGTTGAATGTGCCGGATAAAGCCTTAAATAAGTAGTAAAGACTAAAGCCACCAATCACACTGTAAAATGAAAGAATGACTGTCAGAGTGATGAGGCCTAGAAGACCAACCCATCGCCAATGCTCACTGGCGTTGTGTTTTTTAGCAAGTGTGCGAAGAGCGTCGAGAGGATTTTTTTGAGCGCTGTGACCAATAGCCATCTCGGCTAATACCAAGGGAATGCCGACAAGTAACACACAGATCACATAGACTACAACAAAGGCACCACCGCCATTTTGTCCGGTGATGTAAGGAAAGCGCCAAATATTGCCTAGTCCAACAGCGGCTCCTGTGGTTGCAATGATGAATGCCAATCGGTTGGACCAATGTTTATGGCCGGAAGGGCTGGGGGTTGTCATGAGGAATCCAAAAAAACACTCATTTTCGCAGCTTGTTCTTGGGAGCGCAAGAGCTCAAGTAGAGGGCTTCTGAGCGTTTTGAAAAAAGGAGATGGGTCAAAAAATAAACAGCAAAAGTGAATTCGGTCTTCTCTTCCGTCTAGAGGAGAGATTTGGTATACTTAATTCCCGTTTTTGGTCAATTTTAAAGGCGGGCGTTTTATCATGATAAAACAAGTTCAAACTATTTTTATTACAGGGGGAGTGGTCTCCTCTTTAGGCAAGGGAATCGCGGCAGCGTCTATGGGAGCCCTTCTCGAAGCTCAAGGCTTATCGGTTACAATGATGAAGCTAGACCCCTACATCAACGTTGATCCGGGCACAATGAGCCCAATTCAGCATGGTGAAGTCTACGTGACAGAAGATGGCGCGGAGACAGATCTCGATTTGGGGCATTACGAGCGCTACATTAACACCAAGATGAGCAAGAAAAATAATTTTACTGCTGGTCGGGTGTATGCCGATGTGATTCAAAAAGAACGGCGTGGTGATTATCTTGGTCGGACGATTCAAGTTATTCCCCACATCACCGATGAAATCAAGAAGAAGGTTCGAGAAGGAATAGAGGGTTACGATGTCGCTTTGGTTGAAATAGGCGGTACCATTGGTGATATAGAATCCTTGCCTTTTTTGGAAGCCATTAGGCAGATGCGGATTGAAAATGGTATCGAGAACACTTTGTTTGTTCATCTGACCTTGGTTCCCTATATCGGTGTAGCCGGTGAAATCAAAACAAAGCCAACGCAGCACTCTGTGAAGGAGCTTCGTTCTATTGGTATTCAGCCCGATATTTTAATTTGTCGTTCTGATCGCCAATTGCCAGAGTCTGCTCGTAAGAAGATTGCTTTGTTTACGAATGTTGCAGAAGCAGATGTTATTAGCGTAGTGGATGTTAAAAGCATCTACGAGGTGCCTATTGTTTTGCGTGATCAAGGTGTGGCAGAGCGCTTGTCTCAGAAATTGCATTTACCGCAAGTAAAACTAGATTTGAGTGACTGGAGGTCAGTTGTTGATGCTCACAAGCACCCTAAACATGAGGTCAATATTGCCATGGTTGGTAAGTATGTTGATCTGGAAGATGCTTATAAGTCCGTCAGCGAGTCTTTGACGCACGCAGGTATTCATAACAACGCTAGAGTCAATATTCATTACATCGATTCCGAGCGTTTGGAATCGGAAGGTTTTTCTCTTCTAGAAGACATGAATGCTATTTTGGTTCCTGGTGGTTTTGGAGAACGTGGCATTGAAGGGAAGATAATGGCATCTCGCTATGCAAGAGAGAACAAAATACCTTATTTAGGTATTTGCTTGGGGATGCAGGTAGCCGTCATTGATTATGCTCGACATGTAGCGGGTTTGGCCGATGCAAACAGTACGGAATTTAATCCCAGCACTCCGTATCCGGTGGTCGCTCTTGTGAATGAATGGGTGACTGATTCGGGTGAGGTCGAAGTGCGTACTGCTGATGATGATAAAGGCGGGACCATGCGTTTAGGTGGACAACCTTGTCGTTTGAAACCAGGCACTTTAGTGCATCGTTTATATGGGAAAGATACCGTGGTTGAAAGGCATCGTCATCGTTATGAGATCAACTCAGAGTACATAGGAAAGCTTGAATCAGTCGGTTTATGTGTTTGTGGACGATCGGTCGATGGTCTTTTGGTTGAAATGATAGAGCTGCCTGATCATCCTTGGTTTGTGGCAGGTCAATTTCACCCTGAGTTCACGTCAACACCAAGACGTGGGCACGCTTTGTTTAACGGTTTAATACATGCTGCGATGCTTCAGTCAGGATTGCCAGCTGAAGAATGCAAGGCTAACTTCGTTTTGGAGTCAGTATCTCATGATTAATTGCGAGGAAAAAAATATGGAGTTATGCGGATTTAACGTTGGTTTGGATCAACCGTTTTTTTTGATTGCGGGCCCTTGTGTTATTGAAAGTGAATCTTTAGTGATGTCTGTTGCAGAGCACTTGACTACTATTACAGACTCTTTGGGGATTCCTTTTATTTTTAAGTCATCGTTTGATAAAGCCAATCGCTCGTCTTCAGAAAGTTACCGAGGACCTGGCTTGGAAAAAGGTTTGGCTATTTTAGAGAAAGTAAAAAAAACCTTTAATGTGCCTGTGTTAACGGATGTTCATGAAGATACGCCCCTTGATGAAGTGGCGAGTGTGGTTGATATATTGCAAACGCCTGCTTTTTTGTGTCGTCAAACAAATTACATTCGGCGCGTTGCTGCTTGTGGTAAGCCTGTCAATATTAAAAAGGGTCAGTTCTTATCGCCCTGGGATATGGTGCATGTTGTCAATAAAGCAAAAGAGTGTGGTAACGAAAAAATTCTTGTTTGTGAACGTGGCGTTAGTTTTGGGTATAATGAACTGGTTTCCGATATGCGTTCTTTGAGTGTGATGCGACAAACTCAATGCCCTGTTGTGTTTGATGTCACGCATTCGTGCCAGCGTCCAGGAGGCCAAGGTAGTCGTTCTGGTGGTTTGCGTGAGATGATTCCCGTGCTTGCTAGAGCGGGCGTTTCTGTTGGTGTTTCTGGGTTATTTATGGAAACACACCCAGACCCAGATAATGCATTAAGCGATGGGCCCAACACATTGCCGTTGGCCATGATGGAGTCTTTGTTGACTACCCTACAAGAGCTTGATCGAGTAGTGAAGTCGAGAGATTTTTTGGAAGATAGTTTAGTGAAGGAGTAAGTGCATGAGTGGAATTGTTGCTTTGTCTGCACGCGAAATTTTGGATTCAAGAGGTAGTCCTACGGTTGCTGTTGATGTGATGTTAGAGTCAGGTGTGTGTGCTACAGCGATGTGTCCTTCAGGAGCATCAACGGGTGGAGCAGAGGCTTGCGAATTACGAGATGGTGATCCAGATCGCTATCAAGGTCGCGGTGTTTTAACGGCAGTTGATCATGTCAACACAAGTATTGCGGATGTCATTTTAGGTCAAGATGTCACAGAACAAGAAGTGATTGATCAAGCCATGATTGATCTTGATGGTACAGCCGATAAATCAAACTTAGGTGCAAACGCTATTTTAAGCGTGTCTTTGGCTGTGGCTCGTGCAGCGGCGTCCGAACAAGGGTTGCCTTTGTATCGTTATTTGGGGGGCGATGATGCGTGTGTGCTGCCAGTTCCTCTCATGAACCTTATTAATGGTGGCGCGCATGCTAATAATAATTTAGCTGTTCAGGAAATGATGATAGTACCGGTAGGAGCATCTAACTTTAAAGAAGCAGTGCGTTATGGTGCAGAAGTTTTCTATGAGTTACGTCGTTTGTTGGCAGATGCTAATTTATCTTGTGGTTTGGGTGATGAAGGTGGTTTTGCTCCTAATCTCGCAGATCATGATGCCGGTTTATCCTTACTGATGAAAGCCATAGAGGCAGCTGGCTACTGTCCAGGAGAAGACATTGCTTTAGCCTTAGATTGCGCTAGTTCTGAGTGGTATAATAACGGCGTTTACAATTTTCTTGGTGAGAAGCTTGGTAGCGATGACCTCATACGGCTGTATGAAGGGTGGACTCGTGATTACCCTATTATTTCTATCGAAGATGGGCTTGATGAAGAAGATTGGTCTGGTTGGCAAGCCTTAACCGATACCTTGGGTGATAATGTGCAATTGGTTGGCGATGATTTATTTGTGACAAACACAGATCGCTTGCAAGAAGGTATAAATCAAGGCGTTGCTAATTCTATCTTGATAAAGCCCAATCAAATTGGCACGCTCACTGAAACATTGGCAGCCATTACGTTGGCAGGTCGATCGGGTTATAGCTCAATCTTATCTCATCGTTCAGGAGAGACATCTGACACAACGATTGCGGATTTGGCTGTTGCCACTAATTGCGGACAGATTAAAACCGGTTCTTTATGTCGTTCTGAGCGAACAGCAAAATACAATCGGTTGATGGCTATTGAAGCCAGCTTGGGTGATCAAGCAGTTTACCCAGCAGCTTTGTTTGAGGAGGCTTCAGAATCCGATGTTTAAATATGTTTTGGCGATCTTGGCAATATTGTTTTTGGTGCTTCAATACGAATTATGGTGGGCGCCTGATGGGGCTAAAGAGACGGCTCATTTAAAGCATGTATTAAAGGTTCTTAAAAAAACTCAGAAACAGGTTAGAGAAGGGAATGATTCGCTTCAAGCATCAGTGGCTGATGCTGGTTCTGTTGAGGGAAGAGCCAGATCCGAGCTGGGAATGGTAAAAAAGGGTGAAGTGTTTTATCAGCTTGTACCTAAGCATACAGTTAAATAGGAATTTATTATGTATAGTTATAGCCTTCAAATAGGAGAGTCTTATGTGTAGTCTTCAGGAAAAGAGTTATTTTGATGATTCTTCGAGACGAGCGGAGCAACGGAGCGCAGTGTACATGAAAGTACATGAGCACCAGAAGCGCAGGCTCAACAAAGAAGAGCTGCAAAAGCAACTTTTCCCTATCGGCAATTGTTTTCTATTGGAGGCGACCTATGTATAGTCTTCTACTCTCTAATGATGATGGTGTCCATGCTCCTGGCTTGAAAGCTTTGAGAGAAGCCTTGCTTCCATGCGTCGATGAGCTTCACGTGGTTGCTCCAGATCGTGATCGTAGTGGAGCAAGTAACTCGCTTACTCTAAGTTCGCCTCTGCGTGCTACAAAGGTGAGTGAAGGGATTTCCTCTGTGCAGGGTACGCCAACCGATTGTGTGCATTTAGCATTGAGCGGGTATTTAAAAGAGCGCCCGGAAATGGTCATTTCTGGCATTAATAATGGTGCTAATTTAGGGGATGATGTCTGGTATTCCGGGACTGTAGCTGCTGCAATGGAAGGGCGTTTTTTGGGCTTGCCGGCACTCGCAGTATCTCTTGTTGTTGATTATTCAACTCCTCATGAGGTGCGCCATTTTGAAACAGCGGCGGCTGTCGCGAAGACTATTCTCCTGAATTTGATGGAGGAGTCTTTGCCATCAGGTACTATTTTAAACATCAATGTGCCAAACTTACCTTTGGAAGATGTGTTAGGTTACGAGGTCACTCGATTGGGGACTCGCCATCCCTCACAGCCAGTTATTCAACGCGACGACCCTCGTGGCGGCGTTATTTATTGGATAGGCTTGGTGGGAGATGAGCAAGATTCAAGTTTGGGAACAGACTTTGATGCGGTTAGGCGGCAGATGGTTTCAATCACACCGTTGCGCATTGATCTGACCAACTATGAGTCTTTTGATCAAGTCTCACAGTGGGTGAAGCGTTTACCTTAAGGCTTGTCTTCAATTCGCTTTTCGAAGCGAAAAAGAAGGCAATCCTAGTCATATAACCTCATGGAGGAGGTGGTATATGAAAAAAAAATGGGTCTTGGGAGCTTTTTTGCTTCTGCCTACAGTGTGTTTTTCTCATCGAGCGCCGGTTGTCGATGCTTGGCAGGTGAGATCAAAAGCGTCTGATTTTTATCGGGTGCAGAAAGGTGACACGCTTTATTCTATTGCTTTTGCTTTCAATCAAGATTACCGAAAACTCGCGTCAAGAAATCATATGTCAACGTTTGCCACCCTTAAAGTGGGTGACCGCTTGAAAATGAGTACGCCTTATCAGCCCAAGTCGCGTAAGTCAGCCAGCGTCTATCGCGCTAAGCGACATAAGAGATCTGCGCCGACAAGGCATAGCCATCATCCCTCGCATAAAAAGAGACACCATAAAGCCCCTAAAAAAGTGAAGAAGGCTTATAAGCATACACAAGCCTTGAGTTGGTACTGGCCTTCCAAAGGCAGAATGGTATCTCCTTTCACAGGATCATACGAAGGAAATCGCGGAGTCGACATAAAGGGATACTATGGTAGCCCAATAAGAGCTGCGGCATCGGGCGTTGTTGTGTATATTGGGAAAGGGGTGCGTGGGTATCCCAGATTAATCATCCTTAAGCATACCCGACAATATTTGAGTGCCTATTCCAACAATGCTAGAATTCTTGTCAAGCAAGGGCAGACTGTTCATTCGGGACAACTTATTGCCAAGATGGGTCGAGATACTGCAGGACGCACTAGACTTCATTTTGAGCTCCGAAGAAACGGTCAACCTGTGAACCCTAAGTATGTGTTACCTAGGGATCGTGTGTAAAGCCACCGTTAGGGACAGCTATGGCCACTCAAAGTAAAAAACGCTCTTCGGAGCGAAGTATGGGACCTCAATTTGAGGATCACAGTGTTTTTTTTGGAGATACTCCGAAAAAAAAATCGCGATCAAAGACGCGATCAACTGAAGAAAAAGCATTTTCTGAATCAGTTGCTAAATCCAATCCTACTAAAGTACGGTCTATAGATCCTACTAACATGTATTTACATGAGATTGGACACGCAGCTTTGTTGACTGCTGAGCAAGAATTTAAAGTGGCAAGCAAAGCCAAAACCGGGGATCGTGCCGCAAGAAAATGCATGATCGAATCAAACCTGCGTTTGGTAGTGAAGATTGCTCGTCATTATTGTAATCGTGGTTTAGCTTTCTTGGATCTTATTGAGGAAGGAAACCTTGGTTTGATGCACGCTGTTGAAAAATTTGACCCCGATAGAGGATTTCGATTTTCAACGTATGCAACATGGTGGATTAGACAAACCATTGAGCGTGCGATTATGAACCAAAGTCGTTCTGTTCGATTGCCTGTTCATGTTATTAAAGAAATGAATGTGTATTTGCGAGCTGCAAAACAGTTAAGTCAGAAGTTGGATCATGATCCTTCTGCTGAAGAAATTGCGCAGTTGGTGGATAAGCCTCTTGAAGATATTCAGCGGATGTTGAAATTATCGATGGATGCAACGTCAATTCATACGCCAGTTACAGCAGATGGTTCAAAATCAATAGCGGATACCATTAGTGATGATAATCACTTAGATCCACAAGAACTGTTTGAAGACGTGGATCGGGAGCGCAGTATTATGCGTTGGTTGTCGCATTTAAGCGATCGTGAAAAAGAAGTGGTGATGCGTCGCTTTGGTTTGGCTGAGCATGATCCTGAAACTTTAGAAGTCGTCGGAAAAGCTGTAGGTGTAACGCGTGAGCGTGTGCGGCAGATTCAGATTACTGCGGTTGAAAAGCTTAAAAAAGTGATAGCAGATGAAGGCGTTAGTATATCCGACGTGGATTAGGGCCAAAATTGTTTCTTTTTCTTGCTGTGTTTGTTGAGCTTGCGCTTCCAATGCTCGTGTACTTGCGTGTACACTGCGCTTCGTTGCTCAGCTCGCCTCCACAGCAAAAAAAATAAACTAATTTCCTGTTTTATAGTGCGCGATCATTCAGGCTAGCGAAATCTAAACAGCCCCAGCATTACTGTGAGCTCAACCCCGAAGACTGCTTTTAGAAGCAAAATAATAAGCTAGCTATAGTTAAGCTTTATCCTGGGCCCGGTTTTTCAACGTCCGCAGGGCCATCAGAATTATTCGAGCTCTTGAAATTGCTATTATCAAAAGCATTGTCGTCATCAGAATCATCTGAGCTCTCAGGATGGTACTGACTTGAATCATCATTAGAATCAAAAGGATCTTTCAGTTCGTTTAGTAATTCTTTGTTTTTAGCCAAGAAGGAAAAGCGATCGCGGGCACTTTTAAAACGTTCTCGCCGAACAACGGGAGCCAGCAAAAAACCGCAAACAGCGACCAAGAAAAGTGGTAATAATACCTGAAGAGAAAGGGAAGCATGGCTGCTAAAGGCTGCTAACGAAAAAACACCGTGGGAGATAGAGCCGATAGCAGTTAAGGTAATGGTAATTGCTAAGGTGCCTGCGGTAGAGGCGGCAGTTGCTACCCAAAGAGCAATTTCGGCTTTTTTAAAGCCGATTTTAGTTCCTTCTATTTCGTCATCAAGAGCTACGTTTCCTTTTGTATAACAGCAGGCTTGGGCAGTCTTCATGGTTTGTTCACACTGCGTTTGATCGTATTCTTTTATGGTGTTGTGTTGGCTCACTGTTCGGGATAAATTCTTGTGAACGTTAGTTAAAGTATCGAGGCTGCTTAGCCTTTTGGTTATTCGCTTGTGAAGTTTAACGCTTCGTTTTGACACTGCTTGTCGGTTATCTTTTCTCTTCTCAGGGATTCTTTTTTGAATGGAGATGCAAATAAGAACGAATAGCCACTCTATGTTTTTTACTAAAGCTTGTTTTAATGGAAGTAATTTTGCGAGTTCTTCCTTTTCAGTGGCATTACTGGCATGGCCTTCTATGATTCCCAGTTTTTTGTATTTGCTAATTAAAGTTGTTGAAAGGTCAACGAATAGGCGACCACACTTTTTGATATTATCTCGAATAAAGATTTCAGGGCTCTTCTCTGAGAGCTGAAGCTTAGAGAGTTGAGTGGTAGCTCTGTCAAGGCTTGCTAGTACGGCTTCTTCTGTTTTCGGTTGATGTGACACATTTCCAATCCTAAAATTAACATGTCTCGAATGTTACTGCTAAACAGCTTGGATGGCAAGAAACGTGCTTAGATGAGGTTTTTGGAAGCCTCTTGGAAGTTCATGATGGCTTTTAGTAGGCCTTCATAGGTGCTAGCCATGTCGTTAGATGCTTGCGGCACCGCTTTTATTGATGCATGAAAGTTGTTAAGGGCATCCATGAGCTCAGGGGCTTTTAGATAGCAAACGCCACCTTTTACTCGGTGTAGTTCATGGCGAAGGGCTTGAGTATCTTTGTTTTGATAGGCTTCTGAAAGGATTTTTAAAGTGACATTGAGGTCCTCAGAACAGACACGGATAATTTCACGAGCGATACCATGATCACCTCCCGCAAGTTCTAGGCTGCTATCCCAATCGACAATGTGTTGTTCTGTATTCATCACGTGCTTATCCTGCTATAAAGAGCCGGTTACTTCTTGTATCCAAGGCTGATGTCCATGATCTTTAGAGTGTAACTTTTTTGAGTGTAGCTTTCAATGTCGGGGGGAAGCACATGTAAAAACACCTCCAAAAGGAGGTGCTTAAAAGGCGAGTAAAAAGTAGCTAAGTGCCTATTTATCGGTTTGTTTTTTCTTTTTCTTGATGATTTTCTCTTTGATGCGAGCTTTACGTCCTTTAAGTTCACGTAGGTAGTAAAGCTTGGCGCGAGCCACATCACCCCGACGTTTTAGAACAATGCTAGCGATAAGAGGGCTATAGAGTTGGAACGCACGTTCAACGCCTTCACCGTGAGCAATTTTTCTTACAGTAAATGCACTGTTAAGACCACGATTCTTTCTAGCGATCACAGTGCCTTCAAAAGCCTGAATACGTTCGCGAGTGCCTTCTTTAATTTTAACGTTCACAATGACAGTGTCACCAGGTGAGAATTCGGGAATCTCTTTACCCTGCATTTGTTCTGCTTCAATCTCAGCGATCATTTGGCTCATAGGGGTACCTCTATTGATGAAAATCGTTTGGCTTTGTTTGGATAATAGCGTCCAGCAATGCCTGTTCATTCTGATTGAAAGAGTGTCTTTTTATCAGATCTGGGCGTGTTTGCCAAGTCTTTTTAAGTGATTCTTTCAATCGCCACTGTGCAATAGCCTCATGATCACCGCTAAGTAGGACTTTAGGCACCCCTAAATCTCCAATTTGAGCGGGTCGAGTGTAATGAGAATAATCAAGAAGACCATTGGAAAAAGAATCTTCTTCGGCGGATTGAGAGTCGCCCAATGCGCCTGGTAAACAGCGAATTATCGCATCAATCAATGACATAGCAGGAAGCTCGCCACCGCTGAGCACAAAATCACCCACAGAGAGCTCGTAGTCGATATGGGTTTCATGAAGCCTAGCGTCTAGTCCTTCATAGCGGCTTGTGGCCAAAATTAGGCCAGGTAACTTTGCTAGCTCAATAACTTTCGATTGTGTTAGAGGAGCTCCCTGCGGAGAGAGGTGAATGACGGGGGAATTTTTGGGAAGAATCGCTTTGGCGGCATCGATTGCTTTGGCCATGGGCTCGTAGCTCATCACCATACCGGGGCCGCCACCGTAGGGACGATCATCTACGCGATAATGAGGGGGGGTGGCATGGTCTCTGAGGTTTATGTGAGAGAGGGTTAGTAACCCTTGCTCGAGAGCTCGACCAGGGATGCCAGCGTGTAAGGCATTAAACATGTCGGGGAAGAGGCTGATTGCGGCAATATGAGGTTTAATAAGGCTCATAGAGGCACCCAATCGGCAATAATGAGCTTTTGCTCATGGTCGATTGATTTAATGACGTTAGGGATATGAGGGATTAGCGTTTCTTTGTCAGATGGCATGTCCACAATGAACACATCATTTGCTCCTGTTTGCATGATGTCACTGACGGTTCCCAAAATAACGCCGTCTGTGTTTTGCACTTCATGACCAATCAAGTCTGTGATGTAGTAGTCGCTCTCACTAAGCTCAGGAAGCTGCGAACGATCAGCAATGAGTAAGGCATTGGTCCATTCAGAGACTGACTCTCGGGTAGGGATGCAATCAATTTTAGTGACAAAGTTCTTTCCGTGGGGCTTGATCTGCTCAATTCGGCATTCCTGGCTTCTGTTTCCGAGCTGAAGAACACATTGAGATTGTTCGAGGATGAGGCTCTCGGGAATCATAAGGGAATAAAGATGAGCCCAGCCTCGGACGCCATAAGGGCGACCGAGCCGGCCTAGGGTGATGGGATCGCTATGCTTAGCTATCAGTTTTTTCTGCGTCGTCACTAGCGTCAGCTTTTTTGGCTTCAGTTGCTGCAGCTTGTGCTTCAGCTTTCTTTGCTTTTTGTAACTCAGCATGCATGGCTTCAGCTTGATTTTTCTTCATTTCTTTACGAGATGGTCGGGCTTCAAGAGGAGCAGTAGTAGATTGGCTAAGTTTGATGATTTTCTTAACACGTTCGCTTGGTTGAGCGCCTTCGCCTAACCAGTAAGAGACACGCTCTTGGTCTAGGATGATAGGAGCTTCAGCGCCGTGAGCGCAAGGATTGTAAAAACCAAGTGATTCGATGTAGCGACCATCGCGAGGGCTGCGAGAATCAGCAGCTACGATGCGGTAGAAAGGCCGTTTTTTTGAGCCGTGACGTGCAAAGCGAAGTTTTACCATGGCGGTTATTATCCTCAGTGTGTGTTCAGATAGAACAGTTTTCAGGCGGCCCATTCTACGAGAAAAATGGGAAAGATGAAAGGCTTTTTTCTGAAAAAGCAAAACCTAGCGAAAACAAGGTGCTTAGAGCATGAAAATTCGAGATGAGATCATACTTTCACTTTACAGGGGAAGAAAAGAAAACGTTTCGACTTAATTGGCTACTTAGAGGAGTCTTTGAGCTCTTCTAGGTCACCAAAAGGTAGTCCACCACCAGCCCCACCCATGCCAGGAGGCATTTGGTTGCTTAGGTGGGCCATTCTTCGGCGTATTTTCTGGCCGCTAGCTTGTTTAAACATCTTTTTTGTTTTCTCGAGCATGCGAATGGTTCGGCCCATATCTTGGGCGGAAACCCCAGCACCTTTGGCGATACGTCGTTTTCTGGAGCCATTTAGCGTGGCTGGGTAAATTCGCTCATTTGGGGTCATGGAGTCAACCACTGCTTGATACAGTTTGACTGATTTGTCGTCGAACATGGAAAGTGGGTTGTTTGGCATCATGCTGCTATCGATAGGTAGTTTGCTCATGATATCGCTCATGCTTCCCATTTTGCGAGCTTGGTTCATCATACTGAGCATGTCGTTGAAATTAAAAATACCTGCTTTACCGCCTTTTCTTGCTTTGTCGGCCAAGGCTTTTGTTTTCTTCTCATCGACTTTATTTTGGGCTCTTTCCACCAAGGTGGCGATATCGCCCATGCCTAAGATACGAGAGGCAAGTCGTTTAGGATAAAAGACCTCAAAGCCCTCAAGCTTTTCACCTATCCCCATGAATTTAATGGGCTTTTTGGTTATTACTCGCATGGAAAGTGCTGCGCCACCACGGGCGTCACCGTCTGTTTTTGTTAGGATTGAGCCAGTGAGTTCGAGGGTTTTACTAAAGGAAAGGGCGACTTGAGCGGCGTCTTGGCCCATCATGCTATCGACCACAAGCAAGGTTTCTGTGGGCTGACCCACATGACTCAACACACGAAGCTCGTCCATCAGCTTATCATCGATATGAAGACGACCAGCGGTATCGATGATTAAGACATCGTATTGTTCTTTTTTGGCCGTATCGAGTGCGCGTTCGACGATCTTTTTGGGTTTTTCGCTCGGCGTGGAAGGAATGAAGTGTGCATTAATTTGTTTGCACAGTGTTTCTAGTTGGTTTATTGCAGCAGGTCGGTAGATGTCTGTTGAGACCAAAGCTACCTGCTTTTCGTGTTCTTTCATGAGGTAGTTGGCTAGCTTGCCTGCCGAGGTAGTTTTACCGGATCCTTGCAGGCCGACCAACATGATCACCACAGGCGGTGTTGCCTTTAAATTCAAGGCGATGGAGGCATCTCCCTGGCCGAGTATTTTGGCTAGCTCATCTTGAACAATTTTGGTTAATGCGTCGCTTGCACTCACTTTATTGGTGGCGCGCTTACCTTCGGCATGTTGGCTGACCTGGTCGATAAAGTCATTGACAACAGAGAGGGCAACATCGGCATCTAGAAGGGCATCCCGAATAGGCTTTAGAGCAGGCTTGATGCTATTTGCCGTTAGGATACGCTCACCTTTCAGGGAGCTTCGGAGGTGATCCATGCTTTTTTTGAGTCGTTTAGACAATTGGTTGAACATATAGAAAAGACCCCACGGCGGTTTGATCAGATTAAGAGGCTCATTATACGGACTTGGAAAAAAAAGTGTAGCGTTCACTCTTGCTTCCACGGATACTTAAGCGAGTATCTGAAGCTTATTTTGTCACATGGGAGGTTGTGTGAGCATTTTATCTTATGCAGCGGGTTGTTGTTATGTTATCGCTGTTTATGCAAATTATTTGTTTACCGCCTATCAAAGGCGTTGGTATCGCCACGTCGGTTGGTTATTGAGCTTGGTTGGCATGCTTGCGCAAGGGTTTTCGTTGCGTGCTCAGACTCACGGCATGTCACAGCCTCTTAATGGGTGGCTGCTGATAGAGTTTATTTTGTGGCTTGGTTTGGTGTGTTTATTGTGGCGCGGTATGCGACGAGCAAGTACGGGTTGCTTGACAGGTTGGTTGTTGCTTAGTGTTTGGGTAAAAGCAACAGAGCTGTGGTGGCATCAACCTATGTCAACGTTTTCGCTGTCTTTGTCGGTTTTGCAAGTGCATATCATGCTTGCTACTTTAACAGCGGTGTTAGTGGTGGGAGTTGGTATTCAGGCCATGATGGTATTGGCGCAAGATCGCTTATTAAGGCAAAGGCCAGGGGCTTTGTGGTTGAGGTATTTACCTTCGCTGCATAGCATGGAGCGATGTTTGTTTTCATTGTTAGTGCTTGGAGTAGGGGCTTTAACAGTGTGTGTGATTACCAGCGGTTTTTTCTTTTTTTCTGTGATACCCACCACCGCGTTGTGGCTATCTAAGTTAGCGATTGTTTGGATTGCTTGGCTGACTTTCAGTATTGTACTTGCTGGGCATTATTGGTTTGGATGGCGTGCTCCTCAAGTGTCGGTTTATACTATGATTGCAGTTTTTCTGCTAATATTGGTGTATGCAGGGAGTCAGTGGCTTCTAAAGTGAGGATGTGTGTTTCATTGGATGACTTTATCAATCACCTTGGTAGTTTTGCTGGTAATATCAGCGTTTTTTTCGGGTGCAGAAACAGCCATGATGGCTGTCAATCGCTACCGGTTGCGTCATCGTGCTCGCCAGGGTGATCAACCCTCCACTCACATTCTAAGATTGCTTGCTCGTACTGATCGATTGCTTGGAGCTATTTTGCTTGGCAATACCTTTGCCAGTGTTTTAGCATCAGCCCTCATGACCTTTTTGGCGATGCATTATTTCAATAAAGTCGGCCTTATTCTGACGCCTATCGTTTTAACGTTCGTTATTTTAATTGTGTCAGAAACAGCTCCTAAAAATTATGCTGCGGTGCATCCCGAAAGAGTTGCTAAGCGTTCAGTTGGATTGCTGGATCGTTTTTTGAAAGCATTTTCACCGTTAGTGTCTGTGGTGAATGCTACTGCAAAAGCGTGGTTGCGGCTGTTTCGTGTTAAATTGCCCGAACGCGAGAGTGATTCCTTATCAGCAGAAGAGTTATCGCAAGTGGTTCGAGATGCGTCGCCGTCTATTAATCCAGTGTACCAAGCCATGTTGCTACGAGTGTTAGAATTAAAAGCAGTAACCGTCGATGACGTGCTGATTCCAATGTCTTCCATTGTTGGAATTGATTTGTCTCAATCGATAGACGACATTACTAGCATGATGTTGTCTCATCGGCATCGTTATTGGCCAGCGTATCGAGATCACATTAATAATGCAGTGGGTATTGTGTGTGTTCACGATGTGTTACGTGCCTTGTTGAAAGGGCCTTTAAGCATGACGGCATTGCTCTCATTGATGCAAGATGTTGCGTATATTCCAGAAGGCACGCCTGTATCGAAGCAATTGCAAATTTTCCAGGCCAATCAAGCAGACGTTGGTTTGGTGGTTGATGAGTATGGCGACATTTTAGGTTTGGTGACCATGCAAGATATTGTCGAAGAAATCGTTGGTGATTTTGCAGGTCAGCATGCAACGCCAGCTAGGAAGATTCACCATGCAGAAGACGGCTCTTTAGTGGTAGATGGTAGTTTATCGATTCGAGACTTCAATCGATTAACACCCTATCATTTGCCGCTAGATGGCCCTAAAACAGTAAGTGGGTTTTTGATTAATCAGCTGGAAATATTACCTAGTGGTGTGTTTTCGCTAAAACATAATGACGTGATTTTTGAAGTGCTGAGTTTGGATGAGAACAGGGTGTCTGAGGTTAAGGTTAGTGGGTGACACATCTTAAGTGTCATCAACTATCCTGTAAGGTGGCGTACGGTGATGCCACTTTTTTGTGTTGACAGTGAGAGAAGTTGTAGCGTTACGTGCTACTCAGTGCTTTCTTAATAAAATCCGACTTTGCGTTTCTATAACCTTCTCTGTCTTTAGAGAGTGTTGAAGCAAGATCTATTTTCAATTTAGCGTAGCTTTTTCGTAGTGCATCATTTTGTCGGAGCAAATCTCTAAATCTAACGCGTTGTGTAAAGTCATCACCTATTGGGAGAATGTGTATATGATGTGTTCTGCCAATGCCAAAAGGAGGCATGCCTTTAAAAAATCGTTCGTGCATTTTGTCTGGATTTTCAGGCCAGTCGATATAGCCGAGGTTTTTTAAGCCTGCTGTCCATGCAGGAATATCATTCATGGCTTCCATGGCAATGAAAATATCAATCAGTGGTTTTGCATCAAGACCAGGGACAGAGGTGCTGCCCAAATGCTCCATGGCAACATAAGGCAGAGGTACGCACTCTTTAATGGTGGCGAGTTCAGCAGCGGCTAATTTAGGCCAATTTGGATTGTAGGGTGCAATAACGATGTTATCTTTTGCGCATAGTTGATCGGGCCTTGGGTGTTTGGTTCGATGATTAATGGCGCGAATAAAAGAATCTAATCCATCATTATAGGCTGAACTATTGCTTCCGAGTTGTTCTGCTAAGTGGTATTTGAGGCAATCATAAGCTTGAGCAACATCAGGGTGTTCTTGCATGTATTTTTCAAACGCCAGATCACGTTCATTTCGTGATGTCATTCCCAAGCTTCCAAATTCACTTCTTTTAAAGACTCTAAGTATGTTTTATGCGCTTTGAGTTCTTCATCGCTAACTGTTGCAGCAGGAATATTAAATTGATTCGCGACCTTTTTTTCTAGTGAGGCCTGTTTTTTTTCAGCTGCGTTAGCAAAGCTTAGTTTTCCTTGCCCGCCAGTTAAGTGTAAGTACACTTGCGCTAGCAGTTCGGAATCGAGCAAGGCGCCATGAAGCTCACGATGTGAGTTTTCGACGTCGTATCGTCGGCATAAAGCATCTAGGCTATTGGGCTGACCAGGGTGTTTTTTTCGGGCGATCGCTAAGGTATCGGTAACCGTGCAAAAATCTTGTATTCGGCCATACTCAGAGCCGCATCGGCGTAGTTCAGCATCTAAAAATCCGACATCGAAAGAAGCGTTATGAATAATCAATTCGGCGCCTTGAATGAAGCGTAAAAAATCTTTGACTACGTCTTTAAAAAACAATTTGTCACTTAAGAAATCGCTGGTTAAGCCATGCACGGCAACAGCGCCGGCATCCACATCGCGCTCAGGATTTAAGTATTGATGAAATTGAGCATCCGTGACTTGGCGATTCACCATTTCTAAGCAACCAATCTCAATGATACGATGGCCTTTTTTAGGGCTTAAGCCGGTGGTTTCTGTATCGAGTATGATTTGACGAGTCATGCGTTTACCCTAAATTATCGATGCCTTGATTGGCGAGTTGATCTGCGATTTCATTTTCGGCATGACCACTGTGTCCTTTTACCCAGTGCCATTCTACGTCATGCGGTTTTGAGGCGGCTAATAATTCCAGCCAGAGATCTTTGTTTTTCACAGGTTTTTTTTGGCTATTAATCCAGCCGCGTCGTTGCCAACCGGCTAACCATTCAGTAATGCCTTTTCGAACGTATTGAGAATCCGTGGTGAGTGAGACCTTTGAAGGTTGTTTGAGTTGCTTTAAGGCTTGGATGGCGGCAGTGAGTTCCATGCGATTATTGGTGGTTGCAGGCTCGCCACCGCAAAGACGTTTTTCAGCTTCTTCGAAGCGTAGTAGGGCACCCCATCCACCAGGGCCTGGGTTTCCTCGGCAAGCGCCGTCGGTAAAAATATGAACAAGTGGTGAATCAGTCATGACTGAGAGGTCCTTATTGATTGTTTTGCAGCATGATACCTGGGTTTTGCTTTGGTCTCCAGTTTGCTTTTGCTATTATGATCTCTTAGGCAAAGGAGTTTCTATATGGTGGAACAAGTCATGGCCCTTCCGGCTTTTGAAGACAATTATGTGTGGTTGTTGATCAACCCGGACAAACGTTTGGCGGCTGTGGTTGATCCTGGCGATGGCGATGGCGATGTGGTCTCTTCCACATTGAAGCAGTTGGGTTTAGAGCTCGAAGCTATTTTGTTAACGCATCATCACCAAGATCACATGGGTGGTGTTGATTGCTTACTCTCGCAATGGGATTGCCCGGTATATGGCCCTAAAAGCATTAAAATGCCTTGTGTGACTCATCCAGTTTTCGATGGAGATAGCGTGTGTTTGCAGGTGAGTGAATCGTCTTTCACTGTGTTTGAGGTGCCAGGTCATACTAAAGAGCACATTGCTTATTATGGTAATCACCGTTTGTTTTGTGGTGATACTTTGTTTGCTGGCGGTTGCGGTCGTTTATTGGGTGGAACAGCAGAGCAGCTGTATCAGTCGTTGCAGCGTTTGGCTCAACTACCTAAGACCACAGATATTTATTGTGCGCACGAATACACGGAAAACAATTTGGCATTTGCCAAAACGGTTGATCCAAACAACGTAAGCTTGCATCGACGTATCGCCAAAGTAGCAAAGCGACGTCAGAAGGGCTTATCTACTGTGCCAAGTACGCTACAAGAAGAGCTAGAAACCAACCCGTTCTTACGTTGCCATGACCCGCGTGTCAAAGAGCAGCTTGCACAAGTAAGCGGAAAGACATTGCTTAATGAGCAGGCTGTTTTTGCTGCTATGCGAGAGTTGAAGGACGGGTTTTAAGTTTATTCCGCTCGTTTGAGTTTGATCTCTAGTTTATACCCGATTGCGCTAGCATATTTGCTGAGAGTTTTTAAAGAGGGTGAGTGTTTTCCTCGGCCCCCAGCAGCCTCTAATCGTGCAATAACAGATTTGTTTGTGCACATCTTGTTGGCAATGTCGTCTTGGGTCATCGCTGCCTTTTTACGAGATTTTTTTAGCTGTTCTGCTAATTTAAGTTGTAATGTAAAGGCTTCGTACTCTGCGCGTGATTGCTCATCACTAAGTACAGATTGCCTTAATTCATCATGCTGCTTAAGAGATCGTTTGCTCATTGGTTACCTCCTTTAGGCGTTTAATAGCAATGGTCAACTCCTTTTTGGGAATTGCTTGTGTTTTTTTGACAAAAGCATGCAACATGACAATCTCATGATTCACGCAGCTGTAGTAAAACACTCGTGCAATGCCTTCTTCCGCTTTTATGCGCAGCTCAAGCATGCCATTACCAATCACTTTGGTGTGGGGCATGCCTAAGTTTGGGCCCACTCGCATCATGCGATCAGCCAGCGCAACAAAACGTGCTTTGGTCTTTTTTGGAAATTTGCTAATTACCTTAAAGACCTTGTTGTTAAAGTAGGTGATATCCCATTCCATATCTAAATGTTATCAAATTTGACAACATTTATCAAGCTTTTGCTGCTATGCGAGAGCTGAAGGATCGGTTTTAGTTAAGCGTAATGCCGCCCAAATTACACCTTATTATTTGAATGTATGTGCAAAGCACCGAATTATTGACATAATAGGCTTTCTGAGGCTAAAATAATTTTTGAATTTTAATCAGGAGTTTATTATGAAGCAAGAAGATCAAGGTGGTTTTTTAGAAAAAAATGTGGGTGATGTATCACTAGGAAAGAGTGATGCGCACGAAGATGCTGCTGCACCTCAGCTTGCCTATGAGGCTCCTGTTCAAGATCCTGAGCAGATGACATCTGCTGTCCTTACAAAGGAGAATAGCAGAGGGTAAACGTCGTTTAAAGCAGCAGATAAAAGCCCAAGAGCGGGAGATGACGCCATACAACCAGTACGTGTATGGCATGTTAGTAGCGGCGAAGGGAGTACATCATCATGCTCGGTTTGCAAAAGGAAATCATACGGAGAGCCAGTTAGGACTTCAGTTGTTTGCTATCCATCAAGGTAAAGACTTCAAGCCAACACCTGTTACAGCGGTTGAAGCTCAGGCTGTTTAGGAATTGCCGCGATATAGAGTTAAGGCTGAATTTTGAAAGATCCTAGTTGTTACGTTGTAACAACGGATCAAGCCTGGGCCCCCGACGTCACGAAAGTTCCTGGGGGTGACACCGTTTTTCAACGGTGCAAGCAAAAGGCTAAGGCTATTTTATTTTGGATTGCCCAAAAAGGGAGATTACCCTATATGAAGTACAAGCCTCATTCGATCTTGCTTTCTTTGGGGTGAATCCGTAGCATAGCGTCATGGTTAGTTTTAAACGTTTCTTTATAAGCTTGAGCCTTTCTTTGTCTGCTATTGGCCTTTTTTCTAGCAATGCGCTAGCTCATTGGCCTTGGCATCCTGCTACGCATGATTTGTGGGGAGATATAGCTGAGCATTTTACTTTGGTGGGTTCTGTTCCGCCTGAGTCTATACAGCCAGAAGTCGACTCGTTGCTTCAAAATAAAGCACTTGTTCGCAATCTTGCGCGTAATGCGAAACCTTTTTTGTATTATGTTTATCATGAAACGCAATCGGATCACATGCCAGCAGAGATTGCCTTGTTGCCTATGATAGAAAGTCAGTACATGCCTTTTGCGTATTCACAAACAGGGGCAACAGGTTTGTGGCAGATGATGCCAGGTACAGCGGCAGGTTATCATCTCTCTTACGATTGGTGGTTTGATGAAAGGCGCGATACCGTCACGTCAACCACAGCAGCGCTTTCTTATTTGCAATATTTGCATGGTTATTTCCACGATTGGTTGCTTGCGATTGCAGCTTACAATGCAGGCGAAGGTCGCATCATGCGTGCGGTTCGTCGTAACTTAGCTCAAAATAAACCTGTTGATTTTTGGTCTTTGTCTTTGCCTAAAGAAACACGCATATACGTACCTAAGTTACTGGCTTTGGCAGAAGTGATTGCGCATCGAGAGACGTTTCAGTTATCGATGCCGGTGATTCCCCAGCATTCATCATTTACCGAAGTCTCTTTGCCACGCAGCATGTCCTTGAGTCAATTGGCTCGTAACGTGGGTTTGAGTGAGGCCACGCTGAGAACATACAACGCAGGATTTCGGCGATCACAAACAGGGCCTCACTGGAGCCACGTGTATTTTCCAGTGACTTATTTGTCTGCCTATGAGCGGTGGAAAAAAAGAGATGCTCATGCAAGAACGATTAATCACAAGCCTCATTATCGTGTGCAAAAAGGCGATACTTTAGCCGAAGTTGCGTATCGAGAGCAGACGACCGTTTCGCGATTGAAGTCACTTAATAAGTTGTCAACAAGTGTGATTCATCCAGGGCAGGTTTTGTTGGTTCCTGGTGTGAAACAAATGGTAAAGGCCGCGCATCAGATGTCGATTCGTCCTAAGGCAATTACCGAAGAAGGTATTCCTGGGCCTAAACACGTAAAGCACGTGGTGAAGCGTCATGATTCTTTTCAAAGCTTAGCTAAGCACTATCGTGTGAGAGTTAGTCAGCTGGAATATTGGAATAACCGATCTAGTCATCGCCCATTAAAAGTTGGGCAAGTGTTGCATATTTGGTTGGGTCATCATGGTTCTGGTAAGCATTATTACCGTGTGAAAACAGGTGATAGCTTGGGTCTTATTGCCTTAAGGCACGGTGTTTCTGTGAAAAAACTAAGACACTGGAACCACTTGAATACGAACATGATACGCGTGGGCCAGCGTTTAGCAATTATGGCTTAATATCATAGGGGGTGAGGCATGACAGCACAAAAACTCGACGGCAAGAAGCTTAGCGCCTCCATAGAAGCAACGTTAAAGCAGGCAGTTGGTGAGCATATTGCAGCAGGAGGTCATGTACCGGCTTTGTCTGTGATTTTGGTTGGAGATGATCCAGCGTCAGTTCGTTATGTCTCGCATAAAGTGGCTGCGTGTGAACGCATAGGGATTGATTCACGATGTTATCGTTTTCCACCCGATACACCAGAAGCTACTTTAATGGCCTTGATCGATGAGTTGAATGCCGATGAGAGGGTCAATGGTATTTTGTTGCAGTGTCCTCTGCCAGATCGTCGTCCTGTGTTTCCATTGCTTGCGCGGATTCATCCCGATAAAGACGTTGATGGTTTGCACCCATACAATCAGGGTTGCTTGTTGTCTGGATCGCCAAGTATTCGTTCTTGTACACCTTGGGGCATCATGCAGCTGTTAAAGCATCATGACTTAGACATATCTGGTAAGCATGTGGTTCTTGTGGGCGCGTCTAGCTTAGTGGGCCGGCCTTTGGCTTTGGAGTGTCTGTTAGCGGATGCAACGCCAAGCATTGCGCATCGCTATACGCAGAACTTAAAAGAGCTGGTCACAACAGCTGATGTACTGGTGAGCGCTGTGGGTAAACGGGGTGTGATTGACGCAAGCTGGGTTAAACTGGGCGCTATCGTGATCGATGTAGGCATGAATCTCGATGACTCTGGTTCTTTATGCGGTGATTTAGACGTAGAGGTTGTTTCCAAGAGAGCCTCTTGGTTAACGCCTGTACCAGGAGGCGTTGGTCCTATGACCGTCATCACGCTCATGCAGAACACTTGCCACTGTGCGCGCATTTTGGACACAGTTTAACTATACTAATAGTTGGCTCTACATATCAGCTGAGGGTAGTCATGAAAGCATCAGATTTATTTTTAAAATGTTTGGAAGTCCAAGGGGTTACTACCATTGCAGGAGTGCCTGGAGAAGAAAATGCAGATCTACTAATGTCGTTTAAATCGTCGTCTATCGATTTCATTTCTACTCGACACGAACAGACAGCTGCCTTTATGGCTGTGACTCATGGCCAGTTAACGGGTCGATGTGGCGTGTGTATGGGAACGTTGGGTCCGGGTGCAACTAACCTTTTAACGGGTGTTGCTCAAGCCAACATGGATCATGCACCATTGGTTGCGATTATTGGTCAGGCCGAGACATCACGACTTCATAAAGAGTCACATCAGAATATGGATTCAGTGAGCATGTATCGTTCTGTAACGAAATGGTCTACTACCATTTTAGATGCTTCCGTGATTCCTGAGGTGATAGCAAAAGCGTTTGAAATTGCGCAATCAGGTAGGCCAGGTGCGGTTTTAATTGAGTTACCTGAAGATATCGCCAAACAAATGACAGATGCTCAACCATTCCGTACAGTGCCAAATCGTTTACAAGTAGGTACCACCAAGCATCAAATTAAACGCGTATGCGATGCGTTGTCACAAGCTAAAAAACCCATCGTTTTATTGGGTGACGGAGCAGTTAATGAGGCTTGTTTTAAAGAGGTAACAGACTTTTTAAGCAAAACAAATTATTACGCAGCGTATACCTTTATGGGTAAAGGTGCGATACATCATGCCTATGAGCGATCATTGCATTGTGTTGGACTGGGTTTTAATGATTTGGTGATTGAAGCTTTTCAAGAATCAGATTGTGTGATTTGCGTTGGTTATCACATGGTGGAGTATTTGCCTGAGCGTTGGAATATTGGCAACGAGAAAACCATTATTCATGTGGATGTTGAGCCAGCCGAAATTGACAAAGATTATTTGCCGGATTTATCGCTGGTCGGTGAAATTCATACGCTATTTCAACAGTTGAATAGCATGCTGTCTGATGAATGTAAAAAAAGCTCACCTTATTTTGAAAAGGTGCAGAATAAAATTCAGCACGATTTAAATCTAGATAAAGACGATGATGGTTTTCCTATGAAGCCAAAACGTATTTTACACGACATTCGAGACACCTTGGATGACGATGGTATTTTGGTGAGTGATGTGGGTGCGCATAAAATGTGGGTGGCCCGTCAATACGGAGCTCGTTTGCCTAAAACAGTCTTTATTAGTAATGGTTTTTGCTCCATGTCAGGAAGCATGCCAGGTGCTTTAGAAGCAAAACGTCTGTACCCCAAAAAGCAAGTTGTTGCTGTGTGTGGTGATGGCGGTTTCATGATGGGTATTCAAGCATTGCCTACAGGTGTAGAGCTGGGTGTTCCATTTGTTGTGATCGTTTGGCAAGACGATTATTATGGTTTAATCAAATGGAAACAGCAGTTGCACTATGGTGATTGCTCCCATGTAAAATTGGATAACCCAGATTTAGCTAAATTGGCGGAAGCTTATGGTTGTCATGGCTATCATATCGATTCGTCAAGTCAGTTTAAATCTGTGTTAGAAGAAGCGTTGGCACAAACGGATAAGCCAAGCGTGATTGTAGTCCCTGTGGATTATGACGAAAACATGAAATTGGTTGAGCATTTACGTAATATCATGTAACAAAGGAGAGTGGCATGCCTATCGAGGTTATTAATCCTGCGACAGGAGAGCTTTTAAAGAGTTATGACTTAATGAGTCATGATGAGGTCATTAGCATTGTCGATCACATGAGTCAATGCCAAGCACAATGGGCGAACACGATGTTTGTCGAGCGTCATGCTTGCTTTGCTCGTTTGGCAGAATTGCTTCGAGAAAAACGCAAAGAATTGGCGATGATTATCACACAAGAAATGGGGAAACCCATTCGCCAAGCCATATCTGAAGTAGAAAAATGCGCTTGGTTGTGTGACTACTACATTGAAACAGCAGAAACACACCTGCAACCTGAAATCATCGAAACAGATAAAAAACGATCTTATACCTGTTATCAACCCTTGGGTATTGTGTTTGCCATTATGCCGTGGAATTATCCGATTTGGCAGGTGATGCGCTTTGCTGTGCCGACTATTATGGCTGGTAATGCGGGTCTTTTAAAGCATGCTCCTAATTCCATGGGGGCGGGTCTTGCTATTGAAAATCTTTTCTTAGAAGCGGGCTTTCCTGAAGGTCTGTTTAAAAGTTTGGTAGCTGACATTGATGTGGTTCCAAGTATTATTGCACATCCAAAAGTAGCGGGCATCACACTGACTGGTAGTGAGCGTGCAGGGGCAGCAGTAGCTTCTGAAGCAGGAAAACAACTTAAAAAAGTAGTTCTTGAGTTGGGCGGCAGCGATCCTTACATTATTTGTGATGACGCAGACATTGAAAAAGCAGCAGAAGTATGTGCTACGTCTCGCTTGGATAATGCAGGTCAAGTGTGCATTGCAGCAAAACGTATTTTGGTGGTCGATAGTGTTTACGATGCGTTTGTAGAAAAGCTAGGAAAGGTTGCTGAGCGTTATGTGGCAGGTGACCCAATGGATGAAGCAACTACGATGGGGCCTATGGCGCGTGATGATTTACGTCAAGCGGTACATCGTCAGGTGAGTGAATCCATTGCTGCTGGTGCTGAATGCATGATGGGTGGAGTGCTTCCTGAAGGCTCGGGTACCTATTATCCTGCAACGATACTTTTAAATCCTCCAGCAGGTTGCCCAGCTGCGGAAGAAGAAATTTTTGGGCCAGTATTAACAGTCTGGCGCGTTGCTGATCTTGATACAGCTATTGCGATGGCAAATGACACGCCTTACGGTCTAGCTGCAGGTATTTTTACTGCAGATGATGCGCAAGGTGAGATAATCGCAAAAGACCGGCTCCACGCAGGTTCTGTCAGCGTCAACGGCTGTGCAAAGTCCGATCCGCGTCTACCGTTTGGCGGCATCAAACTCTCCGGCTACGGCCGTGAAATGGCTGCTCCAGGCATCCGTGAATTTATGAATTTGAAAACTGTGGTGGTTTTTTAGAATTTACTTTCTGTATTTAAAGATTAGTAGCGTTACCATGCCGCAAGTTATTATTGCTAGAATGTATCCACCCATCAAAATATAGTCGTTATTCAAGTAACCGTACAAAATAGCAGAGAACTGAGTTAAAACAAATCCAACAAACGTAGTTAGAGATAAATCGCCAGAGTGTTTCTTTTTATAGATGCGAATTGCTTGAGGAATAAATAACATCGCGTTGATAAAAAGACCCGCGGCAAAAATAAAATTAACGATTAATTTAAGTGCATGCATTCGATACTTCCTTGTGTGTTTGCAGGATCTAGGGGCGTTAGGCTCACCTAGTTTAGAATATAGTACAAAAGTGTAAGTATTTTAAACACTAGTAATAGCTGTTGTTCTTTTTTTTGAGGAAAATAAAAGGAGCTTTAAAAGGAAGGCCCTACAATGTGTCTGAAATCCTGGAGAAAAAGGTTAAGTTAAGGCTATAATTGGAAGTTGTCGCGTTCTTTTGGTGACTCTCTATTGAGTAAAGGGTGTGAAATGAGAGAACCGTGGGTTAAGGAGTTTTTATCATGGTTGCCGGGATTTGTATTTTGGAAGGATTGCGATGGTACTTACTTGTGGGGTAATGTAGCATTTGCTAGTCAATTTGGTTTTTCCTCTACTGAGGAGGTGGTAGGGAAAAGCGATAAGGATATGCCATGGAGTGATTCCTTGGAGAGTATCAAGGAATCTGATAGGAAGGTAATCTCTTCAAGGAAGACTTTTGTTTTTGAAGAAAGTGGAATTTTAATTCAGAAAATCCCAATTATTTCGAGTGATAATTCTATTGTGGGGATACTTGGAATATCATGTGATGGGTTTGAGGGCAAAGGTTCTGCAGTTCAGGTGCTTGAGGATATTGTTGCTTTGATGCCTGGTCATGTGTACTGGAAAAATAGAAACTGTGTTTTGCAAGGTTGCAATGATGAGCAAGCAAAAGATGCGGGGCTTTCATCTAGGCATGATATAGTGGGTAAGACAGCCTATGATTTGTTGTGGGGTGATCAATCTGAAGAAGAAAAGAGAAAGCAAGCTCAAATAACAGATGAAATAGATCATAAAATAATGGATTTAGATGAGCCTGAGACAGTTGAAGAGTTTGCCTTTGATCTAGATGGCAAAAAGAAACATTACATCTCTAGAAAAGTGCCAATAAAAGATAAAGAAAATGAAGTAATAGGATTAGTTGGTATTTCTGTTGATGTTACAGAAGAAAAGAAGAGAGATAGAGAGCTTATTCGATTGAAAACTGCTGAAAAATCCAGTGAAGTAAAGTCTGAATTCATCGCTAATATGTCCCATGACCTTAGAACGCCAATGACGGGTGTGATCGGTATGCTGCAAGAGTTATCGTATTTAGAGCAAGATATTCAAAAGGCATTGGGTGATCAGCCAGAAGTTCTGGAATGTTTGGATGATTTTGTGAAAAAAGCAAAACAAAATGTGTCTATCGCAAAAGAGTCGGCGGACATCTTGTTAGAAATGTTCAATGATATTTTAGAAACTGTTCGTTTGGATTCTGGTCAGGTGGATGCTGAACCTGAGCATTTTAATGTGTCGTTTGTGATTCAGCGGAAGGTAAATTTGTTGCAAGCAACAGCGTCTGATAAGCAACTGGAGTTAAGCATACAGATTGCTGACACTATACCTGCTGTATTTGGTTTGAAACGCTTGCTAGATCGCATTTTACTTAACTTAATTAGTAACGCATTGAAGTTTACTAAAGAAGGCTCTGTCACAGTGTCCGCTTCTTGTGTTGACAAATCACCCCATGAGTCTGATAAAAAAGCTCAAATAGAAATCCGTGTGTCTGACACAGGTATTGGTATTCCAGAAGATAAGTTTGGAGAAATTTTTGATAACTTTTCTCGCTTAACGTCATCGTATCGCGGCGTCTATAAAGGCAGTGGTTTAGGGCTTTATGCGGTGAAGCGTTATGTAGAAGCCATGGATGGTGAGATTCGTGTAGAAAGCAAAGAGGGTAAGGGTTCTACCTTTATTCTTAATTTTTTGTTTGATGTTTCTGATCAGGATGTTAATGACGATAGCTTGGAGCTCGCTTTGCTAAAACCTATCCAGCCTAATGAAAAAGCAATGAATCCACCCGTGATTGCTCCATCATCTGGAGGTGCTAGAATACTCATCACAGAAGATAATGTTTCTGCAGCCATGGTCGTTCAAGGCATGTTGAGCCGATTGGGGTATCAGGCAGATCATGCGAAGACAGGGCAGGAAGCGATCGATTTTGTCACACAAAACGATTACAAGTTAGTGTTAATGGATATTGGTTTGCCTGATATGACAGGTCTTGATGCAGCAGTTGCTATTCGTCAGCTGGATCATCCTAAAAGACGAAAAGTACCCATCGTTGCTTTAACGGGTCATGTGGATAAACGCGGGGTGTGCTTGGATGCGGGCATGCAAGATCTGTTAAATAAACCTGCTAAATTAGAAGATATTGAAAGAATGCTAATGACCTATCTGGTCTCTTCTGATAAACCGGTTGATGAGTTGCTTGTTTTAGATTTAAAAGAATCCATTGCAGCTTTAGGCAGCGAAGAAACAGCTAGATCTGTTATTAAAACCTGCGCGGATGATTTGCAAGATCACAAAGATGAGTTAGTGAATGCGTTTAAAGAAAGGAGCACTCAGAAGCTTAGAGATATCATGCATTACATGAAAGGTGGTGTGTGTTACATCAAAGCGCCGGCTTTAATGCATGGTTTAGAATCGTTTCATACGGCGGTTAAAGAAGAGCCGCAAGATGCGGAAACGCTAGAGACGAGGTATCAGGCTTTGTTGATCGAGATTGATCGCTTTGTTGAAGAAGTTAATTCCCAAGGGAAATAAGCGTAGTATTTTACCGCTCTTATTTTTTGTGAGAGTCATTCTGCGAAGGCAGGGTCTATCTTTATAAAGGTAAAGGTAAAGGTTTTTGTTTTACCGAAGTTGAAACAAAATCTGGGGCTCTGCGTGTATCGTCTACTGAGCGAGCAGGTTTTGGAATATATGGGTATTGATGATACACTCCTCTGTATAAAATTCTGATAGTGTCAGCACAGGGAGAGGGCTATGCCAACGGCGTATGAGTCATTGCTATTTTCTAGAATCGCTTATAGCGAAAGGAAAGACAGCACTTTTTTGGAGCTTAAAGCCCTCGGGTGGCAATGGGTATGCGACTCTAATGCACAAACCTTTGATACAGAATTCCCTAACAATCATAAGCTTGGATACCGAGGTCTGTGTTTTACTAGGGATGTTGGCCCAGGTGAAAAAGAAGTAGTCATAGCCCACAGAGGGGAGCTTTTAGGCGATAGACATAACCTCTTCAGTGATTTTCAGGCAGGCAGAGGCGAGTTACCCAGGGACTCTCAAGTCGCTTTATCCTTTTCGAATCACTGTTTATCCCAGTTAGATACCGATGTCACAACCATTGCTCGTGCGACTCATATTGGTCATTCCCTGGGTGGAGTGCATGCGCATGTGTGTGCTCATGCTAGAGGAGAGTCTGCTATAGGTTTGGATCATAAAGGCGTGGCTGAGATTTTGAGCCACCTTAAAGCAGGGCCATCAGCTGAGCAGCGAAGTCACCATCTTTCTTTGTTGAGCGAAGCAAATGCCGAGAATGTACAAGGCACACATTATGGGTTAGTGTGGCAAAAAATAAAACCTGAAGAATCGCTGGAACCTACACGACAGCTTGGCTCAAATATCGTGTCTCACCAGCTCTCTTTTTTGCAAGGGCACTTACCTAAGACAGATGAAGACGTACTAGATCCTACCGTAAACCCACCTCCAGGGTTTAAGGTGTTACGTAGGGAGCTCAGATGTAGTGAAGCTGCTCCTAAAGTATATGAAGAGGTTAATCAGGGTAACAATGAAACTTATTCACGTATAGAAAGTGAGCTTGCTAGAAGAGTCGATGGACATCTATATAGGTTTTCGAAATGTAATTCATCTCCAGAGGAGCCTGATGAGTATTTTGTAAGTACGGCTGTTTGGACCAATGAACCAGGTCATGCGGTTATTGTGGTGGAGACGATGACCAAAGCTTTAAAGCCAAGGGCGGCTTACTATCATTTACTTGTTGATCCCTTGGGTGAATCTAAGAAAGCCAAACTGATAATTGAGGAGTGCTCGTATCATAGATACGCCAAGTATTATGATGCTAGCAATACCATTTCTTTTCACTTTGATTCTTGGAGTCGCGGTTATGAAGATGTAGATAGATTAATAGAAGCAGCTAAGAAAGAACACGACAAGTTGATTGATTATGAGCTTTATGACGGTTGTTTCTTTTTTGGTGCAACGCCCACGCAAGTGAATAATACCCCGAAGTGGGTAGTAGACGTTTTTCATCAGCTCAAAAAAGATCCGATAGACCATTTTCCAACAAAGATGCAAGGCCTTTATTGGCATGAGCCTCATCCGTCTTTGAAGTGTAAGGCTTATGGATTACCTTCTTATAAGAGGCGTCGAAATATTTTGACGGTTACTTCTTCTCTTTCTCTCTTATTTGGGTTTGCTTGTTTTTCTGGGGCCTGTGTTGGATTTACCGTAGGCTTATCCTTAGCGGCTACTTCGGCCGTGATCACACCATTGGCCGTTGGCTTGATTTCAGCAGCTGCTTTGTTGGTGGGTTTGGGTTTAATCGCGCTTGGAGTGTGTTTAGGGGTACGATTTCTTAGCGAGTTAGCGAACCCCGTTAGTTATGCAAATCGACTCGAATTATTACCGAGATCGCAAAGGCAGCGAGCTCCTGAGTTAAGCCCAGATCGTGATGATACTGGTCATGAGCTAAGACCTAAATAGGATGTAATAATGAAGGGAACTGTTAGACTATATTATTGGGAAGGAGTTCCCTCTCCATATGGTTGGAGATTAGATAAATTAGATGAGGAAGACAAGGGGCATGTGGCAGTCGAAGCATCTGATGAAAAAGGAAATCATATTTTTTATTCGTCTTATCTGAAAGGGAAAAACAATCCTCCAAAGCGTTGCGAGACAGCAAGCGAAGCCTACATAAAGAGTTTGAAATTTAGTATGATTGAAGACTTAGATAGTGATGAAGCGAGGGTAATGAACAGAACGCATACAGACTCAGTCATTATTCCCAACGCGAATGTTTCTCGGATGCAAAAGGTTTTGAAAAAGTTCAAGAAAGAGCATAAAAAAAGAAAGACAATACAAACAATAGGGTCTGCAACTTATATGCGTATAAATTGCAATCTATTTTTCCGGCGATTGGTTTGTATGAATTGGACGGATAGATTCCATAAAGATTTTGAAATCAACTATATTTTAGATACAGGACATGCTAACTGCTCGGTGTTTGCTTATTTTTTGTTGCGAGCAGGTGGCTTAGAGCCTCCTGATGGTGTTCCGAAACGCCACCTGTTTCTTAGCTTTGTGATAGGAATCTGCGGGTTCATTGAGTTTCTTGCTGAAATGGAAAACATTAACACCACGTATCCTAAGTGGGATGATGCATCGGTAACACAATACCCTAATGTGACGGATGATGATCGATTATTTTTTGTGAGAACAGGACTTTTCTTTTTTGTGCCTGCTATCACTTTGTTAGGCGCTAGTATTATTGCGATACGAAATTGTTGCTTGGGTTTTCCAGACCTCAGGACACCTAAATCAGTGTATCATTTTGCAAAATGGCGTTCAAAAAACCCCTTACTTAGTGAAGGAAGGCGATTTTTTGGTCCACATAACGTGGCAACACGATGGCTTTATGGATTGCTAGTTTTTTTTGCGGTGGTAGATATACCATTAGCCTTTCTTGGGTATTATACGGAGCCAGCAATCAAAAATTCCATATACCTTGATAGTATTGAGGCTGCTATGTTTTTTACGGCAGTGATTTTGGATTACCTATTTGACTCTGATAAATGCAAAATGTACCTTAGGAAAGACATTGTGTGTTGTGGGAAAACCATCTTTACGGCTTGTAAGGACATTGAGCAAGAAGTCACTCGAGATTTGGAGATGAATTTGTTAGGGGGCTCAAGAAGTTCGGAGGCTCCTAAAACCTAATGTTTTAATCATGTATCAAGGAGGTTGTATGTTAACATTTCATGAAGCGATTCTTTTTTCTAAAGCGGCTTATGGAGATGAAGAAGGCCATCGCGCGGTATTAGAAGGTCTTGGTTGGCGATTGACGTTCGACTCTAGTTCGGTCGAGTTAGAAACTGGTTTACGAGGGAATACTAAATTAGGTTATCGAGGATTGTGCTTTACCAAAATGTCAACAAGAGGGATTCCTACGGTTGTTATTGCTCACAGAGGAACACGACCTGACAATCATAACAATACAGCGAGTAACTCGGAGATTGTAGGAGGTGCTATTCCAAAAGAGAGCCAAGTGGCACTGGTTTTTACTGAATATTGCGCCTCAAAAATAGAAGGGCCAAATGGACTTATTCCTCACACATACCATATAGGGCATTCGCTTGGTGGTGTTCATGCTTTCTTTTGTGCCTACAATACGAAGCAATTTGCCATGGGTGTCGATAATCCTGGAATCTGGGGCGCGCTAAAAAAGCTTTCTTTTGATCCAGGTCAAAATCAAATTGATAAGCATGTTTCGCTGTTAAGTCACTCTAATTTAGTGAATAATCATGGTGGCCGATACGGTAAAGTGTATCAACTGATGGGGGAGATAGGTTCTTCAGGTTCTCGTCTTCATACGCATAAACTTGATTTTTTGCTTGAGAGAACGCCGAAAGATCATGAAGGAGACCCCTTTGATCCAGCTTTTGTGTTGCCTGAAGGGTTCAAGGCTATTCCAAGGCGGATCATGGGAAGTAGGCGCTCGCCTGATTTAATGGCTAATCGGATTATTCATCCCACAGTAACATCACATCTCAATCAGGGTGACGGAGAGACGTATTGGCGCATGAATAGTGAGTTAGCGTTTGATAAAGATGAGAATCCGGAGCTTGTAAGTAGTACTCGCTGGTTAGTGCATTATTGTTGTTGGGGGAAAGGGAATGGTCATTCAGTGA
Organism: Gammaproteobacteria bacterium; assembly: GCA_024279495.1. Taxonomy (GTDB): domain Bacteria; phylum Pseudomonadota; class Gammaproteobacteria; order JAJRRL01; family JAJRRL01; genus JAJRRL01. The sequence continues at coordinate 6,188 of JAJRRL010000046.1, read as the reverse complement.
TTGTTGTTGAGGGTGTCGCTGTAGAGAGAGGCCATGCTAAGTCTTTTGTTGGTTGTTATGACCTGACCTTTGATCCAAGACGAGCGGATAAAAAAGTGACGATTAATATTAGGGAAGAAGATCACCACGTCTTCGCTCAATATTATGACCCCAAAAAAACGGCTTCTTTTGAAAGCTACGGTGAAGATCGGCAAGATGTGATCCAGATGATCGCTAGCATTAAGCGAGACCAAGTGGCAGATAATATTGAATATGAAAAATGGTCAGGCGGTATCTTTAGGGGCGCCCCTGATGTGATCAGAGATAATTGTTGCTCTTGGGTGATACGTAAATTAGCAGTTGCTAATATTACTTTACATACGCCAGTCATGTTGGTTGCTGCACCCTACAAGCCCAAAGCTCATGGCGTAAAAGAAGACCAGAGAAGAGAGGAAAGAAACGGAGGTGCTTCTGGGCGTACAAGTCAGTTGAAAGATTCTCCACTTAATCGATCTGGACCAGCTAATGGAAAAGGTGTGAACACTGAAGAGGCATCTACTGCACGCCAAGCTCCTCCAGATGGTAGCGGTGGCAAAGCATGCTTTATTCTGTAGGCTTGCCATCGCTTTGTTGAAGAAGTTAACGCTTATAAGAAATAAGAGCAGTATTTTAGCGTGCTTATGTAGCTAAGTGGTCCGCGATCCAGCTAGAAAAGCCGCGTTTAAAATCAATGAATCCCATGTGCCCGCCATGTGTGGGTGTGATGGCTTGTATGTTTTTTGGAAGTGTTTTGAAGTCAGGCCATGAGCTGGGTCTGATAAAGGGATCATCAGCAGCGCTGATTAAGGTTGTTGGGCAGGTGATGTTGCCGAGTCTATGTTGGCAACTGTTTTCTTGGTAGTAGTGATTAGCAGAGTCGTATTGAAAATGTGGCGCGACAAGGGCTTCATCGAGGTCTCGGATTGTTTTTATGCGTGACCAATCAAGTTGATCATAGACCGTTGAGCTATTTTGTGTTCGCTTTTGAATACGCTTTAAAATACGAGTTTGATAGAATTGGGGAATATGCTCAACACAGTGTTCTAAATCAAAAGGAGTGGAGATTGCAGTGGCAAAATCAACGCCGTGATTATTGATCGCCAAATAGTTTAGAAGCAAATTAGCACCCATAGAAAAAGCGATAGCATGAATGGCTTGATGGGGATGTTGCTTTTTAATGAGCTTAACAGTTAGGGCAATATCGCTAGTTAGTCCTGCATGGTAAGGCGAAATGTGTTTGCCTTCTAAGTGAATGCCACGATGAGACAAGACATGCATAGGATGCTTGGCTAATTTTTTTGATGCAAGTAGCAGTTGAATCACAGCAGAGGCATGGCTGCCTTCTATGCCGGGAATAAACAAAAGAACGGCGGCATTGTTTATTTCTTTGGGTGTTTTCGAGGCCAAAACAAACGGCTTGTCTGATTCAGCTTCGAGGGTTTGCAAAGAGAGATCACTTTTTTTTGTTAGAGCCATGATATCGGGCAAAATGCTTTGCACATGAGGGTTTTGGAATAATTTTGGGGTTTTGAAGAATATCATGACTTGGTTTTTCCATGCGTGAAGGTATTGGAGTGTACTCCACAAGCTCGGGGAGATATAGGGAGCATATGTCACTCTTAAGATCGTTTGATGAACCTTAAATTAGTTTTTTTTCTTCCATCTAAATTAAAAAACTTTATTTTCAATAAGTTGCAGAAGGAGGGGGCAAAGCCAATCCTTGATATAGGACTCTTTGTGTCCTATAGTGGAGGTATGTAGAATGATTTTCGAGGAGTAAGGTTATGATGGGAAAGAAGCTAGGTGTTAGCCAAATTATTGCAGCTGTACACAGTGTCTATCAAGATAATTTTCGTTTGTTACAATCGCTTGATTATGGATTTCCTGAGGCAACGGGTACCTTTGTGATGCCTGATGTCATGTATACCGTGGGTCAACTGCCGATTTTATCGGGAGCTGCTGGTGTGATTTTATCAAACCAAGCACTGATTACCTTTATGGTGAATGCGATCATTGAAGGTGATATACCAGGTCTAGACCCTGTTTCTCTAGATTCCGATGTGTCTTTGTTAGACGTAATGGAATCTGCAGAAATTCGGATTACGGGTCTTCAAGTACGCTATCGAAAAGCGATTGTTAGAGATCAATCGGAGTATAGCTTTGATATTAAGTTTGGCAAAGTGAAGTTAAGAAAGAACATCCTGTTTATGAAAGGAAGCATTAGTTTATCTGATCACAGCCATGATCTTGATTTCTTTGCTTGTATGGACACAGAGCCGTTTAAGAAGTTTAGCCGAAGCTAAACATCATCTGCTAGTTGTTCCCATTTGCTTTCGAGAGCCGTTATCTCTTCTGCAAGAGCATCTCTTTTTTTAGTTAACGATTGAACCATGTGATTATGACTGCCATCGTACAAAGTGCTGTCGGCAAGTTTTTTATCAAAGGTCTCTCGTTTTTGAGAGAGATGGGCTAAGCGCTTTTCAACTTTTTTCAAGTCATTTTCAAACTGATTTTTATTAGATTTCTTCTTTGAAGAGGCTTCTTTTTTAGAAGGATCTGCTTTTTTAAGCGTTATTTTGGCGTAATCCATCAGAGAGCCATCGTAAGAGCTAATGCATCCATCACCAACAAGATAATACTGGTTGACGGTACAGTTAAGTAAGTGTCTGTCGTGAGAGACCAAAATAACAGCGCCGCAAAATGATTGCAGTGCTTCAATCAAGGCTTCTCGCATAGGCATGTCGAGATGGTTGGTTGGCTCATCGAGTAACAAAAAGTTGGGTCGCTGCCAGATCAGAAGGCATAATGCGAGTCTTGCTTTCTCACCTCCAGAAAAAGGAGCAATGGTATGCAAGACTTGGTCTTGCGTAAAATAAAATCGAGCAAGATGCTGACGCGCTTGTTGTTCAGTTATCAGGGGGTCTGATCTCATAAGCGCCTGTAGAGGTGTGTCATCTAAATTGAGCTCATCTACTTGCTGCTGAGAAAAGTAACCCATTTTCAAGTCAGAGTGACACTCAATAGAGCCATTTTTAAGGGGCAAACTTTCAATGAGTGTTTTTAAGAAAGTTGTTTTACCTGCACCATTTTTCCCGATGATACCTATGCGATCTTGCGCGCCAGAAGACCATCGAATGTTTGTTAAAATTGTTTTATCTGGATAGCCCGCATCGCCTTGAATGCTAATGGCTGGCCAACCCACTGGTTTACTTGATAAAAAGGAAAATCGGCATTGGGTATCGAGGGCTAGTTCAGAGTTATATTGCATTTTCTCTAAAGCCTTCAGACGGCTTTGTGCTTGCTTAGCTTTAGATGCTTTTGCTCTGAAACGATCGACAAAGGATTGCATATGAGCACGTTTGTCAGCCATTTTTTTGACAAACTTTTGCTCTTGCTCGTAGGCTTCTTGGAATTGTCGCATGAAAGAAGTGACGCCGCCGGCATAACAGCGTAATTTCTGTTGGTGCAAGTGAATGGTATGTGTGGATACATTATCTAAGACTTCTCTATCATGTGAAATCAAGATAACCGTGCTTGGGCATTGTTTTAGCCATTGCTCAAGGTAAAGGATGGCTTCTAAATCGAGGTGGTTGGTGGGTTCATCTAAAAGTAATAAATCAGCACGAGCCATCATGACACGGGCTAGCTGTGAGCGCATTTGCCAGCCACCAGAAAAGGTAGACAAGGCTTGTTGGCATTCGTGAGCTTGAAAACCCAAGCCCATTAAAATGCTCTCGGCGCGAGCAGGGGTGCTGTAACCATCGATAGAACCTAGCGTATCGTGGCATTCAGCAATGCCATGGCCGTCTTCTTCTTTTTCAGCAACCGCGAGCTTGCTCATGGTCTTTTGCCAGAGTGAATCGCCAGAGCACACATAATCGAGTACGGATATGTGGGATTCGGGTAGAGCCTGGTCGAGATAAGCAGCTCGCCAATCGTTAGGATAATCGATGGAGCCTTCGTCTGGAGACAAGGAGCCCTGGAGCACTCGCATTAGGGTGGACTTTCCTGAGCCATTACGGCCAATTAAGCCTACTTTGCTACCGGGGCTGATATGAACGCCAGCATGAGCGAGGAGTGTTTTGCCCCCTAATTGGAGGGAGAGATCTTGAATGACGAGCATAAGGACCCATTTTTAAGAAAAGCAGCAGTGTATGCTTTGTTATACTTTTGGTCAATCATTTGGTTCTGCAAGCCTTGGTATGCACTTTGTCTGTTTGTTTGGGTGTGGTACCATATTCCTGTGATGTTTAAATGGAATGGAGTCAGCATGAAAGCACAGAAAAAAACTGCTTATCAGCAACATGTTGAAAAAATGGATCAAGAAGATCGCCCCAGCTTGTATGGAAAAGACCGTGAGGAAGAAAGGCTTTTAGCCAAGGTGAACGAAAGAAGAAGAACCCGGGCACAGCAATTAGTTGAGTATTTACAGCATGCTAAGAGTTGGGAGCCACCAAAATGCATCTATCCTCGAAAAGCAACGGATAGTGATACGGGCGATACTGAGGGCTGCCAAGGAGGTGCTCAAAACAAGGAGATTCGGACATATAAAGCACAGATACCCATGACTGATGACAGGTATTGGGTTAGTTTTGGGCATCTTCATGATTACTTGAAAAAAGTAATTGGTGGGTGGAAGCTTCATTTGAGGGATACTCTTGGTTTTTGTGGGGTTGCTGTGTTTGGGATCGCGGCGATAGCCTTCGGCGTGGTTTATTTTCAGTCAGGTTTTATAGAACCTTCCACTCTTGTAGTATCCACTGTGGTATTGGCAGCTCTCCTTATTGCACATGGCATAGGTGCATTAATTGGCTCCTTGATTTTAGGAATTCCTAAAGCGATTCAGCTAGAAAAAAGCACCCGAAAAGCCATGCCAGCTTTAGCTGCCAGGCGTCATTTAATCAGTTTTTTTGATAGTCGCCCAGAAAGGGTCAACGAATGTTCTTCATCAGAGAGAGTGTTGCAGCAGGTTCAGGAGCCTATAGGTGATCCGGACGCACTTGTTTTATGACCTCTGTGTTGTGCGCTAGATTTGATATAAAGCTTTCTTAGCTCAAGAGGGATTAGCTATTGACGATAGGAATACTGGTTTATTAAAGACAAAGACATAGGAGGTCTATCCCATGAAACACTCAGTACTTAAATCCGCCGCCATGATGTTGCTCATAACACAAAAAGTGATAGCTTCACAAAAAGCCTTTGTTATGTTAGGTGAAGTGGAAGAAGAGGAGCCGCCCTATGAACTTGTTAATCTAGGCAATTTAGGTGACTATGAAGTCACTCCTTCTTATACCTTGGATCTTACGCAAGTTACTTTTGCTTTTACGCTGATGGATATTGTGTATACGAACGAGAATGTATTTTGCAAAAGGCAAGATTGCTGCGAAGCTAGAAACTTTTCTTATGATCCTTTTTTTGATTACGGTGAGGGCTATTTTCCGCCCTGTGATATGGATGCTTTGGTGGATATCTTAAGTGACCAATGCAACATGACTTTCTCGCACCAAAGTGTCAGTATAGATACCTTAGGGACAAATCAATCCACCGTGTGTGATTATTACACGCTGTACAGTTCATCTCCTCTCCCGCCTGATCTAGAAGCATGTATTAGCCGAGTGTTTCAAGAGCGATGGCCCGAGTTCTGCGCCAATCAAATAATGTCGCCTTCAGTCCCAGAAACTGCTTTGACAATGATGCTTTTTAGTATGTCAATGCTTATTGTGTGGCGATGTGTTGAAGCAGGTTTGATAAAGAAAGGGTCGCGTACGAAAGGCAGTATGTGTACCAATGGTTGGTTGTCACTTCTCACCATGGGCTCGCTATCTTTCTCAGAGTCTACGGCCTTGTTTTTTACAGGAGTTGGGTTTATCTACGCCTTACCTAAACTGCTGAATGAATATGACTTAAACCTCTTTACTCCTGTTGTTTTTCCAAAAGCGAACACTTTTTTTATCAGTATTGCTGCGGTTTTTCTTGCTATACGTGCAATAGGACATATGTGTAGTGTGTGTTGTCAAAGCGTCAAAGCATCTTTCGCTGTGAGCCATGGAGAGCCGAAGGCGCAGGCGAATAGTCCGCGATAGCCACGGATTTTCTATCGAGCGTAAGCGAACATAGAAAATCTTTACGTGGCGTTGAGTCACTTGAGAGACCACAGCGTAGTCAAGCCG
>JAJRRL010000045.1 GCA_024279495.1 Gammaproteobacteria bacterium | reverse complement strand
CCACAGCGTAGTCAAGCCGTTAGGTTGCGTAGCGTGGGTGACGAGGACGAGTCGCGGCACAGATAACGATCGCCTTCGCGAGTCGATTTGCGCTAGGATGGCGTTAATCTATCTCGAGCGGTGCGATACACTTGAAGTACATGAGCACCGGAAGCGGAAGCTCGACAAAGAAGGGGAGTGAAAGCGGCGTTTTAGGGGTATTGATGGTGGCTACGCCTGGACTTGAACCAGGGACCCCGGCATTATGAATGCCGTGCTCTAACCAGCTGAGCTACATAGCCATATAAAGGTGAGCGCCAATTCTGGCGTCGTTTTGCCACCTTGTCAAGAAATCAAAAAGATGATCAAAAAAAGAGCACAATGGACGAGTCTATTTTGCCTTGGTATACTTGAATCATTGGATTTATTGGTGAGGTGTATGATGAGTAAAGGCAGAAACAACGAACTGGTCGGACTTCCAGGTATTAATGGCAATGTGGCGAAACTTGAGAAAGCACAAGCTCCTTTAGTCGCTACCTCATCAGGTGGGTCTTCTGGCAGCTCTCTTGGAAGTGCAGCGTATAATCCAACATTGACTGGAACAGTGTCGGTAGAAGCTGTTATTGCAATGCTTAGGGATGGGCGCAAGATAGGAGATAATAATTCTGGCCGACGGCACTGGTTTAATTACTATTTATCTCAGTGTTTTGAGAAGAGGTTTAAGAAGACTGGGTCGAATCACCTTAAGTCTTTAGTGCAAGCTGGCATGCCTCTGAGTGAGTTTTATTCCTTAGCAAAGCACTATTACGTTCATTTACTGGCAGATTCTCGGATAAACTTTGCAAGAGTCTCTTCAGTAGGCTTCGATAAATTGCTGCAACAGAGTGCTGTGTTATCAAACGCCCAGTGGAGCATGTTGTTTCATGACAATCGCTGTAAGCTTAGAGGCATCGTAGAAAGCAAAGAGGGTTTTATTGCTTTTTTCTCTACATTGAGCAAGAGAAATCAAATACAGTTACGTCAGATGCTGTGTTCGAAGGCTAAGCACTCGCTAGATGCGCTTATGCGGTATTTTTCTTTTTTCAATGTCACATCAACTGAATATAATGATATTTCTCAGCATGCGGGTTATCAGGACATTCGCTTGTGTCATGGGAATTGTGATAAACCAGATGAGTTTATGGCTTTCTTGAACGATTTATCAGTAAAAAATCGAATCACAGTGATTCTATCAACACAATTTGAGTCGTTTAATCGTTCTGAGCAGGGCATCTTAAGTGTTGTGTTGAATAAAGCATTTAGCGTTGAAGGCAGCAATGTGCATGACTTAATGCAGGTGCTTTCAAAGCTTCAACAATCAGCTCCTGATTATGAGGAGTCACGTGATCGAGTGATTGCTAAATTTGGTTTTGAGTTGATTCGAACTTACGACACAACCCTAAAAGAGATTAAAGCAGGGTCTGTGTTCTCAGGGCTCTATCGAGACAGTGATGTGTTAAAAGCAGTGGTAGCCCAGTGTTCCAACAAGAAAGCGTATGAAGATAATAAGGAAGAAAACGGTGGTCAAGAGCTGGCTTATCACATAGGAGGCGATTTTAATCTCTCTTTGGATAATGGCGTAGAAGAAGCATTTCATCTTCGCTTTAAAGAGCCAAGTTATAAGGAGTTGCTGACTACAGCTCGTGAGTTTTCAAGTAGAGACCCTGCCAATGCCGTGGCAACCTATTGCCAGGCGATGAATACAAGTGAAGTAAAAAGCAGGAGTCGCCAAGCACTCATCGCTGCGAATAGAGCTGCTAATAGGGCAGTTCAGGCTCAACTAAGAGGGGAGCAGCTTGAAGAGGAGACGGCAGAACTTCCAGTAGCAAATAACGCTACCCAAGAAAGAAGAGAGGTTCGAGATGTTGATCCGATCATACTAAAAGAAGCGTGTACATTAGCTTTGAGGAGTCATACAACTCAGAGCTATTCACGTTTGATAGAGCTGTTTAATCGACATTATCGAGAGGCCACACTAGATTTTGCTTCTTGTAGAGATAAACCAGGGACTTTGTTAGCGTTGTCTGTTTTAGAGAGGGATCGAGCGGCACTTCTTTGTCGCAATAACCAAGCTTATGAGCTACCTGCTTTTGTTACGGATCCAGATCAGTTGATGGATCTAACAAGAAGTGGTGATGTGAATATCTCACAATTGCGAGAGGCTTGGGCCAATTTGCGAGATGTTACTCCAAATGGCAGTGCCGCTTCTCTGACAGCTTTTAGCTATAACGCTTATGCTTTTCAAGGTGACCTGGCTTACTCTGCAAGAGATCGCTTGCGAAGCTTGGCTGATTTCTCAGGTGAGACACGCTCTTTGCAGCTAAAAGCACAAGTAGCTCTGCTGCGCTTGGTGTTTCGTTTGCAAGACAAAGAACATTTGTCGCGAACAGAGATTCTATCTTGCCTTAAATTCCGAACTAATCGCTATCAAACGGGTTGTGGGCGATTCTTTCATCCACCCGCTTTAGATCGAGACTTGAAGAGTCGCTTTATCAACATGCTTTATTCGCGCAGTGGAGAGGAACAGCTTGCAGATTTAATGTCGCCATTTAGTGTGGACTTACTTCAGCCGCATTTAGAGCAGTTGCAACAAATCTTTCCAAGGCCTGTGATTAAAGAGCCTAAAGAAGGCAATAAAACAGCTAATATTTCTGCAGGTGTTTGTTTGAGTCTGTCTGCTGCAGGTATTGCCTTGGCAGCTTTGAACTATGCTCAGGTGCTTAATTGGGGATCGAATGCAGCCATTGGCATGCTTGCAGGTGCTGGTTTGTTTTTGTTAGTTGGTGTTGTGTTACTTGCTAATCGTAACAAAGCAGCCGCTAAGCCTGCTCGACTTTTCAATAAAGGATTAAGCTCAAACGGAAGCGTTTTTAGAAAACACGTTGAGGCGATTGGTAGTGCCGATGCTACTACTAAGAATGATGTTGCAGTGGGTGCTCGGGTTCATATTCCTACTGTTAAGCGACGTAGGGGTGAAGATCCAAATGCAGTTGATGCTGTGCTTGAGCCTCCTCTCCCCGCAGGTCTTGCGCTTGATTAGGGTGGTCAGCTGAATTTTGATGGCCTCCTGGCGTGAGTTAGGGGGCCTTTTTTGTTTCTAAATCAACCGGCTAAATGGAATCGTTCAAAATTTGAACGACCGTTTTTTATATGGTATACTAGCTTTAATAAAAATGAGTATATTTTGGAGAGATCGCATGAGTAGAGATACAAGAATGGTTCCTGTAACGACTGTTTCAGCGAGTGTTGCAAAGGTCGCTGTTCGGGCAGGGCAGAATAATTATTCTGCGACATATAGTCCCAGCAGCAGCGCCAGCAGTTACGCCAGCAGTTACGCCAGCAGTTACGCCAGCAGTTACGCCAGCAGTTACGCCAGCAGTTACGGCAGGAGAACATATTACAACGATGATGATTATAGCAATGATTACGCAAACGACTGGAGTGCGCCAATACAGACTCATTATAAGCCCATCCCAAAAGAAGCTATTGCCTGTTTGAGGGATGGAGAAAATATCATCCCGAAGTACTCTTACAATTTTTATTTCACACAGTTCCATTGCGCACAGGTACCAAAGGAAGGCTTAGATCGTTCTCACCTGATTTATTATTATTTGGTGGGTAATTCTGCCAAACATTTTGGAGGAGATAGTTCGTTCAAATTTCCATTGGCTGAGCATGGCATGCCTGTTGAAGATTTTTTTGCATTGGTTGATACACATCATGAGTCTCTTCTAACGACGTTGAAAGAGAAGGCTCCTGGAAAAATGGCAATCATGAGCCTTTCAAAAAATCAAAGAGATACTTTTCTTAATTTTTCTAAAATATCAGAAAAAGGGTTTAATCGCTTAATCAAAGAATTTGGAAATGGACTTGATGTTGATGCTTGGTCTGCCCAAATGGCTAAGTCGCAATATGTGTTATCAGAAATATGTGAAGATAAAGTTAAGTTTACAGCATTGTTTAATTCTTTAGGTAAGGATTCTAAGGCAACTTTGAAGCAAGCCTTGAAAAAGAAGATCTCTATTTTGGATGAGACCACTTTAGCGCAATTTTTTAATCTAGCGCAATTTTTGAATCTGTTTGATGTCTCATATATGGACTATTTAATTAAAGAGTTACCTATAAAGCGACTGTCCACGGTACTTGAAGGCTTTCAGATATCTGAAGAAAATCCAATTAGCAAGCAGCTTGTCGAGATTGTTTTAGATCAGCGTTTTGCTGTTGATACCTATGATGTAAATGATTTAATGAAAGTATTAGCTAAGCTGGATTCTAAAGACGCTCAGTATGCGCAAAATCGTGATGCGATTATTGGCAAATTCAGAGAGCCGTTGATTGCATCGTATCAGACTACGCTTTCATCACTTAAGCAAGACTCAGAGCAAGCAGCGTTGTATGACAAAAGCCCTTGCTTTAAACAACTAGTTAAGGACTGTGCTTTAAAGAAAGCATACGAAGCAAATAAATTAAACCCACAGGCAAATCGAGCGTTTCAAGTGGCGGATAGCTCTTCTGATACCGATAGAGGGCGGGTTGAAGAGACACCTCTTGAAGATAAGTACAATGAGTTACTTGCTTCAGCTAGAGCTTTTAGAACTTCCGACAACCCAGAGCTTGCCATAAAAACATACTGTGAGGCCATGAATACCAGCTGTGAGAAAAGCGTGTCATCAAGAGCAGATGCTATTGCTACTCTTCGTTCAGGAGCAGGTGTTATTGCCGCAGAGCTTCCACTTGCTTCACAAGCAGGGGTTATTCGGCATGTTGATGTAACGGTGTTGGAAGAAGCTCTTGATCATTCTATTAATAGAAGTACAGTCACACAAGCCTCTAAGCCACAGCTACTCGTTTTATGTGATCGCTATTACAGCGAAACAATCGCTGATTTTGCGAGTTGCAATAATAAAGTAGAGACCTTGCAAACACTTGTTGGGATTGAGGGAAAGCGAGCGAATGTGCTTCGCCGCGTAGTAACTCTCCATGCATCACCTCCCTATGCACTGCCTCTTTTTGTAAGACGTGAGTTGTGTGAATTGACGGAAACGTGCAAGCAAAGAGTGCTTAATGAGCCTGACAATAATGATGCACAGAACGCATTACAGTTGCTTGAACATCTATGGCGTGCGCTATACTCAATAGTGTGTTTTCGAAGTAACCGTTTTATACCTTTGGTTCGGCGTTATATGATTCATAGCAATAGGAACATCGATTATAAAAGTGATGATAGGCTGCTTCGCGGTTTCTCTATTGACGGGGGGGCTTTGAATAAAAATATTGCCTTAACACGATTGTGGCTTCGATCTCAGGGAACATTTGTTGCACCACATTTTGTTGATTGTGTTACGTTTCGTGATAACGTATCCCGCTCACGTCGAACAGATCACAACGTAAGAACGGCTGTTAAAGAATTGTTGCATGGCGATATCAGCGATCTTCATCGAGAAACGCACCCGCTTGTTTTTACTAACCAGCAGTTAGAAAGATTACATCGTGTTTTTCCTTTGGCGGAATACCATAAGGGAGCCATTGCTGGAGGGCTTGTGTGTGTGGTGGCATCTGCTTCGGTTATTACCTTAGGTGCGTTGGTCTGCGCTAGTGTGTTGCAATTGACTAACCCTACTGCCATTTCAGTTGCTTTGTTTGTTAGCGCTGCGTTGTTGTTGGCTCTTGGGGCGGTATTGCTTGCTAAGGCTAAGAAAAAGCTGCCTGTTAATTCTGTGGTTCAGCCTGATCCTGAGAGAGTGAGTAGTCATTCTGTTCTTGCTAAGCAGCCTGAAGGTAATGATGATGTTGTAGTGGGTACTCAGGTTGTTGGCTCAGATGGACTTCCTGTTGTTCCGCGACGGACAGGTGTAGAAGCCCCAAATGCAGTGGATGCTGTGCAGATATCAGTAGTAAGCGATCCTCGTCTTGAATCGCCAGGCCTTGCTCCAGATTAGATTTTTTTCAAGTGTATCGCACCGCTCGAGATAGATTAACGCCATCCTAGCGCAAATCGACTCGCGAAGGCGATCGTTATCTGTGCCGCGACTCGTCCTCGTCACCCACGCTACGCAACCTAACGGCTTGACTACGCTGTGGTCT
>JAJRRL010000044.1 GCA_024279495.1 Gammaproteobacteria bacterium | reverse complement strand
CTAACGGCTTGACTACGCTGTGGTCTCTCAAGTGACTCAACGCCACGTAAAGATTTTCTATGTTCGCTTACGCTCGATAGAAAATCCGTGGCTATCGCGGACTATTCGCCTGCGCCTTCGGCTCTCCATGGCTCACAGCGCATGAATCGTTTTCGAACGACATTCTTGACTGTTATTTTGAAAAAGAAAGCGAGACTGGTAGAGCTGTGATTTGAGGAAGGTTTTTTTATCGCACGCCACCCTTAGGAAAAGACAGTATTGTCATGACAAAAGTGTCCTATCTATTTGAAAGCTTAATTTCAAAGAACACCTAGAATCCTGCATTGGGGTGTGTTAGTGTTCCGCTACAGAGATGACTAAGTGTGCTGAAAGCGTAAAAATAACGGTAAAAAACCCGGTACCGACAGGGTTGACAGTGGTCTAGTGTTCTCTTAGTCTTCGGAAATGGACTACTTCCGTGTAATACATTCGCCACACCGGCTGTAGGTCTTAGTTGGAGTGCATTCATCAGCGAATGCAGTAGCCCTCAGGGAGAGGAAAACGCATGAGACACAGTGAGCAAGAGACAACCTGGAAGCGCGAGCAAGCGCCTGCAGTCTTGCGTCATCAATCAGATCTCGCACCTGATGCTCGTGCTCACCCCTTGTTGGCCGATTGGTGCCGTCAGCAAAATCAGTTAGTGATCTTGCAAGAGGGAACCATTCTCACGGATCAACCTGCTAGCCACATGGTTCAAAATGCACATATTGTCATGCAGCAGCTTGGGGTTCCTTTTAAAGAGGTCATGCGAGCAAGCTCTGATCTCATCCAAACCTTATTAGAAAAATTACCTGCTGCGTTGAGCTTGTCTGTAGACAATACTCAAACAGATCAGCAACGTCGTCTTCGCCGCTTGGTTCGAGAGGCAGTTGCTTTGCAGGCAACAGATATTCATATAGAAGTACGATCCGAGATAGCTAAGTTGCGTTTTAGAAGGCACGGCGAATTGTTTTTGCAAGCTACTTGGCAGCCACAAATGGCACAAGAGCTTGCCTGCGTGGCATTCAATAAAGAAACAGATCAAGCGGGAATGCATTTTAATCCAAGGGTGCCGCAAAATGCTGCCATGCCTTTAAGTATTGACGGGCGTTCTTTGCGATTGCGTTTAGCTAGTTTGCCAGCTCATGGTGGTTATGATGTAGTCATGCGCTTACTGCCTGAAGCTCAAGAGTCAGTCACTCCATTGGCAGATTTGGGTTATACCCATGCTCAACTGCAACAGCTGCATTCGATTTTGGCTCAGCCGCAAGGCGCTGTGTTGTTTGCAGGGCCAACAGGCTCAGGTAAAACCACCACTTTAGCAGCTTGCATGCAAGTAGTGCCGAGTTATCGAAAAATTATCACCATCGAAGATCCCGTGGAACGTCTGATTCCAAATGCCACACAGGTGCCTGTGTCAACAGAGCATGCTGAGCGTGATTTTGCAGACATGACTCGAACAGCATTACGCATGGATCCTGATGTGATGGTTATCGGTGAAATGCGTGATAACGTCACAGCAAAACTATTGGTGCGAGCAGCATTAACGGGGCATTTGGTTTTCTCAACAGTGCATGCTAATAGTGCTGTCGATATTATTCGACGCTTAGAAGATTTAGGCATTCCGCGATCTTTGTTGGCGAGCCAGGGAATGATTACAGCTTTGGTGAGTCAACGTTTGGTGCCTGTGTTGTGCGATCAATGCGCTAAGCCTTGCTCTGCAACAGGTGAAGCACGAGATAATTTAGTCAGACGTTACGGCTCTGATCTCAGCTCTGTTAAGCAGCGCGGAGAAGGGTGTGAAAGCTGTCAGGGTTGCGGTTTGTCTGGTCGATCTGCTGTTGCTGAAATTGTGGGTGTGGATGAATTTGCGCAACGCTGCATTGCAGAAAATGATCATCATGCATGGCGTGAACACATCAGCCAGTCGGGTCATTTTTCTTTGCATGATCATGCAACAGCTTACGTGTTATCTGGGCGTTGCGATCCGGCAGATATCGATCGAGTGCTGGGTTCCTCTTGGTATCATCGGGAGGTAGTATGACACAGTACACTAATTCCTTAGAGCAACAGTGGAAGAAATGGCAGTTTAGCAAGCGTTTACAAGCAGCGTTTTGGGAAGATTTAGTTTCTTTGGTTGAAGATGGCGTGTCTCTTACTCAAACGTTGGAAGTGTTAGCGTCGTTGGATCACCCCATTTTAGTAGCAGTTGCAAGCAGCTTGCTTGAAGCGGTTTCGGCTGGGAAGCCTCTTGCAGAAGGTATGCAAGCATGGTTTTCGCCAATGACTTGCGCAATCATCGATGCAGGTGAAGCAGGGGGTACTTTGCTTAATGCCATGCAGGCTTGTGCAAAAGATGCGTCACAGCAAGGCGGCTTAAGTAAAATGGCATGGTCTAGTCTTTTGTATCCTTTACTAGTGATGTGCTTAGCTTTGGGTGTGGTCGTTTTTGTTAAGCGTACTGTATTGCAAGAGCTAGCCGGTATTAAACCACTTTCGAGTTGGCCAAGTACGTCGTTGCAGCTTTATCAGTTAGCGCAATTTGTGCAAAATGCGTGGTTCTGGTTGCTCTGTGATGCTGTTATTTTTTATATGGCGTGGCGCTTTTTTTGCAGACATTACATAGGAAAGCTTCGTCGGACTTTAGATCATTGGCCTCTAGTGGGTTTGTATCGTCAAGCTCAAGCATGGCGTTTCATGCGAGTGTTAGGGGTGCTTATGAATAACGGCATCATGCTGAAGCAAGCGTTAAGTCTCATTGCTTCTAAAGCGAATCCCTATTTGGTTTGGCATCTTAATAGCATGCAGCATGCACTGGATACGGGCACTTTATCATTATCAGATGTGCTAAATACAGGTTTACTTGATCGGCAAGACATTACTCGCTTGAGCGTATTGTCTCAGCATAAAGGGGCGGCCTTGTCATTGAATCGCTTATCAGACCAAGCGTCAGATCGCTGGTCTCGGTCTATTAGTCGTGGCACGCGTGTGCTGGCCGCGTTGTTTTTGTTGGCGTCTGCTGCTGTAGCTGCATTGTTAATTTTTGGCATCTACACAATTGCGTCAGTGATAGCCACTTAGGTGGTTTAACTAAAGGGGAAAAAGAATGAAACACGTTCGAAAGGCGAGTCATCAGTTAGGAATAGCCTTGTTAGAGGTCATGTTGTCCATTTCAGTGATAGCTATTATTTTGGTGATGGCAACACGCTTCTTTTATGTAGCGAGTAATAACAATAAAGCGAACACAGTTATTAGTCAGATTGGTGCTTTGCTTGCTTCTTGCGATACTTGGCGAGGAGGCAGCGGCGATGTGACCGACCTTTCTATTGGCACTTTGGCTGAAGCTGGTTTGTTGGATAACTTCCCGGGATTGCACGGCAGTGGCTCATCAGCAGAGTTAAAAACTCCTTGGGGAAATGCATACGCTTTGTCCTCCGATGGTACGCAAGTGCAAATTTCAGTGAATTTACCACATTGTGGTGCAGTGTCTCAGGCATTCCCTGGTTCGACTTGCCGCGATGGTTCCTTTCAGTATTCGTTTCAGTAATGTCTATGAGATCTTATCGTCAACATCGAGGAATAAGCATGTTAGAGTGTTTGTGTGTGATTAGTTTAGCAGCAGCTGTGTTGTTGCTTGCTATTTCACGCTATCGTACAGAGCAAAAAACACAAGTGCTTTCCTTGGTAAAACTAGACGTTAAGCGTCTCTCTTATGCATTGCGAACATACGTCTACGATAAAGGCTGTTATTCCAAAGACTCAGAGCAAGCCGGTTATTTTGCTGGTAACACAGAACCATCGTTGTCTGATTTAGAAGAAAAGGCAACGGATTTACCAGTATCAAGGCGGTCCTTGGTTCATGCTTACAGTGTGTTAATTGACGATACGCCAAATGCTGACCCAAGCAATGGACCACTTGTGTATCATCGCTTGTGGGTGAAAGCAGAGCTTAGTTCGAGTAATGCTGACCGCACATCATCACTTGCCTCTTTGCTTGGAGCAGAGATTGATCCTAACCAGGCCGATACCCTGAAGTGGTCAATTAGCATGATAGACCCTAAGAGTTCAGCTCAATCCACAGCGATGCTTGGCTTTTTAAGTCGAGCTTCTGAGCAGCAAACAGACAGTGATAAAGCAAGCCATTCGCTGGCAGCTTGTTGGTTAAAGGAGGCTGCATGATGAAATCATCTGCACTACGTTCTCTCGGTTATACCATGCTCGAGTTGTTGCTGGTTTTGTCTTTAATGGCTGTGATGACTCTTGCAAGCATACGCTGGCATCGTCAACATGCTTTTGCGGAAACGCAAAAACAAGCAACAGGTGACATGCAAAGCATGATTGCTTCTTTAATGTATTATGAATCAGTTGAAAATGTGTGGCCTGATGCGCTTGCTTGTGATGACGAGACAAGCCTTGAAAGTGATGCTAAATTCACAAAGTATTATTTGCCCTCAGGCATTATGCCATCGGTCTATGGAAGCAATTATTGCTGGCAAGAAAAAGAAAAAGACAGTACTCAGGCAGTGGGCTTATTGGCTTTGAACTTACCGATCCAAGGTGAGCATGCTAGTTCAAACGCACAAGCCATTGCTGCTTTATTGCCGCATGCAACGGCTGTGTCTGATATCGAAACCCTGACTTCTTGCGATAGCGAATCAGCTACTTGCTATGTGCACACAGAGTTGGTCCCACAATCTGGTCTTTCATCGCAAGCATCTGGTATGACTTTGCAAGGGATGGGAAGTTGCTATCCTGATGGCGGGGGTTTGAATTTCTGTCATGATGGTCAACCTGATAGTTCGGGTAAGTGTTGTTTGCGTACCGATACAGATTCCACCACTTATACTATTCAGCTTCCAAGCTGCCCTGTGGGTTATACACTTGACGTGGCTTATGTGCCTGCTTATATCAAAATGGCGACACAGTTACATGAAAGTCTAAGCACTCCGTCACCTATGAGCATGTTCGATAGCGGCTATTTGCGAGACACATCCTTTCATGAAAAAGCATCGTCTTTAATCGATAGAGATCCAGAGAAAGCGGTGTGTCATGATTCTGGCGATGGCCATAGTGTTTGCGATTTACCCGTTGGAGTTGGTTATTACTCATCTGGCAAAGGTGTGGCTGATGTTAGCCAAGCTCCGCGAGGAAGTGGTTATTTAAGAGGTGCAGCAGGAGCTGTTTATCTTGCTGCTTGTAAGAAAGAGGCGGTGTAGGGGTGATGAATGAGTAAACATAACCCCAAAGATGGCAGTAATCACCCCGGTGGTGCTGATATGGTAGTTCAAAAAGCTGCAAATGATTTATTAAAAAGAGCATCAAGAATATTAGGTCAGAATTCTGGAGATTCAGACATTGACAGGCAGATTAAACGACAGAGTCTAGACTTTCAGCAGTTAATGAGAAAACTCGATGATTTGAAGCATCAGAATCAGGGTGAAAAAGCCCAAGCAACAATTGCCGATGATCAGCCACAGAAATCTGAGGAATATAAGCGTGTAAAAGCGGATCTTCAGAAAGCAGAGCAAAAGTTACGAGACTTTATGGCTCAGAAGAATAAGGATCCAGCTCCTCTAGATGCTAACGTTCCTGCTGTTCGTACGAGAAGGCATAGAGCTGCTAATAAGGCTCGTAGGAAAGCAAGAGGCAAACCTAGAAGAGAAAATCCAGCAAGCAGGCTGTCTGTTAATTATCGAGGCTTAGATTTAGCAGGGGCTGAGAGTCACTGTGCTGGCGGCGCCGAAAAAGAAAAAAAACCAAGAAATATTCTGCGTATTGCATCAAGTGATTTAGATTTAGAAGTTTCATCTGTACATTCCCGATATTCGATTCAGCTACCCGATACAAGCGATGTGAAAGTTAAGGGTATACCAACTTACTCTGCTGAATGGCGACGACATAAAACAGTAAGTTCTGTTGTTGTGATGGGTACTATTCTGGCCCTTATTGGCATTGTGTTAATGGCTTCAGCTGGTAAAGCAGTGGTGGGGTCTGATGCAGGTTCAGCCGCTGATATGCTACAAAACATCACTCAGATAAAGTGGGGAGCTGTTTTGCTAGGGGTGGCAGTTGTTGTGATGCTGCTGGCGATTCATTTAAGAAAGGCATCACCTAAGGCTGATCGTTGCTTCGCTTCTTTTTTTGGCAGAGTATCGAATGCCGCACATTTGCCAGCATTAACAACCGGGCTTTCAGATAATCGAGAAAGGCACGATATCAACGACAATAAGGCCGGGCGAACAGTTGTTGCCGATCCATCAGAATTAGCTGGCTCTTCAGCAGAAGACGAGAATACATTTGCTGCGTTTTAATTTTTTTTTAATAGATGTAATTTATAAGGAGACATCATGATATATAAAAATGCTTTAGTGGGTTTGGTTGCTTTTGCAGCCGTTGCATTTGGAACCACACCAACTCAGGTAAGCGATGTATCCACATCCTTGCATCACGCATCAATGCAGAGTCAGCATAAGCATGTATCGACCATGTTTTATTCAGGGTCTTTGCGTTCCAACTTAAAGCGTTTGGCAGCCGATTATGGCTGGCATGATATGGTCTGGCTGCCTACTCATGATTATCAATGGCATGGTACCGTCAAAGTGACGGGCCGTTCGTTCGATGACGTGTTAACAAACGTATTGAAGGATTATCCACTACAAGCGCAATTTTATGATGGCAACCATATTTTGGTTGTTGCAGAACGTACACTATAAGGAAATAGGTGAATGAAAAAATTAAGTTGTTTATCCGTTATTGCAGCGGCTCTCTCTCTTGCAGGCTGCCATCACTCGTTGTATCACACTAGCGGCAATCGCATTAATCATACGCGTCGTCAGATGGATCAAATGCAGCAATCAGCTAAGCAAACCCAAGCAGTGATTGTGCATCATACTGGATTTTATGCAGACATTGAGCCCTTGGCTTTGGCTCATAACCCATTGTGGATGCAAGAGCCTATTTCTTTGCATGCCGAGTCACTACCGTTTCGCTCGCTTCTGGCAACCATACTGGGTAAGCATTCAGTTAGCGTCAGCCTCAATGAAAGCATTCAGGCGAATATGCCAATTAGCATGCGCTATGAAGGTACAGTCGGAGGCGCCATTAAAACCTTGGCTCATTTATCCGACTATCACTGCTCCTGGAGTGCGGCAAATCAGTTAGATTGGTCTGCTTTTGAGACAAAAAGTTTCGATATTTCGTTTATGCCTGGTAACAGCAGTTATTTGGTTGGCCAACAAGCAAACGGCAATCACCGAGCTCAGGCAAGCAGCGAGAATTCATCCTCTCATTCGCCACTGAGTCAAATAAACGATGAGCAATACAGTAATTTACGAGCGTCATTATCTGTTTGGGACGATTTGAAAGCAGCCTTAAACCGTATGAAATCACCTGATGCGCAAGTGTCTTTGTCGGAAGCTACCACCTCATTGTCCGTGACAGACAGACCTAGCCATGTGCGTTCTATTGAGCAATACGTTCAGCACATGAACGAATACTTATCGAGAGAAGTCATGGTTCGAGTGCAGGTTTTGGAAGTACGGTTAAATGAAGACTTCAATTACGGTGTTAACTGGAATGCGGTAGCGCATATGCTGGGCTCTTCCTTTAGTTTAAAAGGTAGCTTAGCTGATGCAACCAACCTAACGAGCAATAGTTTGGTTTTATCAAGTGCAACGCAACAGCCGCAGCTTGGAATAGGAAGTGCCTCGCAAACATTTATTAATGCTTTGGATCAACAAGGTGATGTGCGAGTGGTAACTCAACCGCAGGTGATTACACTTAACAACCAAATGGCTTCGATTCGAATTACCAAAAACATTGGTTACATCGAAAGTGTGAGTCAGACGCAAAATGAAGTGGGTAACTTCAATACGTCGTCTGTCGTACCAGGTACAGTCACGGATGGTTTTACGCTCTATGTATTGCCAAAAATTCACGGTGATGAAGTGTTTTTGCAGGTGAGCTCTACGATTGCAAACCTAGAACGTCTAGATAAAACAAGCACACAGCCAACAGGTGTGAGCGTTTCGTCTAGTTCTTCTCAGCAGTACCAAGCCATTCAATTGCCAACCTTGTCTCAAAAATCGTTCAATGAGCGAAGCGTGGTTCGATCAGGTAGCACGCTAATCATGGCTGGCTATAAACGCTTGGAAGATCAGACCAATCAAGCAAAAATGTTTGGCTTGAAAGAGCTTGGTGGCCAAGGTGCAGTTCGTAAGGATGTAGAGACCTTGGTTTTGATTACACCTGTTATTTTGAGAGGTGCTTCACAGCATGTCCATGCTCATTCATGATCAAGGTACAAATTACGTACTAATGCCTTATCGCGAACGGGTGCAAGCAAATAGCACCCGCGAGCTTAAGCGAAAAGTCCGTGCCTTGTCTCGCCAATTTGGTTCTTTTGTATCGATCCATACAGAAACCAAAGGCACTTATCTGGTTGTTTTTTCAGATAGGCCCGGTGTGTTGCTTGCAGAGCTTACGGCATCTGCCAGGCCAACGACGAATGCTTTTCTTTATGTAGAGCCTTACGATCGAGAGCATTGCTTGGTGATCGTGATTGATGGTCTTGACGTTTTGATGGATCGTTTGGTTCGTCGAGAAGATCTTTTAGATCAGATCACGCCTTATGCAAAACGTATTGCCGAAAATGTAGACGCAGAGCTTCTTTGCGTGAATGGAGTGACTCTCTCAGATGAAGAGAAAGAGAAATTAGGGTCTTTGCAGATTTCTTTGCGTGAGTTACCGGAGTCTTTGTGGCGAGGAAAATCATCGCTTAGCGCAAATGCGTCTAAATTCAAGCTCAGCACCTTAAATACTTTTTTAGGGCAAATGCATACGCCGTGGTATCGAAAAGTGTGGTTTCTTCCAAGTTTAGCCATTGTTTCTATTATTGTTTTGGCGTCAGGAATTCATCATGTGCAGTCAAAAAATGCACCTGTTTTTGTTCGCCATAAGCAGTTGGATATTTTGCAAGACATGCGGCAGTATCCGCAAGCATCAGAAGTACTTGATCGTATCAGTGAGACCATGATACGGTTGCAAGGGTGGCCCGGTGTATCGGTTTCAAAAGTGCGGTGGGAAAAGGCTAAGTTACAACTTTTTGTGTCGCTAAACGATCGTCTACGACATCGTTCATGGCGCTCTTGGTTGCTTAAGTATGGTTTTTCTTCAAAAGAAAAAGAAAGGCAAGCTGTATTAACGAAGCAACTACTATTGCCTGCTTCTGACAACAAAGATCAGCTGCTATCAGCAAGACAAACATTCAATGACTTGTCTGATGCCGCAGAATTAGCGTTAGGGAAAGCAGATTTAACGGAAACACGTAAAGAGCATCATGGACGTTATGCGCTCATTGATGCAACGCTTCGAATTAAAGGCATGAGTGCTGCTCGTTTGTCTTTGCTGGCTGATTCGATGCGAAAACAATCTATTGTGTTACATCGAGTAACCTTACATAATCGAGAGCACCGTTTTTCGGGCTCATTACTATTAACAGTCTGGGGGTATGCGTCATGACATATGACAAGAAAAAATGGATGATGATATCGGCTACAATAGTCGCTATTTTAATTGTGGTTTGGCAGGTCCGCGCAATGGTGAATTCAGATTTTGTGCCTGCTAAGTCAGCTACGAAGCCTGTGGCTCAGCAGATTACACGGCATCAAGGGACGTCCAGAGAAGCATCTTCTCAAGCTTCTGTAGCCTCTTTGAGGCCAGATAGCGGGAAAGCTGCTCTTTATGTGCAGTTAGCTAAAGAAATTGAGTTAGCAAAAATGCAGCGTCAGTTGCTAGAAGAAAAAGTGGCCATTGCTAGAGCGGAGCAACGTTTAGCTGCTATGCACTCCGTAGCTGCCCCGATGACCTCATTCAGCCAAATATCGTCAACTATTTTGCAAGGGCCAGCGCATCGCTATAGGTTGCTTGCTTTGTCGAACCAGTCAAACAAAGGTTGGCAGGCAATGATAGAAGTAGATGGTCAACTTCTATCGGTTCGAGTTGGTCAGCAGCTACCAAATGGAGATGAAATCATCCACATGGGGCACGACCAGGTATGGATTGATCAACATAATAAAGCCATAGCTTTGTCCTTCGAGGGCTTACAAACACTGTCTATGCGTGCTGTGGATATGGCAAGAAAGGCAGCGCATGTGAATCAGGTGCAGCCTCTTCCAAAAAAAGTTAAGAAAGAAGAAGTGAAAGTGACATCACCTTCTGCGGTTAAAGCCTCTTTTGGAAGACAAGAGAAAAGCCACATACAGGTGCAAGAACAGGCACAAGTACAAGCACAAGGGCATACACAAGCACAAGAGCATGTTATCGCTATCCCTAAACCAAAATCTGAAAGCAAGTTAGATGATTCGAAAAAAGAAAAGGCTTTAAAGCCTAAGCATTTGAATGTGTCTTTAGAATCAGCATCGCCTGCGTGGATGAACCCGGTGACGTATCTGATTAAGGTGTAGGCTTGTATTCACAATTACGCTAGCACCCTCGCTGCTTGAGTTGTCATACCGGCGAAAAGCCGGTACCCAGGGTGACAAAAAAGGGCAGTCTTTTAGAGATCATGTCACTTATTATGCATGAAATGCATTTGATTGAATGCTGCCCAAAACAGAATTACTTTTATTAATCCCATGATGCTTGGAAAAGAAGCGCCCCAGATTATAATTCGTAAGGGCTGCGTTGTAGTGCACAGGGTCTTTGAAGTGTTTTCGAGCCTTGATTGCCTGAATACCATTAGTTAGTAGTGAGATAGAGCCAGTATAGGGCAGTACTAGAATGAGGGCGCATATAAAAGAGACGATTACAGCGGCAAAAACAGGACTCGATCCTCCGCCCTTTAGGGTATTGATTACTGCAAGAACAGCTCCATAAGTCCCTGCTACTGCCGCCCCTATCAGTAAAAAAGAGCCGATGATGCCGGAGACTATGCAGCAGACACCTGGTTTTGCTCGTTTGGGATGGCGATGCTTAGCTATATTTAGATTTCTTAAAAAAGGCTCTATGTATTTGCTTAGGCCGTTAAAGGTCACCGCATGCATCCAAGCAAGTAATTCTTGATGTTCAAGCGATAAAGTATCGCTAGGCCTAGTTTTCTGGTTTTCTCCCATTGTCCAATTAGCTTTTGACGCTAAGGCATATAAAAAAGCTTCCATTCGTTTTTGATCAAATTCTTTTTTATTGTTTGTTTTGCTAAGCGCATTTTTAAAAGTGATTAGCATGTTTGTGTTTATGTAACGTTGCTGCTGATCGACAGGGAGCTTCTCTAGTTGTTCTGCTTGGTGAAGCAACACAGCTTCTTGAAGGGCATCATTGACAGGTTGTCCGACAATAATATCATTTTCATTTTTCATTATTTTTACCTCTGGTCGAAACGGTTTTTTTTGTGTCACTCTAGGAATGTAGTGCCTCCAGACGTGTCACCCCAAGGCAACGTAGTGACATCGGGGGCCCAGTCTTGATGCTGTTCGCGCGAAGCGCGAACCAAGCATCTTTCAAAATTAACCACCCGCCTTATTTAATACAACTGTATCAGCGCTAATCTGATCGATGGAAATGGTTTTATCCAAGCTTTGAATGTCAAAGGCCCAAGTACCATCGTCTTGTTCAGAATAAGTGAATAGCAAGTTGTCGGTGTAAGCACCTGGAACATCTTTATCAAAAGCCATGATGTGACCTCGAATTTGTGTTGCGCCTGGATCGGGTAGCATTTGAATATAACCATTAGCAGGCATAGGATTATTAGCGCAATAACCGCCAACCATTTGTGAACATTCCAATACATAACCGGTATTGTTGTTGATGCTACCGTAGTAGCTACCAATCGATAAAGCTGAATCACCGCTAGCAAGAGCAGAGGTGGCGCTTAAAACCAATAAAGTAGAAGCGAGTATTTTTTTCATGAGAGTCTCTCCTGTGTGAGTTGAGTTTTTATAGTACGTCACACAGGAATTAGAGTCTCATCGTTTTGGGTTATCATCACCATAAGTTAAGTTTATCGTGCAAGTTTTTCTTCTTGTTGCCACGCCCAGAATAACGAGACCCTTTATGTGTCACCCGAAGGCAACAAGGCGACGTAGGGGGTCCAGGCTTTATCCGTTAAAAAATGTTGTCATCCCGACAAACGAAGTGCATGGCCGGGACTCATCTTAATGATTTCGTTTCAGCTTTAGCAGGCGCTAGAAAGTTAGATAGCCTCAACCACTTGCCTGCACCGTTGAAAAACGGTGTCATCCCCAGGAATGTAATGACGTCGGGGACCTAGGCTTGATCCCTTGTTACGAAGTAAGAACTAGCGATCTTTAAAATCCAGCTCCAACATTATTGTGAGCTCAAATCTGCAGGCTGCTTTGAAAAACGTAACCGTGCATTACCCTGGGTATCGGCTTTCGCCGGTATGACAACGCTGGGGCTAGCAAAGTTATGCATTACCCTGGGCCCCGTTGTGAAAACATAGGCGTCAACTTAAGCATCGTATGCTTCCCACCCGTTAGTTTTATTTCACCACCACATCCGGCAAGTGTAACTGATTGAGTGCAGCAATTAACGCATCAATTGCTTTTGTTCGTGGAAAAGACGCGCGCCAGGCAAGTGCGACGGTTCGTTGTGGTCCGTTCTTGTCGAATGGTTTGGTGCAGAGGGTCGCTGAGTAATGTTTTACTTGCGTGGCTGTGCTAGGCAAAATAGTGATCCCCATGCCGGAGGCAACCATATGGCGTAATGTTTCTAGCGATGTGCCTTCTATGGTTTGTTGCAGCTCATCTGGTTTGTAGCAATTCGGGCAGGTTTTTAAAATCTGATCGCGAAAGCAATGGCCCTCACCCAAAAGTAAGACCGTTTCTTTTGATAAATCTTTTCTGTGAATGGAAGTTTGTTTTGCGAGTGGATTACTTTTTGGAAGTAAGGCCACAAACGGTTCTTCATACAAAGCTTTGGTAACAACGCCCGTTTCTTTAAAAGGAAGAGCCACAAAAATGGCATCCAATTCACCGCGCTGAAGCTTGATTCGCAAGTTGGCTGTGAAATTTTCATTGATTATAAGCGGCATTTTGGGCGCTATTTTTTTAAGTTTAGGAATGAGCTGCGGAAACAAGTAAGGGGCAATCGTATAAATGCCGCCAAGCCTGAGTGGGCTGTCGAGTTGATGTTTAGAGCCTTCGGCTAAATCCGTGAATGTATTGGCTTCCTCTAACACGCGCTGCGCTTGCATCACCAGCTTTTCACCCAGTTCGGTGATTCGAATGCTGTTTTTGTGTCGTTCAAAAATACTAATGCTTAATCGTTTTTCGAGCTTACTGATCGCTGAGCTTAAAGCAGGCTGGCTGACATGGCAGCGTTCAGCCGCTTTGCCAAAATGTTTTTCTTGAGCAAGAGCACAAAGGTATTTGAGTTCGGTGAGGGTCATGGGGGCACCTTGGTAAGAGGGAACCTCTATCCTAGAGAGCCTCCTTAAAGCCGTCAAGAGGGCAATAAAAAATGCAAAAGCAGCATAGTTAAAAGAACAATTGACGCGACCTGGGTAAAAAGTGTACAATATCCACCAACTAGGAATACATTTTTTCAATGAGTTAAGCTTTTTGAGGAGGCTTTATGCGTCGTCGACCAGGAAATAGCAATGAAACAGTGCGTGTCATAGCAGGGGATTTTGATGGTGTTTTGTCTTATGCCTTTTATAAGCAGTACATGGCAGGAAAAACAGATACCGCCCTGGATGGAAGTGGCGGGTTCAGTTCTATCAATTGGAAGTACTGGTTTAATCAGCTCTTGGCTGATGTCGAGAATCCTATTCCTTCACCGAGGGAGTCTGTTAAAGCAGAGGGTAGTAATCACTCTACTCAGACCTGGGTGACTGTACGTAGGTCAAGGGAAGATAAGTATGACGGAAAGACTCTTCTTTCAGAAGAGGATATCAGCTCTGATGCAGATGGATTATTAGCAGAGTACAGCCAATGCTTTCTTAAGTGTAAAGAGCAATTGCTTGGCGCTGTGAAAGAAGGTTTAAGTTTTAAGTTGCGTCAAGACATACAAAGCTTGAGTGATGATCTTAAAAAGCAACATATAAGATTAAAGACCAGCGCTGTTAGTAATGGAGAGGAGTTCTTTGCAACAGTAGCTAAAGATGCTGATTTATTATATATCACCACAGCCAGGCAAACAAAAGAAAGAGAATATCTGAACGCCGCCAATAGCATTTCTTCTTATGATCGTTATGTTGAATTTTCAAATAAACACAAAGTAGAGTTAGTGCCGCAGCTTATGGAAGATGTGCACCGCAATTTGCCTGCAGGTCAAACGCTTGCATCGACTCTTGCTTCTTTGGAAGGTGAATTAAAAAATGCATCAGGTAGAAAGTTTCAAAAAGCAAGTGAGAGCCATTGGGCAGATACTTCGTCTATGTTGGAGTTCGACTCTAAGCTTGATTTGCTTTATTTTCAAATGCAAGATGCTGCTCGAAGAGTGTCTGGAAAGCCAGTGGAATTTCATTTCTATGATGATAGAAAAGACATTTATGACGCAGTTTTTGAAGAGTACTTTGCAAGCCAAGGCTCAATTCCTGCTAATGTGACTCTAGTAATACACCGAGTGGATGTTGAAGGTGGAGAGTTAACAGATTGCTTTTACGATTCTATAAAAGGGTCTAGCAATATTTTGTCGGAAAAAGAGTTAAAAGAAGTGTATAGACAAGCATGTCAAGAAGCTGTTCAAGTGAGACAAGATAAATTTAAGTTGGTTCATGACAAAGTTTTATATAAGATTGCTGATCTTGCTGAAAATAGTTGTGATGATTCTAACCGGCGTTGGCGGGATTCAGAAGGTGAAATAGTTACTCTCACTCAAGAAGATGATATCAGCATGAGACATTTCTTTGTGGGACAACTTGCAAATTTAACCGCTCAAAAAGAAGGGCTTGTCTTTGATACAGGCATGGAAGAAGAAGTACAGAAAGAATCTTTGCCACAGCTGTTTGAGAGAGAGCGTGAGTTACGTGATAGCGCTCATAAAAAGGTAGTCTCAGAAGTGAAGAGTTTAGTTTGGGTAACAGCTGCTTCTGCTGTTGCATCTACGGCTTCTCTGGCAATGAGTATTGTAGCTGCTGTTGTGTTAGCATCTGACCCAATCAGTATTGGTCTTGGTGTGTTTGCCGCTGTACTTTTAGCCGTTGCTATAACAGCCGGTGTCTTTTTTAGAAAGCACCAAGCTAAGAAGTTGACACTTGGAGCCCGGGTTCCTAAAAATATTTTTCTTTTTGAGTGCGATCTTTCTGAGGCGACTCAAGCAGGTGGTAATAAAAAAGACACAACTGGAGCAGGAAAACTTTCATGAGTCACAACCCAGATAAAACACACGCACTTCAAAGAATTCGCCATGCGGCCTCCTTAGATTTTGATAAGTGTTTTATGAGGCGAGATAAAAAAGGCATCTATTTTGATGAGTTTCAGGCAGAGTTTAAAGCCCATGAGATGAGACAGCTTTATATGGGCACATCCAGAAACTCTAAAAAAGTAGAGTTACAAAATATTGGCAAAGGAGATAAAGCCTCGTATAGCCGATATCAAAGATTTACTGAGGACTATAATAAGAGTAATGCTCATAAAACCGAGTTATATATGGTTTTTTCACTTACCTTGCTTGAAGACGCTTGGCTGAAGAAAGAGCCGGGGGCAACTTTTGAAGAAGTAAAAACATGGTTTACAGCTAATAGGAAAGTAATTAATGAAGCTCTCGAAGAAGGGGATGAGAGCTTAGCAGAAACAGAGGCAAAAGCATCAGTTGTTGTGCCAGGTTTTAGCACTAAAATAGAGATGCTTTATAAGCAAATGACGGACGATGCCTATCAATCGAAAGGTCAGCCTACTGTCTTTCATTTTTACGATGACTCCAAGCGTATTTTAGATGCCTTACATGTTTTTTATTCTGCTCATTCAGCTTTGATTCCTGCTAACATCACCTTGAAACTGCATTGTGTAACAGATGGTGTTATTGAAGATTACAGACCAGCAGAGGAAGCGATTTTTGAGATAAAAAGCACTCGAGAGTTAAATGACTTGTTAGATCCTGACTTGTCGGGTGAGTGTTTTCGAATAGGCTTAAAAGCGGCTATCAAAGCCTGTGGGCATGAAAACCTTATTGAACTTGATAAAGATCCTGATAGTGCTGATCCAGCAGATCAGCAAAGCATGCAGCATAAAACCTCACACGCTTTTGCTCAAGCGGTCGTTAAAGCGGAAAGACAATTTAAGCATGCAGCGACTCGTAGGCTCGTTCCTGTTTTGGGAACAGCCGCAGGCTTTGCTGTGTTTGGAGCTGTGTCGACAATGACAGTGCTTCGTATCATGGAATTATCAGCAACAGGTACTTTGCAGGCAGCAGTATCCAACCCTGTGGTGATTGCTTTGGCTGTAGTAGCTATTTTAGCTTTAGCCGCTGGTATTATATCGGCTGTTTATTTAAGACGATCAAACCACGTGAGAAAACATAGTGTTCTAGTTACGTCATCATCACCAAAGCAAGAAGGTGGTGTAGATTCAAAGGCAGATTCTGTTAAGCCAGATGGACAGTAATAAAAGAAGTGCACAGACGGGACCCATCTTTATGATTTCGTTTCAGCTTACTGAGACTAGAAAGTTAGATAGCCTCAACCACTTGCCTGCACCGTTGAAAAACGGTGTCATCCCCAGGAACTTTCGTGACGTCGGGGACCCAGGATTGATCCGTTGTTACGAAGTAACAATTAGCGATCTTTCAAGATTAAGCTCTAGCATTATTGTGAGTGCAACTCCGCAGATTGCTTTGAGAAATGAAAATTTATACAGATCCTTAGTCCGTGCTTCGCACGAACTGGATCGAAGCTAGGCCCCCTACGTCACGAAAGTTCCTGGGGATGACAAGTGTGGGGTTACGTTGTTGCCTTCCGGTGATGCCGGCTTTCGCCGCTGCAGGCAGTGGAGAGGGGTTTAAATATTCACGAAGAAGCTTCCACCTTTAGAAGTCGGATTGCATTCCGAGGAAACAAGCGCAATAGTAGTATCGCATTCCGACTTTAGGGTGGCGCTATGGAAATAAATGACTTATTTTTTCTCAGCCAGCGATACTTGACCTCAAGAAAGCACCCTTATCAATAGGCATTGCCATGTGTCACTCTTGACAGCTAATAGTACTTTCGTTAGCCTGGAGTCTCACTAAAATCCCGAATCCGGGTTAAAAGAGAGTTGTTATGGCCGCGTTATTTAATCAACCAGCCTTTTTTTGTTGTTGCAGCGTCTGCTGCTAAATTCTCTCGCCTATTACATTATAATTATTTTTTCTCTTGGTTTTCTTTTTAGGACGGCTCTCTATGTCTTCTCGCACTCAATCTTGGTTTGGTATTGTTAGTTATTGCTTGGCAACTTTGTTTTTACTCTATGAAATGGCGGTACAGGTCTCGCCGAGTATCATGGTGCATCCACTGATGCATGATTTGCATATCGATGCCGCTGTGCTTGGTATGATGGCAAGCGCCTATTTTTATAGTTATACCATCATGCAAATTCCTGTGGGATTGCTTTTCGATCGCTTCCCTGCCAAATATTTGCTGCTCATTGCCATGTGCTGCTGCGCAGGCGGTTTGTTGTTCTTTTCTTTGACCTCACAAGTGCTCACACTTGCTTTGGGTCGATTTCTCATGGGTATTGGGTCAGCTTTTGCTTTTGTAGGCGTTTTAGTGATCGCCTCTCGTTGGTTTAAGAGACGTTACTTCGCATTTTTGGTTGGTTTGGCGCAAATGCTTGCTGCTGTAGGCGCTGCTGGTGGTCAACTGCCTTTGTCGTATGTGGTGAATGCTATTGGCTGGCGAGCTAGCGCGATTGATTTGGCGTGGATTGGTTTAGGTTTGGCTGTGGTGGTCTTCTTGTTGATGAGAATTCACCCCAGCGAGCGAGAGTTATCCACAACGGCTCATTGGTGTTTTCCCAGTATTCGGGCATCGCTTAAGCGTGTCTTGGGTCGGCCATCTATGTGGTGGATTGCACTGTATGCCTTTTGTTCTTGGGCGCCGATTGCTGTGTTTGCGTCACTGTGGGGTGTTCCTTTCTTAATGGAACGTTTTGCGCAGAGTAATACAGAGGCATCCTCGATCATCTTAGTGATTTGGTTGGCTTTAGCGGTAACCGCGCCGCTTCTGGGCTTGTTGACTCGCCGTTTAAACAGCATTTTGTTGCTTCAGGTCACTGCTTTGTTCGGCATGATAGCTGCAGCTGCTTTGATTTTCAGCGGAGGTTCGCTGGCGTGGTGGCAGTATTGCTTTGCAGCAGGCATAGGCATTGCTTCAGCAGGTCAGATTTTAACCTTTGATGTGGTGCGTGGTCAGCAAGATAAGCAAGACCTTGGCGTTGCTGTTGGGTTTATTAATATGGCAGTAGTAGCCGGAGGAGCGTTGTTACAGCCGCTCTCCGGCTGGATACTGCGTTGGCACAGCCATGGGTTGATGATCCATGGCGTACCGCAATACAGTGTTGGTGATTACCGAACTGCATTGCTGCTAGTGCCGACATGCTTTTTGGTTGCCGCTGGGGTGGCTCTCTTTAAGCTGCCTGCTTCTCGCGCAAGTAACGATCGAACAAATTAAGTACGGATTCGTAAAAAGCGCGATTTAGTGGACAAGCATCGAGTCGACTGACTGTCTCGGTGCTTGCGTCTGAAGAAGGATGTTGCGTATCTCTATAACGAATGAGGGTGTCTCGCAACAATTTACGTTGCTCATCTGTGCCATAGCTGGCAACAACACAAGCGCATTTTTTAATTTGGGACTCAATGTCTGAGGCGACAAAGCGATTTTTTGGTGGAGATAAAAGTTGAATAACCTTGAGCAGCGATTGAGCAGCTACTTGAGACTTGTGGATAACCATGCATTCGTGGCATTCGAACTGATTTAGGTAGTTGCTTAAGTGTCGTGAAAATTCTCGAAGTCCATCGTAGGCGTAGTAAGAGCCGGGTGATTGAGAATTAAAATTGATTTCTATATCGTGTACAATTTTTTGACCAGCCTCAAAGAGGAGAATACTGGAATTGTATAATTTGGTACTTCTTAAACCCAATGCTTTAAGCTTCTTCATGCGTTCATCTTGAGGAAGTAGGGTCCTCAGTGTCCTTCTGAATCGGTGAATGAGCCCAGACATGGTTTGGTCAAAAGCTAGATCAGTCACAGCGGTATCCTTACGTGTTGTCAGTGATATCTCAAACTCTTATGGTTAATTACCCTAGAGTTAATGAGAATTATACTCGAAAATTCTTAAATTACCATTACTGTGGGTCATGATGTTACCTCTTTCTTGCCTGAGGGTCTTGAAGTTGCTGTAGTTAGCTTAATGTAAAGAGGCTCTTAGTGTATGATAATTCATGTTTAAGTCACCCAAAGAGATGTCATGTTAATGTCTAATCAATTCAAACCTAGCAGTTGTTTTAATCGGATGATTCACCGATTACTTTGCATTGATCCAGTCATTTTACCTGTTGTTGCCACGGCCATGTGTTGCTTCTTGATAGGTTCTGCTTCTATTATGACGACCTTTATTTTGGATAAGCTATTAAGTAATGGTTTGCACCCGACGGTAAATAACTCTTTTGAAGTGCTCACAGATGTTACTTATGCTGCATCGGCTTTGTGTTGGGCAGGTTCTGCATTTAGAGCGTTGAGGCAGGTACGCCCATGCGAAGCAAAGCAAAAAGCGGATAGGCCAGCTCTGCAACGTGTTTGAGTTTCTTTTGTTGCCTTTTCTGGCGTGATACGATGGGCTTTTTCTATAAAGTGGCACATTATGAGCATTCATTATTGGCAACATTATGTTGGTTCACTCACAGCTGAGCTTGAACGAGTCAGTGGCGGTCAGCTTCAATTTTCTTTTTTAGAAGCCGGTGAAAAAGTGTTGTCGTTGTCAGAAGCGAATGCTTTGCAGTGTTCGTTGCTCACCAAAGCGTGGGTGAGGGAAGTGGCCTGGCATCACAAAAAGGTGGTGCACGTCATCGCTAAAGCGATTATTCCCAAAACCGATTCTAAAGCTTATCGTACCTTGCGAGAGTGGGACGATAGCCCACTTGGGCATTTGCTTTATCAACACAACATGGATGAGCAGCTTCCATGGCTGCTTTCACCTGATCAGGGCTATGTTTTGCATCGAAGGCGTTTATTGTCTTTCGATGGTCATCCCATTTTGTTGAGTGAGCAGATGACTCAGTCATTGATAGACACATGGGAGCTAGCTTGATTTGAAAGTCTTAATAGAGAAAGCATCGGCATTCTGTCGATTGATGCGTTGGCATCGACCGGTGGGTTTTTGGTTATTGCTTTGGCCAACGCTGTGGGGCTTGTGCTTTGCTTCTTCTGGTCATATGCCGTGGTATTTGATTCTCATTTTTACCCTCGGTGTTTTTTTGATGCGATCGGCGGGTTGTGTGATTAATGATTACTGGGATCAAGACATCGATCCGCAGGTGTCTCGCACTCGCTTACGTCCGTTGGCAGCGAAAGAACTGTCTCCCAAATCAGCATTGTGTTTATTTTTTGTTCTGTTGGCTCTGTCTGCTTCCCTGTTATTTTTCTTGCCATTATCGAGTCTGTGGTATGCCTGTGGAGCGCTCGTTTTGACGGTCTGCTATCCGCTAATGAAGCGGATTATGAGTGCACCTCAATTCGTTCTTGGCATTGCGTTTTCTTGGGGTTTACCCATGGCTGTTGCATCGATATCTAAACCTCTAAGCGCACCTATATGGGTACTTTGGGTGCTCTCTTGGGTGTGGATTGTGGCTTATGACACTCAGTATGCCTTGGCAGATCGAGAAGATGACTTAAAAGCAGGAGTGCGTTCTACGGCTGTTGCCTTGGGTGATCATGCAGAGTTGGTGGTGATGTTGCTGCACGCTTTGGTATTGCTTGTTTGGTTGTGTTTAGCATGGTGGGAGTCTTGGAGTGCTTGGTGTTTGTTTGGGTGGTGTTTAGCTGTGTTAGTTTTGATTCAGCAATGGCAATGGATGAAGACCAAGCAAGCATCAGCTTACACTCGTGCTTTTTGTTCCAACCAATGGTTAGGTTTTTTCCTATTGGTGAGTGCATATATAGGATATATGGCTTAAAAAATATCTTTTTCGGGTTATAAAAGAGTCACTTTGCCTCCCAGTTCATGTTTTTCTATATAAGGTTGCGTTATCTCGGTGCTATGGTCGATACTGTGCAAGGTATCAGTAGAAAAGGGTTTATCCATGACACATTTTGTACGGCGAATGGGTGTAGTGCTTCTGTTATCAGCAAGTGCATCCGCTGCTTTGGCGACATCAGATTTGGTGGGTGTATACAAGCAGGCTTTAAGTTCTGATCCCACGTTTAGGGAAGCGCATTCACAGTGGTTAGTGGATCGAGAATCTTTTCCCCTAGCTTAACCGGTGATGGTACAGAAGGCACTGGTTTATTTCCGAACATAAGCTTTACCGGCACACTTAAGAATACGCAAAGCAAGTTGAAATACCCAACAGTGACTGATACTAGTATACGCACCAGTACAAGTCAGTATGAGCTAACCATCACTCAGCCAGTCTTTAATGCTGCTACCTGGTCTAGTATCGCGACGTCTCGCAATACTGTTCGTTCTGCCACGGCGACTTACCTCTATTCCGGGCAAAGCTTGATTAGCAGAACAGTGAGTGGATACCTGGAAGTACTCCGAAACTATGAAATATTGCAGTATTATTTGGCAGCAGAGGAAGCCTTAAAAGAAGAGCTGGATAATGCTCAGCACAAATTAAGCGTTGGCCTATCCGCAGAAACAGATGTGTACGAAGCCCAAGCCAGTTACGATACTGCTCGTGTCTTGGTGATCAAGCAACGCAATACTCTCTCAAATGCTCAAGAAGATCTACGGGCAATCACAGGCAAGACTTACAATATTCTAAAGGGTCTGCCAAAAGTCATTCCTTTGGTGGCGCCAAAGCCTCAAAGTATCAATGCATGGGTTAAGATTGCTGAAAAACAAAACTATGGTTTGTTGGCTGATCGCTTTGCTATGTATGCCGCGCACGGCGATGTTAGAACCAAATACCTCTCGCATTTGCCTACTTTGAACGCAGTGGGTGACTACAATCATCTCAATCATGATGAAGCATCCGCTAGTGGCGGTGAAACCCCATCCGATAAGACAAGCTATGTGGGTTTGTCTTTATCGTTTCCTGTGTTTCAAGGTGGGTATCTCTACGCTAGCACTAAGCAAGCGCGCTACACTTATTTAAAAGCCAGCGATACAGTTGATCTGCAGCATCGAACGGTTATTAAAGATGCTCGTGAAGATTACCGAAGTGTGACCTCTGGTATTAGTCAGGTTCAAGCTGATTTGGTCAGTGTTGAATCATCTAAAAAGCAATTAATGGTAACGCACGCAGCTTACATCGCAGGCTCTAGAACCATGATTGATGTGTTGGATTCGGTGTCTACCTTGTTTAGTTCGTTGAACTCTTGGATTAATGATCGCTACGATTATTTAGAGAGTTTGATTCAGCTTAAATACGATGCGGGAACCTTGTCACCCAAAGACATCACCACGATGAATGGATGGCTAACACGTAGGATGAATGTATCTCAAGATAAATTTTCCAGCATACTTGGGCGTATGGTGAACTTTAATGGAATCACTCCAAAAACATTGGGGCCAGACGCTTTACCTCAAGTCGCTAAGCCTTTCGATGAGGCTCAAGCGAAGGCTTTGATTCAGTCTATTAAGACATCAGAGTCGAAGCACGAGTCAAGTCAGGTTGTTAAAGCCAAAGCTAAAGCCAAAGTTAAAACTAAAGTTAAAGCCAAAGCCAAAGCCAAAGTTAAAGCTAAAGTGAGTAGTTTAGTTGCTAAACCCATGACGAGAACGGTGGTTATTGTAAGAATCCCAGCTCATCATGAGATGCCGGCTTTACCCCAGCCTCGTGGGTAGGTGAAACAGTGGTAATGACGTTAGCGCGGCGATGCGAGTCATGTAATTATGCACAACGCCGGGTACGATTAAAGCCTCATAAAGGCTCAAGTTCCGTAACCTAGGGAATAAGATAATATCGTTCCAGGTGAGAGAGTTGTCAGACCATTTACCAAGCAGCTCGATGAGAGCAGGCCAGTGCAAGTGTAAATGCTCAGCGTATTTCTCGCTGTTTTCAAGGTCATTTTGCATCACGCTAGGCTCACCAAATTTTTTGGTGATAAAATAATTTTTTGCAGATTCTGTTTGAAACTCTGGGAAAGGGTGCAGAACCATTCGTGGTCGAGTGATTGGATCTCTGCTTGCCTTTGACTCACTAAGCCAAGCATCCAGATTTGGATCAACAGTAACGTCACCTAAAGAAGAAGCACCTAGTTGATCGAGATAGTGAATGATATCGAGGCTTTCGGGCAGTGCTTCACCATTGTCTTGTATCAAAATAGGCAGTATTTTTTTGCCGATGAGTTTGGTAGGGGTCTCTACATCGTCATTACTGAGAACGATAAGCTCAATGTCTAACTTTTTAGTGTGAATGAGCATGAGTACGCGGATGCAGTAGGGGCAGTGTTCATAGATATACAGTTGCATGATTACTTCTCTTTAGAAAGCAGGGCTTTGATGTGATTGAGCAATCTATCGCAGGCGCCTTGATGTTCTTGGCAAGCGGCATAAGCGGCTTGTCCATCGCGGGTGGCGTCATCAGGATGACTTTCATAGTGAGACACAGCTTTTACCAGAGAATCAGTATCGTCAACGATTGTAAGTGCTTTCTTAGCAAGCATGAACTGCGACATAGCTACAAAGTTGGATAAGTTAGGACCGGTGATAACAGGTTTTTGATGCAGTGATGGCTCAACTAGATTATGGCCACCAATCGGAGCAAAGCTACCGGCGACAAAGGCAACATCAGCGCAACCGTACCAGGTGGTGAGCTCACCCAAAGAATCGAGTAAGAAAACAGAATGTTCTTCTGTGGGCCATTCGTTACGAGAGCGTCGGCAATAAGAAAAGCCGGCCTCTTCGATGAGAGAGGCAACAAGGTCGAAACGTTCTGGGTGCCTGGGAGCAATGAGTAACAGCGTATTTGAGTTATTGTCACACAACTGTGCATGAGCTTTTAGCAATAAAGCTTCTTCTCCATCATGTGTACTTGCTGCAATCCAAGTGAAGCGTTTCCCCCAATGTGATCGCCAAGTGGCAGCCAAGTCGATGGTTTCTTGAGAGAGTCTGGCATCATATTTAATGTTGCCGGTCATGATAACGTGTTCTTTTTTGGCGCCAAGTTGTTTGAAATGATCGGCATCGCGATCGCTTTGTGCCAAAATCAAATTGATTTTTTGTAAGGTGCTTTGCATCCAAGAAGCAAGGTGAGCATAACGTTTCATTGAGCGGCTCGAGAGTCTGGCATTGGCGATGATTGAAGGAATTGAATGCGTATTGAGTCTATCTAATAAGGTAGGCCACAGCTCAGTTTCCATGATGATTGCTATGCGAGGAGATGTTCGGTTTAAAAAACGATCAACAAAACGGCGTGTGTCGTAAGGGAAATAGGCTTGGGTGACTTGATCACCAAAACAACGCTCAATGTGAGCGCGACCGGTGGGAGTGGTATTTGTAATGAGCAAAGGAGTGTTTGGATACTCTTTTAGCAGTAGCTTGATAAGAGGAGTAGCAGCAATTGATTCTCCTAAAGACACAGCGTGTAACCAGATGCAGTTGCTCAGTTCGGGGGCGAAGCCCAAGCGTTCTTTATAGTGGGTGCGATAGGCTGGATTTTTTCGGCCACGTAGCCATAAGCGAATAAAGAGGAATGGAGTGATGCAATAGAAGGTAAAACGGTAGAGAAAAGGCAAGCACATGGTGTACAATTCCCAGCAATGAGTCTGCTTCGACAGTACAATATTTTTCCAGGGCTGTCCACATTGACTCACTTCCTTGAATATTTTTAGAGCAGGTTATGGCGACAAAAAAAACTAAATCCAACGAGTCTTCTTACAACGCACAATCCATCGAAGTTTTATCCGGTCTCGATCCGGTTCGTGTGCGCCCGGGAATGTATACCGATACCACTCACCCAAATCATTTAGCTATGGAAGCTATCGATAACAGTGTCGATGAAGCCATGGCTGGTCATGCGTCTAAGGTGGAAGTGATCTTGCATAAAGACCAATCTATATCGGTGATCGATGATGGGCGTGGTATGCCGATCGATAAACACCCAGAGCATAAAGTCAGCGGTGTAGAGCTTATTCTCACACGCTTGCATGCAGGGGCAAAATTTTCCAATTCAAGTTATCAATTTTCCGGTGGTTTACATGGCGTTGGTATTTCTGTGGTGAATGCTCTTTCTAAAGAGCTAGGCGTTACGGTTAAGAAAGGCGGTCAAGTGCATCACATGACTTTTGCCGGTGGTGAACCCACATCTAGCTTAAAGAAAACGGGCACTTGTGGAGCGCGTGATACAGGTACTACCGTGCACTTTTCTCCAGATCCAAAATACTTTGACTCGCCCAAATTTGTATTGAAAACATTAGCTCACGCATTGCGAGCGAAAGCCGTATTGTGTCCGGGATTTTTTGTGTCATTGCTCGATGAAAACTCTGGCGACAAACAAGAGTGGTATTTTGAAAAAGGTCTAGAAACGTATTTATCAGATTCTTTGCCAGCCGAGTTTTGCTTGCCATCACCACTTTGGGGTGGGCAACTAGCGGGTGGTTCTGAAGAAGTGGAATGGGCCGTGACTTGGCTCACAGAAGCTGTGTCCGGTGTGACAGAAAGTTATGTGAACCTTATTCCAACCGCTCAAGGCGGCACGCATGTTAATGGTTTTCGTTCAGGTTTGTTAGAAGCACTTCGGCATTTTTGCGAGATTCACAAGTTGTGCCCAAAAAACGTAAAACTGATGGGTGAAGACATTTGGGATTCTTGTTCTTATGTGTTGTCTCTTAAAATGGAAGATGCCAGTTTTGCTGGTCAAACCAAAGAGCGTTTGAGTTCCCGCCAAGCTGCTGTGTTTGTTAGTGGTGTGGTGAAAGATGCGTTTAGTTTGTGGTTGAATCAACATGTCGCGCAAGGAAAAGAAATTGCAGAGCATGTGATTGCCAAAGCAGAAGGGCGCCTGAAGCGTAGCCGTAAAGTCGTTCGTAAAAAAGTGACAACAGGTCCGGCCTTGCCTGGTAAGTTAGCAGATTGTTCATCGCAAGATGTGAGCCAAGGTGAGTTGTTTTTAGTCGAGGGTGATTCTGCGGGTGGTTCTGCCAAACAAGCGCGGGATCGTCATGTTCAGGCTATTATGCCTTTGCGTGGAAAAATTCTTAATACCTGGGAAGTCAGTAGCGATCAAGTGTTAGCTTCGCAAGAAGTACATGACATTGCGGTTGCTTTGGGTGTGGATCCCGGTTCTTCCGATATTAGCGGCTTACGTTACGGTAAAGTCTGTATTTTGGCTGATGCTGATTCAGATGGAAACCACATTGCCACCTTGCTGTGCGCCTTATTTTACAAGCATTTTCCAGCATTAATTGAAGCAGGGCATGTGCATGTGGCTATGCCACCGCTTTATCGGATCGATGTGGGTAAGCAAGTGTTTTATGCGCTCGATGATTCAGAAAAGCAAGGTATCCTTGATCGAATCGATGCTGAATCAAAGAGAGGGAAAGTAGACATTCAGCGATTTAAAGGTTTGGGTGAAATGAATCCGCTGCAGTTGCGTGAAACAACGATGAATCCAGACACACGTCGCCTAGTACAGCTAACCGTGGGAGAAGGTGATGAGGCAGAGCAAACCATGGATATGCTGCTAGCTAAAAAGCGGGCGAAAGATAGGCGGGTTTGGTTAGAAGAGAAAGGGGACCTAGCCGAATAGGCAGTGGGTGCTTGAAGGCAAATTCCCATTTTTGTCTAACCTTGCCTCAAAACTGAAAATTTCATGTAGTAGCTCGCCTCGATTGCTTCTCTCTGTTGTCATCCGAAGGCAACGTAGTGACGTCGGGGACCTAGGCTTGATCCGTTGTTACGACGTAACAACCAGGATCTTTCTAAATTAGTAAATTTAACTTTAAAAGCAATGTGCAGGGTTAGACTCACGGTAAGGTTAGGGTTGAATTATAAAGATTTCTAGTTTTTGCTAAAGCAAAAACGAAATCATAGCTGGGCCCCCGACGGCGCTTCGCTTCTGGGGGTGACAGGTAGGTCACATTTTTCCTGAGCATGACAACGTGGAAGTGTTTTCTAAGCGTTGATTTCTACTCGGTAGTAGCAGGGCTTAAAGCTTTGAACTTCTCGTCAGCTGCGCTTCTGATGTTTCTGTACGCGGTAGACTTAAAGAGATCGATGCCTCGTTTTCTATTGAAGTTAGCATGAGAAATACCAGCTGTACTTAAGTATACAATGCCAGCTAGGGCTAGAACACTGGCAGCAATAATTGCAAATGACCAGCCACCACCACCGACAGCTGTAGTCAGTGAATTAAAGCCTCCAGCTAGGGCAGTAATACCTGCGCCGGCAACCCCGAGAGCTGAAACCCATATTGCAGCGTCTCTCGCATAAGCCCAATGTCCACCAAGGGCGTGGAGAAGGTTTTTGGTATCTTCTTCATTTTCTCTACCGTATGTCATACATGCGCTTTTATCTTCTTTGATTTGCTTCATGTCACTTGAATAATGATCTTGAACAAGATGTTTAGGATTCGTGGTATCTAATGTATTTAAGGCTTCTTCAAGAGCAAGAAGAGCGTCTAAGTTTTTTTGATAGCGCTTGAAAGCAGCTGATGAGGCGATGGTTAATCGCTGGTAGTTGGGGTTAAAACGGTTTCGTTTAATGAGAGTTAATTTTCTTCCTAGCCATTGACGAGTATCAGCAATAAAGTCTGCTTGCTCACGTCCTACACTGCCTTCATTGAAGTACTCAGTAAGCTCTTTTTCAAGTTTTTTACTAGAAATATCAAGGGATTCTAGGAACTGACCGGTGTGTATTTTCGACATGATGCTAACCTTTTAAGAAGTACAATGAGTTCATTATACTGGTTAAATATTAAGCAAATATTAAAGGGCTTTCACAATAATCGTGAGGATTCAAACTTGATTCCTTAGAAAACGTTGTTCTTGGCGGTGGCCGTCGCGGACGAAGCGCAGGTCGAAGAAAGAGCTCCTCTGGCGAAGTAGAAGTTTGACGTTGACAAAAAGAGCCAATATACGTACAATTAACATGTACTCAAAAAGAGAGAAATTCTATCATGGATAAATCTTACAGCGAATTCAGACAAAATTTAAAGCAAACCATTGATTGGACGGCTGATACTCATGAGTCGGTGTTTATTACGTCGCATAAAGAGCGAAAGGCTGTATTGATGTCTTATGACGATTATTGTTCTCTAACAGAGACAGCTTATCTTCTTCGTAGCCCGAAAAATGCAAAGCGATTGCTTGAGTCTGTACTGGATATGCTAAACGGCGATAACGCTGTTTCAAAAGGCTTGCTTGATGAGTAAGCATATTACTTGGCACGTCAATGCATGGGAAGATTACCTGTACTGGCAAAAAAATGATAAAGCGATGCTGAAAAAAATTAATGTCTTAGTGAAAGAGAGTTTGCGAGATCCTTGTAAGGGAAGCGGAAAGCCTGAACCACTGAAACACGCTTTAGCTGGTTGTTGGAGTAGGCGAATTAATCAAGAACACCGTTTAATATATAAGCCAACAAGCGATGGTATATACATATTACAGTGTCGTTATCATTACGGATGACAGTGGTGGTGGGCTAGCGGCTTATTTACATGAATCACTTATTCTTCTTACTTCTCTGTTGTCACCCCAGGAACACGTGACGTCGGGGGCCCAGCTTTAATACTCGCGAATGAATTGCTACTCCCACGCTTGTCATCCGAAGGCAACGTAGTGACGTCGGGGACCCAGGCTTGATCCGTTGTTACGACGTAACAACCAGGATCTTTCTAAATTAGTAAATTTAACTTTAAAAGCAATGTGCAGGGTTGCACTCACAGTAATGCTAGGGTTGGATTTTAAAGATTTCTAGTGTCAGCTAAAGCTGAAACGAAATCATTAAGATGAGTCTGGCTCCCCGCCTTCGCGGGGATAACTCTCACAAAAAACAAGTGCGTTAAAATACTGCACTTATTTTTTACTCGCGTTAACTACGTTCCTGAGGATGACAAAAGTGGAGATAACTCTCATAAAAAATAAGCACGCTAAAAGGCTACACTTATTTTTCACTCGCGTTAACTGTGCTTGTCCGGATGTTAGCTTAGATATTGCATGGTCTTACACACCCACGCCACCTCGTTGATGGGCTGCAGGGCCTCGATTATCGTTTCGCAATGTCTTAAGGTCACCAAAAATCTGGGTGGATCGCCTGTTACTTACCCCTCCCCGTTTGGCTTTTTTGCTGGATGCTTTTTGAGATGAAGTAGGCTGAAAAGATTCTTGTAATCCCTTAATGAGACTTACAGCTTGCATGAGAATTTTCTTGGGTCGGTCTTTTAAGGACGGAATCATGCCTTCTAAGACCGAAATCATCTGCGAGATATTATCAATGTGCTCATCGTAGAGAGTTTCAATTTTCTCGAAAGTTTCATAGTCGTTGCGAGCAGTGAGTTCTGAAACCAACTCATCAAGTCGATCAGTTAATACTGCTAACTGTTCAGCCAGTTCGGTATTTTTTTGTAGGCTAGCAGCAAGTTGCGCTTCAGTTTGTTCGAATTTTTCATTGCCTTTTTCGAATCTTTCATTGCCTTTATCGAACCTATCATTGCCTTTCTCTAATCTGTCAGTGCCTTCGTCTAGCTTTGTGCATTTGTCAAAAATTTCTTTCCCAAGGCCTTTGAATATTTTTAGTTCTTCTTTGAAGCGTTGTATGCTTTTTTTAAAATTTCCGTTAGTTTTTTTGAGCTCG
Organism: Gammaproteobacteria bacterium; assembly: GCA_024279495.1. Taxonomy (GTDB): domain Bacteria; phylum Pseudomonadota; class Gammaproteobacteria; order JAJRRL01; family JAJRRL01; genus JAJRRL01. Next base: position 40,460 of record JAJRRL010000044.1, on the reverse strand, counting down.
TCGTTAGTTCCGCTGAGCTTTTCGTTATTGGTGCTGAGTCTTGAGTTCTGTTTTGTCAAATTTAGGAGTTGCACTTTCTGTGTCGCCAAACTTGTTTCAAACCCTTTCAAGTTTTGTTGAATACTTTTTGCTAATTCAAATTGCGCTCTGGCTGCTCTGACAGCTATCATCATTTTTGCGCCATCGTAGTTGTCTATTCGACGTGTGAGTTGGTGGCCAGAAGCTAAGGCATGAGCGGCAATAACACCGACAAGAAAAGTTAAGCCCATGGCTGTTGCAAGCAAGATGAGCTCGTCTGGGTATTTGCTCAGAAGGTAGCCTAAGACTCCGATTGCACCACCAGCGAACAAGACAATGAATGTGCCGCCAACGCCAGCCCAGCCATTCGGTATTCTAAGACAGCAAGGTATGGTTTTGATTGCTGTCATCTCTTGTTCGTGCTTATCCAAGTCAAGCATGATGCTTTGCCAATCATTAAGCTTTTGATCAGTTGTGGCATCTTCTCGCCTCAGGACTTGATCTATTCTTTTTGCCAAAGGCAGATCTTTTTCTCCAGATGCATTCCTGTTGTCGACGGGAATAACAACTTCATGCTTTTTTTTCATAAAAGGATTTTGTTCTGCTTTTGACATGTGTGTCTTCCTAAAAGGTTATTGTTTTGTAAGTTAGGCTAGCATAGGATTAATACACTAACTACTCGTTCTTTTTCAAATGCTTTAGTGGGTATTGGGAGTTTCGAGACTTCGATCGCCGGGGCTAACACAATGCCCAGTAGCTGCTCTTGCTTTGCTGTGTAATGCAGAGAAGAAGGTAGTAGGACGGCGTTTGTCTTTATCGGGTGAAGGACTTAGGGCTTGTTGCAGTTCTGTGAGAAAGGCTAGGGCGCTTCGGGTGCTTTCAGTAGCCGTTTGACGTAAGGCTTCCGCCATTGTGACAAGTTGTCCTTTATAGTCATCGATCACATCTTCAACGCGTTTAAAGTCTCGGTATTGATCCAGATCGGCAACTATCTCAGATAGCTCAGAGTGTAAGCCCTTAAGCTGAGTAGCCAGTTCTGTATTGGCTACTTGGGATTGCTCTAGTTTTTCTTGAGTTTCTTTTAAACCTAGGATGCTCGCCATAAATTCTGTGTTGTTCTCTGATAATTTATCAGCAAGAATATCAGCTTTTTCAGCGCTGCCAGCGGTTTCTGTAAGTATACGTTGTAAGCCAGCTCTTAATCCGTTTAGCTCCCCTACCTTCTTTTTAAGCGCAGCTATTTGCTCGTGGTGTTGCTGTTTGTTTGTTGTATTTTCTGCGCGAAAGTCAGAGACGCTTGTTGTAAGCGCAGCTATTTGCTCTGCATGTTGTTGTTTGTTTGTTGTGTTTTCTTCTTGGAGAGTAGAGACGCTTGTTTCAAGTTTTTGGTTGTTGCTTTCAAATTTAACATTTTGTTTTTTTAAATCAGCCACCAAGCCATAGAGTTTTTTGGTTAGTGTAAATTGTGCTTTTGCCATGGAAAAACTGGTTGTGTATAGCGCTTTCATGCGTTTGTAAGGATCGAGCGCGGCAGACAAGACATGGCTTCCCCACAAAGACATAGCAAACAGAACAGCCAAAACGACAGCAGCGATAACGATTGCGTAAGAGATAGGCGCTTCAGCATAGATCAGGGCTAAAGTACAAATGGTTGCTGTGATAAGAATGAGTAGTGAGCCTTCAACGCCGGTTTTCCAGGTGGGTTGCTTGAACACGCAACACACATCAGAGAGGCCATTGAGGTATTCAATGTCTTTTTCAAGTTGCTTTAAGCTTTCGTTCCACGAGGCGAAGTCTTCGTCGTTAACGCCTTCTTCAATGGCTTTGTTATTTTGTGCAACAAGCTCAGCAAATGTTTTTGGGTCTTTTTTTTCATCGCCTGCTTTTGCTTCGGGGGCTTTTGTTTCATCGTCTGTTTTTGCTTTGGTGTCTTTTGTCTTATCGCTGACTTTTGTCTCGACCATTTCAATTAAAGGTTGTTTTTTTGCTTCATCGGCGCCCACGATTCGCTCCTTTTTATCTAGTGCACTTAGAGAATCCTAACATACTCTTTTTATTTCGTCACCATCGTGGTTTCCTGAAGGATCTCTGCCGTGGTATGATGCTCGGGCGATGTTATACAGAGTGATTAATCATGCAATACAACCTTTCGTGGCAGCAGCAATTAGCTCAAGCAGAAACCGATATTTATCGTTTGTGTGACACTGTGGGTTGCGACCCTAAAGCACTTGGTATCGCCGATAAACCTCCAGATTTTCCATTGCGTGTGCCCAAATCGTTTATCGAGCGCATGGAATACGGTAACCCAAAGGATCCTCTACTTTTACAGGTGTTGCCGCAAGCAGCAGAATATGTTTCTACCTCTGGTTATGGCGAAGATCCATTAGAAGAAGCGGGCCAAAGCCCAGTCCCAGGGCTTTTACATAAATACGAATCGCGGGTGTTGGTCATGCCAACAGGCGCTTGTGCAGTGCATTGTCGTTATTGCTTCCGTCGTCATTTCCCCTATCAAGAGCGAGGTTTGCTGGGTAGTCATTGGAAACAAATTCTAGCGTATATTCAATCGCAGCCTTTAGTGAATGAAGTCATTTTTAGTGGCGGAGATCCACTGTTGTTATCCGATGCGTTGTTAGAACGTTATTTTTCGGAGTTAGCCTTGTTGCCACAGATAAAACGGATTCGTTGTCATAGTCGAACACCTGTGGTGATTCCAGATCGCATCACACCATCGTTTATTGAACTTTGCCAAAAAACAACAGTCCCTGTGATTCTGATGATTCATTGTAATCACCCGCAAGAACTATCAGAAGCCTTGTGTGATAAATTGAAACTGCTTTCGCAAGCAGGGGTTCGCTTATACAATCAAACGGTCTTGTTAAAAGAAATCAACGATTCAGTGTCTATTTTGGCCGAACTCTCTGAGCGTCTGTGGGAAGCGTGCGTGCAACCTTATTATGTGCACGCACTTGATGCAGTCGCTGGTGCTCAGCATTTTGATCTTCCTAATAAAACAGCTATTGATTTGCATGAGCGACTACGCGCAGCCTTGCCAGGTTTCTTGGTCCCGACATTTGTTCGAGAAGTGCCGCATCAAAAAGCGAAAGTGCCTTTGTAGAGAGCATTGTTTGATTTTTATGCCTGTATTGTGCCTTTGCAGAGACCATGTTACTTCTTTAGTTGTCATCAGTTAAAGGGAGTAGTAAATGCCTGAAATTAGTCGATTTTTTGGAATGGTCGTTGCCATGTATTATCAAGAGCATCATCCTCCTCACTTTCATGTTCGCTATGGTAAATATAAAATTAGTATTGCGATTGAGGATCTTAGAGTATTAGCTGGAAAATTACCCCCAAAAGCATTAGCATTGGTTGTAGAGTGGGCTAGTCAACATAAGAATGAACTAATAAAAGACTGGGAGCTGGCCCGGCAGTGGAAAGGTTTAAACCCCATACAACCATTGGAGTGATGATGATGGCTAATAAACTGGCAGATGTGATTGGTGTAGAAGTTCTAGATGGTTATTGCCTTCGCCTTTGCTTTGATGATGGTGCGGTAGGAAATATAGATGTGTCAACATTGATTCCATTTGAAGGGGTTTTTGAGAGTTTGAAAAATAGAGATTATTTTGCAACAGTTTCTGTGAACGATGACATCGGCACGATTTGCTGGGATAACGGAGCAGATATATCACCACAGTTGCTTCGAGAAAGCCTTATTTGATTTTATAATATATGAGAGGATATTTAAAAAACACTCCCTCTGTTGCCTGTGTCTGTGAAATCCGCTGTCACCTCGTTGTAAATGGAGCAAAGCGAACATCCTCCGACTTGATCGGAGGAACGGGGCCCAGGGTGACAATCACTTGTGTTGGGTATGTGCCATGCCGGTTTTAGTAAGTAAGTCCGGCTTCCTGGTTCGCTCTGGTTCGCTCTAAATAGCTATCTTTAGGTGTTTCCCCATCAATGGAAGCTTTATGATTAGTTCCTATAAAGTATATATTTGATGATCTGCCGTCTTGTAAAGTTCGGGCGTGAGCTGCAAAGGTGTTTTCTTTCTGTTTTAGTCGAGCTGTTTCAGTAAAGCCGACGATAGCCATAACAAGGCCCAGAGCAAGTAAGACTGCACCAATGCTGTATAGTGCCATACCTGCGTCAGAGCTTAGGTTTAGTGTTTTTATAAATGGCATGACAATGCATGTTATCCCTATTGCAGAAGCAGAGATGCTTCCGGCAATACAGTTTGTTTTAGTGTTTTTCGCACGGTCAGCGTATTCTAAGGCGAGTGCAAAAGCGCCGTTTGTGAGTAAGCTGCGGTTATCGTTAACGCCTTGGCCTGCTTGCTGAGAGAGGTGCGTTGAGCTTGCAGTTTGTGTGCTTGCTCTTGTTCTTCTAGCCTGCCCCTGGGGTTCTTGTTGCTGCTGAAGCAGTCTTGTTGGAGTTCCTCCAGTAGTAGAGGTAGTTAGCGCTGTCGCTGCTTCTGTTCTTCTAGGCTGCTCTTGGACTCTTGCTTGCCGGCGCAGTTCTGTTGCTGTTCCTTGGTTTGATCTAGAGATTAATTGCTGTTGTCGTTCTCGAGTCATTTGTATGAGTTGAGCAGTGCTTAGTTCTGCTTGAGGCCTTGCTGGAGCTCCTCCAGTAGCTGGAGCTTCTTCTACAGCATCAGGTGGTGCTACTCGCCGTTGGACTCTAGTGGCCTGGCGACGTCTTAGCGCAGCTTCGCGCACCTGTGTTCTTTGATCGTCAGGTGTTGCTGGAGCTCCTCCAGCAGCTGAAGTGTCTTCTGCAATTTGAGGTGTTGCTGCTTGTTGTTGGGCCCTAGTGGCGTTGTAACGTCTTATCGCAGCTTCACGCACCCGTGTTCTTAGATCGTCATGTGATGAGGGTTTGTCTTGAGCAAACAGAAATGGCAGTCTATTTGGCCCCAAGGCTTCTTGGCTTACTTCGTCTTCCGTGTTGTCGTCGTCGCTTGCCGTGTAGCATGCTGCTAATACAGAGGCCTCTGCTTTTATGTGCTCTATAAAATCAGCCTTTCTATCCTCACTACTTAGAGCAGAACCAACAGAGTTAAGTTGGGGAGCGTGCCATTGGTGGATACACAGATCAAAAACGCGATTTATTTCTCTGAGAGGAATCTCTGCTCGAGCGTGTTGGATTTGATGGATAAAGTCACTCTTCAAGCGGTCATATAGTGTAGAGGCATTCTCATCAAACGCCTTAGTCATTTTATACTGCAGGCGTTGTGGCATGGTCTGAGGAATATTTTCGTCCTCAGTGATCGCTCTTAGAAGGTTTTCGAGCGCGACGTGCTTCTTCGTTCCAACAGGAAGTGGTCCATGAGGTATTTCTATAAAGCCCTTAATCGCTCGGCGAGTAAAAGGAGACGCTTGAAGATGTCGAACAGAGCCGTTGTTTTTTGTGTGAAAGTATTTTTTCACAATTTGACCTTGAGAGCTTGGTAGGAATAGCTGGGGTTCAGTAATGGTCTTACTTGTATCTATAATGTGTCTATTCGCTCCATAGCGAGAGGTTTGCATCTCTCCTTTATAGGTTTCGGCTATAGAGAATGTTTGATGGGGATTGCGCAGGTCAATCTCCTCACTTAGGAGGCAGTCTTGCAGCGCATCATTCATCACATCAGTACATTCTTTTGGGGGGGTCTCGTTTTTAGTGTTTAGATCACGTAGGTGACCGATACATTGACCCCATTGGGCTGCAGTTAAGGTGTCGATGCTATCTGATTCTCTTATGAGAGATAGAACTTCGTTTGTTATGATTTTTGGTGAAAGGCTAGGGGCTTCTCTTGCCAAATAAGCAAGAAGATAATCAGGATTTCCGGCAGTGATGGAAGCGCATCTCATGGGTCTATTGCTATGAGAGACCGGATTATATTGGTAGTAATGAGCACGTTGGACAGTCTCTTGCTCGGCGCCATCAATTATGGCACTAACCACGACATCTTGTGGCGTGTCTAATTTTCCAAACTGTCGGACTTGTCGGTCTGCTGGCTTCCCTGATCGTATCCATGTATGAGCGGCTTCACTTTGCACTAGATTCTCGGATAAAATTTCTGATACAGCGCCTTCTTGAGGCCTCCAACTTTTGCTGCCTTTGTGGTAAAAAGACCAAGTGGTAATATCGTCTCCTAATCTGCAGTTTTCTGGTTTTTCAAAAGTAAAGACTTTAGTCTCTAGAGCCAGCCAATCTATTTCAATATGTTCAGACCTTTTTGCAGCACCTTCGGTTTCTGGAGTGCTTTGTCTTTCTGTTTTTGATGGTACTTGGCTTAGTAGGCCGTTGTAAATCTCGTCAGGGGTTCCTGGCTGATGTGTAATCGCCATTTCAATGCCCTTTTTGTCAAAATCCGGGAAGGCTAGTTGCATTATTCGAAGGTGTGCATCTGCTTCTTCTTGAGTTCCCCCGCTTCTGTAAGCTTTTAGCGCCTGAGTGAAGATCTCTTGTTTCGCGGAGTTTTCATCTAGTTGGGCGCGATAGTCTCTGCTGTGTCGGCCTAATTTGCTTTTTTGCTCGAGCAGCTCTCTGAAGTGATATTGTTTCGGAGTCATGAAGAAAACCGATACGGGTGTGATGGATGGCTGATCTCTACCAGTTGGTTGAAACGCTACCTCGGGGTTGGTAGGGCAAGCCAAGAGTGTGTCATTTTGCAGGTGTAATGCAGCACCCTTTTTCCCAGCCCACTGATAGATAATCGAGTGGTGGTTATCAGGAATAGCTGAGCGGATGAGGTTGCTTAGTGATTCACTGTTAGGTTGTAGTACGGCGCCTGCGAACAAGTGGCGTTCAGAGACTTTCTCTTTGCCATCATAGAAGGGTGTGAGTGAGCCTTCGCCTGTGCGCTCAATGTGTCTGATAGCAAGTGCAATCGCTTCACCAAGGTTGCCTTTTTTTGGGCTGAGCTTTCCTTTGGTATTAACGATTGCATAGATAAATTCAGCGTCGAGGGTATTAGGCGGTCCGAACTGACTCGCAAGGCATTCAACAAGGCCACGGTTGTAGGTCCATACTAAGATTTGATCTCGAGAAGCGCCACCTTCTTGATTTGGCCCTCTTATTGCTTCAACGAGGGGGTCGCTTGGGTCGACTCGATAACCATAGCTACCATCGGTGAGTACGCCTTTGCGATTTGCATATTTATGAATGAGTTGGGTGATGGCATTTCGGATAACTGACTGATTATTGCGACGAATGATGAGATCTCATATAAGTAATAAAGATCACACATTACGCGCTTTATGTTGATACATCAAGGATTGGTTAGTATTTGTATTGTAAATTAATTGATTCCAGAAGGGTGGTAATGGCTATTTTGCCATGTTTTCCGGATATGTATCGTTGGGTTCCAAACGCATGTCTTGAATGCACTGACGGAAGTCAAAGGGGTTTGGAACATACATAAAGTAGTCGCGGCTGCCACCAACGCCGACTAAAACCAAGCTACCGTAACCATAGATTCGGCCAGATAGGGATTGGTTTACATGAATGGCTTCAATACGTGAGAGCAAAATTTCCAGGGCATGCACGCTGAGCAAGCCTGTTTTCATGACCACACGTTTATTGGTTATCACGTATTCATAGGTGTTGAATTGAATCACTGTTTTGATTAGGTTCCAGAGACCAAAAATACCTAGAATGATGCCTAGAATGTCGCCAAGATTCAGATTACGAAAAAGTACGAAGCGAAAAGTTTCCAGAAAAGGTGTGACTAGGGGCGCTAGCATGGCAAAAATGACAATGATCAAAGGCCAAACAAACATTATTTTATGAGGGTTGGTATCGATTAGTACTTTTTCCCCGGCCATGAGGGTGTGGTGTACGTATTGACTCATCATGTATCTCCAATTTTAGGGTCGAAATTGTCTCTTTTGTTCACTGTCTTTGTTGAGCTTCCGCTTCCGATGCTCATGTACTCTCGTGTACATTGCGCTTCGTTGCTCAGCTCGTCTCGACAGTCAAAAAAATAAACTAATTTCCTTTATTATAGGTCGACATTGTCTCTTTTGTTCACTGCCTTTGTTGAGCTTCCGCTTCCGATGCTCATGTCCTCACTATAGCATATGCTAAAGCAGGAGTGAGCTCTCTGCAGGAGTTCGGTCCGCAAGAATGAGTCCCTATGTGTCACCCCCAGGAAAGACGTGCACCCCACAGTTGTCACCCCCAGGAACTTTCGTGACCTCCTATGTGTCACCCCCAGGAAAGACGTGCACCCCACAGTTGTCACCCCCAGGAACTTTCGTGACGTAGGGGGCCTAGCTTCGACCCAGTTCGCATGAAATGCGGACTAAGGATCTTTCTAAATTTTAATTCTCAAACGTGTCTGCACAGAGACGTTCGCTTCGCTTTTTGAGCTTAGGCTTTTGAAATAGAGCTGACTTGGCGGAAACCTTTCGGCAATAATAAGCCGCGACGGCCGCGTTCACCGTGATAACCTGCTAAGTCTCGAGGCTTCATGGTCAGTTTCCGTTTGCCCGATTGCACCAATAGAGAGCTGTTTTCATTCAATACGGCCACCGATAAGCAGTACTCATCTTTCAGTGTTTTATCAGCAATTTGAATGAGCTTATTCCCTTTACCACGCGGTAGTTGAGGTAGCTCTGCAATGGGAATGACCAAGAGTCGACCCAGGCTTGATACGGCCGCTACAAACTGAGTCTCTTTATTGTCTACGCGCTGTATAGGCAGTGCAAATGCGCCATTAGGTACTTTTAAAGCAGCTTTACCTTGCTTGTTCTTGGTGGAAAGATCACCGCAACTGGCCATAAAACCATATCCTGCGCTAGAGACAAGCAAGACGAGGTCGTTAGAATCGATAAGAGGAAGCATGTCGATAAAACCTGCGCCGGCAGGAGGGGCGAGTCGACCGGTGAGTGGATCGCCAAAGCCGCGAGCAGACGGTAAATCATGTGTGCTGATCTGATAGCTTCGCCCTTGATCATCTAAAAATAACATGGGTTGATTGGATTGTGCTTCTTTTGCATGCAGCAGACTATCGCCAGATTTGAAATTTAGTTTGCTAACATCAATGTCGTGGCCTTTTGCAGAACGTACCCAGCCTTTCTCTGATAAAATAACAGTGATTGCTTCGGTGGGCAGTAATTCATCGGGTTTTAATGCTTGTGCCGCTTCTCGCTCGATGATTGGTGAGAAGCGTTTGTCGCCGTAAGTCTCGGTATCTTCCGTTAGTTCTTTTTTTAGAAGCGCGGTCATGCGGGTTTTAGATTTTAGCGTCGTTTTGAGGTCAGTTGCTTCTTTTTCTAAATTAGCTTGCTCACCTTTTAGTTTGATTTCTTCTAGTTTGGCAAGTTGTCTTAGTTTGATTTCTAAAATAGAGATGGCTTGTATCTCAGAGAGTTTGAATTTTTTCATGAGAGCGGCTTTGGGTTCGTCACTTTCGCGAATAATCGCAATCACAGCGTCGATATTTAAAAAGGCAGTCAGCAAGCCTTCTAAAGTATGCAATCGTTTTTCGACAGCTTCTAGGCGATATGTTAATCGTTTGCGTACGGTGTCTTCTCGATAGACTAACCATTCAGATAAAATGGTTAGCAGTGATTTTACAGCGGGCCTTCCATCTAAGCCGATCATGTTTAAGTTAACACGATACGTTCTTTCTAGGTCGGTAGTGGCAAACAAATGCGAGAGCAGCTGATCGGTATCGACGTTTCGTGTTTTTTTGGTGATGACTAGGCGTGTAGGTTTTTCGTGATCAGACTCATCGCGTAAATCGGTGACTTCTGGCAATTTTTTTGAAAGGATCTGAGCGGCAATTTGCTCCATGATTTTATTGCCAGAGGTTTGGTGAGGCAACGCCGTGATGATAATGTCATTGTCTTCACAGTGTGTGATGGCACGTTGGCGAATGCTTCCTCGGCCAGTTTGATACATGGTTTTAATATCTGCGCGAGGGGTGATGATTTCTGCTTTGGTTGGGTAGTCTGGGCCTTTGATGTATTTCATGATATGGGCCAAAGTTGCCTCAGGATTGTCAAGCAAGTGAATGCAGGCGTTGGCTACTTCTTTTAAATTATGCGGAGGAATATCGGTTGCCATACCCACAGCAATACCAGAACCACCATTCAGTAATATGTTTGGTAGGCGAGCAGGCAATTGTCTGGGTTCTTCGAGGGTTCCATCGAAGTTAGGTTGCCAAGTGACTGTGCCGTGATTAATTTCTTTTAGCAGAGTGTCTGCATAAGGCGTCATTCGTGATTCTGTGTATCGCATGGCAGCAAACGATTTAGGATCGTCTGGGCTACCCCAGTTACCTTGGCCGTCAACGAGCGGGTAGCGATAGGAAAAGGACTGAGCCATCAGAACCATGGCTTCATAACAAGCACTATCACCATGTGGATGAAATTTACCCAACACGTCACCGACTGTTCGAGCGGATTTTTTAAATTTGGCAGTTGCCTTCAGGCCTAACTCAGACATCGCATAGATAATGCGACGTTGTACAGGTTTTAAGCCATCACAGAGTTGAGGAAGCGCTCTATCTTTAACGACGTACATAGCGTAATCGAGATAGGCTTTTTCAGTGAATTGAGCGAGAGATTGCTGTTCAACAGAGCTTTCAAAGGACATAGAGGAGGTGCTCCTAGTTACGGTACACGGCTTTAGGGACGCTCCCTAGTGCACCATGCAATATACCGTTACTCAGCAACCAATTCCAGGTCTTTTTGTTGGCTTCGGCGGCCGCGCTGGGGCATGCTTGGTAAATGAACGCTCCACGAATCCATATCGATGCTAATGCGGGGCTTGAGTAAGCTTGTGAGCGGAGGAAGTGCGTCTAGTGTGTGCACAAGAGCGATAAAGTCGTTAAGACAAATATCACCGCTACGTTCAAAGCGCTTGAGAGTGTATTGATTGACGCCAGAGCGTTGAGCCAGCACGGGGCGGCTCCATTTTCTTTCCAAACGCGCATGCTTAACGCGATCGGCTAATTGCTGTTTGGTGCTTCCTGCAACAGTCTGAGCAATACTCATCGTGGCCATCCTTGTATCACGGGACTCCTATTGTCCCACGGAGGCTTGGATTATTCAAGTTTACGGGGAGCGTGTTTTTTTGTTACACTGTCTAAAAAAAGGCCGCTTATGTCACGAGACTATTCTTTTCTAGATCATTGCTTGATTGCCGCGCAAGAAGCGTTGACAACTCTTTGCGGTAAGCCAGGAAACGCAGATCGAGCTAACCCAGCTTGGCCTGAGTTAGATGAGTCGCTTAGCTCAAATGAGCGCTCAGTGAGTGTCGGCTTGATGCGGATTAATCACACCGGCGAAGTGTGTGCGCAGGCTTTGTATCGTGGTCAGGCTTGTGTGGCAAAAGACGAAGAAATACTAGCTTTTTTAAAGCAAGCAGAGCGTGAAGAAAATGATCATTTTCTTTGGTGTCATGAACGCTTAGATGAGTTGGGTGCAAAATGCAGTGTGTTCAATGCGTATTGGTATTGGCATTCGTTTTTCTTAGGCATTTTTGCCGGTTTGATAGGTGATCATTGGAGTTTGGGTTTTGTGGTCGAAACCGAAAAACAAGTAGCTGATCATCTGCGAGACCATCAAGCAAGACTGCCTAAACAAGATAAACGTTCAAAAGCGATTATCGATCAGATGTTGATAGATGAAGAGCACCATGGTCATAGCGCAGAAAAATTGGGCGCTAAAGAACTGCCCGATTTAATCAAAGTCATGATGCACTGTCATGCGCAAGTAATGAAGGCGATTGTGTATCACGTTTAGTGTTTTTTAAGGCATATCAAAGCGTTGGATTTAAATACAAATCGAAGCGTATGGATTTTCCAAGCAGTGAATCGCTTGGTTTGCGATCAGTTAAAAGAGGGGCGAGGCGAGGTCGTTTTACCACAACACGAGGTGAGTTAGTCAATGCCAGCGATAGCAAGGCATTAGCATCGAGGTCATCTCCTACTAAATCACGAATGGCGCGACAACGTTTTTTAACCAAGGCTCTTTTATCTGGATCAGGATACATGGGGTCTAAATAAATCACATCAAAAGGTGTGGTGCATTGCTCTAAAAAGGGTAAGGCATCTGCGTGAAGTAGCTGCATTCTTAAAGCGCCAGGCAACTCTCTTTTTTTTGCTTTCTCTAAGGCATCGTTGAGTAAAGCATGCATGATAGGCGATCGCTCAAGGACAGTGACCGAGGCGCCTAAACTTGCTAAAGCAAAGGCATCATCACCAAAACCACCGGTGGCATCGAGCAGGCGAGGTTGCGTGTTTTGTTTAAAGCCGCAGACTCTAGCGATTAGCTCTTTCCGCCACGCTTGTGGGTGAAAGCGCTTGGCATGAGCGAGAGAGCAAAAATCGGCTTGAATGGGGCGCATGCGAACGGGTTGCATGCATTGCAAAGATAAGCCCTTATCATCCACAATGAGTGCATGTGTGATGGTATCGGGCAGGGGAGGCGTTAATGCTAGACAGCCAAGAGCATTGCTTAAAACAGAGGCCTTGTTTAAGTGAGCTTCTGTGCTGGCAAGCACAGCAAGTTTAGCCTCGACCATTTTCATGGTTTAGTTGTCTTTGTAAGTTATCGCGATGATCTCTCATTTGGTCAAGTTGATTATTCAGTTGATGAACGTCTTGTTTATCTTGTCGAATGCGTTCATGTGTTTGGTAATGATTGTGCTTTTCACCAGGCATTTTTTTGTGGCGAAGCGAATGATAGATATCTTGATTTTTTCTTCTGACTCTTATTTGAGCTTCAGTCATGCGTGCGTTGACAGAATTAATGTCGGATTGGATGTTTTGAATGTTTTGATACACGCGGTACCCTCTGTCGTAAGCATTACGGAAAGCAACGGCTCGAGCGGGAGCGCAGAAATTAGGAAATAAATGACCCGAACGTCCTAAGTTATAACCTGTGCTTGGGATGCAGTATTTTCTTAAGCCACGATGCCAAGCATGATTGAAGGCAGCAGCTAAATGAGCAGGGCAAATGTCATTGTAGGTTTTGCCTTCTGTACCCATTTTAAAAGCAACTGAGGGTTGGCAGAATTCCCGTGTTCCAGCACGCCAGCCTTTTCGGTAGCCTTGTGAATTAATGGTAATATTGAATTTGGCGCAATCGGTTACCATGGATTGAAGATTGCGTTGAACACGACCTTGAGAGCCATCAGCATAACCCATTTGTCTCCAGTTCATGGAGTGGCATTGTTGTTGCGTTAAGTGTGGTGTGCAACTGGCGAGCGTTAAGCTAGCGAGAGCAACAAAAGAGATATGCTTGATGGTTGTCATGGGTGAAATCCTTAGTTCCAGCTGTAGGTGAGTTCTTGGTAGGGCTGTTCGTAAGTATAGTTTTTTAGCCAAGTGTTGTGATAGTTCAAGCAATGCTTTTTCCAGCCAGTGCAAACGCTATTAAAAGTAAGCTGTGAATGTGCCATATCGAAAAGAGGAGTCATATCGAAGATGTTTCTGCCTAAGGTGGCGCACACATCGCCGATGCGTTGGCCGTCTACGCTTAAGCTCATGTACCAACCGTTAGCAAACCCCAAGCCATCATGCGAACACTCTTTGTGGGTATCGGTGATGAGAAAGACTTTCCTACTTAAGCGAACTGTTTCTGTATCGCCGCTGATAATTTTGTACATGCCTCTGCCGGCATCTAGGGGAATACTATCGATGGCAATGGAGTCATTGGAGTTGTTTAGGTAGTGGACTTTTGAGAGGGCGTAAGTAGAGCTACAGGCAATAAGTGCACTTGCTAATACGATCGTTTTGAGTGTTTTCATGGCGGCTTTCCTGATGTGACGTGTTGCTAAAAAGATTAACATATTCGAGTGACGATCAAAACAGTGATTCATGTTCTATCATTAGAGTGTTCATCGATTAGGCAGGACACTTTACTTCCATTGGCTTTTCATCGACACTGAACGGCTCTATAGCATAAGAGAGGTTATTGTTTTGCGATTGCTTGGAAAAATCATAGGTTTGCTGGTCGGTGGGCCTTTCGGTTGGATTGGTTTACTTTTGGGCGTCTTCATAGGTCATCTTTTCGACACTGGCGCTATGCAGCGCGGGTGGCGACGTTTTGTGTTGATGCGCGTGGTTCGTTCAGGGGAGCAACGAGATGCTTTTTTTAATGAAGTATTTCGCCTGATGGGTTACGTTGCCAAATCTGATGGACGTGTGTCTGGACCAGAAATTGAAGCTGCTGAGAAAGCCATGAAACACATGGGGCTAGGCCGTCGATTGCGAGAAGAAGCGATTGGGTTTTTCAGTGAAGGTAAACAGGCTAGTTTTGAGGCGAATGATTCGCTTGAGCGTCTGATGAAAGCTTACGGTTCTCAAACCGCCATGTTACGAATGGCCTATGAAATGATCGAGGCAGTGGCTAGATCTGATAGCCCTATTTTGTCCGGGCCAAAAAAAGCTGTGATGCAGATGATAGGTCGAGTGTTGGGGATACAACAACGCTTCTCGTTTGATGATTTATTTGAACAATTTCGACGGGCAGCCGGTAATGCTGGTTCAGGGCAGGGGGCTAGTTCGTCATCATCCACTATGAGCAGTTCATCGGCTTACAAAATGCTTGATGTGAGCCAAAGTGCGACTGATGGTGAGGTGAAAAAAGCCTATCGCAAGCAAATGAGTCGTTATCATCCGGATCGAATGATTGCTCAAAAGAAATCGGAAGAAGACATTGCGCAAGCCACCGAAAAAACACAAGCTATTAAAAAAGCGTATGAGTCTATTTGCCAAGCGAGGGGAGCTGCATGAGTGATATTCAATTGTCTGCATCCCTTATCGCGGCTGATTTTTATGCTTTGGGTGAAGCGATTGAGAAAGCCTGTGAAGCAGGTGTTGATGGCATACATATTGATGTGATGGACCATCATTTTGTACCTAATTTAAGTATTGGCCCGATGGTCGCTGAATCACTGGGGAAGCATCACATCCCAGTACCCATGGATGTGCATTTAATGGTGACAGATCCAGATGCTTACATAGAGCCTTTTGCGAAAGCTGGCGCATCGTGTGTGACGTTTCATCCAAAAACAAGTGCGAACGTGCAGCAAACACTCGAGATAATTAAGAGAGCGGGTATGCAAGCAGGTATTGCGCTTAATCCTGATGACTCTCTTACTCTAGATCCGTCGTGGTTGCCGCATTTAGATATGATACTCATGATGAGTGTACACCCTGGTTTTTGCGGTCAATTATTCATTCCAAAGACATTGGATCGTTTGTCAGCAATGAAAGCCGAGCTGAATGCTCGCTCAGCAAGCCATGTATGCCTGGCCATCGATGGTGGTATTAATGTGGAGACGCTACCAAAAGCGTATGAGGCAGGAGCACGTTTTTTTGTTGTGGGTTCTGCCTTGTTTGGCGCAGACGATTTAGAAGCAAGGGTAAGCGCTTTGCGTGGCAGCGTAACATCTTAAGGTCGTACAACAACCATGATCACAATCACGACCAGTAGCACGGTCGGAATTTCATTGAAGTAACGGTAAAACTGGTTAGAACGAGTGTTTTTTTCGTCACGAAACGCACGCATGAAATACCAACACAAGCATTGATACGCATACAGCAAAAAGACACCCAGTAATTTAACGTGCATCCAGCCTTGTGTGGCGTAATAGGCTGTGTTGTTGAGAAAAAGCCAAAGACCAAAAAGGGTGGTGAGTATGGCTGCAGGAAGCATGATTCCCCAAAACAAGCGGCGCTCCATGATGACAAAGCGTTTATGGCTGGTGGAGTCTTCGGTATTGGCATGATAGACAAACAATCGTGGCAGATAAAATAGACCAGCAAACCAGGCCACCATTGAAATGATATGACAAGCTAAAACCCACTGCATGCGCCATCTCCTTTGGATGTTCAGACAAGGCTTTATCCTAAGCTAAGATTGAGAAAGTCGCAAAGCAAATTATTTCTGATGTTTTTCAATGCCTTGGCGCGCCCTTGAGAAGCATGGCCATCTGATCCATACTAGGACTCAACATAACGTTTGGAGTTCGTATGTCTACACAGTCAGTGATTGTTACCGATGCAGCAGCTATAAAAGTATGGTCGCTCATGCAAGAAGAAGAAAATCTTGATTTGTGTCTGCGAGCTTATATTAGTGGCGGAGGTTGCTCTGGTTTTCAATATAATTTTACCTTCGAAGAAAACCCACAAGAAGATGATCAAACATTTAAAAAAGCGGTTGACTCTGATGAGGAAGGCGAAGGCGCTGTTACCTTACTCATAGACCCGATGAGTTACCCTTATTTAAAAGGTGCCACGATTGATTATGCTGATGATATTAATGGTGAGCGGTTTGTGATTAACAACCCTAATGCAAAGACAACCTGCGGCTGTGGATCTTCCTTCTCAGGCTAAGCTAAAAAGTTTCTTTTCCCCCCTATCGTTGTCGAGCCTGCGCTTCCGGTGCTCATGTACTTTATGTACATTCCGCTCCGTTGCTCGCCTCTCCTCGATAGAGGGAAAAATAACTCTTTTTAGCATGGACAAGGGCATTGCCGTGTACGCTGCGCTGCAATACTCAAAAATCATTCAACTAGCACTCACCACAGCGAAACCTCATCTTGCCTGGCTGTATTTCCGCTCTGTTTTCTCGCCTGAAAATAAAAAGCTATAAGCATTGTCATCCCCAGGAACTTTCGTGACGTCGGGGACCCAGGCTTGATCCGTTGTTACAGCGTAACAACTAGCGATCTTTCAAGATCCAGTTTCAGCATTACCGTGAGCTCAACTTTGGAGAGAGGTTTTAAGAATTAAAATTTATAAAGATCCTTAGTTCATGCTTTGCACGAACAAGATCGAAGATAGGCCCCCGACGTCACGTTGTTCCTGGGGGTGACATGTGTGGGGTCACTGCGTTCCTGGGGGTGACACAAGCTTAGGGCTACTTTATTGCTCAAAAGCAACTCTTTCGTTTTAAATCTCCACCATAGCAAAGTCTTCTCATTGGGGAGGTGGGCGGTCAGGGAAAAGAATGATTTTGGGATAGATTCAAGGAGAGGTGAGCAACGGAGCGGAATGTACATAAAGTACATGAGCACTGGAAGCGCAAGCTGGACAAAGAAGCTAGGCAAAAGCAACTCTTTCGTTTTAAATCTCCACCATAGCAAAGTCTTCTTTCATGGCTCCACAGTCTGGACATATCCAATCATTAGGCACGTCTTCCCACTTTGTACCAGGCTCAATGCCATCTTCGGGCCAGCCTTGCTTTTCGTCATAGGTAAAATCACATAGTAGGCAGTAATAGCGCTTGTATTGCATAGCGGGTTCTCTTCGGGTTAAAGTTTATCTTTAGATGTTCAGAAGGTACCAAAAACATGTCTCAGAATCAATCAGCAAGCCTTTTCAAAGCAGCAAAAAAAGTCATTCCAGGTGGCGTTAACTCTCCTGTTCGAGCCTTTAAAGGGGTTGGCGGAGACCCGCTTTTTATCCAATCGGCCGATGGGCCTTATATTTTCTCTGCAGACGGTGATCGTTACATCGATTATATCGGTTCCTGGGGCCCCATGATTTTAGGTCACAGACATCCTGCGGTGATTCAAGCGGTTAGCCAGGCAGTCGAGCGTGGTTTGAGCTTTGGCGCACCTTGTGAAGATGAATTACGGCTAGCTGAACTGGTGGTTTCTATGGTGCCTTCCATTGAGCAAGTTCGTATGGTGAACTCTGGCACAGAAGCAGTGATGTCTGCTTTACGCTTAGCGAGAGGTTTTACTGGCCGCAATAAAATCATTAAATTTGCAGGCTGTTATCATGGACATGCTGATTACCTGTTGGTTGCAGCAGGTTCTGGCGCGATGACTCATGGTGTTCCAAGTTCACCTGGGGTAACAGATGCTAATGCAGCAGATACGCTGATTGCGTCATTCAATGATTTGGAATCAGTCAGTAAACATTTTGAATGCTATCCAAACGATATTGCCGCAATTGTTATTGAGCCAGTTGCTGGAAATATGGGTGTTATCCTCCCTGAGCCAGGATTTTTAGAAGGTCTTCGCCGTTTATGCACGGAGCATGGTGCTTTATTGGTGGCTGACGAAGTCATGACAGGTTTTCGTGTCGCGGCTGGAGGCGCTTGTGAGCATTATGGCATTGACGCTGATCTAGTGACTTTGGGAAAAATCATAGGCGGTGGTTTGCCTGTGGGTGCATTCGGTGGTCGATCAGAGATCATGCAGCAGTTATCACCACAAGGACCTGTCTACCAAGCAGGCACTCTCTCTGGCAACCCTATTAGCATGGCCGCTGGGATAGCCACCTTGAGCGTGCTTAAAGAAAACCCTGACTGTTACGCACGCTTAGCTAAGGCAACTGACTTTATGGTAGAGGGTTTACGTGATCTTGCAAAAATGCATAAACTGCCTTTGGTTGTGAATGCCGCTACAGGGATGTTATCGTTTTTTGTGACTGATCGAGAAACAGTGAGCTCGTTCGATGATGTGTGTAGCTCAAACACAGAGACGTTTTCAACTATTTTTCATGGTCTTTTAAAAGAGGGAGTCATGATTGCACCGTCAGCCTATGAGGCGGCTTTTGTATCACTCACTCATGATGAATCAGTGTTAAAGACTACCTTGAGTGCTTTTGATAAAGTGTTTGCAAGCGTGCCTTAATTTTTTTTCATATAAAAAGGAGTTTTTGTGATGAAACGTTTTGTGTTATTTCCTTTGGCCATGGCCTTGAGTCCACTGGCCCATGCGATTTGCTTTTTTAATCAATGCGATACAGTAGCTATCGTTGATCGGCATTATGATCTTGGTAATGAGTATTATGTTCAGGAACCAAAGGTAGCCACTAGTCTTGAGGGTACGCAACATTATGCGGTCTATCATTCCGGCCATTATGCAGGTAGTGCTAAGCCGGCGTTTGAATTTGATTTGCTGAATACCCGGAAGGCTTGCTGTGTTAAAAATGATTTACTCATGACGATACTTAATGTGGGTGTGAAGGTGTCTTTAACAGCCCAAGGGCAAAGTGTTTCACTGTGTGCCGAGAAACCCAACTACTATTGGGCTCCTTACGAGTTCCGTTTGTTTGTCAGCAAAAAAGGTCAGAATACACAATTATCTTTATCCATATCAGGTGCTTCAACGACTTGTAAGGCACAAGAGGGTGAGTTCGTGACACATTTGGACGTAGAAGATGTTAGGTCTGTTACTTTGACTGGAGACTTTATTTAAGAGGGTGTTTTAGTGTAGAGTGTCTTTTCTTATAAAAGTAAACAAGGAGACATCCATGGGTAAAATCGCGCATATAGCTGCCCTCACCTTATTAGGTACCGCTGTTTTAGTATCCACAGCCCAAGCGTCTTTTTGCTTGTTTGGGTGTACAGACGTTGATGTTTCAGATCGTAGCTATGATCTTGGTAATAGCTACTATGTTCAAGAGCCTGAAGGGGCCGGCACATTGCTAGAGACTCAAACATACTCTATTTATCGTTCTGGTGATTACCCTGGGGTAGCAGATCCAGCAGCCACTTTTCAGTTGACTAACTTACATATTACTTGCTGTGATCAGCCTGGTCTTCGCCGTGCACGACAAGCAGTGCGCCTGAGCATGGGAGATAGGCACGTTGATATATGTACTTTTAGGCCAGATTTCAGTAACTATGCCGTAAATTTAAGTGTTAGCTTGACTGGTTCTTCCGTGGCAGCTCGTTTGCATTTTTCTGCCGATACTTGTCTTAATGCTGGTGGTATTTTTAATGCTGATGTTAAGCGTGATCTGTTAGGTAATGTTATGTCGCAGTCAGGTCCTCTTGTTGCTGGATTAGAAGATGTGACATCAGTTGAAATCTCAGAACCCATATCTTCCTGATCTATCTAAGATAATTAAGAAAACCCCTATCTTGTAGTAAGCATTTGGGGGGGGTATCCTGAGGCTGTTTTTCAAGCCGAATTGTGAGAAGGCATACCTTCTGTGTACGTCTTTTTTCGGACTTTGAATGTAAATTTGTTTACGATTAAGGAGTACTTATGAATAATTACAAAAAACTGACGCTTGCACTACTATCCGGTATCGCATTGAGCGCTTCTGCAGCATGGGGTGGCAACCCTCCTTTGGTTTTGAAGCTACATAACCATACGGGTCATGCTATTTCGCTAAATGATCAGCTTGTTGATTCAGATCGCTCTCAAGAGTTTACCTTGGCGGGTGGAGAGTTCATGACGGGCTCTATTAATACAGATTTCAGCGCTGCTGAAACATACAAAGTAACCAATACTGATAAAGTATGTTGTAATAACTGGTTAGGTGTTTTTGGTGTATTGGTTGAGGTAACAGTCAATGGCCACACCACACAAATCTGCCCAACACGTTGGAGCATTGTGCCATCTATTCCTCTAGATGTGTCTTTTTATCCAGACGATGCAAACTCATTGGCTGAAAACGTGATGTTGCAACCAGAAGATATTTGTGATCGTTCAACGCACATGGATGAAGATGATAACGGAGACGAGTACTTTGATCCTAGTGTGAATCGTCCTCATACGATTCATATGGGCGAGTCACTATTGCATACAGATAATACAAGCAAGTAAAAGAGTATTTGTTTTTAGAAAAACCGGCTTTGGCCGGTTTTTTTTGGCCTTGGTTTTTAAAGGAGGTGTTAAACAGCTCTAAGCATTTGCTTGATCCGTTGTTACTTGTAACAACTAGTGATCTTTCAAGATTCAGTTTTAACCCTACCGTGAGTGTAACCCTGCAAATTATTGCTATCGTTAAAGTTTAACTAAAGAGAGTGATGACCCTGCGATGACGAGTACCTGTACGTTCGACTCGCTACTGAAGCATCTTTGCGATTGGCGTAGTTGCCTAAATCCAGTTCGTAGCGGTATTTCTTGCCAGCAACGTGTCGTATGCTGACATTTTTAGTGGGTAAGTGATGTTGCTGTTGATAACGTACCAGCTGTTTTTTTGAATAGCTTGTTGCGAGCGTGACTGTATACGGATTGTGTTGTGTGCCCTGCTTCACGCTGACCTGATGAACATCGGGTTCAATTAAGGAATCAACGTGCTGCATGTGTTTCCAGCCACCAAGGCTTAAACCTGCGATGAGCGCCAGAGAAACACCTTGAGTTGCTAGACGGCGAGAGTGCCAGAAAGAGTGTTCGTTGCTTGCTTTCGACAAAGAAAAGCGAGACAAAAGAGGGTGTTTTTGTGTCTGCAACCAGCGCGTGAACCCTGTTTCCATTCGAGATACTTGCCCTTCGGCGAACTCATGAATATCAGCAAGTAGAGATGGTGAAGGTTCAGAGGGTAGGTCTGGGTATTTCTCTCTGTGTTCGCCAAGCAGCTGTTGCAAGATACGATAGGTAAGCTTGATGTCATGACGAGTGAGTAGGGTCATTCGTTCGCTAGAATGTCCAAGTTCAATAGCAGCGTTTCGTAAGCCTTCGTTGCCGCAGAGTAGCAGCCTGATTCTGTGTTCTTCTGTGTGTTCTCGAATGATTTCGGCAATATGATGAGTGGCTAGTCTGTGAGAATCAAAGATCACAACAACAGCAGGGAGTTTGTGAGTTTTTTGTCGTTGAAGAGGGGTTAAGCGTTTTTCACGCAGAAGCAAGTACGAAGAAGCATCGATGCATGCCACTGGGCTGTTGAGATGATTTTCTCTCGACCAATCAGTAATTAAAGCCCGAGCAAGCAGGTCATCGCTACTGATAAGACAGTGGAATAAGCAAGACTCCTCAATGAACTGAGTCAGCTCTTGTGCTTCTTGGCTATGTTGCCAATTGGTATACCCTGAGCGGTTGCTAGTGAAGGACACGACAAACTAACTCCATATTAGTCGTTGAAGAAATTGAATTTACCACAGCTTGTGGTTTAGGGGTGAGTTTGTCGGTATTTCTTGTGATGTTGGAATTCCTTCAGGTTGAGAGCTACCTCTAGAGTATTTTGTGGTCAAACACGTGCTCGGAGGGCTAGTTTTGTAAAAGGCAGTACCTTTTTTAGCAAAATGCAGTAGAATGGCGGAGTCAAATTTGAGACTATGTCTTGTTGCCCTTTAAATAGGGGTGGTGATAAATAAAAAAGGATACGCATCATGAGCGATACCAGTCCAGTAGCCCACGTGTTGGTAACTGAAGATAACAAAGCAGCAGCAGAAGCAGTGATGACTGTCTTGAAGCAGTTGAATTGTACAGTGGATCACGCTGCTTCGGGGCCAGAGGCTATGGATATGCTGACAAGCACCGTTTACGATATCATTTTTATGGATGTTGGTCTGCCGGGTATGACAGGCCTTGATGTTGCACGAGAAATACGCAACTTCGACGATTCAAAAAAATCTGCCACGCCGATTGTTGGCTTAACAGGTTATAGCAATCAGCGTCATGCTTGCATACAAGCTGATATGCAAGATTGCTTGCTCAAACCAGCGACGTCAGGTGATTTGGCTGATATGTTGGCTAGGTACACAGCATTCACTCAAGAAGATTCAGAAGAAGATGTAAGCATTATCGATTGGAGTGGCTGCGTTCAACGCTGTGAGGGCAATGAAAAAGAAGCGGAACGCTTGTTAGTTGAATGCGCTACAAATGCTCAGAAAAATTGTGTGGTTATGAGAGAAGGCCAGGAAGCTTTAGATGTCGATATCATGCGAACAGAACTCTATAAAATATTGAGCGGTATTTATGATCTAAAATTGCCTGAGCTAGAAGATTCCTTGCAGGAATCGCAGCATATACTTAGAGAAGATTGCCCAGACGACGATGAATTAGAAGGTTCTCTTAAAGGTTTGGAAGAAGCCATCACTAACCTTACGGCTGCTTGCAAAGAACGTGGTTTTATTCAGTAGAGCTACCGTGAACTGTGTTGTCACCCCCAAGAATAAAGCCAAGCCGAGTAAAAAAAGAGGGAAAACGTCACTTCGCCGTTGTAAGAAGTAACCCTCTATTATTAAATCTGAAAATGAAAGGGCTCGGTCTTTTGTCGGTTTAGGCAGTAAGGCGGGGGTCGGATTCAGGTTTTGAGAGAGTATAAGTTATTCCCTCTCAACTAAAGAGGTGCAAAAAAATTTCCATTTAGTTAAATCTTAAGATATGATCCTACGTATCCATCCACAACCCAAGGAAAAACCATGGACAAGTCTAAATCTCTCATCGCTGCTGAAGCTAAACTTGCTAAAGCAAAGAAAGAAATGATTGACGTTAAAGCCAAAGCAAAAGCCAAGGTTGAAAAACTTAAGCTTGCCATTACTGCAACCAAAGAGCGTGTTGCTGAGTTAAAGGCTAAGGCAAAAACAAAAAGCCAAGCTAAAACCAAAGTGACTAAAGTTAAAAAGCCTGCCAAAAAGAAAGTAGCTGCTAAATCTAAAGCACCAGCAATAAAAGCTAAGAAAGCAACGAAAGCTAAAACAAGCAAGAAAGCCAAGACAACTAAAAAGAAAAAGTAGTTGATCTAAGCTAAGCTAGCCCTCCCAAAGTGGAGGGTTTTTTTATACATAGACACCCAATGTCTTGAAAATAGTATAACAGCCCCCATCTAATGTATAAGAGAGACAATATAAAGGGGAGACTGATATGCAACAAAATGATTTCACTCATACTTTTCAATCTGCTTTGGCAGAAGCTCAATCGCTTGCTGTTCAACGTGATCATGCCGCTGTTGAACCGATTCATCTGTGCAAAATTCTTTTTGACCAAGCATCTTCTATGTTGCTCAGTGTTCTGAGCAATGCCGGTGTGGATGTGCCACATTTACGTCAGAGCGTGAATCAAGCCTTAGATAATCTGCCAACCTTAGGGAAAGGTTCTGCTGGGGATGTGTCTTTTTCATCTCACGTCGGTTCTATTCTTAGGCTCATGCAAAAATACGCGACAGAAGCAGGCGATCGCTACATTAGTACAGAATGGTTTGCGTTAGCTGCTTTGGAAGCAAGCACACCCTTAGCTAAATTATTCAAACAAGATGGTGCAGATGCTAATGCGATTCGGGCAGCCATTAGTTCTGTTAGAGGGTCAGATAAAGTCTCCGATCAACACAGTGAAGAACAACGGCAAGCGCTGGATAAATTTACGGTTGATCTCACGGCAAGAGCAGAGGCTGGCAAAATTGATCCCGTGATTGGTCGAGATGATGAAATTCGACGAACCATTCAGGTCTTGCAGCGTCGTACCAAAAACAACCCTGTCCTTATCGGTGAACCTGGCGTTGGCAAGACGGCGATTGTGGAAGGTTTAGCGATGCGCATTGTGAATGGAGAAGTGCCTGATCCGATCAAAGGAAAACGATTGCTGTCACTCGATATGGGTGCCTTGCTAGCCGGTGCTAAATTCAGAGGTGATGTGGAAGAGCGTTTGAAAGGTATTTTAAAGGCCTTGGAAAAAGAAGAAGGTCGCATTATTTTATTTATTGATGAGTTGCACACCATGGTAGGCGCTGGTGCGGCTGAAGGGGCGATGGATGTTGGTAACATGTTAAAGCCAGCTTTAGCGCGTGGGGAGTTGCACTGTGTGGGGGCGACTACGCTCGATGAATACCGTCGATACATCGAAAAAGATGCAGCACTTGAAAGACGTTTTCAAAAAGTCTTGGTGGCAGAGCCCACCGAAGAAGATACCATTGCTATTTTGCGAGGTTTAAAGGAAAAATACGAATTGCATCACGGTATCACGATCACTGATTCAGCGATTATTGCAGCGGTAACCTTATCCAATCGTTATATCACGGATCGATTTCTACCAGATAAAGCGATTGATTGCATGGATGAAGCAGGTAGTCAAATTCGCATGGAGATTGATTCCAAGCCGGAGCAGCTTGATCGCTTGGATCGACATTTGATTCAATTAAAGATTGAGCGAGAAGCCTTGGTGAAAGAAAGTGATAAAGATGATGATTCTAAGCAGCGCCTTGTCGAGCTAGAAGAAAAAATCACTGAGCGTGAAAAAGAATACGCAGATTTAGAAGAAATCTGGAAGAGTGAAAAAGCGCTCTTGCAAAGCACACAGAATGTTAAAGCAGAGCTAGATCAAGCAAGGCTCGATATGGAGACAGCAAGGCGGGCATCAGATTTGGCGAAGATGTCTGAGCTTCAATACGGCGTCATTCCAGAGTTAGAGGAAAAGCTCGCTGATGCCGAACAAAAAGAAAAAATGCTATCGGCTCATCGCTTAATGCGAACACGAGTCACAGGCGATGAAATTGCAGAGATTGTGTCTAAGTGGACAAACATCCCTGTACAGAAAATGTTAGAGGGCGAAAAAGAGAAGCTACTTCACATGGAAGAAGAGCTGCATAAGCGATTGATTGGCCAAGACCCTGCTGTTGCAGCAGTATCCAATGCAATTCGACGTTCTCGAGCAGGTTTATCTGACCCCAACAAGCCCATTGGTTCTTTCTTGTTTTTAGGGCCAACAGGGGTGGGTAAAACAGAGTTGTGTAAATCGTTAGCCAATTTTATGTTTGATACAGAAGAAGCCATGGTTCGGATTGATATGTCTGAGTTCATGGAAAAACATTCTGTGGCACGATTGATTGGCGCACCTCCGGGTTATGTCGGTTACGAAGAAGGAGGTTACTTAACAGAGGCAGTGCGTCGTCGTCCTTATAGTGTGATTTTGTTAGATGAAGTCGAAAAAGCGCATCCTGATGTCTTTAACTTATTGCTTCAAGTGTTGGATGATGGTCGCCTAACGGATAGCCATGGTCGAACAGTGGATTTTCGTCAGTCTGTGTTGGTGATGACCTCTAACTTAGGTTCCCAACTCATTCCTGATTTGTTGACTGAAGGATACGATGCGGTAAAAGCAGGTGTGATGGATGTTGTTTCTTCCTATTTTAAACCTGAATTTATTAACAGGGTTGATGAGTGCGTGGTCTTTGAGCCTCTTAAAGAAGAGCAAATCAAGGCTGTTGCGGATATTCAAATTGGCTTGTTAGCAAAACGATTGGCTGCTCAACACATTGAGTTGGATATAACAGATCAAGCGATTGTTCATCTTGCGACACTTGGCTTTGATCCAGTATATGGCGCAAGACCTCTGAAGCGTGTGATTCAAACGCAGTTAGAAAACCCATTGGCTGAGAAGATTTTGTCAGGAGGCTTATCTTCTCACGACAAAGTGTCTGTGAATTATGATGGCTCTGCGTTAACCTTCAGCTAACACACGCAATATCCCCTGCGAGCTATGAGGAAACGCCCATCTTGAGTGGCTCTAATGGGGTTTCTCCTCTAACTCATTGATTTCATGATTGTATGGCAGTTCAAGCTGTGCTATATTTAAACAGATCATATTAAGTAAGAGGGTATTAGCGTGCGACGATTGACCGATGGCGATAAAGATTCAACAGATTTGCTGAGATCTCGAGGCGCAAGTAAAGGCGTTTTAGCTAAGGCTTCGTTATCACGAAAGCGATATGATGCCCTGACTGCAGCTTTGAGAAGGCTTCGTGTTTCTGTTTGGCGAATTGAGAAACCATCAGATTGCAAGAGTCAGTCGCATGTAGCATCTAACGGCTTGAATTTAGTTTTTACTGATTTGGATCACATTATTCGTGCTTTCCGTGATGCTTTTTCGGAAACAAAAGCGGTTCCTGATGATTTTATGCAAGAGCTTAAAAAGCATCATGACAAATTCAAACAAGTTATCAGAGGGCAGATTCGGATTTTAGATCCGAAGGCTGCAGATCGTGAGATGGTGAGAGTCTATTTTACCAACATGATGAATCGTTTTGATTTAGCAGTGCATAATTTGCAGAGCATTTTAAATTCTCCAGAATACGCTTTCAATGCCCTGGATTTGCTGATTAAGAAGGGTGAAGAGATGCGAGTTAAGCAGCGGGCTATGGAGCTATCAATAGAAAAACAGGGGCCGTTATATTTGAGCGATGGAGGTCAGTCAGCTTCTCCTGTTCTCAGAATAGAAAATCAACCTGTTTCTCGGCCTGCTCTAACAGATCAAGAGTCAGAAGGGGCTTTGGTAAAGTTTAATGATGAGTGTGAAGAAGTAGCGGCAGTAATGTCAATACACTACGATCCAGCTTGTCTGGCTGAAGCACAACGGCTGCAAAGTTATTCAAAAGAATCTATTTTTTCTGCTCATGGTTCGTTTGAGAGGGATGTGCTTAAACTGAGAAGTAAGGTAAGCCATTATTTGAAGAGCCCTTATAGATCACGTCCCAATGTATTGGAACGTTTCTTGAGCTCGGTGTTATCAAGATTTGAGACTGTTATTGGGCATTTTTATGTTTATGATGACGTAGCAGGCAAGCAAGCAGGAGAGCTTGCAAAAAAGAATGTTAAAATGCTAGCGGCTGATAGTTTAACTCGGTTTTCTATGGAGGTATCGAAGTATTTGACTGCTGAGTCTGCATCAGAAAGTTTGAAAGGTAAGCTGTACCGGCTTGTGCAACTCATGCAGACTGTGGGTATTGAGATTCAGCTTCATCAGGAAATTACCGATGGTGGCGAGCAGATAAAAGTGCTCTGTCTTTCTGATGGAGAGGCAAAGGTAGATGGGGTTGAAGCTCAGGTAGGGCCTTCGCTTTTACTTGAAGATGCTTTTTCTGTAGAAGAAACACAAGCTAGTGCAGATTCAGATGACGACGACGATGATATGGACATGCCGAATTTGAAAGTAGCTAGTGCTGATGTTCAAGAGAATGTAGAGACTGGCGGTGAAGCTCAAGTTACAGCTGAAGAAGGTGTTCCTGCTACGACAGTTACAGTTGAAGACGGTGTTCCTGCTACGACAGTTACAGTTGAAGACGGTGTTCCTGCTACGACAGTTACAGCTGAAGAAGGTGTTCCTGCTACAACAGTTACAGTTGAAGAAGATGTTTCTCATCTTGATCTGGAGGAGCAGGAAGAGCGAGATGACTTGGAAAAGTGTGTTGCCAGTATTTTAGCGGGTGTGAGGAATTCTTCTATGCCGATAGATTCAAGTGCAGTGCCAGCATTGAAAAAGCGTTCAAAAGGAGACAGGAATGCTCAGCCAGCAGAATCAAGCTCAAGCTCAAGCTCAAGTGAGTCGCCATCCAAAGTGAAACACAGCCTCACCTGGGCAGGCAGTACTTTTGCTGTCACAAGTGCAGCGCTTGCTGCTGTGTGTGTGCCTTTAGGATTTTATGCCCCGGCATTTTCTCAGTTTTTAGGAAGCTTCTCAGGTGGCGTAGGTGGCTTCATTGCTGTTTTAGCTGCTGTTGCTTTAGCTGCTGGTTGTGTGGCTGGGGTGATTGCTAGCCGACAAGGTTCTGCTAAAAAAGGCTCTTGGCGTTTTCTTGATGGCCGATCGAAGGATGCTCATGGCTTAGGTCTTAAGTTAGACGTTGAACTAGGCTCTGGCTCTTAATAAACTCAATGGATCTGTTTTCTTAAGAAAGTTATGTAAATTGGGAGTTGAACCCCTGATTTACATAGATTCTTGTATAACCCATTGATTCCATCTGCTTTGCCTTTCTTTTGCTCAGTACAAAAAGAAAACTTAGCGACATATCTTTTCTTTTTTGTCTTGAAAAAGAAAAGATAATAGCTTATCTTTTCTTTTATGGAGGGCTAAGTGATGGCAAAAAACGAAAGAATAGGGTGTTACGTCATCCAAACTACAGCCGGAGAGGCGTTCTCTGCCTACATTCCTGCTCCCTTGCTACCCGTTCCGGAAATCGATTTAGGGGTTTTAGCTTCTGCTTTAGAAAAGGCTTCAGCAGCTTTGGCAGAACTGAATGCGCTTTCCTGCGCCATTCCAAATACCTTTTTGTTTGTGTACATGCAAGTGCGGAAAGAGGCTTTGTTATCAAGTCAGATCGAAGGAACACAAAGCTCATTATCAGATTTACTGTTATTTGAAAACAAACAAACACCGAATGTGAGCTTGGAAGATGTAGAAGAAGTGTCTCATTATGTGAAAGCGATTTATCACGGTATTGAACGCTTGAGAGACGATGATTTTCCAATATCTTTGCGTTTACTTAAAGAAATGCATGCCATTTTGTTGTCAGGAGGAAGAGGAAAAAATCAGTCGCCCGGAGAGTTTAGGAAATCACAGAACTGGATAGGAGGAACCAGGCCCGGGAATGCGCTTTTTGTGCCGCCACCTGTTGATCATCTTGCCGATTGTTTATCGAATTTTGAATTGTTTTTGCATTATAAAAACTTTCCTGTTTTAGTCAAGGCTGCAATAGCGCATGTGCAATTTGAAACAATACATCCTTTTTTAGATGGTAATGGCCGTTTGGGTCGTCTGTTAATGTGTTTGTTGCTCATGAATGAGGATTTATTAAATGAGCCTGTGCTTTATGTCAGTTTGTATTTAAAGCAGCATCGCAGAACGTATTATGCCCTGCTTCAAGAAGTGAGAGAGCATGGTCGTTGGGAGGTGTGGATCGAATTCTTTTTAAAAGCAATCACAGAGAGTAGTAAGAAAGCGGTTAGTGTTATCCATACGATGAGTAATGTTTTTTTGGAAGATGAGGAAAAAATAAGGAGTTTAGGAAGAGTTAGCGTTTCTTGTTTGCAAGTGTTTGAGTATATTAAAAAGATGCCTCAAGTATCGGTGAAAATACTAACGAGTGCCTTAGAGTTGTCTGCTCCTTCAGTAAGAACGGTCTTATCGCACTTGGAAGAGCTGGATATTATTCATGAAATCACGGGTAAAAAGTCTGCTAAAGTGTATGTTTACACGCGTTATTTGTCTCTTCTAGAGGAAGATGCAGAGCCATTATAAAAAAACCCACCAAACGGTGGGTCTGCACCGCTGTCACCCCGTTGAAAAACGGGGTCCAGGGTCGAAGTAAAAGAAAGGCTTACTTAAGCAAAATAGTCACTTCAGTAACAAGTTCTGTTTCCGCCACTTCATGCATGAAGTTTTGGTAGCGAAACACAATTGGGAAGTCACCAGGTTCTTCGCCAGATTCAGGCAGCCACTCTTTATACATCATATCGATGGTATCACCGATATTGTCGAGTGCCCCATAATGCATCGCCATAGCGTAACGACCACCGGGCAGTGTTCTCTCTTTAATGTCACCGCTCACTGTTACAGAGTCTGGAATTGCTCGGGCAATATCGAAGTGAAATTCGTCAGGGTTAGCATGACGAGGGTCGTTATAAGCAAAACCAAAAGTGGTTCCTGCTGATGGTCTTAGGTCTTCAGCTTGAGCTTTGCACCAAGCGACCAACTGTTGCACTGTTTTATCCAAACCACCAAAGTGGCCATGATGCTCAAGCACAGCAACGCGCTTTTCGGGGTAGTCTTTTATGCTTACATCCATAGGAGTGTCCTCTTTTTTATTGGGCAAAGAATAGGGAGGCTTAAGCCAAGTGGAGCTTCGATCAGGATTTTCTTTAAAAGCCTGAGGGGTTTGCCCCCAACATTTTTTAAAGGAACGACTAAAAGCCTCATGTGTTTCAAATCCCGCATCCAATGCAATGTTAATGATCGGTCTTTCCGGATGAACAGCAAGTTGAGAGGCAGCCCGATTAAGGCGTAGCCATTTTACGTACTGTTTTACCGACAAGCCCGTGTGGGCGGTAAACAAACGATGGAAATGATATTTTGAAAAACACGCAACGTCGCTAAGCTCTTCCAAGCTTAAAGGCTCATCTAGGTGTTCACCGATAAAATCAATGACTTTCTGGATGCGTTGTTTGTAATTCATAGGGTCATTCCTCGCTGTTAAGTGTGCCTAGTATCGCGGACTGGCTGGTTCATTTCTTGATCATTCTTGCTCAAAGAAGGTCGAGATCAGTTCGAGTATAGGCTTTTTCTGATTATTTTCATTAAAACTATTTGAAATCAAAGGGTTATGATTCTTCAGTGCTGATGACAATAAATCCACTATCTTCATCTGAGAGAATGAAAACACTCCTTATCATCATATTTTGCCTATTATGATGATAAGGGCTATGTCTATTATTAGAGGTGATGAAAGGTGTGATAGCCTGTATCCAGGAGAAACGCCCCTATTTCAATCAATTTCAAGAGGAGATTTTTAATGGATGTCATTAATTTGGAAGAAAAGTTTAAATGCTTTTCTGAATATTGGACACCTAAAATCATAGGAGAAATGAATGACTCCTATGTGAAATTAGCAAAATTCAAAGGGGAGTTTACCTGGCATTCTCATGAGCATGATGATGAGATGTTTTTGGTGATAAAAGGTGAGTTAACTATTTTGTTGCGTGATAAAACGCTTCAGCTTAAACCAGGAGAGTGCTGCATTATCCCTAAAGGAGTAGAGCATTGTCCAGTGGCAAAAGAAGAGGTGCATGTTATGTTGCTTGAACCAAAAACGGTATTGCAATACCGGAGATCAAGTGACGGATCAAACTGTTGAAACGTTGGATTGGATTTAATTGCTAGCAGGAGCTTTCATGAATAAAACCATTGACTACTATAATAAAGAAGGCCAAGCATTTTACGACCGAACGGTGGATTCTGATTTAACATCCGTATATGAACGGTTTTTACCTCATCTGTCTGAAGGCGCTTCCATTTTAGATGCGGGCTGTGGTTCAGGGCGAGACTCTTCTTTTTTTATCTCAAAAGGCTATGATGTAACAGCCTTCGATGGATCCAAAAAAATGGTCGAGTTAGCCTCTCAAAAGACAGGTCTTGATGTTATGGAGTTGACGTATCAAGACATGGCTTTTTCAGAAGTTTTCGATGCCATTTGGGCCCAAGCCTCACTGATTCACGTTCCTTACGAAGAAACAAAGCAAGTCTTCCAAAACATGTATTGTGCTTTAAAGCCAGAAGGTGTTTTTTGTGGTTCGTACAAATACGGCGATGATGTGATGTGCGTGAATGAACGGCATTTTTCAAACATGACGGAAACCATGCTAAGGCCTTATGTCGAAGAGTTATTTGATGTCATCGACATTTGGACTGAAAAAGACACGCGTAGTCGTGTTGCGCCAAGTAAAAACGCAATGTGGCTACATTTTCTTGCAAGAAAAAAAGGCTAAGGCATGGCAATTATTGTAGAAACCAATCGCTTGATATTACGCACTTGGAATGATTCGGACATTGAGCCATTTTGTGAGATGAATCAAGATCCCAGCGTCATGAGATATTTCCCAAGCATTCCAAGTCGTGACGAGACAAAAGCATTGCTTTCAAAAATATACGCTCATTTTGATGAACATGGTTTTTCACTGTATGCCGCAGAACGAAAAGACAGCGGTGATTTTATAGGGTTTGTCGGATTGTTATCAGTAGGTTTTGAAGCACACTTCACACCAGCTGTTGAAATTGGTTGGCGCTTAGCGTCTAAGCATTGGGGAAAGGGTTTTGCCACAGAAGCTGCGAAGGCAGTGTTGGAAATGGCGTTTGATAAATATAAGCTGCCAGAAGTGGTTTCACTCACGGCTGAGATTAACCATCCATCTAGGCGAGTGATGGAGAAAATAGGTTTGCATCATGATCTCTCGGATGACTTTGATCATCCAAAGCTAGAAAAAAATAGCCCCCTTAGGCGGCATGTGTTATATAGGTTGAAGAAAAGTAGTTAAGTGGAGGGCGACATGAGTTTATGGGGTTTTTTAAAGCAGCTGTTAAGGCCGTATCGCTTCTATTTTGCGATGTTGATTTTTGCAGGCCTTGTGTGGGCATGTTATATGAATTTTTCGCCTTACTTCATAAAGATGTTGATTGATCGACTGCCGCATTTTAAGCCGACCTTTTCCTGTGTGTGGCCAGCTGTTGCTTATGTTGGCATTTTCTTGTTGGTGGCGCTTAACTTTAGATTTATCGATTGGGTGAAGTTGCGCTTCTATCCTTCTTTGAAAAAAGATATTTCACTGAAAGTGTTTGATTATATCAAATGCCATTCACATACTTTTTTTCAAGATCACTTTGCGGGCTCTATTAGTAACAAAGTAAATGACATGGTTACCAACGTAGAATCACTGATTCAATCAGCAGATGAGTTTATTGGTAATATCCTGTCTTTTATTATTTCTTTAGGCATGATGTATGCAATCAATCCGCTTTTCTCGTTAGTGCTTTTTGTTTGGTGGGTTTCTTTCTTTGGCGTGTCATTTTGGATTAGTCAAGCCATTCATAAACTATCGAAGAAAACGTCAGAATCCTATTCTATTTATGCTGGTTATTTGGTCGATATTTTGGGAAACATATCGAGTGTTCGCTTGTTTTCAAGGTTTCATTATGAGTCTGATCGTTTGGAAGAGTCTATTGATTCTTTAGTTTTAAATGATCGATCAATGCTCAGATATATTGTTAAGATGCGGTTGGCTCAAGATGTTACCTTAGCACTCTTGTTTGCGGTGATGATTTATTTGCTTTTACATTTGTACGCCAAACACTTGGTGACGGTGGGCGATTTTGCTTTCATCTTGATGTTGACGACGTCTACGTTTCACACGACCTGGTATTTAGCTAACAAAATAGTTGATATCTATCGAGCTGTTGGGAAGTGCTCTCAAGCCATGAGTTTAATGGAAAAAGAGCACGACGTAGTTGATATAAAAGAAGCTAAGCCACTGCAGGTTAAGTCAGGAAGTGTTACATTTAATAAAGTTATGTTTGCTTACAAGAATTATGAACCGTTGTTTTCCAATATGAATGTATGCATTGAGTCTGGCAGTAAGCTTGGTCTTGTGGGTTATTCAGGGAGCGGAAAGAGTACTTTTATCAATTTGATATTACGCCTATACGATATTCAATCGGGACATATTTTGATTGATGGGCAGAACATTTCTGACGTGACCCAGGAAAGTCTGAGGTCTCAAATATCCATGATCCCTCAAGACATCAATTTATTCCATCGTAGTTTGCTGGATAATATCAGGTATGGTGATGTCAATGCTTCCGATGAAGAGGTGATTGCCGCGTCTAAAAAAGCCCACTGTCATGAGTTTATTAGCCAGCTAGAAGAGGGATACAACACGTTGGTTGGTGAGCGAGGTATCAAATTGTCAGGCGGTCAAAGGCAACGTATTGCCATTGCAAGAGCTTTTTTAGAGAACGCGCCCATTCTTATCATGGACGAGGCGACGAGTTCTCTTGATTCTGTCACTGAGCAGTATGTGCAACATAGCTTGCATCAAGCGATTCAAGATAGAACAACCCTTGTGATTGCTCATCGTTTATCAACATTGCTAGAGATGGATAGAATCTTGGTATTTGATCAAGGAAAAATTATAGAAGATGGAAGTCATCAGTCGCTGCTTAAGGCAGAAGGCCGCTATGCAAGAATGTGGGCTATGCAATCTAATGGGTTTTTACCGACTGATCAAGGTGAGTAAACCTTGAGTTTAATAAGGGATTTTGACTCAGTACTTCACAGGTGCTTCAGGGTTGCTTATACTGTCTCTAGCAAAAAAGAGGAAAATTCGCTAATGACAGACAGTATTCGTTACCATCCCAAGTCCTATATTCTTTCCAATGAAGCCAAGGCTTTTTTTGCAGAAGTAACGGCGGATATTGATTTGCAAAAGTGCCTGTATAACACAGAGAAAATAGACCACGTTGCCTTGATAGCGCGAGAGTTAGGGTATGGGGTGAAAGGATATGAGATTCTTAAGGCTCAAGCTGGGCGAGTCTTAGCTATGTTGCAAGAGCAACCTGAAGACGTAAAACGATTGTTTGCTGGAGAAAAGGCAGATACTGGTGCGCAATGGGGTCGAGGAGGAAATGGTTACCTGGATAACGCTGGTTATTGGTTAAAGAGATTATCCACAACTCAAGTAGAAGCTAAAATGGCAAAAGAAGTGGGTCGCTTTGTTGCAGAGCTTGACGATGATGCATTACTAATGGAAGCCAACTCCTTAAATGCAGCAGCAGAGTTGATGCGAGAGTATGGTTTCTCTATTAACGCAGCTGATTTGTTGGAGCATCAAGCGCAAGCCATATTGGCTTTATCTGATGAGAGTGCTCAAGCAATGGCAGTGTATTAGAAGGCTATTGCTTTTCATGATCGAGCAGCCACTGCTTGCGTTCAACTCCAGTGGCGTAACCACCTAAATCACCATTATGATTAATAACGCGATGGCAGGGAATAATAATGGCAAAATGATTCACGCTATTAGC
This sequence comes from Gammaproteobacteria bacterium, assembly GCA_024279495.1. Classification (GTDB taxonomy): domain Bacteria; phylum Pseudomonadota; class Gammaproteobacteria; order JAJRRL01; family JAJRRL01; genus JAJRRL01. The sequence continues at coordinate 5,468 of JAJRRL010000044.1, read as the reverse complement.
ATTAGCAACGGCCCGAAACGCTTTTTCTTTGCCCATGGATGTTGCTTGTTCTAAATAACTTCGTGTTTGCCCATAGGGAATTTGAAGCAGGGCGTTCCATGTTTTTTTTTGGAAGTCGGTGCCAAGAAAGTGCAAAGGTGTTTTAAAGACTTTAAGCTTACTTGAAAAATAAAGAGAGAGTTCTTTTTGTATCATCTGGATTGTTAAGTTATCTCCAGGCGTGATAGAGGCATTTTTATTTTTTTTCAGTTTCTCAATGTCTTTTTTGAGTCTATCCCCATTAGCAAATTGCAGCATGTACAGGCCCTGCTCGTCTGCAATTGCAATCATCGAACCAAGCGGGGTCTCGATTCCAGATTGCTTTAAAAGAGAGGGGGTATTTGATGGCATGGGGTTTCTCCGTGAAGGCTCATAGCACGCATAAGTGTCTGATTTAGTATATACTCAAATAGAGTACTTAGTCTATTTTAAGGCGAGTTCAAGATGAAAGAGTTTGAATCAAACATGGTATCAATCCATGGAGATGAGGGCCAGGAATGGCTGAATAATCTGCCTAGTTTAGTGGCGAGCATTGCTAAAAAATATTCTCTCTATCAATTGTGTCCTGTAAGTAATCTGACGTTTAACTATGTGGTGAGGGGGTATCAAAATAAGAAGCTCATCATCTTAAAAGTTGGTATGGATAAAAAAGCACTTGAAAAAGAGGCGGCTTGCCTCAAAATATTCTCAAGCTATGGAGCGATTGATGTTCTTGCAAGTGATTCAAGCATGATCTTAATGGAGTTGGCTAATCCTGGGGTGAGCCTTAAAGAGTTTTTTCCAGGTAATGATGAGAAGGCTAGCAATATATTGTGCTCAGTTATAAAGAAATTACATTCAGCAGAGCTTCCTAAAGAGCATGCTTTCCAACATGTGAGTGAGTTGCTGAAAGCATTCGATGACAATTCAACTATACCAAAACAAGTGCTGAATAAAGCAAGATTTCTTCGCGACAATCTATTAGATTCTTGCAAGCAAGAAGTATTGTTGCATGGCGACTTGCATCACGATAACATTATAAAAAACAACGATGCATGGGTGGCGATAGATCCTAAAGGTTTTGTTGGCGACCCTGCATTTGAGTTAGCAGCTTATTTATCGAACCCGATCCCAGTTTTGCTTGAGCAAGATAGCCCAAGGGAAATTATACGCAAGCGAATTTATTTTTTTTCTAAACAGTTAGAGCTTTCAGAGAAAAGAATAAAAGACTGGCTATACGTAAAGTCTGCTTTGTGCTGGGTTTGGAGTTTGCAAGATAATCTTGATTCCAGATATTGGGAGAGACTACTTGAGGTTCTTTTTTGAGCCGATCAGTATAATTTCCCAAGGGTAATTTCCTCTTATATTAGAAAAGAGAGTTAATGATGTCTTTTTGAGTTTTGGATTCTTTACTTTCCTTGTTTTCTATTTGACATAATTCAAAGCTTGCCTTCCATAAGGCCCATCCTTTTGCGCGTAGCCAAGTGTCAGAGTCTGTCTTCATGCTCGCAATAAAAGTGTCTCGAGATTTCCCAGATAGATAGGTCCAAGAAATCACAAGATCACAGGCGGGATCACCAACAGCCATGCCGCCAAAATCAATAACGCCTACTAGCTGATTGTCTTCGATGAGTATGTTGCCGCTCGCAAAGTCACCATGAATCCAAAGAGGTTTCCCCTTCCATTTGGTTGCGCAAGCTTCTTCCCATAATGTGAGGGCTGCGTTGCTATCGATACTGTTTTTTAAGCTAGCGATCTGTTCTCTAGCTCCTTTGTCGTAAACACTTAGGTGATCGCCTCGCCACCAATTGTGTTGTCCGGGTGGAGGCCCATCAACTGTGCGAATTGCCTGCAGTTCCTTTAAAAAAGAAGCTAGTTGAGCTGCAATCGGTTCGAGTGTTTTCTCGCTTGTTTCTAAAAGATTTGCACTTTTACCTTCCAGCCACCTGTAAATTGAAAAAGGGTATGGATAGTCGGCGGAAGGGAGACCCTTTTTGATGGGCTTGGGGATATTAGTCGATAAGTGCTTTGCTAATTTTGGCAGTATCTCTTGTTCTTTAGGTAGCTTTAGGGCATAGCTCTCAGCTGTTGGCATGCGAATTAGCATGTCGTGACCAAGTTTGTATGTGCGATTATCATGACCTTGCTTTTCAATGTCCGTTATTTTCAGATGACAGTATTCTGGAAATTGTTCATTGATTAATGCTCTTGCAAGCCCTAGTGTTGGTTCTTTAGGGCTTTCGTTAGGGTAGTGTTTTTTTAGTAATAGGTGATGCATTTTCCCCGAGCCGCTGCAACTGCCTTCCATCATAAAGTCGTCAACATGCTCGAAACCAGCTTTCTCATAAACATGCTTGGCTCTTGGGTTATCCGCTGTTGGATCTATTAAGAAAGTATCTGCTTTGGGATCGAATTCTTGCTGAAAAAAATCAATAAACTCAGCCAAGGTTGTTGCAGCATAGCCTTTGCCAAGGTAGTTAGGGTTTCCAATCATGAAGTCAATGCCGTAAGTGTTGCCCGTTTTGGATAAATGAGAGAGCTTTAGTTCTTCAATATCATCTTCAGGGCTTGCTTGAATTGTCATTATCATGGCGAAGGGTTTCTTATCAGAAAGTGCAATCCAATAGATGTATTTCCCGTTGCAATAATGGGATGCTTCTTTTCGGCCATTGATAAAGTTCACGATGTCATCTTTATGAGCTTGACTGTTATCCCAGAATTCTTGGACATGGGGTTCGGCTAACCAGGAGAATATCATGGTTTTATTGGAGGGGATTGCTTGCTTGAAAGTGATCTTAGGCATCATTTTATCCTGATTTAGATGAACTTTTAATGAATTTATGTAATGACTCACCAAAAGAGTAATGCCCAAACGAAAGTAAACTTTCTTTTCCGCAGGCTTCGATAAAGACGGTTTGATAGATCAAATCATACACTGAGCGAAGTGTTTTTGAGATATTCAGAGCGTCTAAAAATTCTTCTTCTGAGCTGAATACTTGCTTATACTTTTTGAAGCAGGAATCAAAGAGGGTCGGATATCGCTCATCATTAGTATCAATGCTGTAATGCTTGTTTGCTTGGTACAAGCAATTGAGTAGAGAAAAGAAAGGGTGAGAGATAACAATCTCGCCTAGATCAATGACTGTAATGGTATTGTTGAAAGGGTCAAAGAGCATGTTATTGTCACTAAAGTCAGGTTGAACAATGGTAGCGGGGACAGGATACGTTGATAGTTTTTGACAAAGAGAGTGGATGTTGCCAGATAGACGTTTCAGTTGAGAGATTTCTGAATTAGATAAGCCTTCCTGGATAATTAGGCTTTTGTTGGTGATGAGTTCATCGTATAAAATAGGTAATTTATCTAGGCGGTAATCAAGAACGCCAAGAGAAAGAAGGGCTTGTATGTGATTCGAGCTGGCTTTCTGAAGTGAGACAAATTCATTGATTGCCTTAGAGAATAAATTAATGTCGAAATGCTCTTTTAAAGTTGCTCGCAAAGAATGGCCAGCGTCTTTCATTAAAAAACAATTGAGGTTTTTATTTTTTTCAATCACTGTCGGTACAGGAGCTTGGCAATGCTTTTGAAGCGCTTGGAAAAAAAATGGTTCCAAGGATATCATGCTGGGCATGTGTTTTAAGTAAACGTAACCACAAGAAGTGTCAAACCGCATAACGTGAGACCAGGGTGTGTTAACAATGGTTTCTGGAGAGGGTTTGTTTGAGTTGTAACCGAGAGATTCAAGTGTTTCTTTTGCCCAGGCGATGACTTTAGCAGTTAAAACGGCGTCTTCCATCAGATGTTCCCTTCATTCAAATACAGCTTCATACCTTCATGCGTTGGTTTAAATCCTAGCTGTTCATAAAATTTCAAGGCATCTGGTCTTTTTTTGTTGGTGGTCAGTTGAAAAAGACTGGCGCCGTGGTTTTTGCCCCAGTCTATTGCAAAGTCAATCATCTGCTTGCCTATTCCTTTTCCTCGCTCACTCGTGAGCACTCTGACTGCCTCTATTTGCATGCGTGTGCTGCCGGTGAAAGTAAGAGAGGGCATTAAGCTTAAATGACAGGTGCCAACAATGCTTTCATTGTCACACAAAACCATTAAGTATTGATTGGGGTCTTTGTCGATTGCATGAAAAGCATCGGCATAGCGTTGATCGATTTCAGAGGATGCTTGTTCACGATCTTTGCCGAGCTCATCTTGGGCTAATAAATCAATGATTTCTTTTAAGTCGTTAATGCTTGCTTGTCGGTGTGTAATGGTCATGGCGTACTCCCTATTCTGCTACTGTTATTTTAGCAACTATCTATTTGAAAAAGCAGGCTCTGCTTGTGAAGATGAATGGGTGGGTGTGTAACATTGTCTTTCGTATTTAGCGGCTGATTCAACAACGCTCATGACTTGGTCTGGTAGGGTGAGTAGCTTTGCAATTGGGTGAGGTATTACGATGCTGCCGAACCCAGAAATAAGAAGAGCAAGCACGTTTAAACCGGCGCGGCGTCCGATAGATTTACCTTTTTGTATGTCAATAACGCGCTGAATATTTTGAATGTCTTCTAGACCGTCTGCACAGCCTCCAGCCACTGACCCACCTGCCCAAGCGATTCCTAAGCAGTAAGCGCCGCTTAAAATGGATAAAGAAAAAAAGGGAGAAGCAAGAAGTGTTGTTGCAAGGGCTAGATCACGCCAATTTTGGCTATATGAGCAAGCTACTTTCTCAATACCACCTACCTGAAGTAAATGAAGTGTGATGCTGGCGCAGTTGTATGTGCCTTTAGTATGAAGCCACGTTCCAGAAAAAGGGCCCCATTGCGGATTGCTTTGTTTATATGCCTGTAAGGTGTCATGCATTACCTGGGTATCTAAAGTGTTCAATCGGATGGTTTTCTCAGGCTTTAAAGGTTGAGGTTTTGATTTGCCTGACTTGATTGCATCTAATATCTCGAACCCATTTTGTTTCGGATTTTCTTTTTGTTCATGTCGAAAACCTTCAATCAGGCAGTCGTCTTCCAGGGAGTCAACCCAAAAAGGGGGGTATCCTTCCCATTTCTTTTTGAGGGGGTCGTTTTCACATTTATTGTAATCACGTTGATGCCAAAAGCTAACATGGAATGCTTGGCCTTTATGGACGATGGTCATAGATACGTGGCCTGCAACATTTCGGTCTGATTGAGGCCAGCTGTGGATCTCCACATAATTGCTTGGATCGAAGGCTTGCGGCGATGTGCCGCTGAAAAAGCTTAAAAAGTAATTGATATTTCTCATGTGAGAATCCTTTTTTAGCAAGAAAAATATAAGATGTCAGTGTTCGCCTTCGCTGTGAGCCATGGAGAGCCGAAGGCGCAGGCGAATAGTCCGCGATAGCCACGGATTTTCTATCGAGCGTAAGCGAACATAGAAAATCTTTACGTGGCGTTGAGTCACTTGAGAGACCACAGCGTAGTCAAGCCGT
>JAJRRL010000043.1 GCA_024279495.1 Gammaproteobacteria bacterium | reverse complement strand
GAGACCACAGCGTAGTCAAGCCGTTAGGTTGCGTAGCGTGGGTGACGAGGACGAGTCGCGGCACAGATAACGATCGCCTTCGCGAGTCGATTTGCGCTAGGATGGCGTTAATCTATCTCGAGCGGTGCGATACACTTGTTGATGTGAGATGCTCATTTTAATTCCTTAGGGGAGTAATTTTAAGCAGTTCTTCTATGTTGTTTTTAACAATGTGAGAGGCATTTGCAATGACAATATCATTTGGCCAATCCCACCATTTTAAAGTAAGGAGTTGTTGTGTTGTTTCAGTATCAAAGCGATGTCTGATTTTTTTGGCAGGGTTTCCGGCAACAATGGTGTATGGCTCAACATCTTTGGTGACGACAGAGCGAGCACCAATGATAGCGCCATCGCCAATCGTAACACCTGGCATGATGGCAGCCTCGCAGCCTATCCAGACATCATTTCCAATGAGCGTATTTCCTTTTTGTGGGAAGTAGTAGTCATAGCCAGTTTTCTCGGCGCCCCAGAGTACGGCAAATGGGAAGGTGGAGCCGTCCATGTGGTGATTCACGACGCTAGACATAAATAAAACGCCATGAGCGATGGAGCAATATTTTCCAATGGTTAACTGTTCGCTCATTGCAGAAGGGAAATAAGCAGCATTGTAGTTTTCAAAATTAAGGGGATCTACTAAGTCGTGATAAAAGGTATAGTCGCCAACATTTATGTTTGGGTTGGTGATAATGCTGTTTAGAAAGACATGATTCTTACTAACAGAATCACCGATGGTGACATAGACTGGAGATTTAGAGTTTTTTGTCATGATGGAAACGCTCCTTCTTTAATTATAGTTTAGCAAACATTTTTTTTTATTTAAAGAAAATACTGCTATTTTTAATGGTGTAATAAAAATCAATACCAATATGTTCTATAAAGTCATCATCGTGAGAGACGATGATCATGGCGCCTGGGTATTCTCTTAACACTTGAATCACATGCTCTTTGGTTTCTAAATCAAGATTGTTAGTGATTTCATCCAAAATAAGTAAGCGTGGTGTTTTAGCTGCAATAAGACTTAATGAAAGTCGCGCTTTTTCACCACCAGAAAGAGTGCTGGCTAATTGAATGATTTCTTCATTTTTACGGAATAGAAAATGACTGAGATGTTGTCTGGCTTCAATGTCATTCCAGTCTGTTCTTGCTTTTGTCAGGTGCTCTATCACGGAAAGGCTAGGATTAAGGTTGGAATAGTGTTGATCCAAATAACCAATATGCTCAATTTGAGGTAAATGCCAGTTACCCGTTTTGATAATTTCTTCTTCCCCTAAAATAGCTTTAAGCAGTGTTGATTTCCCCGAGGCATTTTTCCCATTAATTGCAATACGCTCTTTTCCGTTTAATGAGAAGCTAATGTTGTTGAGGATTATTTTCTCGTGGCAGTATCCGATATTTGCGTGGCTTATTGAAAGCAAATGTTTAGAGCTGATGTTTTCACTAGTGAGAGAGAAGCTTGGTAAAATAATGTCAGGTAAGCTCAAGCTAGCTAGTTGATCTGTTAACTCATGTTTTGTCCTATCGATAGAGGCTTTTTTCTTTCCAGACGTTTTTTCGGCCCTAAGGGCTTTAGCGTTGCTTGTAACGGTTGGCCACTTTCTTTGGTCAATGCTTTTTTGTCCTTTGGCTTTGCTTTTTTTGGCGCGGCTTTGTTCTTTCATCAAAGCATGATGCATGTCTTTTGTTTCACGCTTGAGAGATAAGATCTCTTTTTCAATCGATGAGCGTCTCTGAGAGATGTCGCACATATAATCGTCATAAGAGCCAGTAAAGGTATGAATGCGCTTATTGTCAATACGCCATAAGGTATCGATACAGTGCCGAAGTAGTTCTGTGTCGTGAGTCACAATAATGAGAGTGCCATGATGGCGGGCGAGCATTTTCATTAAGCTTTGGCGATTAGCTTTATCTAGGTGATTGGTTGGTTCATCTAGTAAGAGTAAATCTGGAGATTCTAAGAGCGCTTCAGATAGTCTTTTATTGAATCGTTGGCCGCCACTTAAGTTGTCGCAATCCGTAATGGTCTGTTCAACATAGCCAATACTTAGAGTGCCTGGCATTATGATTTCACCAGAGGAGGGGGCTATTTGCTGGGATAGCATTTTAAGTAAGCTCGATTTGCCAGAACCGTTCCTGCCAATAATGGCAATACGGTTGCCAGAAAAAACCTGAGCTGAAAAGCTATCGAAGCAAAGTGTGCTGGGAAAAGAAAGACTGATGTCTTTTAGAAAAATGGGTCTATGCATAAGGTATCTCTAAATCATTAAGGGCTTGATTGTTCATGCAAATGCTTGCATGCCTCGATTGCCCAGAGCTGTGGGCTGATTTAAGAGATAGTATCCATTGTATGCGCGACCTTGAAAAAAGAGTAAAGATACCTCTTTGTAGCATATTGTTTGATCTTGCGTCAACCCCCCAGAAAAAACGTGACTCTACACTTGTCACCCCCAGGAACAACGTGACGTCGGGGGCCTAGCTTCGATCCAGTTCGTGTGAAGCATGAACTAAGGATCTGTATAAAATCATATTTTTAAAAGCAATGTGCAGATTTGAGCTCACAATAATGTTAGGGCTGGATCTTTAAAGATCGCTAGTCGTTACTTCGTAACAACGGATCAAGCCTGGGTCCGGCTCCCCGCCTTCGCGGGGATAACTCTCACAAAAAATAAGTGCGCTAAAATACTGCACTTATTTTTCACTCGCGTTAACTTCGTTTCTCGGGGATGACAAAAGGCTAGGGCTATTTTATTTTGGCTGTTCAAATCAGCGATCCTGCTGATTTGTCGAACCCTCTACTCGGCTTCTCATATGTCCCTTTCTCTCCACCAAAAAAAAAGACCCAAAAGGGTCTTTTATTTGGCGGAGAGAGAGGGATTCGAACCCTCGGTACGGGGAAACCGCACACACACTTTCCAGGCGTGCTCCTTAAGCCACTCGGACACCTCTCCGCAAGGTGAGGGCAGATCTTAGCGCAAAATAAGGTCAGGTGCAATGCTTGTTGGAGGAGAGAGATTGACTCGAAGCTGATTGTGTTCGTGCGTCAGTATTTAGAGTTATTTTTAGCCACTTAACAGGGTGACAATCAAGGGTTTGCGGGTATAATGAAAGATGTGTGGGTATTTATAAGGAGATATGTGATGGCTAAGAAGCATTTTAAAGACCTCTTTCTCGACGACGAAAGTAGTTCAGAGAGTAAAAGCAGCTCTGGAAGTGAAAGCAGTGAGTCCTCCTTAGCTGCTCCTAAAGAGATTCTCTTTGTGTCCCACATGATAAGAACATTACTAAATGATGACAAGAGACAGCTCGTTATTTTTAACCCCCCAGTTAATAGCTCAGGAGATGTGTATCACTATTTAGGGTGGTTGGGCTTGTGTGTGCTTAAAGGTTGGGTAGTGCCTGATATTGTTCTTGCGTATGACAATGATCGTACGGAAACACAGGTAGATCGTGCTCTTGATTTAGCTAGATTCTTAGGCTTAGATCAGCACCTTGAGTTTAAGGATTTCATAGGGGAAATTGGTTCAACTCAGTCGCCACCAAGACATGCCGCGACAAGGCGTGCTTGTCGGTCCTCTTTAACGGTTGTGATGGATCAAAAGGTAACGACTTTATTTTTATCTTTATATGCCATTAGCAAAGGTTATGAAAACTTTTCAAAAGAAATGACACAGGTTTTTATTGCTCCAATCTTAAAGTGCATTGCGAAAGCAGCTGAAGAAGAGGAAGAGCTGTCTTTTGAAAAATCAGTCAATAAGGAAGTTAAAAAAGCACTAAAAAAAGCGGAAGGTAAAAAAATACTTCTCATTAATCATCGCACCTCGGATGCAGCAAATGCGAACCAATCATTAAGTATAGAAGATTTAAGGTTTATTGTAAAAGTCGCACAAGATCGAGGTTTTCATGTTCACGCTTTGATTGCTGGCGATGGAAGTGATGGCGCTACTGCCTGGTTAAAGAAGAGAAAGGGTGTGTCTAGTTGTTATGTTTTCCCTTCATCTGTTGAAGGAGAGTATCAAAAGGCGCACCATATGTATTTGCTTCATTCCTTAAAGCCACATGTTGTTGGTATTGTTGGAGGGACTAGTGGCACGTTAGATATTGCCGCTTTTATCGGCTTGAAGACATATTCACTGCATGAGTTTAAGGCGGATATTAAAGAGCAAGATTATCGATTGTTGATGCAAATTGGTTTTATGTCCATGGGAATTGTCTTTTCTTCTGCTGATATGTCGCCCATTCAAAGGTGCATTAATCAGCAACGCTTCATTGCTTGGGTGATGACGCAAGCAACCATGTCCCCAGCGCTTCGAACAAATGGTCAGTTTAAGTGGTCTCATAAAGATAGGAATTGGTTGAATCACGCTTTGTGTGGGGGAGATCTTTCTGAAGCGGTGAGTCAACAATCTATATGCCATAATGATGCTGGTACAGTAGAATATCGAGTCCCTATTTTCCCACCAAAAGGGCATTTGGGTCTTCATGAAGAGCTGAGGAAGGCAGAACGTATGCCTGATGTGACGGAAATCACAAATGAAGAGGATATGTGTGAGATGATGGAGAGGCTTGACTTGTAAAAACGTAGTGTCTTGATATAGAGCTTCTGTCCACTTATGCCTTACATTTTATGGTCATTAATTTCTTCTTGATACTTTGTATTTTAAAGGTATTTTGTTGGTGGTTCGTCGTATTTTCAGCTGGAGTCTTTAGTCATGATTAAACGTTTTCTAAGGTGTGTTCTTAAGAAGCTTTATAGAATAGAAATAAAAGGTTTAGATAACTTCTACAAGGCGGGTGACCGTGTGGTTGTAGTGGCTAATCACTTGTCTTTTTTGGATCCAATCTTGTTGGCTTTGTATTTGCCAGGGGATCCTGTTTTTGCTGTGAATAGTCATATTTCAGGGCGTTGGTACTTTAAGCCTTTTCTTAAGATGGTTCGTTTCTTTTCCTTAGATCCGACGAACCCGATGTCGATAAAATCAATGATCACTGAAGTAAAGAAAGATCAAGTCTGTGTTATTTTCCCAGAGGGACGAATCACAGTGACTGGATCTCTCATGAAAATCTATGAAGGGCCCGGAATGATTGCTGATAAAGCAAAAGCAAGGGTTCTTCCTGTGCGCATTGATGGGGCGCAGTACACACCTTTTTCTCATCTCAAAGGAAAAGTTCGTATTCGATGGTTTCCAAAAATAACACTTACGATATTAGAGCCAAAGTCGTTTGTTATTGACCCTTCTGTTAAAGGAAGAGAGCGCCGACATGTGGCAAGCATGAAGCTGTATGATCTGATGAGTGACATGGTGTTCGATAGTTCTGATCGGCATAAAACGTTATTCGAATCCCTGCTCGATCAAGTGCATCTTCATGGTAGAAAGCATGTCATTGCAGAAGATAAGCGTCGATCACCTATTTCGTACGGTCAATTTTTAATGAAAACAGTGGCAATGGGCGATAGCTTCTCGACTCAAACTCAATTGAAAGAGCATGTCGGCATCATGCTTCCAAATTCGTTAGAATGTCTGATAAGTTTTTTCGCGCTTCAATCCTGTGCTCGTATTCCAGCGATGATACATTTTTCTGCTGGAATCAAAAGTATTATCTTATCGTGCAAGACGGCGCTTATAAAAACCATCTACACATCAAAGAAATTTGCAGAGAAAACAGGTTTGTTGGATCTGCTTGAGGCGATGACTTCTGCCAATATAACGGTTCATTATTTAGAAGACATTGCGGTTTCTTTTTCCCTCTCAGGTAAATTAAAGGCTTGGATGCGCGCTCGATTTCCTGGCATGGTGCGTCGCCAATTAAAAGCTGTTCTTTTGAGTGATTCAGCAGTGATTTTATTTACTTCCGGCTCGGAAGGGGCTCCAAAAGGTGTGGTTTTGTCTCATGAAAACATACAGGCAAATCGATTTCAGCTGGCCTCACGTATTGATCTCTGTCCGACAGATGTTGTATTTAATGCTTTGCCGATGTTTCATTCTTTTGGTTTGACTGGCGGAACTTTACTCCCCATTTTGTCAGGCATACGAACTTTCTTTTATCCATCGCCATTGCATTATCGCATTATTCCGGAATTAATTTACGAAACAAATGCCACTATTATGTTTGGGGCAGATACTTTTTTGTCTGGCTATGCCCGCTTTGCTAATTCATATGATTTCTATTCCGTTCGTTACGTATTTGCTGGCGCTGAAAAGTTAAAAGAAGAAACAAGAAAACTGTGGATGGAGAAATACGGGGTTCGTGTGTTTGAAGGGTACGGGGCAACAGAAGCATCGCCGGCTTTGTCGATTAACACAGCCATGCATAATAAACCAGGCACGGTGGGAAGGTTACTGCCAGGCATTCAGTATGCGCTAAAGCCAGTGCCAGGCATTGCAGAGGGGGGCCGTCTGTTGGTAAAAGGTCCCAACGTAATGAAAGGGTATTTGTTACACGATCAGCCTGGTGTTTTGCTTCCACCTGATGAGTCAGGTTATGACACTGGAGATATTGTTTCATTTGATGAAGAAGCTTACTTAAGCATTCAAGGCCGAGCAAAAAGGTTTGCAAAAATAGCAGGTGAAATGATCTCCCTAGCGGTGGTGGAAAATTATCTTTTAGCGCTTTGGCCTGGTAAAGAGCACGCTGTGATTAATGTACCAGATAGTAATAAAGGTGAAGCACTTGTCTTAGTTACTAATCATTCAGAAGCAAGGCGAGACCTAATCATTGCTTATGTCAGAGAGCAAGGGCTTAGAGAGCTGTCTATCCCTAAGAAGATACAGATTGTCGATTCTCTTCCTGTCTTAGGATCTGGGAAAGTGGATTATGTTAGCTTGAAAGCATCAGTGCTAAATGTATCGTTATGACCAGCTAGGCGTTACAAAAATCATTAACTCTTGGCGTTGCCATAGCCAGTAGGTATGTCGAAACAGTTGGCCAAGAAAAGGAATGCGGTCAAGTAAAGGGATGCTTTTTATTTGTCGTACTAATCGATGTGTATAAACCCCACCTAAAATAACTGTATGGTGATTTTTGGCGCGAACAGAAGTGTCTATTTTTTCGGTTTGTATCGCTGGCATGCCTGCAACACTCAGATCGCTGACCTTGTCTTGATTTAAATGTATGTTTAACATCACTTCTTGGTGTGGCAAAAGATCTGGTCTTACATCTAAATGTAAAGTAGCGCTTTTGAAACTTGTGCTCGTGTCACCTTCGCGTGTTCTTTCTTGGTAAGGCACTTCTTGTCCTGATTCGATCGAAGCAGTGTTGTGATTGCTAACCAGCAATGTTGGTGAAGCGATCATTTCACCGGACCCATGAGAGATGGTTGCATCTAAATGATTTAGCCACCAACGTAGTTGCTTTACATCAACAATGGGGTTGCTCGTTTCTTTGTTGCTGTGAGTGTATTTAGCTTGATCTAAATTCAAACCTAGTGAGTGCAAAGCATCGGTATCAATGGCCATCATTTTCACAGCAATGCTGATTTGTTTTCGTGGTTTATCCATTGCGCTGATAATTTTTTTTAAAGATGAAAGCTTATCTTGCATGTTATACACCCAAATTTGATTGCTATGGTCATCAGCAATGAGACTGCCTTGTTCGCTGAGGATTTTGTTATTGTTTTGTTTGAGAATAGAGGCTACCTCACTGGCTTTTCTATAGTGTAAAGGAATGGATGCTAGTTTGAGATTAAGCTTTGATGAGAGAGCGGTTGTTGATTGAATCTCAAAAAGAGGGGGACGTGCGTAGCTTGACACAAAGATAGATAGCAGCAAGAAAAAAATACACATTAGGCGGCCTTAGGTAGAAAGGGGCGAAAAATCATAGCCTGACCAGTGTAGGATTTTAGATTGATCAGGCTGAATAGTTGCTTTTTTTAGGCAATGATGAGTGTTATGAGTGAGTATCATCATACCATGATAGAGTTCGGAGAAAGAGCCAGTTCCCTCAAACAGAATGCCTGCTCCAGAGCGTTTCATGAGGCGAAGATCAATTTTTTTGGGCCAGTCGAAAAGCCATGCTTTTTGAGAGATAGCAAGAGGCACAATGTGTGTTGGCAATAAGCGATGCTCTAGATGATGCCTTAGTAGTAACAAGCACCCCTGAAGGAGGAGAAGAGTTAAGGTGGAGGCTTTGTGATAAAAGCATTCCTTGAAAGACGTTTTATTTTTGTTTTGAGAAAACATAACACCCTGAGTCATGGTCTTTTCTCCGTAGTGATTAGTGTGAAAACATGAGCATTTCCAATTATATTTTGGTTGACTGAAAGAACACGGACATGCTTATTTCTTTGCTGGATCCATGGTAAAAAATTATTTCCCGATGCGCTCCATTGTATGTGTGTTTGATTGTCATTCCAGGTTATTTTTCGAAGGAAGACTGTTTTTGGCGCCTTAGTTAGCCACTGCCACCGCTGTGAGCCATGGAGAGCCGAAGGCGCAGGCGAATAGTCCGCGATAGCCACGGATTTTCTATCGAGCGTAAGCGAACATAGAAAATCTTTACGTGGCGTTGAGTCACTTGAGAGACCACAGCGTAGTCAAGCCGT
>JAJRRL010000042.1 GCA_024279495.1 Gammaproteobacteria bacterium | reverse complement strand
TTTGACTGATCCTATGGTTCTTTTGGGAACTGGGAGTCCCTCAACTTTCCCTCCGCTGACGGGGTCTAGGTATGTCAGTTGTATCGCTGTTACCTCACCTTTTTTGTTCTTAGCGAAGGAGGCGATTGCGGAAGAGAAAGAGCGTATGTCTTTGTTGCCCCCTCCTGTATTTATCTGGCCAATGGAGTGTATGTCCTCACCCTGCCAATCTAGTATGCCTCTGCTTGTTAGGTATTTACAGGACGCATCATCGCCAATAGCCCCTGATTTTTGTATCAGAGAGTCTATGTGTGCTGCCTTCCTTTCCGCATCACCGGAAGCCGAACCCTCTTCTATCTTACGCTTCGGTTTTAAAACACGACTTTTAACTGAAGCTATTTGGTTTTTTTTCTCTCTTCTGTCAAATAGTTATCGTAGGTCTCACAGAACTATAGAAAAGCATTTGACTAGTATTCGATATGAAATGAATTACAAAAACAAAAGAGAGTTGATTGATAAATCTATAGAATACGGTTATGCAGATAAAATACCTAAATCAGATTTGTCCAAAAGGCTTATCTTGTTGCTGTAATTGGTTCTGTTGCAAAGAAGGTCTAGTTTCGCAGATTTACCCCACGGCTCAGTTGGATGCAATATCAACAAAAGTTGCACTTATGAGTTGCATCCAAGTATTTCAGCATCATTTACAGCAAAGCTCAGAGCATTTTATCCGTGCGTGGCCTCTGATACTTCTCCTTGACTTCTCTTATCGGCATGATTAAACAAGCGATTCCTATGATGGACTCTTTGATTCTTCTTATGGCAGGTTTTTTCGCCCAAGAAGCCAATCACCAACGAAGCAACGGCGAAAATGGCAATGGCGACAATAGAGGCAATAGCGCCAACATCCCCTACTGTGAGCAAGGCAACATTACTCGCAACCGAGAGCCAAGCTGCTGCACCTGCAGTAAGGCCAGCAAAAGCCAAGCACCCCTGTAGAATAGACCAGAATTTCCGTACACTAGGGGCTTGTGAGTCTTTGCTCTGAACATCATAAATAAAGGTTGGTAACGATCCCATAGATGGACTTATTCGGTTGATCTGCTTTATTAGGATTATTTAGGGACTCTAGTGCGGACTTATCTTCTTTTAGGTATGATTTTATTTCACTAGAGGCGAGGATCACAATGACGGCGCCTACCGCTTGCAGTAGGGATTTCCTGGCTTCAAAATTTTGTGATGTAACTCGACGAGCGCCTTCGAAAAACATACTTACATGATTGCTGTATGTGCTATCTTTTGGGTCAAAATCAGGAAACATATGCTGCGTAATTTTTCGCATCACGACTTCAAATGAGTCATTTTCTCTGTCGTACGACAGCAGAAACGAATGCCCGGATAATGTATGTATTCTAACTCGCCCTTGGTCCAGTTGCGCCTTCATTTCAACTCACTATTTTACACAAAACAGAATCCATAATAAAACAATATGCTCGTAAGTCAAGCAATGAGAACTTTTCATCTTAATATATTGAAAATATTAGGCATCTTGACGCCCTTTTCGCAGATGATACTCGCTTCCGAGAGTACAGGCCCTCATGATAAGCTCACGTTATAGAGCCAATAAAGACATTTGATATGACCTGCAATCGTTCCGGTGATAGCATAAATATGTGGGTGACGGGAGATAAACAATAAAAGCCTCCTGTCACAAATTTTTAATGTGGATTATGGAGCTCCCAATGAAAAATAGAATGAAGAAAACAACTCTTGTGGCGTGTGGTTTTCTACTTTTACCTACTTTAAGTTTAGCTAACTTGAGCTTTCCTGGCTTAGGTGCCCATTCCTCTGTCAATTACGACGACTTTCCTGGTTTTGGCGTCCACAGCTCTATCAATTATGCTGGCTGCCCGAACTGCGGCGACTATCCTTAATCCTCTGAATCGCTGTGGTTACCTAACAATGGTAGCCACTACAAGGAGCCTTGTATGACAATGTTTTCAAAATACTTTTACACCGTTATTTTTTCATGCTCAGTTGCCTCAACTTATGCGTTAACAGATCTTACGGTAATAAACCAACTGTCAAGTACGGACTCTGTGCTTGTTGACGGTCATGCGCTCAATGCTGGTGAGTCAAAAACGACAGGAATTAATATATTCAGTCGAAAATTGCCTATCAGCATTTGCTCTTCTGACAATGTCTGCCAGCAGCTTGAGGTAAAAGACGACCAACGTGTTTGCGGTTATCGAACACCCGTTTTTTCCCCACATGATAAGATACCAACCCACTACTCTTTCGATCTGCTTGTTCATGGAGGGAGCCAGGGAACCCTTTGTGCTTTCGGTTCAGACCAAATGATCTTTTTTGCTGCTGTTCCAGTAACGTTAACGCTGACATCAAGCTCGGAAGGTAGTTACCGAGCGGTGCTGTCTGGTGGAAAGCAGCAACCATACTCGGGTAGTTCTTTTAGTGTTTATAACCCTGAGCTTTACACGATCAACCCAAGCAGTCATTCGAGCATTGCTTACACCTGGTAAGAATGCTTTATGTTACTCAAAAAACCCGCTCTGTTAGAGCTCTCCCTTTCATGGTAAGAATAACAGAGTCAACTTATATTTTTAGGAGCCATCATGTCGTTTAAACAATACTCTCTCTTACTTAGCAGCTTACTCATGCTGCCACTTGCTCACGCAAAACCAGCCACATCTTCAGCGCAATCAATGCTATCTGAATCTCGAATTCATCAGGCTCAATTAGCTGCCACCAAAAAAGCACGAGAACTTGGAAGAGCTGGCAGTTTTGTACTAGTCGAAAGGCACGGCCACCTGATAGCCTCTTACCGAATGCACGGAGCGTTACCATCAACGTTTAATTTTGCAAAATCGAAAGCTGAAACCGTGGTTGCCTTGGGTATTGCAACAGACAAGCTGCAAAGCTCCCTCCCCCAACCTATCTTAAATAATTTAATGGCAACTCAAGGCGGAAAATACGTCATCTTCCCAGGTGGGTATCCAGTCAGAGTTGGCAAACACCTCATCGCAGCAGTTGCTTTCAGCAGCACGATTCTAAGCCTCGATAGCAACGTCGCCAACAAAGACACACCGAACAAAGACGCCGACATCCAGTGCGCCAAAGCAGCATTAGCTGTCTTGACTAAGAACTAAACTTTTAAGGCGCTTTTTTTTGAGAGGGTGAGTTAATTTATTTTGAAGATGAATATTTAATTTGGAGAGTCTTGCCCTGCTAATGGATTGTTAGATTCAATCTCAACTTTTGTGGCATTTAAGACACGTGCAACACAACAATAAAAGCTTGTTAGAATAATAAGCTCAGCCACTTCTTGCTCGCTAAAATGAGACTTAAGTGCGCTCGCTGTTTCATCGGATAGTTGAGCTGTAGATTCTAGTTGTTCTGCCATATCGCAAATCGCATTTTCTATTTCGTTTAGAGCAGTAACTTTACCTGTCGAGCATATGGTTTTAATTTCTTCCTCAGTGATACCATTTGATTTTGCAATGAACCTATGTTGATGTAGCTCGTAGTCAGACTTCGCAATGAAAGCTTGTCTTAATATCGCTATTTCACGATAACGAATGTCCACCTTGCTTTCATATAACCCTTTCACCATATCAGTCCAGGGAATAAGGCAGCTAGGTGCGTTTGCTATCATTCTATAAACATTAATGGCTGGCAAAGCATCTAAGCGTTCAGCAACATCTTGTGGTAATTCTTTGTTTTTTGGCAATTCTAATCGAGCTGTCATATATTTATCTCCCCTTTACTTGTTTTCTAATATAGCACAATCTATACTATACCAAGCAGTATAGTTATAAGGTGCGAATATGTCAAGACCTAAGTCATCTCAGAAACACGAGGACATCTTAAGATCGGCTAACTCTTTGTTTTTAAAGCATGGGTTTAACGATGTTAGTATGGATAAGATAAGAGAAAAGGCCAATGTATCTAAAAACACCTTATACAGTCACTTTAAAGATAAGAACGCCCTTTTCAAGGCTGTTATCCTAGACCACTGGGAAAACGAAAAAACACCAAAAATCTCTGTACAGCCAGGAGAGCCCACTGCTACCACCCTTCAAAAATTTGCTAAATCACTTCTTAAACACCTATACACCGCAAAAACACGCTCTCTTTTTAGAATCTTAATTGCAGAAGCAGAGCGTTTCCCCGACCTTTCTCAGTCAATTATTTCAAATAATCAGCCACCCATTCTGCTAAATGTCAGCCAATTTCTGGAAAATGCATATAACCTAGAGCAGATAAAAGCAAAAAGAGAGGCTTTATACTTTTTCGGTTTACTAAAGGAAGATGCTTTCTGGCATGTACTAGCCGGATTCAGGAAGCCATATACCAACAATGAAATTGAATCACACGTAAATGACGTTGTAGCAATATTCACAACTATGCTTGAAAAAAATCTAATGAGTAATCGCTAGTTTTTCAACAATACTGCTCACGATCTCATTAATGGATTTATTATTTACATCTACTGTCATGTCAGCCATTTTTTTACAAATAGGCTTGCGGTAAGCGTAATACTTTTTAAGATCCTGCTCTATCGTTGGCACTGTCACAAATGTGGGAGGATCCCTACGCCATCTTGCCAACAGTGTCTCATGGCTAGCATCTAGAAATATCACTACTCCCAAAGCCTTCAGTAAGCTCACATTGTCTGGATTCAGTATACTCCCACCTCCAGTTGCAATAATAAGCTGATTACTAGTATCAATACTCCGAATAGCTATATTTTCTAAGGATCTAAACTCTTTCTCACCTAGATCAATATGAATCTCTTTAAAATTACGTTTGTTGCCCGTTTTGTCATAATACAAAGCCTCTAAGACACTATCCGTATCGATGAATTCTATCTTTAATAGAGATGCTAGAGCTTGTCCTACACTGCTTTTTCCCGAATCCCGCAGACCAATTAAGATGATATGTTTATTCATTCACTTCCCCCTATGATTCCTTTATTTTTCTTTCAAAGCAATAACCGTCGGATATAAATGCGCTCGGTCATAAATGAAACGAATATCCTGAAAACCCGCAGACTCTAGCTGCTTTTTAGTTTGCTCAGACGATCGAAAGCATTGCCACTTAGCCTCTAGTATATCAGAATGAATAATACGTTGGAGCAGTAAATCTTCTTTATTAATGCGGTCCATCTTCCATTCACAGCAATCAGTAAGCTGGGGAGGTGGAGTAGCAAAACTAGTTACTAGCTTCCCGCCGGGCTTTAAAGCGTCATGAAACACTTTATATAATGCAGTGACTTTAGTATCATCAGGCTCATAAATATTAAGACCATTACTGCTGATGAGATCAAAGGAATCGCTTAAGTTCAGCTCCCAAGCATCTGCCTTATGTAACTCAATGCAATGCGCCAGCCCCCTTTTGTCAGCCAGTTCCTTCGCATCACGCAAAGTCTCTTCATCGTAATCAATTCCTATCAGCTGAACATCAGAATGACCTTTTAAATCTAAGTACAAAAGCTCCCCCAATAAGCCTGAGGGAATCGAAGCCAATCGAGCGCCATCTTTAACGCTTTTTTGTATTTCACGCAGAAAAATAAGGAACCTTTCTTGCGTAGCCAGAGAAAGTGGCGCGCGCTCCAAAAAGAAATTATCTAAGTCCGTTCTTTCTTGGTGAGCATTACTCCAGGGATGAGTTAGAAGATGATGAATCCAATACCCGTTTGCACCTTTGTTCTTTAATAAGAATACTCCGAGCTCAAATCCAGTCATTTCATTTAGTAATTGTAGCTGTCGATCGACAGTGACATAGTCTTTATCCCCTAGAGATTGAATACGTTCACGCTTCTCCTGGAGGAGTGCTTCTAAATCTGTAGGCAAATGAGAGTGTGTAATTAAGCGTTTTTTCATTGTTGGCACCAAATATAAGGTCGACTGGGTGAGGAGAAGGTATTGAAAATACTAAAAAACGCAACCTTTTTCAAGATGGTACTCTCAAACCCTTTCCTGAATGCTCACCCCTCCCCCTCAACCTTGCTCTAAACGATAACCTGATTGGCTAGCTCGTAAATATCAACTTGTGAGTCCACCGCTGTTGTGGCAAGTCCTTGAGCAGCTGAAAAGATAAACGATGCTCCCGTTAGAAGGCCCACTCTAAGCAGTTTATCTTGATCTTCACTAACAGATAAACCATAGCCTTGCATGGCAGCAGAAACAACAAAAGCAAAGCACATAGCAATAAAGGAACTTCTTATGTGACGAGGCACTTTGCAATTAAAATAAGGCAACGAACAAATGCCATTGTTCGGGCAGTAATTGTAGGGAGTTGGATTAAAGCCAGTGAAATAACCGCCAGCCTGCTCTCTCCACTCATTGCAAGCCTTAGAATAAGCAACCAAGCCTAAGATCATAGCAAGGTAAAAAACAACACCTTCCGCAGATGTAATAATTACTTTTTCTTCACTCCCACCTTGAGCAACTGCTGCCGTTGTAAGGCCTGCTTCATAGCATGGCTTTTCATCAGTAGAAAGGGCAGCATCTACAAGAGCCAAAATAATATTAAGCAAACTGAAAATAAGTGAAGCAATAGTCTCTGGCTTGCGCATACTTTTGTAAGCATTCTCACGGGCTTTAATTCGTACAGAATCAGGGTGAAAAGAGTGGGAGTACTCTCCAGCTGTTTGTTGAGTGACGTCAGGGGTAGCGCTCACGAGCACACCGTTGCTTCTTCGATTTCCGCACAAACGAGTCGCTCGACTTTCTCTCTCTGTTGCAATGGCTCTGAAATGGGGTGTTCGACTCTTGCCATTAACCCCAAAAGCAGCCATTTCGTAAGGTGAATTTGCTGCAGGGCCTCCTATCAAAGCTCCAATAGCATTTTCATCAGCAGCTCCTGTATAAAGTAGGCACGCTGCATCACTAAAAACAGTAGGATCATTGGGTGACACATCTGAATTTGCAGTCGCAGGATTTTGGGCATTAAAGAGGATATCCCGATGTTGGCGTAATAACCCCTTCATGACGTAATTGCCACCTTTTTTAGTGGTCGCCAATTCGTGTAACAGATTATTTCCAAAAGAATTGCTTAGAATGAGCGCATTTGGTCTTTGTCTTTCTAAGAGGGCTCTCAAGAACTGCAAAGGCTTGTTAGTGGGTAATCTGTTTCGAGCAGCTACGTGGTACAGTGTATCCCCCTCGCAAACGCGATCAGCTTTTCTTGATGCAGGCGTATGAGTCACCCATCCTTCTGCGGTTACATGCGAAACAGCAAGCGCCGCCCTAATTAAGTCTCCCGCATTGGGTGCAGCGGGATTTATTGCTACTAACGCACTTATGGTGATTTGAAGCTCTGGGTTTGTAAGGCGCCCTACCATATCATTCACGGCATCTTCGGTTGCAGTACGGTCTGCACGAATATTTGCGCGTCGTTGACTTGCTACAGCTGCTGTTATTCCTCCTCCTCCACCTACTGGTAGTGCTCGAGCATCGCGGACCGCTTGGAAATCTATTTGCGCGACAGCCCGCTGCCTTGCATAGCCTTGTCTTTTTAAGTGAATTTCAGATTGAGTTGCAGCACGCACCAAAAGCCTGGCATGCTTATTAACGTCAGCAGCTGGCGAGGCTAGAAAAGCACGCTGCTTATTTTGAGCTTGAACAACCAGAAAGTTTTGAAATTGCCAGTATTCCCCAAGGTCTTGACAAAACAGCACATCGTCATCCGTCAAATGACGATCTAAGAAGTTATCTGGAATTTGATCAGCAGTGGTTTTTAGTTGGATTGCGCGATCGGTGCTTCCTGCTGGCAATACAGCTAAATCAGGTGCCGCAAGCGCCTGAGTCGGAAAGTTTACACCACCATTTAAATTAAAAAAAACATCAAAAAGAAGAAGTTGAAATTTCCCTTTAGGGACTGGCGGTCTTTTAACTCTGAAGTTTCTTCTTGGCATAGGAGATTTCCTTCTTCCTTACTGTGAAAGAACTTTATTTTAAACGCGCATAAGCAAATAACAAGGTGGCTAAGTGTGTTTTTCCCTGTTTTTCCTCTCTCGAACCAGAAGAGCACATGCCAGATGCAATGAAAGCGTAACAAGCCTCCCTTTCTGAGGGTTTAACACAGTAAAAAACACGGTAGTAATCACGGTACTTCCTCTTCGAAACAAGCTGTTAAGCTGATCTCAAATAGAGAGCAGAATCATTTTTCGCCTCCTTTTAGGAGAAGCGAAAAAGAAACTGTTTCGACTCTAATAAAGGAAACTGAATTATTTTCACTCTCCTGCTAGGAGGCCGAGAACCGGAGCGGATCGTACGTAAAGTACTTGAGAATCCGGAAGCGCAGGCCGACACAGCAGGAGAGAAAAAGAAACTGTTTCGACTCTAACTTAAGGAGACCACTATGCCCCACCCTCTTACCTGCATTTCAAAGAAAACCAACCACTTTATCACCACCATTAGGCAGTTGATACGGCGAACACACTCACATGTGTCACAGTCTATGATGCGTTATCAAGATGCACTTGAAGAAATAGAGGAGTACTCAGAATCAGACCTTAATGATTCCTTAACTTATTGCTCAGGGAAACATAAAGCACTCTTACAATGCTGGAGGGATTCTTTAAAAATACCCGACCTATGTTGGAGCAAAGAAGAGGCTAACAAATGCTGCGAAGACATGAAAGCGGGTTGCGATTTAATTATTAAATCATGGGAATCTTTAAGCAAGCAATGTCACGAGATCAAAAATTGCTCCCGCTATGCGGATCGATGCCTCAGTGAATCTGAGTTTATTAAAACACAGCTTACACCGGATCTACACGACTGCACAGAATCAATCAGCGACATTGCTCAATCCCTAGAGAAATTGAATATATCGACTTTTCTTTTCTGCATCAGACGAAATCAACTGCAATTACATGACAACACCTTCGTAATGCTTGCCGAGAAAACAGATAATAATGACTTCCTTATTTCCTCTGTTGAATGGGTGGGTTTAGATTTATCGATGATTAAACGAGACAATGTAAAGCTAGATAAGTGTCACTTTACTCGTTGCATCTTAGGAAGTGATCCATGGAATAATGCTCAATGGGAGGACGTTTCTTTTTTAGAGTGCATCGGAGACCTAAACTTTGCTAACTCTGAAATCAATTTCAAAATTGAAAAATCACATGCTTCTAGTATTTCCCTAAAAAACACAACAGCAACGTTAACAATATCAAACTCATCCCTAGTAAAATTCACGAGCCAGGACTCATCTCATCTAAAGAGCCTCTCTTTAATCGACTCTAAATGCGCCTCCATGTCCATTCAAAACAAAGGGAATGAACGTTTAGTCCTAAGAAAAAGTGTCTGTGAGAATTTAGATTTGAAGGGAGGTAAAGAAGCAAAGTCTTCTCTACACTTAGAGCTAGAGCAGACCAATGTCGATAATCTTAATTGCAATCAAATGCTAGTTGATTCTTTTTTGTCAACTGAGTCCTCGTTTAACCTAAGGGCAATAAAAAGCTTCTTTCGAAGCATTCAGTTAATTAAAAGCAAAGCGGCCGCCTCCTTAGAGGAGTGCATCATTCACAGCTTAGAAGGGTCTCACACCAGGCTGTATTCCGAATCCACCTTGGGGGAGATCAAAGATCAACAATGGTCAGAAAGCAATGCCTGGATCATTGCTCATGAGACCGTAAATCTAAGCAAAAGAACACGTTTAATTTCTGGAAGCATGGAGCATCACTGCTTTAATAAAAAGACACAATGCCTCATCATTATTGACTCTGAAGATTTCATTTTGTCATCGCCGGATAACGCTTCCGGATATGCTCGAATTGGGAGAATAGCAAAGCAGCTAAGTATCGATACTCATGACAAGCCCTTTACCGCTCAATCATCTTTACTTGGATTTTATCAATCTCAATTGATGTGTTTACTGAAACATGGTGTCTCCCCTCTTAAAACTCACTTGCTAGCCGCCATTCAGTCCAGGCCTGCCCTCACTATTGGCACAAAAAAACTAACTCCTTATTCTGTGATGCTTCTCTTCTTTAAAAAACGCTTAAATATCGCCTTTAATAGAAAACCTGTATCTACCTGCTTTTCTCTTGAAAGCATGAGTGCTTCAGATAATGCACTTGTACTAGATATCATTCGGCTGACTGATCAAAAGAAACCTAATCCAACATCAGAGGAGAGATGTCATTCAAGCGACCTAGACAGTTATTTCTGTCAATACATACTGAATTTATTTTCCACTTACGAAACAATGAGTAAAGGAGCCCTACCTGCAAAGCAGTTAATGCATGCTCATCATGAGCTACGACAAATCATCTCTAGTCACCTAAGAAAAGAGACCATTAATCCTCGCCTACTCTCTCAGATGATTCATCGAATGATTCAGCATCACGTCTCAAGACGATTAAAGTCTAGGTCATGCTCGGACTATCTCATTAATTATTTAACACAGCTTGCTACATGGTATTTATCCGTTAGGCTAAAGGCGGATCAATGTGCTAATCAGCTAAAAATATCCATGAACAAACATCGCTCACTTCGTGTTATTCCTCCTATTTTAAGCCACATTAATTCTACTTTAAGCACAGATTGCCCACTCATAGCTTGTCAGAAAGTAGTGGCCGACTACAGGAAAAGCCAAACAACTTTAGCCAATCAGTCATTTCTAGGAGATGTTGAAAGAAAATATCTTGAAAGTATGGCTATGAATACTTGGGAGTCTCTTTCTGAATCAACCTTAAACCGCGAGCACATGAGTCTTAATTTAGAGCACATCAGACTGATCTTAAGTCGATATCGACCTATTTTTAGGTGTCACCGCCTAGGAAGACATAAGTTACAAGTGATCAATCAGCTCGTTCGTTTGCTTCGAAACATGGATCAAACACCCACTCAAAAAGCATCCCTTCTTTATACTACCATCAGCCACCTACTGGGAGATAATAGCTCATCAGGAGGCCATTCAATTTTACAAGTCCTCCGCGGTTTTGCTTGGCTTTCCTTAGGGCGAAGCCGCCCTACCAAGGGCTACGTTACAACCTTATCACTTTCCAAGGAGATTTTACATCAAACACTAAACGAAGATCCCTTTCATGCAGCTAGCAAAAAGTCTTGCCAAAAAGCAAACTCCTACTTTCATGGAAGCATGGAAACTGTCGAGCAGATACGGCAACTTGTTAGCTTCAAAGCTAGAAACACCCTAAAGCGACACTTGCATTTTATAAAAGAGAAAATGGCAGAAAAACTCAACAAAAAAGATTTAGAGCTGGAAATTACAGAAGAGCACGCCATTAATTTAGAAGAGCAACTAGCAATGAGTGAGTTACTGATAAAGCAGATCGATCAGATTTCCAACTGGAATGATAAGACAATCAATAAAGCGATGCAGTTATGGTATTGCTATGAATCTCGGGAAAACAGTTCTTTAAAAAGAATTGAGAAAGTAAGGCTTTCAGGAGGTGAACTATTAAAGCACTTCTCTTCTGAAAACAAACGCACACGCTTCTCACGCTCATCTGATCAAGCAGATCACATAGAGTTGAGCAACTTAAAGCAAAGCTCTCAGGTAAGAGAATCCAGCGAAGAGATCTTGCTTGGAAAGCTAAGCCCTTTGCTGAATAAACGTTCTCGCCGAGGGCATCATCATCTATTTTCCATGCAAGCAAAAAAAGCATTGCAAAGAGGCGTCGCTTACAACGACATGGCTCTCACTTTTTAAGGTCCACTGGCTTCTGACGACGCAGACTCAGTGCCCGCAGTTTCATAACCCTCGTCTTCAGCCTGTGCTTTCCCTAAAAAACCATACCCAGCAAAAAGATTTTTCATTTGAGGGCCACTTTTTTCACTCAAAAAAGAATGCACATCATCGCGCAAATAAAAATCTGTTCTATCTAGCTGAGGACTTCTCAATAAGATTACTGCTGCAGAATAAGAATTATATTTAAGAGCCATGAACAAAGGGTGCTTTCCCACTATAAGAGAGAGAAAATTGCACAATGGCTCAGCCTTTTTAAGCTCCCCTGTTCTTCGCACTCCTTGAGTGGGCACGTTAGGGTTGGCTTTAGATGTTAGCAGTAGCTTCAACAAAGTATGTTGCTGCAAAAAAACAGCCGCCATAACTGGCGTCAGACCTAAAGCATTTGCTTGGTCAACGTATCGTTTCTCTATCTTTCCCTCGGGGGTTTTCAATAAAGCAAGGCTCTTTTGAAAATTATTGTTTGCCAAAGGTCGACACACAGAAAAAAATTCTTCCCCCTCTGAGTCTTGAAAGTAGCTAGGTCTTTTAAACTTTGCTACTCGTAACAATAAAATCCCTAGGAAGTTATGGGGGAATTTTACAATGCCTTGCATTTGTGAAAAAAATCGAGGGGTTCCACATCCCCAGAAAAAAGTAATTGGAGAAACGCCATCTTTAGCAGCTTGCCGTAAATCTGCTTTCTTTCTCACAAGACACTTAATAACCGAAAGACTGTTTGGATCGTCCGCCTCTTCTTTCATGTATGATCCAAAAGCAACTCGGAGAGCAGAAGATTTTGATCGATCGGAGGCCGCATTTACCTTTGCTTTGGCCAAAAGCAACGCTCTCACTACATCTGGATCAAGAGCGCGAGCAGCGACATTTAGTACAGGCTTTTCTTTTGATGTGCGAGTATTCGGATCGGCTGAGCACCTCAATAAAGATCTCACTTCAGGGGCATCACTTGAACGAACCGCTTTTAGAAGGTTAGCTTTTAAATCATACTGATCATATTGCTTGCTTCGCTTTTTCCTCGGTGGAGGATTGTCATTTTTCATTTTCTTAGAACCTTTAAAAAAAGCCTCTAAACAAAGCGCTTAGAGGCTTAATAACTTAATATTAATTAGAGATCTAGCTTATGTTAACTCTCTAATAAACCCAAGCCTTCAACGATTTTTCGTTCTGACTCAAGCTCCGCCAAAGTAGCGTCAATCTTAGCTTGGGCGAACTCAGAATGATTCATGCCTGTCACAATCTCGCAACGCCCATTGACAGTTCTGCATGGGAAAGAAAAAATCACCCCATCACCAATACCGTATTCGCCACCTTTAGTGTGTCTTGCCATGGAATAGTACTCACCTTTTGGTGTTTCTGTCAGTAAGGCTTGAATACCGGTAACAATACCGTTAGCTGCAGAAGCTGCAGACGAAAAACCTCGGGTTTTAAGCACCGCTGCGCCACGTTTTTGAACAGTTTCAATGAAGTTGGATTCCAACCAATCTGAATCTGCAACCACATCAGTAGCTGATTTTCCATTAATGGTAGCGTGATACGCATCTGGAAATTGAGTTGCGGAATGATTACCCCAAATGATAGCGCCTTTTACATCTCTAACAGGAACGCCCGCTTTATCGGCTAATTGAGCATGAGCTCGATTCTGATCAAGCATGGTCATTGCATAGAAATTCTCTTTGGGAATATTCGGCGCGTGATTCATGGTGATCATCGCATTTGTGTTGCATGGATTGCCCACCACAAACACTTTCGCGTCAGCAGAAGCACAACGATTAAGAGAATCGCCCTGCGCTTTGAAAATACCGCCATTCATTCCTAGTAAGTCAGATCTCTCCATACCCACTTTTCTTGGAGCAGCACCAATGAGAACAGCCCAGTCGATACCAGCAAAAGCATCATCCATGGTTGCTGTGGCTATTATGGAATCAACAAGTGAAAACGCACAATCTTGTAGCTCCATTAAAACGCCTTTTAGAGCTGGAAGAGCTGGCTCAACTTCTAGTAAACGAATGTCTAAACGAACAGATGGACCAAAAACTTGTCCAGAAGCTAGACGGAACAAAAAAGCATAACCAATTTGGCCTGCTGCACCGGTAACGGCGACTTTAAGTGTTTGAGTCACTCGAGGTCTCTCCAGGGTTGTTTAATAATGTGTCTATTTGCATTCCCGCCAGTAACGCAGCATCAGCTACTGCCACAAACGGTGGGCACAAGATACAGTCAGACTTATTATATCGCAAGGGTCGTCTGCTGCAATCAACCATCGCCCCTCCTGCTTCACTCAGTAAGCAATCGGCTGCAGCAACATCCCACTCACTGATTTTTCCTGCTCTAGGGTATAGATCAACTACACCCTCAGCGAGCCAGCAAAACTTCAGTGAGCTATTAAGCGTTAGAAACTCTGCGCCCGGAAACTGCCTACCCAAATGGGCCTGCCAAGCCATATCAGGCATGTAACGCCCAATAACTATTTTTTGAACGGAGGAGTGGGTTCTTTCTTCAGCTGACAAGCGCTGTGGAGGCGACTGCTCCTCGACTTTGTAAGCACCCCCACCTTCACAAGCATAATAGAGGCACTGCTCAGTAGGAGCATAAATCACGCCCAAAACAGAGCGATGCTGGTGAATCAACGCGATATTTACCGTGAACTCAGCCCTAAGGTCGAGAAAGCCTCGTGTGCCGTCCAGGGGGTCGATCAACCAGTAAGTCTCCCATTGCTGACGATCCTCAAAAGGCGGAATCTCTTCTTCTTCCGAGATAATGGGCCAATCAGGAGTTAACTGCTTTAAAGCAGCTACAACACACTCATTAGCAGCCTCATCAGCCAAGGTAAGCGGTGTCGAATTAGACTTGTCGCGCACAAAGATAGTGTCATTATCTTTGTGGGTATACTCTAAAATACGTTCGCCAGCCTCTTTGGCCAGCTCGCATAGGGGGTCTAAAAGATGATTCCAGGACATGGGAAAGCCTTCGTCTCAGTAGTGCTCTGATAATTATAGTTTAGACGGAATTTTATAAATTAACACCCCCTTAAAATCAATCACTTAGAAGGAAGGTATAACCACCGGTACATTTAAGGTTTAATTAACAATAAGATGGTATTATATATACTCATCTAAAAATTATATCCCCGGAGAGCATCGTATGAGCCGAAAAAAGCAAGAAGACAAACAAATCCTAGTCAGTCGCGTTATGTCAGCATTACACAATGCCAGTATCCCTGAGTTAATGTTATTAGCTGCTGACATGACTCAAGAAACCGCCGAGGCAGCTAATGAAAGCACTGGCTTTAATGTTATCAGCTTAGCTACTCGAATTGTCTCAATGGGCGCCGCTAATTCAGCCATTGATAGCCTTCCTCTAAAAAGCATTTCCATCGGAAATCACAAGCTCGATCTTAGTGTTTTCTTAAAAATCGCCATGTCGTTTGTTATCTACAAAATGCTAGAAGAAGCGAAAAAAAGAGCAACTGATTTTGTCATGAAATACCGCCGAAATGAAATCTCTAAAAAGTATGGCGTTCATCTAACGCAATCAGTTTTGAAGGTAGTGGTTAACAGCAAACAACAACCACTTGCTCAATGCATCATCAAAGAAATGGAAGCAGCATATGAGGAAGACTTAGGTAGACATCAGATTAATCTAGATGATAATGACGATCCTCGCTTTCCTAACCCAAGCACAGAACCACAGAGAGGTTTCTATCTTCATAGTAACCAAGAAGGCAATTTATTACTTTTAAAATCTCGACGAATGATTCCGCATCTCCAAGTCGCTGAGGCTGCCGATACATGGAAAAATGACATTGCTGATTCCATTTATCAATACGTGCTCAGCATTGACCATGCTAGGTCACAGCTTCAAGGTGATGATAGAGCCTTGTTAGACTTAGGATTGTGTTCACTTAGAAACAAGCAGGTTAGGTTCTTAGAAAATGTAGGTAACTATCAAAGTAAAGAAGAAGCCATCACGCTATTACATCAACTGGAATCTGGCACTAAAAGCTTGCTAGAAAATATCCGAGAAACTCTTCCTAAAAACGAAGAAATGAAACAAGGCGCGTACTCAAAAATAGCTGGTTTTGGCTGGGGAATGCAGGCTAACACAACAAGTAACTTCATCAACCCATACACAAGCCCGGCACAAATACCAAAGCCATTAAAACAAAAAAAGAATTTGAAACAATGGTTCATTCTTTTATTGATACAGCCATGAAGAAACAGTCGCGCTTAGCTAAGGTTGCAAAAACTGCTGCTGATTCAGCCTTAGATACAACAAACGAAGTGATTAAGGGTCTTGAAACATCTCTCGGACTATTTATCGGTCGCCTTGTGTTAAACGCAAACATACAAGCCAATACGGCCAATCACGCAGAGCTCATCAATAAAGCCTACATCCCAGGCGGAGACTGGGGTAAGTTACTGCAAACCATCTTTGGAAGAGGCCTTCTGGTATGCGCAAACAAGCAACATGCTTTGTTTGTAATTGCCCGAATCCCCCACTACATTCAAAATCAGGCTTTCACCCATGACAGCCTAAAAGCCAAAGCCATTGCCTTTGTTGGAAAACACAAAAGTGAAGAAGAAGCGCTTCCTCTTTACAATGAAACGCAAATGAAAGTTTTTCAGCTCAAGCAAGGGATTAGGCATGTCCTATGCCAGATTATGCAACTAAAAAGCAATGCTGAGCATCTTGCTCAGCATGTTGAAAGTGCTGAATTAGCCATTGAAAGATCCGTGGAGCAAATTAAACGTCTCTCCAAAGAAGAAGACACGTCAGAGATCTCAGAACTAAAAAATCAACTTGCTAACTTAGTTAATAGTATCACCCTAAAAAAACGACCCTCTGCTGCAGAGATTTATAGAACCTTTGAAAACGTTCAAGAAAAGTATGTCGAATTAAGTAGCGATAACAATTTAGCTGCAACAAGCATGAATGATGTCAGATCGCTAGGAGATAACGTAGCTAAGATAGAGAAAGCGACTGATCGAATAAGGTGTCTTGAGGCTGTCATTTCCAGGCACACATTACAAGACACGCCAACATCTCGCTCTAGAGCTGGCTCATTGCTTTCTCGTGCATGGTCTGTTGTTACTTTTCAAGGAGCAGCTGCTGATGCCTCCACAGATGGACCCAGCACGCCAAAAACTCCTCACGAAACAACACCACAAATCGAATTTACTGAACACGCCAAAAGCATTACCAGCTTTTTCACCGGGAAAGAGACATTCAATCAAGAATTTCCTTCAGATAGACGGGCAAAGGCCGAGGACATTCTTGCTGTAGTAGCAAAACTCTCTAAAATCTCCCTAGATAAATTAGCCCCTCACCAAAAAAAACAACTCTCCGATTTTTTTGTGGATACAGTTAGCTTACTTATTTATCAAATGAATCCAGAGGCAAAGGGCCGAAAAAACCGAATTCAAACGTTTATTGAAAAAACAAAACTATCCTTTATTTGGGAACATCTAGCTGAGCAGGCAGACCAAAATTCGTCAAACAAGGACGGCCTCCTGAATGCCCTTTCAGAGGTGGTAGGAAAGAAGGTCGATCAAGCTCAAACCCTTGGCAAAGTTCAACGATTCTTGCTCAGCCTGGAATCGCCTAATCCTCAATCACAAAAGGAAGCATCTAACAATGCGATAAAAGCACTCTCTAGAAAAGAAGAAACGTCTAATTCTGAAGGAGGCGGAGGTGGAGATAAAGACTCCGATCCTGAGGAGCAAATCAACCTACTCCGTGATGAAATAACGTCCCTGCAATATTACCAAGCCTGCTTGTGTGAGACATTTTCTAAAAAAGCGCATGTACTTCAGAAAGCAGAAGACCACCCCCTTAAATACCTACCAAAAAAAGGCTTTGAATCACTCAAAGAAATCGTCAACACAGCGCGGGGCTTCTTCTGGCGATCCGCAGGAGCCACCTTTGGGATTTCCGTCAGTGCCATTGTATTAAGCGCTTCCTCTTTTGCGATCTACTCAGTGTATGCTAATCTTTTCACTCAAGTCGTGACCTCTTCAAGCGGTTCAATTGCAGGCGCTTTAGGGGTTATTTGTATTGCTGCCATGGTTCTTAGCTTACTGTCAGCCGTTAATATGGTTAAGAAAAACACGAACGACGAAACGGTTTGTTATTTGAAACAAGAAACCACCACAAACTTAAGTTCCCATATCAAACACCATGTTCGTGAATGCCTAACAAAAGACAGAACCAAGCTAACGCATCTTAGTGTAGACGCTGAAAAAATAGAAGGGAACTACAGAAACAGTGCGTTGAAATCCAACCCCGTTGCGCAGCTTGCTTATAACTGCGCTAAACACAGAAGGCTTGCCTCTGAAGGCTCTCAAACTGCCTCCACTAAAGGCATGACCGAAACATTAATGGGCTACCTTCAAGCTTACAACCCAAGCATCGAAAACGCTGATACAACTAACACTAACGAAGCAAGAATAAAAGGTCATACAACACAGTTTATTATTTATGAACTAACTCAAATCATGCTATCTGTAAAGCATGATGAGATTAATCCCATGATCCAAGGCATGCTAACTCCAACAGTGTATGCAGAGCTTTGCGGCAAACTCAATGGCTACCATCACCTGGCTAAAGCAGTTGTAGATCACATTTCCCAAAACCCTAATGCGCACAACGCCTTTGTTGCCAAGCTTTTCACACAAATAGGAGGATGGTACCAAACCAGCGAATACACCAATACACCATCCGGATTTCATTTTATTAATAACCCATCATTCTTTGCCAATATTACATCACCCAGAGACGTCGCTCAAGGAACACTTGCTGCAGCTGCAACTGCTCTCTCCTCTTAAGTCAACCAAACAGGGAAAAAAATGTCGAAAGGACCCCAAGACCAACTAGCAAAAACACAGTTGCTTAATCTTCTTAAAAAACATTCGAGCAACATTCTCCAAGTGCTCAAGACGGCTGACTTAAGAGAGCTTCTCCTTCTTATCACAAGCATTATTTCCACCTTAAAAGATCAATCAAATGCCGCCGGTCTTGGAACCTTTGAATCAACCAGGGAAATGCTGGCTAATGTCATCGCTTCTCGTGTTATTAATCCGGACAATGACGATGAAAGTATTTTTCAAGAAGTCAATAAAGTAATCCTGTCTAGCTTAATCAATTCACTTTTTGACACCTTAAAGTCTGACCTTGATGAGACCTTCCGTCAGCACAGAAGACAGCTTGCCTTTGAAAAAAATCATCTCTACAGAGAGCAATCTGTGGTATCTACAAGAGTAGCCGTAACACAAAGCCATTTGCTCGCTAATATCTTTAAAGATGTAGGATCTGGTGTTAATTTTAACGGCGATCACCGCACTGGCATTGGCATTCTGTCTGTTGACGTGCGTCCAACAAACCACCGGCTGACAGGTGGTCTAGTTACCCAAGAGTGCTTGTCTGAAGCCTCTCGCCTAGACACTCTCATTGCTGATATGAAAGGTGACCATACGGCCGTTTTAGTCATCGCCCTACTTTCTTTGCGAAACAAATACATTGAACTTGCTGAAAGCTCCCCAAGGATTTCAGAACTTAATGCCCAAAGAAATAGCGCTAACGACATGCTTCGACATTTACATGCAGCGATAAGCGAAAAGCATACGGATTTAGAGTCAGCTAACAGGGAAGCAACAACACCTGAAGAATCTCTCAAGCACCTCATTAAGAATCTCGTTGGAAATGAATTAAGTGACTCGCACAATCTGAATCAAATCAAGGCTTATCTATGTGGGCACCTTGAAGGTGTAAAACCAGCCACCCTAGCTGAGTCTCATTGCCCTCAGAGGCAAAAAACCTCTTCCAAAGAAAATAGCCTCTCCTCTTCGATAAACACCTCTTCTGTTGCAGGAAAAATTGAATCAAACTGGAATGCTAAAAAAGAAAGCCTAAAAACAAAAGCTAAAGATAAAATTAGCGAAAGCCTTGATCTTCTAAGAGAGCAAGGTGAAGCATCAAAAGAGATTGCTGACGCTTTAGACGATTCTGTCGACGGTATTTTAAACGCAGCCATAGCGGAACTTTCAATTTACATTTATCGGATTGATGACAATGCAAAATCTGGAGATCACGCCCGCCAAAATAATGCAACACTTGCCGAAGTTTACATCCCCAAGAAAGACTGGGGGGAAACGCTTTTCAACTTGTTTGGCAGCAGTATCGTGTCTCCCATTGAAGACAACTTTAACGACCCCCTCTTTGTGATTCAGCCCACCTTTTTAGCGATGAGAAACGCCGAGGTAAATCAAAACGGGCACATTAGCTCCGCCTTGCAATACATTGAGAGCATTGATGCAAGAAAAAACAAGCTTAACACCGCTCCGCAAACACCACTTTCAATGAAGTCGCTTCAAATAGAAATGTGTATCAAGCATTTGTTACTTCACTTTATGTCCTCTCCTGCAGACGCTGCACTTCTTCAAAAAACAAGCACTGTACTCAATTTAGCAATAGAGGAGCTTGAAGCTTTCTATTCACTCAACCCAAATTTAAATCAACTGAGCGTGCTAGCTCGAAACTTAGAAGACATTACTGGCAGCATGATTCCCGCCAACAGCGAAAAGACTCTTTTGAACATGACCATTGACCGACAAAAGAAACGTCAGACATGTTTACTTGCAATGGATACTGAAACAAAGCGAAAGTATACTCCCGAATTTGTTGAACTTGCCAGAAAATTTGCACAAAATAGAGTAAAGAAAAACAACATTTCTCGAGCTGATACCTTGGATGATTCTTTCTTACAGTCACTACCAAGCACCCCCCACCCTTTCTATCAATTACCCACAAAGCTCAACAAAACACCAAACATTATTGCTGGAAGCTTGCTGGGTCTTGCTGTTGCATCTACTGCAGGGGCAGTACTTGCTAAGCTGTATTTAATTAACAGTATACCTTGGGTATTACCAGCCGTCACTTGGGGTTTAGTTGCGGTTGCTGCGCTTTCTGTTGTGATCGCTACCGTACTTCTTGTTAGAAACAACTTCAAACATACAAGTAAGGCCAGAGCGAAATACACAAAAATCAATAAACACATCGCTGAAACTGCAAAAGAAACAGAGAATGAAACAGCTTTATTATATACTAAAAGCGTAAATCCTTTTGCAGACGATCTCACTTTGGTTGGCGTCGGATTACTCAATAATAAATATGCATTACTAGCAAAAGGCATAGCCCAGCAAAGAAGTGTTTTCAAAACCGAATATTCAAATTCATCAAAAACATTAGCCTCTCAAATGGCTCAATCCTTACAGCCAGAAGGCGAGACAAAAGAAAAAGACTTTGCTAAAGAAAGCCTTTATATGTTCGTCAGAATTCTGTTAGCCAATGGTTATGAAGAAGATGAATTTTTTGAAAACACTGAGAGTGACGCCACACCTCACAGTAGAGCAAAAAAAATAGTAGAGGAAGCTCAGACTTACAAGCCAGAGAAAATATGCCAACTGATTAACGAAGTCAGGCACGTCTACCAAGAAACTGATCTCGAGCTTAAGCGCGAAGCAGCTTTGCAAGCATCAGCTAGCCATCAGTAGCGAGCTTTTCCTGACTGAAGAGTATGCTACAATGAGCGCAAATCCTTAGAGGCGGGCACATAATGACCACACTCAACATCCCTGCTGTTGCTAGCTGGCTGCAGAGCTGGCAGCAATCCGTTATCGATATGCTACTAACCCACGAAACCAAAGTTGCCCCGCATCTTGAGGCTTGGAGTTACCCGCATTTAGGTGGTGGCAATAGCCAAGCTCTCCTCCAGGGTAATATCATCGAAAAAGGTGGCGTAAACTTTTCTCATATTCACGGCGAATCCTTGCCCGATAGTGCAACCCCTTCACGTAAACATCTTGTTGGTCATCCGTTTGAAGCGCTTGGTGTTTCGTTGGTAATACATCCCGAGAACCCCTTTCTCCCAACCACGCACGCTAACCTACGCTTGTTTGTGTCTCATGCACCTCAGAGTGATGAGCATCCTAACTGGTGGTTTGGCGGAGGTTATGACCTCACTCCTTATTATGGTTTCACAGACGATTGCCAACTATGGCACCAAAAAGCAAAGGATGCTTGTGACCTTACGGATCCTAGTTTTCATGGCCGCTTCAAAAAAGAATGCGATGATTACTTCGTCTTGCCTCATCGCAAAGAGCAACGTGGTATTGGCGGACTTTTTTTTGATGATATTAATGAGTACGATTTTGATACCTGCTTTAACTTTATAAAACACGTTGGTGATTCTTTAACTCAGGCCTATAACACTATTTTATCTCGCAGAAAAGATCACCCCTGGGAAGACAAGCATAAAGCGTTTCAACAAATGCGTCGCGGACGTTACGTTGAATTTAACTTGCTTTACGATCGAGGCACTTTGTTTGGCTTAAAAACCAAAGGTCGAACCGAGTCTATCTTAATGTCGCTTCCCCCTAGCGTTGCTTGGCCAGGCGAATCTGTCATGCATATTGGCCCAGAAGAAAAGCAACTAACCGACTACTATCTCATTCCTAGAGACTGGCTAGCCAACCCATTATTAGAGGAAGAATAACGCCATGAACTCCAAACAACGCACTGCTATTACCCCTACTCGCGAAGAAGACTATGCACAATGGTATCAAGAAGTCATTAAGGCAGCTGATCTTGCAGAAAACTCACCTGTGCGAGGCTGTATGGTTATTAAACCTTGGGCCTACGCCATTTGGGAACGCATACAATCAACCCTCGATTCAGACTTCAAACGCAAAGGCGTTCAAAATTTTTATTGCCCTCTTCTCATTCCTAAAAGCTTTCTTGAAAAAGAAGCAAAGCAAGTCGAAGGCTTCGCAACTGAATGTGCGGTTGTCACCCACCATCGTCTTGAAAGACAAGAAGATGGCCAGCTAATTCCAGCAGGAGAGCTTGAAGAGCCTCTTGTTATTCGCCCAACATCTGAAACAATTATTGGGGAAATGACATCTCGATGGGTGCAATCCTACCGCGACCTTCCTCTTAAGCTAAACCAATGGGCCAACGTCGTTCGTTGGGAAATGCGAACACGTTTGTTTTTAAGAACCAGTGAGTTTTTATGGCAAGAGGGCCATTCTGTTCATGCCTCTTCAAACGACGCTCACACAACAGCCACTACCATGCTTGAGTCGTATCGTGATCTTGCTGAAAGTGTCATGGCCATGCCAGTGACTGTCGGCCAAAAAAGCTTAAACGAACGTTTCCCTGGTGCAGTCAACACCTACACAATAGAAGCGATGATGCAAGATGGAAAAGCATTACAATCGGGTACATCTCACTTTTTAGGTCAAAGCTTTTCTCGCGCTTTTAATATCGACTTTCTATCTAAAGAAGGCAAACAAGAGCTCACATGGACAGCGTCTTGGGGAGCCTCTACTCGCTTAATTGGCGCCTTAATCATGACACATTCTGACGATAATGGTTTGGTATTACCTCCTAAATTAGCGCCCTATCAAGTAGTCATCCTTCCCTCTCCACATAAAGCGGAAAAACCCGAAGACATTACACGCTATTGCGAGGAACTGAAAAAAACCTTTGAAGCTTTATCTTATGATAGCCAACCCATCCGTGTATTCATCGATGATTCTGATAATCGCCCTGGCGATAAATCCTGGAACTGGATTAAAAAAGGTGTCCCCGTTCGTGTTGAAGTGGGTCCTAAAGAACTAGCTAGCAATGCTGTTTATGTTGGCAGACGAGACAAAGAACCTCGCGATAAAGAAAGCATCAATCGAGAAAGTTTCATTCAAAACTTGCCTGATCTTTTGAATTCAATTCAAACAGCCTTATTCAACAATGCAAAAAATCGCAAAAAAGAAAACACCCATCATGCAGCAAGCAAAGAAGACTTCCATGCGCTTTTTAAAGAGCATGGCTCTGTTTTTGTTAAGGCTTATTGGCACGACAATGAAGCTAACAACTCGATTGAAAAAGCACTGAAGGACGAATACAAAATCACCGTTCGCTGCTTACCACTCGATGGCGATGAAGGCCCCTGCATTTTTAGCGGAAAACCTGGAAAACTAGCTGTGTTTGCTAAGGCTTATTAACATCCTTTGTGTCACCCGAAGGCAATATAATGACGAGCCTGTGCCCAGCGAAGGCGGGTAGGAGCCTATCTTCGATCCAGTTCGTGCGAAGCATGAACTAAGGATCTATATAAACTTTAATTTCTCAAACCTACCTGCAAAGCTAATCAATCGGTACGCTCATTAAGCTTTTTTTTTACACGCTCGCATGGTACAATTAATCAACAATTAACCGACGGAGTAATTTACATGTTCATTAAATCCATTTTAGCCACTATTATCACACTAGGCGCCACAGCCGCCAACGCCTCTTCTTTGGTGACATACAATAACTTCTCGAATCAGGACATCACAGTCAACACGAATACATTAGCTCCCGAAAGTACTTTTTCTGGCCTCATAATCCCTACTGGTACAACCATCACGGTCGGCGAAAAAACCATTTCCATTACTGATTCTCATACACCTTGCTTGAGAGATGGCGCTTGGTTCAATATGCCCTACGGCTGGTACATGAACTTATCCGTTGATGGTCAACTTATCGGGCAACTTTGTTCTCAACTAGAAGGGCCTATGAGCACTACAGCTACAGCTACATCAACATTAACTCTTCGCAACACAGCCGATAATCATTATCAACTCAATTATAGCAACACCGGTAGCTACTCTTCGCTCTATCTAGCTTTGACTCACATCTCAACCCTTCCTGTGATCTACTCCTGGTAGACGCTCAAACCGCAAGGGTTGATTTATATCTAAGCCCCTCGGTTGCTCTTGCACCTGCGAAAGCCGGCACCCCAAGGCGGCAATGCATGACTTTACTAGCCTCGGCGTTGTCATACCGGCGAAAGCCGGTACCCAGGGTAATGTACGAATATAGTTAGCTTATTATTTTACTTCTAAAAGTACAGTACTGAATTTAATTTTTATTTTTCAAACCAATGTGCAGGGTTGCACTCACGGTAGGGTTAGAACTAGATCTTTAAAGATCGCTAGTTGTTACAACATAACAACGGATCAAGCCTGGGTCCCCGACGTCACCTTGTTCCTGGGGATGACAAGTGGTTAGAGCTATCCACTTTCTAGTGTCAGCTTTAGCTGAAACGAAATCATAAAAGCTGGGTCCCCGACGTCACCTTGTTCCTGGGGATGACAAGTGGTTAGAGCTATCCACTTTCTAGTGTCAGCTTTAGCTGAAACGAAATCATAAAAGCTGGGTCCTCGGCGTCATTACATTCCTGGGGGTGACAAGAGGTGTGAATAGCAACTTTTTCGCGAGTGCTAACTTCTTGAAAACGGAATTATTTCTCCCACCTTCGCGAAGAGCCGAGCAACGAAGCGCAATTACATGCAAAGGCTGCTGCTGATGTCGCTCTGATGAGTACTATCAAAACAGCGTCGACCGAATCGCATCGCGATACCGGGAAACACCACCCCGTCGGAGTGCTCGCGCTTGATGAATGCTATCAAACAGCGTTGACCGAATCGCATCGCGATACCGGGAAACACTACCCCGTCGGAGTGCTCGCGCTTGACGCGAGTAGATGAGATTTACGAGTATTGCAGCGCAACGTGCACAAAAAGGAAAACGAACTATTTTTCGTTCCTGCTAGAAGAACCGAGCAACGAAGCGCAATGTACACATGGTACATGAGCATCGGAAGCGCAGGGCCGACAACGCAGGAACGGGAAAGAGACTTTTTCGACTTCTTAAGCTGGAGGTTTGGCGTATCTTACTACTAAGACCCTACCCTCACAGTCACGCTGATGCATTTCAAGTGCTTGAGTAGCTGCTTCTTGTTCTTCGAAGGTAATGAAACCGAAACCTTTAGAACGACCAGAACGTCGATCACGAATCA
This sequence comes from Gammaproteobacteria bacterium, assembly GCA_024279495.1. Taxonomy (GTDB): domain Bacteria; phylum Pseudomonadota; class Gammaproteobacteria; order JAJRRL01; family JAJRRL01; genus JAJRRL01. The sequence continues at coordinate 29,246 of JAJRRL010000042.1, read as the reverse complement.
CGCGAGCTTCTACGATATCACCGTAATCATAAAACATGTCGTAAAGATCGTCGTCGCTGCTTCGAAAAGGTAAGTTTCCAACATACAACTGCTGGTTAGGCTGTGCGTTATCATAGCGCCCTTTGTCGTTAGAGCCAGATCGATGGTTTCGACCTTTAGAGGCATTACTGCCACCTTGGCGTCTTTTAAATAGACGGTAATAGGCAAATGCACCAACTGCAAACAAAATCACTAACGCGGCAATCACGAAAGTGCTAGTGCTCAAGAAAGAGGAAAGGTTCATAGATACTCCTTGGGAAAGATTGAAAAATGGACAGGCTACAAGTGATTGGCAGGCCCTCTCATTTGGGCTATGCTAGCTTATTTTTAAGTCAATAGCCATCCCCAGAGGAGCCCGAGCAAATGAGCTCTCCAGACACAAGCCCAAAACGCCGATCCATCCGTAGCTTCGTGGTTCGAGCCGGCAGAATGACTAAAGCCCAAGAAAAGGGATTAACAGAATATTGGGACCATTTTGGTCTTAATCCAGGACAAGCTCCTGATATAGTAGACGCCCCAAGCGTGCTTGAGATTGGCTTTGGCGTAGGCGACACCTTAATCGAACAAGTAAAGCAACACCCAGGCATTCACTTTATAGGCATTGAAGTCCACCCCCCTGGCGTTGGACATGTCTTAAACGAACTAGGCAAGCAAGAACTAAGCAACTGTCGTGTATATCAAAACTGCGCCAAAGACATTCTTGAAAACACAATCCCCAAAGCATCAATAGATAAAATCCAAATCTTCTTCCCAGACCCTTGGCATAAAAGCAAACATCACAAACGTCGTCTGATACAAACTGACATGGTTGAGCTAATGGCTAAAGCCATTAAATTAGACGGCTTCTGCCACCTCGCTACCGACTGGGCTCCTTACGCCAAGCACATGAAAGGTGTGTTTGAACAATCAAGCGAATGGAAAAAGATTAGTCTTTCCGACATGATGGACATATTGCCGGTTGGCCGTGAAGAAACACGCTTTGAAAGACGCGGGCTCGCTTTAGGTCACAGCATCACTGATTTAGTTTACCAACGAGTGAGCAGCGCATGAATACGTCTTTTGCCAAACAACTCATTCATTGGCATTTGAAACACGGGCGTCATGATCTCCCTTGGCAAAAAAACAAAACCGCCTATCGCGTTTATGTCTCTGAAATCATGTTACAACAAACGCAAGTCAGCACAGTAATTCCTTACTACGAACGCTTTATGGCAACATTTCCCTCGGTAAAATCCCTTGCTTTAGCACCCTTAGATGAGGTCTTAGCTTTATGGTCAGGCTTAGGTTATTACGGCCGAGCTCGTCGTCTACATGCTGCGGCTCAGCAAGTGCATCAGCAATGCCGAGGGCGCTTCCCAAAAACCATGGAAGGTTTAATGGCCCTTCCTGGTATTGGACCATCCACTGCCGCTGCTGTTTTGTCACTTACCTATAATCAATCCGAAACCATTTTAGATGGAAACGTAAAGCGCGTATTAGCACGTTATCACGCCGTTCCAGGCCCTGTTGAATCCACATCTACACGTAACATTCTGTGGGAATACGCGAAGAAAAACACTCCCAAAGAAGACGCGCAAATTTACACGCAAGCTATCATGGATTTAGGCGCTACTTGCTGCACTCGAACCCAACCAAATTGTACTGTTTGTCCTTTTCAAAATAATTGCCAAGCTTACCTTCTAAATAGCATTGATGATTTCCCAGAACGTGCTCCACCTAAAAAGAAAAACCCCGAACATCAATGGGAGCTTATTTTTCTAATCCATGACAATCACATTCTCATGCAGCAAAGGCCACTGTCTGGAATTTGGGGAGGTCTTTGGCATCCTCCTCAAATCGAAGATGGCGAAGGCAGCTTGCACGATTGGTTGCGTTTGCATGGCTACACAAAAAAAGATCTTTCTAAGCAGATAAAAGAAAAATCATTTCGCCATTTACTGAGTCATAAAACATTAATCATGACTCCGCATATCGTTCTATTATCACAAGCTAAAAAACCTAAAGGTCACGCCTGGAAATGGGTTTCTTTACCTGATTGGCAGGAATATGGAATAGCCAAACCAGTTGAGCGTGTAATCAAACAACTTCTACATCAATCCATTAACACTAGGAGGCCTATATGAGTACCATCCAATGCGTACATTGCCAAAAAGAAACCGCTGCGCTTACTGAAGCACCTTACCCTGGCAATTTAGGAGAAAAAATACACGCCTCCATTTGCACACACTGCTGGAGTGCGTGGTTAACTCAACAAACCATGCTGATCAATGAAAACCGCTTGAGCCTGATCAACCCTAAAGCAAAAACTTTTTTAAGAGAGCAAATGAATGCCTTTTTGTTTGAAGTTTGCACAGAAAAACCAGAGGGTTATAGGCCAGAAGAATGACTGGAGTGCGCCCCTAATCAAAAAACAAAAGAAGGCTTGACTCACAAGGCATTGCAAGCTTTAATGGGCAACCTAATCTCAATGAGACAGGGCCAGATAGCTCAGTCGGTAGAGCAAAGGACTGAAAATCCTTGTGTCCCCAGTTCGATTCTGGGTCTGGCCACACCAAACCGATCAAAAAATACCCAAGAACATGAAATTAAAGCAAAAACCTGGTACACTTGGGGCTGTCACCCTAACTCATTGAACAAGAACAAAATATGCGCTACCTCCTCCTCATTTGCTCTGCTTTTGCTGTGCTAGCAACTACTTCCGCTTGCGCATATGCTGAAGAAGAAATGAATTACCCTCTCAACATACCCGATACAGGCGTCAGCACAGAGCTCACTACCCAGGAGCTTCCCAAGCCTCTCGATTACGGCTGGGACAATCGCTACTTAACAAATCACCTGCCATCTCGCTATGCTAGTTTGCCGGAACCAAACGCAACCCCTAAAAAAACCAAAGCGCTTTCTATTCATGAAGCATTGATGCTAGCTCTACGTTACAGTAGCAGCATTATTAATAGCGATATCTCTTTGGTGACCAGCAAATTTTCACATGAGACAACTCAAAGCCATCTTTACCCTCAACTTAGTAGCCTTAATTTAAATTACAATGAAACCAAAGGCCAAAGCAATACCTCATTGGGAACAACGTCAGCTACCTTAAACACACGATATGGCGGCCAGTATGGTTTAAGCTATTCAAATGACGGCCTAACAAGCGGAACAAGCAGCTATACGTTCAGTGTTGATCAACCCCTACTCCGAGGCTTTGGTAAAGTCGCTGATCTGCCTTACATTCAATCAGACAGAAACTATAAAGTGGCCCTACTGAACTATAAACAAAACATAATCACGCTAGTAGACACCGTTACCACCGGTTATTGGGGTCTCATTCAATCTCAGCTCAACTATGAAAACACATTAGCTTCGTACAAAGACTCTAAAACATCAGTCGGGAAAACACGTCTTGAATATAAAGCGGGCCAAACCAGCGAAAGCACTTTAATTGAAGCAGAAGCCAGCTTAACCAGCACAAAAAATCAAGTGGTTCAACAGCTGCAAAGCTTACAAGAAACGTATACTAGCTATCTGCAGACTATCGGTTTAAATATTTATTCTAATATAAAAATCGATACCGCGATGATCAATGAAAAAGTGGCCATACCGACACTCAAGGAATGCATCAGCCAATCCGTAGAACACAACATCAACTATCAAATCACCTTAATGCAATTAAAAACCTCACAAGAGGCTATTTTGGCTGCTCGCGATGCTCGTCGATGGAAGCTCGATCTCACAGCCAGCTATACCAACACAACCACATCCTCTAGCGATGTGGTTAGCACCACTCAAAACCCCTTAAATGTCGGTCTAGCTTTGTCTATCCCAATCAACGACATCGACAATCAAAACAGCCTACTTTCGGCGCGAGCCTCTTACGAGGAATCCAAAATTAATGCGCAAAACAGTAAGCTCACCCTTATTCGAACAGTCACTCAAACCTACCGCAACATAAAAACAAGCTACCAATCACTTCAAATTGCCAAACGAAGCGTTGAGCTCTCAGAAAAAGTGCTGAGCAATGCGAAACTAAAACTTCGCTATGGCCAAACCACAATGTTTGAAGTCAATACTGATCGAACCAGCTTACTTAATGCAAAAAACACTTTAGTTAGCAACCAAGTGTCCTATTTACAATACGTGCAAGCTTTATATGACAGCTTGGGAGACACCCTTTCTTTTTGGCACTTGACTCTAAAGGACTTGCCTGATGTCTTACATTAACTATTTAAAATCAATAGCGCTTTCACTCCTTCTCATGCCAACTGCGTTACTTGCGTCAACGCACAGCTTTGCAACAGTTCAAAAGAAAACGATAGACAATGCTTTATTCTTCACAGGTAAATTAAAACCCATCAAAAGCATTGCCGTCAACAGCCCTATCGCCGGGCACATTCAGTCAATCAGCTTTTCTTATGGGCAACTCATCCACAAAGGTGATCTACTCCTCACTCTAGAGTCATCTGAATTTAGCAAAAATTTTCAAACTGCTTTTCAAAAATACCTAACAGCTAAAAACAAATACAATAACGACAAAGAAACCTTTGCTGGAACAAAAATGCTTTACAAAGCTGGCGTGACTCAACGTAACAGCTACCTAACATCACTTTCGAGCTTCAACACAGACATCATCGATTACTATCAAGCAAAAATGCAATTAGAAGAGATGATTGATAAAGCCAACTTGAGTCGTAAACATGTCGAATCGCTTAATCTCGACAATACAGATGCTGTAAAGAAGATGCTTTCTTATCACCTAACAGATTATAAAATCAGGTCCTCCACTCCTGGCATTTCTTTATTCCCCGGAGATTCAGGAAGCGGAAAATCAAATCAGAAGTTAACCATCGGGAAAAGCATTAAAGAAGGCGAAACATTACTCACAATTGGTTCTTTATCAGGTTATACCGTCTCCTTAAATGTGAGCGAATCATCCATTAATAAAATCGAAAAAAGCATGCCTGTTACCATCACAGGCGATGGCTTTCCTGGCATTACTTTGCAAGGCTACGTCTCCCATGTGTCATCTCAAGCGAACCCAAGTCAAAACGGCAGATCCAGCACCTTCCAAGTGTTAGTGAGTGTCGATAAACTGCCAAAACTAGCAAATCCCATGATGCATATTCGTATCGGTATGACCTGTAGAGCGAGCATTAACATTAGCCAAAAAAATCAACTGGTCGTTCCCATTAGCGCCTTAATCCAGCAAGGCAATTCATCGGTTGTGAGTCGCCAAGTCGGAGACAAGCTAGAAACTGTTCCAGTTCAAATTGGTAACACAACACCTGGCGGTCTAATTATCATTCATGGAAAGCTTAATCCTGGCGATAAGGTATTGCTCCATGACAGCTGATACCCCTTTCATTCATCTCGATAGCATTGAAAAAACCTTCTCAAATGGGAAGTTAAGTTATCACGCATTGAAAGGCGTAAACTTAAGTATTGATCGTGGTGAACTCGTTGCTCTTGTTGGCCCTTCCGGCTCAGGGAAGTCAACAGCGATGCATCTCATGGGCCTACTTGATACGCCAAGCAAAGGGCGCTACTTGCTCGACGGCTTACCTACCAGCCAACTGACTTCCGATGAACGTGCTCACTGGCGAAATGAAAAAATAGGATTCATTTTTCAACAGTTTTTTCTACTGCCAAAATTCAATGCGCTAAATAACGTCGTTTTACCACTTCGTTACCGTAAAGAAAAACTTGAGAATCCAATCCAAATAGCGCGTGACCGATTAGCCGATGTGAGCATGCTCCCCTATGAGGCACATCGCCCGTACGAACTCTCTGGTGGGCAGCAGCAGCGAGTCGCGATTGCCAGAGCTCTGGTTAGTAATCCAGACATTATTCTCGCTGACGAGCCCACAGGAGCGCTCGATAGCAAAACAAGTGCTGATGTCTTAGATTTATTGAAGGAGATCAATCAAGCTCGACAAACCACCATCATTATTGTGACTCACGATCATCACGTTGCCCAGCAGTGTGATCGCATCATACAAATCCATGATGGCTTGATCGTTGATGACTCAGTATCCACTGGAGGCAGCTCATGAACCTAAAGCTCAGCTTTCAATATTCACTCAGAAATTTACTATCTGCTCGGCTACGTTCGATTTTAGCCATTTTAGGAATTTTGGTTGGCACAGGATCCGTTGTGGCATTACTTTATAGTGGCAACATGGCAGCAGAGCATGCCTTAGCTCAATTTAAGTCCCTAGGAACCAATATCATAGCTGTCTCAGTATCATCAAATTCACAGAAAAAAAATGACCAAACCCGTCAGCTGGTTTTAAGTGATATACCAATCATTAAAGCAGCCTCTCAATCCATCGACTCTATCGCTCCTTATAGCTCGTCTTACGCTCGCATTCCATTACAAGAAAAAACCTTGAGCAAGCAAATGATCGGGGTAACATCAACATTTCCTACGGTCATGAAAACACATTTGATTTCTGGCCGCTACGTCAATGAATGGGATCGCGACAACCACTACACAGTCATTGGCTCTAAGCTAGCCAAAAAGCTTAAAGCAAAATGGCATATGAATGTGTTAGGAAAACAAATTCAAACAGGCAAAGACATTTACACAATCGTTGGTGTTTTGGGCAAATGGACTCCGAGCTATCTGGTTTTCTTAAATTTAAATGACGGCTTGATGGTTCCTCTTCCTGCTTTGCTTGCCTCATCCTCCTACGCCAAAATTAACTCACTTGTTGTTAGGCTCAAACCAGGCGCCGACATCAAGAAAACACAACTCAAACTTGACTATGTGCTTCACCACCTCTATCCCCAAAAAACTATCAGCTTCCGAAACCCGGAGCAAGTCATTAACGTGATCGACAAACAACGCCACACTCTTTCTTTACTCCTAACCGCTATCGCAGGCATTTCTCTTTTAGTCGGTGGCATTGGGGTCATGAACATTATGTTAGTTTCTGTCACAGAACGTCGCCGCGAAATTGGCCTTCTTATGGCCATTGGCGCCACTCGTCGAGACATACTCAGCATGTTCCTTATCGAATCTATTTTACTGACCTTAATCGGAGGAATTGTAGGAATCATCGCGGGCGTTACTGTTGCTATGGTGATTGCCACCTTTAGCCACTGGGAATTGATGTTTTACGCTTCTCCTGTTGTCTTAGGGTTTCTTGTCTCAACAGGGGTTGGCATTTTGTCTGGCTTCTATCCTGCTCTTCGTGCATCAGGACTGGATCCCATTAAAGTCTTGCATGCAGAATAAAACCTCATACAGTCAGCAACGCATTCTGTATGAGGTTTCAACTAACAACAACGATTAAGAGTTTAGGTCATTTCTCGCCGAGCTTCCTGCAGAGGCTCCTCTAGAACTCCCTGTAAAGAAGCACCCTCCACCTTTCTGCTGACTATTGTTTCCCCCTCCTTTCGACCCAAAATAGACTTCAAGAGCAGCCTTAAAAAGAAATACTGCTCCCTCTTTTGCAACTTCCTTTGCTTTCTCTCTTACTTTCTCATCTTTGGCTAGTTTTTCTAGTACTTTTACAAATGCTCGCATAATAGTCTCCTTATTCAAGCTTACGCTTGATCTACGACCCCAAATAGCCAAGCAACAACCCACCCCACAAAAGGAATGAGACGGCCCCGCTATAAAGGTCGGAAAAAATAATTAAATAATGATTTGATTAGGTGGGGTGTACAATTGCCCGCAACCTATTAATAGAGCCTCGATGAAACCCAACCGGCCCTACTTTAGAGGGAATAATAAAAAGAGGTTCGTAACCAACTTTTTTTATAAGAACTTTCTTCATGAGTCACCTCCTTTTGATTTTTATATTAGACTAATTTTCAGACTAACCGACTTTTTTATATTGTACAAGTATTTTTTAAAGTTGTTTTTTTTACCCTATTGACGATTTCAAAGGTGTCCCCTAAGATAATCAAAAATGAACTATACTCTCTATGAGTGCAGTCACTAAAGGGAGTTTCACATGTCGCAACCCATTGCCCTATTCGATGATATATCGCACCTCACGGATCACGAAAAACCAAGTAACAATAACACATCTGAAAAAGACTACCTGGCTGGCTTATCTTTTTTAAAATCTTATCGAGGCAGCCTACCTACCTTCAACGCCTATCGCCGTGAGGTCGAACGCTTCTTGCAATGGTCCTCTTTAATTTGCAAGCAAACAATCATAAATACATCTCGCGAAAACATTGAAACCTACATTCGTTTTTGCCAATCACCGCCTACCAGCTGGGTGGGTCAGCATCATGTGCCTCGCTTCATTCTAAAAGAAGGGAAACGTCAACCTAATCCGAAGTGGAGGCCCTTTGTTAAAAGACCTCCCAAGTCTCAACAACAGGCCGATCCCAGCAACACAAAACAAAATCAACTGTCCGCGTCAGCCATTAGCGATACGTTTGCTATTTTAAGTAGCTTTTTTAACTTTTTAATACAAGAGAATGTATTAGGCCATAACCCTGTCGCTCAAGTTCGTCAGAAAAGTCAGTTTGTCACTCAGCAACAAGGGCCCGCTATTGTTCGCCGCCTATCTGAATTACAATGGGCTTATTTAGGCGATGCTGCAGAGGCTTTAGCCACACTAGAACCAAATACTCACGAGCGCAGCTTGTTTATCATTCGTTGTCTCTATAGCATGTATTTACGGATTTCTGAGCTCACCTGCTCTGCTCGTTGGGCACCTACCATGTCTCATTTTTTTCAAGATCAAGATGGCCTATGGTGGTTTCGGACACTTGGTAAGGGTAACAAGCAACGTGACATAGCTGTCAGCGATACCATGCTACAATCTCTTAAACGTTACCGGCATTTTCTAGGCCTAAACGATCTTCCCAACATCGACGATTACCATCCTTTAATTCCTAAATTCAGAGGTTCTGGCGGAATCACCAACACATCGAGTATTCGTCGCATTGTGCAAGTGTGTTATGACGCAGCCATTGAAAAACTCGCACAAGATGGGTTTCATGACGAAGCTCGTCAAATGCGGGCGGCAACTGTTCATTGGCTTAGACACACCGGCATTTCTGATGACGTCAAACACAGACCGCGAGAGCATGTACGAGACGATGCAGGTCATGGCTCTAGTGCCATCACCGATCGCTATATCGATATTGAGAAACGAGAACGGCATGCTTCCGCCAAAAAGAAACGCCTTCACGAGGATTAACTCATGGCTCGAAGATTAGCTTGTCTTTTGTTTGCAATTAGCCTTATTTACGCAGGAACGCATCACACTCTCCACACTATGTTTAATCAGCTTGCCAGTAGCTTACCCAGCATTGCTTCTACCTTACTAATGCTTGCTAGCATTATTTTATTAGGAGCTCTCTTTTTTGGCATCCTTGCCACCACCTCTTTGCATGCTTACCTTACTCGCTGGATCAGCAGGCCTGTGCGATGGGTGTTTCGTATGCTACCCGAAAATCACCCCGCCTTGCAGTACATTGCTCTTAATTTATCGGCAAACATGATCGGCGTTGGCAATGCAGCAACGCCGTCTGGCATTCAAGCCATGCATGCATTGCAAGAAGACAACCCTACTCCTGAACGCGCCACCAATGCTATGTGCTTATTGCTGGCGATGAATACATCCAGCGTGCAGCTACTTCCTTTAACGGTTATTGCTGTGTTAGCTGCAACAGGAAACACGCATCCTTGGCAATGGTGGCCAAGCATGATGATTGCCACATCCACCACCACTGTTTTTGCCATTGTGTCTGCCCGCCTCATGTCACGATTCAGTAAGGGTCGCTCATGACTATCAGCGTTCCGATTGTTCTTGCTTTACTATCTGCCCTCACTTTAGCCTTACCCAAGAACTCTTCCAAATTACTTCAAACAATCCAAAGCGCCACTTCCGACGGCTTACGTACCTGCGGACGAGTGGTTTTAAATATGGCTCTTCTTTTGTTAGCCATTCAAGCTCTTAGGGCTTCTGGCGCCTTAGCTGCCTTCACTCAAGTAGCAGAGGCTCACTTATCGCATTGGCACATCCATCCAGACTTAATTCCACTTATCATCATGCGCCCCTTCTCAGGAAGCGCCTCAGCAGGCTTATTCGCTGCTTTAGCGCACTTTCATGGTGGAAGTGCTGCTGTTACCCTCTGCGCAGCCACCATCCTAGGAAGCAGCGAGACGACCCTCTACGTGGTCAGCACCTATTTTGCATCCGTGGGGATCAAGAAAAGCCGCTATGCCATCCCCTTAGGCCTTGCCACTGAGTGTGTGGGAGTCATCATGGCCCTCCTGCTTTTTCCCGTGACTTGACAAAATCACTAAAATTGAGTCTAATATGACCATTATTTTATTCAGAAATGTGGCTTAAAGCACTTGCAGATGAGAACTATTTTCATTAACATAGCTTTTAATTGAGAACCAATCTCATTTAGACTTCTTTTCTTTCCTAAGCTATTGATAATAGGACAAGCATCATGCCAAAAGTTTTACCGGGCTCTATCGAGCTTCCAAGCGATTCAATTATAGCAGCTAAAGTGGCTGCTGAAGAACAAGGTGCTAATAAAGAAAATCGAAGAAGAAAACGTCATCGAGACGAAAAAGTTACAACTCTAGCATTAGAAGCCATGGCTCAAAAGCATAAAGAAGAAGATAATTCTGAAGAGACCTCAGCAGGCGAGACACCTAATAGCCCAATCACGCAAATGCTACAAGTAGAGCGTCGCGGTAGAAGAGCCAAAGAGATTGTGTCATGGCTATTCACTCTTGGAGGCATGACCAACGATGCCGCCTTTGCTGCTGCCAACATGGCAATGCAAATTGCGGTGTTTAGTAAAAAAGCCATCTCTGACATTCCCAAAGGTCTTTTGTATGGACTCATGAGCCTAGCTGCCTGCCTATCAAGCTTTATCGAAATCGTCGTCTACAAAGAATCTGTCTTCGAATCGCTTTCAAATTTCAATATGATTGGCAAAGAGCATTTAGCTCAGATCACTGAAACCTTAGTTCTAGACTTTGAGACCAAAGCAGATAATACCTTAGCTTTTGAGACATTTTCTCCTCTAAAAAACCTCATTGACGCTCTCAATCAACACAACGATATTCGCCCAAAAACAAAAATCGAGTATAAAAAGAAAAATGAGGATATTAAATCGGCCATTAAAACAATTAACGGAACAATAAACACTCTTGATGTATCAAACCATACCCCTCTCGAAGCATTAGGGCTTATTTACGCGATCGACAACATAGAGCATCGCAGGCAAGTGGCCAGTGTATTGATCCAAAAAGTGAGCGATTTTCGCTTGGCATCATTCTACGAAAGAATAGAAGCGATCAATACACTAAACCATGACCTCTCTCATGATCAAGCACATTATAAACAAGATAAAAAGAAGATAAAAGGCGTTAAAGAGCTATCAAAAGAAGACCGAACAAAGCAACTGCTCAATCTCACGAAAAAGCACAACAAAAAGAAAGAAGATACCGAACAAGACATCCGTCAAAAAGGAATTGACCTAATAGCGCTTTTCGAAAACGAGACGCTCTACGATCAAGCCTCCAAGAAAATATTGGATGAACGGAAGCTGCAGCTCCTTTTAATTGATCTTATCAGTAGCGATAACGAAAAAGACTACATCTTGAAGTGCGTTTGTAAAAATCTTCGAGTTACCGATAAAACGCTTAGCAAAAGAATTGCCACAAAAAAATGGTTCACCGGAATATTTGCTCGCTTTATTGTGCCCCTTATGGTCGCACCTTCTGTGTTTTTTGGTTGTGTCAATGTCTGCAGCATGATTTTTGCCTCTTCCACCCCTGGCATCCTTGTTTTTTCTTATGTCCTCTCACTTCTTGCTGCTGTGGCTGTTACACTGTATATTTCAAATGAAATAGCCAAAGTAATAGCTCAAAACAAACCCATGATGGTATGGCGACGCTGGATAGCAAAACTCAAAAAACTCCAAAAAGAAAAGGCTGACTTTAAAGTATTTCTTCATTTTGCAATACCTATTGTCATTCTCGGCTCGGTTATCACAGCCTGCGCCTTTGGTTTGAGTTCGTACGTGACCTATGCGGTTAACGGCCTTCAAATGCTGTGGGCTAGTATGCCTGCGGCAGCCACTGTTTTCATGACCATTTCCTCATGGTTTTACATGATTGGTGATATTGCCGGATTCACTCTCATGAATATGCTTGAGTCCTTCAATAAAATATCCCTAAAAGAGATGAAAGAATTCTTCTCTGATCGACTCAAGCTTCTAAAAGAGCAATTCGTTGACGATACAAAAAAAGAGTTTGCTAAAGTCAAGGAGAGTAAAACACACCCTCCTTTAAAGCCTCTTTTATATTTGATGGCAGCTATTAGCGTTGTGATTGATGCCATTACCGCCATGATTGAAACCATCTTAATGCCGTTGATTTTTGTCGGCCACTTAATTTCTACCTCTCTCACCTTTAACGGCAACAAAGATGCCGCGAAATCGATAGCAGTCACCGCCTCTGCAAGCTTCAATGAAGGCGCACAAGATCTGTGTTTCTTGCATGGGCATCCTAACCCTGTTTCTACCGCTTTTCGTTTTCTTTTCTATGTTGGCCCGGTGTTTATTAGTAACCTCTTTAAAAGTCTAATTCCCTTTAAAAAACACAAGCATGAAAACGAAGCTGCACATAAGCACACACATGATCACGAGCACTCTTCTGGAGATAAAGAAGAGCATGACCATAAGCACTCTCATGGGCATAAGAACGAAGATGAGGATGAGCACTCTGATGCGCATAAAGAAAAGCATGACCACAAGCACACACATGATCACGAGCCTAACCACAAGCATCCTAAGAATTACGCTTCTCGATTCAGCTTTCTCATGCAAAAAGAGTGGAAAAATGTGACGACTGGCAGGAAACATAAAGCTCATGCGTTTTTAGAGCACGACTGTTCATCGCATTGAGCGTAGTGGTCTTTCAAAATTTAACCCAAAAAATAAAATAGCCCAGCCTTTTGCTTTTGTCATCCCCAGGAACTTTCGTGACGTAGGGGACCCAGGCTTGATCCGTTGTTACAACGTAACAACTAGTGATCTTTAAAGATTAAGGATTAGATCCTCCGCTCAATCCGGAGGATCTTCGCGAAGCAAAGCTTCGCTTCGACATTATTGTGAGCTTAAACCTGCAGGCTGCTTTTGAAAATATAAATTCATATAGATCCTTAGTTCATGCTACGCAGGAACTGAATCGAAGCTAGGCCCCCGACGTCACGTTGTTGCCTTTGGGTGACACCGGCTTTCTCCGGTGCATGCAACAGGAAGGCTTGAATTCTCCCTAAATTACCACTCCCACCTAACATGACTATTCATCGCATTAAAGACTTGGGCTTCGATCTCTGGGGGGCTTCGGACCATCGTTTTTAGGTTTTGAGGTGCGAGAGCTGCGTTTTGAGAGATCTTTCCCGCGCAACCGTTTATTAACGGATGTACCGCTTTTAAACAATGAGCCTCTCTTTGTTGATTGCCCGGATATTACTTTAAAATTCTTTATTTTTTGTTTCAGCACCCGCTTTAGGTTAGCCTTTTCAGGGGAACCAGCTTTCATGCCTCCAATCTGTTTTTTGATATCCTTTATTTCACCTTGCAAAAAAAGAAGGTCTTTTGAGTGCGGGGTTTTGAGTTCCTTAATCTTAGCCTTCGCCTCTTCCATAGCTATATAAGGTTTCTCAAGCTTAGCGCCAAGCTTTGTGATCTTCTCTTTTAGATCAAACTTCTCTGTAACAGTGACTGCTTTAGTGTATTCAGCACCTAACTCTTTCAGCTCTGCTTTAATCTCAGTAATCTCTGAAAAGTTTTTATCAACAATTGCTTCCTGCTCTTTAAGAGAACCCCCTAAGTCTTTCCCATTCATAATTTCGTTGAAATGATGGTCTGCTTTCGCTTCTTTAGCTATTTTTCTACCTGCATCACCTCTAAAGACGCGTTGCACCGTAGTAGCTGCTTTAGCTTCTTTAGCTACTTTTCTACCTACATCACCTCTAAAGACGCGTTGCACCTTAGAAGCAGCATTGTTTTCCTGCCTTTCATCAAGCTTAATTTTCAATTCGCCAATGTCATTCCACATTCCTTGAATATCTTTAGTTTGTTTTTCAGAAAGCTCAACACCTGGAGTGCTTTCTATCTCCTCATATTTCTCTCTGAGCTCTCCAAGACTAGCATCGAGAGCCTGATGATCAGCAGCAGTTTCCCCTTTAAAAAAGCCGATGCACTCCTGCATTTTCACTAGAATATCCATTTGACCCTGCCAAACAGCAACAGCTTTATTTTCTTTAACGCCACCTACCAATGCATCAATTTCTGTCCATGCCGCTTTTTGCTGATTTTCTTGAGCAGAAGAAAAAATGACACTGCCATCTATTTCATTAACCATATCTTCAAGAAGGCCTACCTGCTTATTAAGAGCTTTATAATCAGCCAATGACGCCATGGGATTCTCTCCATGGCAGCTTGATTTTGTTATCGTTTCTTTTATTTTAGTTAAAAGTGCTTTCACCTGCCCATGACTACCTCTTGCTGCTACATCGGCATACTTGTCTTTTTGCAACATCTCAAACTGTTTGCGCTTTGCCCGAAGATTCGGATCATGCGCTGAATGACCTATTGGTAAGATATCTTTTTGATGAGACTCCCCTCTCCCTGTGGGCTTCCCAACATCCGAATCAAGGTTTTGATAATGATTTTCGAAGTCTTGCACCCCCGCATACCTAGGTCTCTCACCCGCCACTTCAGGCGGTTTTTTTTCAAGAACCTTAACTAATGAACCACCTCCAATGTGACCAATTCTAAAGCTTACGTTGACGTCAGGTTTGCTCATGTATTTTTGATTAATATCATAATCTTTTTTTGTGATATTGTAGGCCCAAATCATTTGAGTCGCTGAATTACCCGGAGTTATTGTATTCCCCCTTAAATGCTGGTCTTTTCTCTCCACCTTCATTGCTGCATAATCAAAATGCCCGCCTTTTTTTGTCGCCTTCCCACTTTGAATGTGCGTAGAAAAATCCTCATTGATTTTATCAATCAAAAACATCATTTGTTCGTTAGTAAAATTATAAAGTCCTTCATCATCTTTTGTCATGCCATATTTTTCAGGCTTAATGCCCATTTTATCGGCTTGCTCAAAAATAGCAGAAAAACTTCCCGCGCCATGGAAAGAGATAATGAGTTTATCACCTTCTAGGCTAGCATCTAACAATTGATACGTGGAAAGAAGCGTCTCTTGGTAAAGACTTTTAACTTCCTCTTTGCTAACAAGGCCTGAATTAACCATCTGTTGCATGCGAATAGAGGAAGCAGCAGTTCCGCCTTCGATCATATAAGTACCTGTCTTCTCAGTTAAATCTGAATCACGCTCTAATCGAGCCAGACCATCAATACCATGATCAGAAACAATTCCTTTTAGTTGACCACCTTTTTTCTCCAACCCTACTTTTAATTTTTTTAGAAACTTGAGGTTTAAGAAGTCATTCGCGCCTCGATCGCACATCTCATCACCGATCAAATGAACAGCAGTAGGTCCATCAACGTTGACTTTTATTTTATCAAGCACAGCCTCATACCTACCTTTAGCTACTGTCAGCCTTTCTTTTTCAGACCATGATAGATGTGTTTTCAGAACCTGCGGTCTATCTATACTCCCTCCTCTGCGGGTACTGCCTTCTTCAGATTCAGTAATAGATATAGACTCAAATTCTCGATACACATCGCGTAATTCCTGATATACGCTATCTTTATCTTCCTTCGTCTCACCTTTGAAATCAATAACATCATGCGCGGCTAAAAAGTTAACTAACTTAACCACGTTACCATGGGTATCACCCAAACTAATTTGTTGATGGCAACCTGGATTTAAGCTGCTTTTATCTTTCTTCATTGCAACAAGAGCGCCTAAAATATTACTATGGCCTCCCACGTGTTTGCTTGGGTTCGCCTCCTCTAACAGCCCAGCCTTATTTAGTGTCGCAATCATCGTGCCGCGCTCTAGGCAAGGCCTTTTCGTCAAATCCATCAGGTATTCTTTAAGTCCAAAACCAGCCTTCAAAGGAGCAGCAGAAGAACCTCCTTCATAGGCCTCTTTAATAGGCTTTTTTTCTCTAGCATGATGAGTGGCGATAAGATTCTGGATATTACCTTGATAGCTCGACGAAGGACGCTGAAGTTCAAGTTTGGACCCAAGGTCAAATAACTCTTTAATGCCAGAGCCCCCTAAACCGCGAAGGAATTCTTGATCTTTTTTCTCCAGCTTTCCTGCGGCGTCTTCACGCTCTTTTAATACAAAGCCTTTTCTCTCCTGGCCACCTAAAACCGTGTAATAATCATTAATTGCAGAGGCAAAATTCTCTTTTGCTGTCATGTATTGAGCAATATCTGAACCTCTTGGTTTCTCTCTTAAACCTTGAAATCGGTCTACTTCTTTTTCAAAATCTTCTGTTGAAAACTTAAGAATCTCTTTAAGCACTCCAGAGCGTCCTTTCTCAGCAATAAAGCCTGGGATTTTCGACAAAATAACTTTCCCGAATTCTCGTATAATACTTTTACTGTGCTCTAAATTAGCTCCTTTTGAAAAGCATTTACTTTTACTTGCCGCTTTCTCGATTGCACCTATAAATTTATCTATTTTTACAAAATGCTTCTCTTCAATCACCGCTGAAATCTCACGTATTTCAACGTGAAGCTTGCTTTGCTCTTGCGTGACACTCTGATTGGCATGCTCAATTTTATTTGGAATATCAGCACTAATTACTTTTAGCTTGACAAGCGCCTCCAATGGATTACCCCCATGAGGAACTGACTTCAACTTCTCTATCACCTGATTTAATTTTTTGAACTCCTGCTGCGCTTTCGAGGCCTTTTCAATGCTTGTACAAGAGCCGGAAATAGCCTTTTTATCGCTCTCAGAATACTCTCCAAAATCGCCCTTATTAATCCCTCCTTGAAGTGATTTCGCTACGCTTAATATCTGAGATAACTTTACTTCCGTATCTGCAAGTTGAGGCGAATTCACACGCATCTCAAGCAGCTTCTCTGCTTTCTCTTGAAGGAGCCCAAACAGCTTAACCGCATCCCCAGATTTCACGTAAGACTGTGCAACAGAAGGGTCTGCAAAATACATGTTTTCTGGGTGAAATTCTTGTTTTTTGAGATCAGTAATAGCAGGCATCTCATGGAGAGGCACTTCCACAGGCGTGATATCTTTACCTTCTGTCATTAAACAGATAGAGAAGTTACCGTCACTGAATTTTTTAGTGCCGAGCTCCCCTTTTTTACTTTTCTCAATACCAAAGCAACGTTCAATCACATCACTAGACACACCTGCAACCCCATCATCACTCGCCGGAGAACCATTAATGCCTTCATTTGTCATGTATGACAACATATCCCAGGCAACAACCTTAACAACGGTATCATTCTGCCAGTCTACCTGGTGAGAGGCATCTTTTTCTCTAGCATAATCATGCAGCTCCTTTGAGGTGGGTATGGTAGCAAGCTGACCCCCAGAGCTCGTTGCCACGTATCGCGCAGTTGATACGACCCTCTCCTTGCCTCCAGAGTGCGTATCAAGAACCACGGCGCTAATTTTGTCTTTCTCGCTTGAAGAAAGTCCATTTAGCGTCTCTTCAAGCACCGTGTCTAACACCTCTTTAACCACGGCATCATATCCACCAGCGAAAAAACCAGCTCCAATACCAGGAATAATAAAAGAACGTGTCTGCCCGTCAGGGCATGCTGCCAACTCCGCTTTAAACATAGCGCTTAGACGGTCGGCTAGTTCCTCTTTTATAAAAGCTTTTTTCTCTGCTGGCGTTGCCTTGGCATCCAATTTACTCCTATCTTCACCTCCAACGAGCATAAGTCCAGAAACAAAAGATTCAATAACAGCATGAGGCTCATCTCTCCTATTAGCTTTTGATTCCCAGCCATGGCGACGAGTGCCTTTAGCATAAGCTAAGGCCGAAGAAGAAACGACTGTCCCTGATAGCACTTGATACACTGATCCATGAGGCAATCTACTTTTGTAGTCCGGCGTATTGTACTGATTTTCCGCCATTTTCACAGGCACACGAAGGTCATTAATCATTAGGGCTAAGCTCTCTTTCGATGCCTTGCTCATTTTTGTAATTAACGCTTCTTGGCTGCCGCCGTGGAAGCTTGCCATACGAGCTAAGCTATCATCATCAAAGCCTAATTTATTTAACTCTTTTTTGCTTACCTTACCTGTCTTTAATCTTTTTTGAATCTCACCTAAAGCCTTTGTCGCTTTTTCACTAAGCACCACATGCATTTGCTTAGGCTTTGCTTTCATTTGGCCAACAGCGCTTGCAGCAGCTTTCTCTAGTGAGTTTGCACCGCTTTCTTTTAAGGTCTTGGCTGCCGATGCATCTATACCTAACTCTTTCCCTTTGGCTACAGCCGAATCAAGTTCCTTTAAAGCTGATGAGAGATTTTCTTTAGCTTTTTGACAATCCACATAATCAACCTCCCAAGTGAGGCTTAGATTCTCAGATCGAGACACTGTCTCATCTAAGCTCTGTATTGCACTTTTAACACCCGAGTAAGCTTTTTTCAACGCGGCTTGTGCTTGTTTTGGCACTGGATCTGCCGCTACTCCTGCTTTAATATTTTGTTGCTTTAAATTGGCCAGCCCCTCATCTAACTGATCCAGCTTCTCGTTTGGTCCTAAATCGTTATTTGATGCAAATTTCCCGATCTCTGCAGCCTCTCTCGCCGCTTCGTTGCCTGCTGCTTTAAGCTTACTTTTTACTGCTCCCACCTTTGCAGCTGCTTTTCCGGCTTCTTTTGCTGCCATTTTTACTGCTGCTGCTTGCGCTGCTTCCTGTGCCGCTACTTCTTGTGCTGCAATCTGAGCAAGACCCGTATCAGCCTCTTTTAATTCTGCTCTTGCATCAGCTGCATCTCCTGTACGACCCGATTTCTCAGCATTTTTAAGCTTAACTTCTGCAAAAAACTTTTTTTCTTCCAAGTTCGCAAAATCATTGCTACCTACATTTTCTGAATCATCATTTGTGTGAGCCATGGTATTTCCTCTACAGCTGCTATTAACGCACTCACCCTATATTATAGCTTATTTTGTGGTGTTTTCTTTCTTTGAAAACCTAGAAAATACAATCACTTACTAAACCAACCCATTCTGAGGCTTCCCCCCATCATTCGAATAAGCATGTAAATCCAGATCCTGACTCTCAATCTGATTACCAGCAGCAAGCTCGAGAAGAGAAGTACCCTCTTCAACCGGAGGAACTTGCTTAGCAGAAAGTAAGCCCTGACCAAAAGTACGTGCCTTCTGTTTTCCTTTACTTGCTTTAACCGAAGCTGCAATGGCGCACGCCACCGAAACAACTACTAGAGTAGCAACTAGAGCAGCAAGAACAGCTATTCCTGCTGGCGGGAAAGCAATTGCTCCTAATAGTATTGGTGTTAAAACAGCAGCACCTGCTACCCCAAGCACAGCTATTGCAATAGCAGCATCTCGGCAACTGTTAGCTGGCTTCATTAGCTTCTCTCTATTGCCACGAAACGATTGGCGATCCGCTTTAGCTTCTGCAACTCCTTTTTTAGCAGCACCAACTCCTTTTGCTGCCGCAATGTATTTACCTAAAGCCTGCGTTGCCTTGCTGGCAAAACCATCTTCAGAATCAGTAGCGTCCTTACCTTTGGCAAGTAACTCACTTATATCTGAAACAACTTTCGTAAAAACTAATTTCTTTTCCTGTAGCTTTTCTTCTGCAGCAACAACACCCTGATCTTCTTCTGCAACAACAAGTGCTTTGCCTTTAGATTTATCTTTCGCATAACTTACAGTGGGAATGCTCGCTTCTGTAAGAAGTGGCTGATTAATATCATTATCAGCAGGAAGTGCAGCACCCTCTACTTTGCTAGCCTCTTTCTTAGAAGGGTTTTCTGCCATAGGCTCCGCGAAAACAAGCGATTCTTGAGCCAATTCTTTTTGCTCTGCAAGCTCATTTCTGGCGAACTGATAGAGGTTTGTGGCTGCCTTATATTCCTTCTCTGCTTCCTGCAGATCGCCTCTTAAATCATTCACAAGCTGAGCATACGTTTTTCCATCCCCGCAGATGACTCCAACCAAAAAACCAGCATCCTTCAGAAAATCAAACCCTTCTAGTTTATTTTCCAGGATCTCAGAAAAGCCTTTTTTAAAATCATCAGGGGAAGGAGCGCGTACTAAGTTATCAAGAAGTTCCTGCTCAAGAGTGTCGTATTCATCATAAAAATCCTGGCTCTCATACTCACAACCTTTCTGCTCCGCGCGATCTAACAACCCTTCTATCACCTTTTGGTATGGCATCTGATATAATTTTTCGCCAACCAGCCCTTCATTACGGGCCAGGTTGTACTCTCGCCTCGCAATAACAAATTGCTCTTTATAAATTTCCAAGAGAGGAAGAAACTTAGCACTAACTTGACCAAGCTTCGTATGCTTTCGATTCCTCTTTTTCTCAATGAAAAGAAGAAGCTCAAGAGCTTGCTGCTTAGGCGTAAGAGGAGGAGACTTCTTCGGCTCCTCTTGTGATTCAAACTGCTGATCACCTTGCTTTAACGACATGCTGACTACTCACTGTTCAATGTCCTACCTTACCAATATAGACAATTTATTAAACAGTTTTTGAGATTTAAATCATCTACTTAGACTTTTTATGATCTAACAAGTGCTTAGTCACCGCATCAGAAGAATGCCCAACCCAGTCGTGCAGATCAAAATCTTGTTCTGGCAACATTTCAGACACCCACATAGCGACAGGCTGAACATTGTCCATCATCACCGAGTTTTTTATCCAAGACTTCTGTTGCCACTGTAAGCTACTCACAAAAAGTGAGATGACAATCACAACAAAAATACCTCGAACCAAACCAAACAACACACCGATAAAGCGATCAAAGAAACTCAAGCCCACGTGCTTGATACAAAATCCAATCAACTTATTAAGCAGGCAACCTAGCAGTAGCACAACGAATAAAATAAGAATAAAAGCCATCACAAAGCGCACAGCATGCGAGCCAATCCACCCTGAAAACATGGATTGCACCTGGGGTGCATAGGTAAATGCTAAAATCGATCCGGTAATCCAAGCGATAAGTGAGACCATTTCCTTGGCAAAGCCACGGAAGAAACTGACGATAACGGATAATGCGATGATGCCTAAACAGACATAGTCTAACGTAACTAGCATGAGCAGCCCTCCTTTTGAGCCACTATAGACTATTTCTTGACAATGTAACCTCGTAATTGCTCTTTTATTACCAGAATTTGTTGCCATTTTTGCAGTTCTTGCCTAGAACCTGGCCCAATAGTCACCCGATAATACTCAGACCCAGATCGCTGAAAACGACTCACATGAACAGGAACATGCTGTTTTTTCAAATGTGAAATCAGGTGTAAAGCGTTAGCCTTTTCCCTAAAGCTAGCAACTTGAAGCAACCAATCTCCGTGAGGCTTAGGCGCTTTCTTTGCCACAGAGGCTGGTTTTGGAGGCACTACCTGCAAGAGCTTAGGCTTACTGGCAACAGGCTTGCTAGTTTTGGGCTTGGGCTGAATAGGCGCAATTGTTTGAACAGTGCCTGCAGGCTTCTCTTCTGTTTGAGCATCCCCACCACAATCTGCCACTTGCTTACCAGGGTTGTAATGGCAGGTAGCTTGGCTGCTCGCCTTTTGCCTTGAGCTTAAAGAAGACGGCAAAGTCAGGAGTAAGGGTTGATCGTTGGTCTTAGGTAAAGCAAGGGGGCTCAGACCAGCAGATGATTTTTTTAGGGGAAGCGGAGAGGGTAAAACAGCAGGCTCTGCTTTCAAGGGCTCCGAATTTTCAGCGCGAAGCGCTTCGGTGTAAGTGGGATGCGAATCATGCAAAACAAAGGATAAAGCCAAACCACCGACAGCGGCAATGACCAAGCCTCCGACCAGCCGTTTTTTAACAGGCTCCTTCATTTGCTCTCTCCCTAAGCGATTTAACTTTCATTGATGTAAGGCTGCAAAGCAGCAATCACCTGAAAAGACCCAAAAATCAAAATAGTATCTTCAGGTTTTACATCCTCCCACAATTGTAGCCACAAAGCACCCAGTTGGCCAGCCTGGTAGCTATAATAAGGATAGTCGCTGTCAAACACAGCGCAGAGATCCCCGAGAGGCATGGCCCGATCGCTCGATAACTCAAAAAGCTTCCAAGAGGTATCTAGCCCCTCAAAAGCAGAGAGCATGCCCGCCATGTCTTTTCCCTGAAGAGCACTAAACACACACCAGAGCTTTTTTGAACCAACAGGCAAGGCCTGATCGACCAAGCTCTTCACTGCTTGAGGGTTATGAGCCACATCCAAAATCACATTGACCCCGTTAAGCGTCAATTGCTGCTGCCTTCCAGGCAATGATACCCCACTTATTCCCTCCTTGATGTGTTCATCTGACGCAGGAAGGATTATTTGCAGAGTATCTATAGCTGCCACAGCAGTCGCCGCATTGCTTGGTAACAAACCTCTGGGAAGATCCAAACAAAAACTCTGTCGATCAAGCGAAGCGTACTCAAAACGACGATCAGTAATACGTTGCTGATAACGATACTGCTCTCCTGCTTGCACGACTAGGCTTCCTTTCAATAAGGCTTGATCCATCACGCATTGAGGTAAATCAGGCTCACCCAAAATAACGGGAACAGCTGATGAGATAATCCCCGCCTTCTCTTTGGCAATCGCCTCTCGGGTATCTCCCAAATACGCCTGATGATCTAAATCCACATTGGTGATGATACTCAACTCTCTTGGAACAACGTTCACAGCGTCCAAACGCCCTCCCAAGCCAACCTCAAGTATCAGCACATCTAAAGAAGAGCTCTCTGCGAGCAACAAAGAGGCCAGGGTAACGTACTCAAAGAAAGTAAGTGACTCAGAACAATCATGAGAAGCCAGGCGCTCAAACACGTCAACCCAAACACTCTCAGCTAGCATCTCTCCTGAGACACGAAAACGCTCACGAAAGTCGAACAAATGAGGCGAAGTATAAAGCCCCGTTCTATACCCTGCTAATCTATAGGTAGACTCCAAAGCATAAGATACAGAGCCTTTGCCATTCGTACCCCCAAGCAAAATAACAGGACACTTTGGAAAATCATGTAGCATCAAGTGATACGCTTTCTCAATGCGATCCAAGCCCAAATCAATCCGAATGGAATGCCTGGAAAATAAGTGATTAAGCCACTCCGTCAACCGCATACGTAAACCTCTAGAGCATGTAAAATACGTTAAATCATAACGTTGATTTTTTATTACGCCAAAACTTGCGAACAGCGCGAAAGGGATTATACTATCTCATTAGCGTCTAACAACACAGGAGGTGTCACGTGGATGAAAGGCGGCAAGATCATCGCCCCATCACTGAGCTCGATGAACCACATCGGCGCAAGGAATCCACCCCTCACTCCGAGAATGCCAACTCTGGCAAACTCCTCGGCAGTCCAATAGAACTACATGCTGTGGTCTCAGACCCCTTTCCCGATTTTCAAGCAGCTCTCGATCAAGCCTCTCAAGTAGCCAAGCGAATCAAATCCCTAAACTCCGATCAACAACGAAAAATCAAAGAACTTGAATCCGACCTCGATATCCAAAAGAGAGCTAATAGCACCTTACTTAGCGACAACCAAACCCTAAACGAAAAGCTCAAACAGTTAGAAAGGACTCTCCATAAGCTGGAAAGAGAACATCAAGCCGCCAGATCTTGCGTTAACTCACTCATTCAGGAGCGAGACACCATGCAAGAAGATTTGGCAAATGCAAAAAGCGTGGCTCATAAGGTAAAAAGCGACAACCACCACGTACAAAGACAACTCATGGAAACGCAGCAAGTAAACGAAAATCTGCGTCACGAATCAAGCCGAGCCAAACGGAAAATGGCTCATACCGCCGATACCATCAGCGCTTTCAAAGAAATCATTAATCAGCTAGAAGAAACCACCGAGTCTTCCGAAGAACCCATCGCGTTCGAAAAGCCAAGCTCCGATAGCTTTGAGTCTTGGCTGGGTCAAAAAACTGAACACGAAAAGCAAAGTGCTTAAAACAACTATCATCCGGGCAAACAACGTGCGCAGTTGGGACCCAGGATTGATCCGTTAAAAAACGTTGTCATCCCGTCAAACGAATAAATTAAAATGCCGAACGAAGCGCAAAGCGCTAGAGAGGCGCTACTCCGTAGAAGTGCTCGTGCTTGACCGGGTAGCACAGACGGGACCCATCTTTAGGATTTCGTTTCAGCTTTAGCTCAGAAAGCTCCAACCTTTTGTCATCCCCGGGAATGTAATGACGTCGGGGACCCAGGCTTGATCCGTTGTTACAACGTAACAACTAGCGATCTTTAAAGATTAAGCCCTAACCCTACCGTGAGTACAACCCGCAGATAGGTTTGAAAAATTAAATTTATACAGATCCTTAGCTCATGCTTCGCACGAACTGGATCGAAGCTAGGCCCCCTACGTCACGAAAGTTCCTGGGGGTGACAGTTGTTGGTGGGCTTAATTTAAGGGTGAGTACAACCCTACAACTGCTTTAAAAACTCAAGCAAAAAAATCCAACACATCTGACAAAACTTTCTCTCGATCGGATTCGCTCAACTTTCCCGCCATGCAAAGCTGATTACGGAGTACCTTCGCACCAGGTTTTTCTTTCAAGAGACCAAGAATACCTTTAATTAAGTCTGACCACTGAATACGGCTTTCTGAGCTTCTTTTCTCATACTGAGCCTGCAAGTAAATCATGTATTGCTCAAGAGGCTTTTGCAAGCTAAGCGGCTTTTTCGTATCGGACAAAGCATAAGCTAGCTCAACTAACATTCCGGTGTCTTCATAGGCTGCACGACCTATCATAACCCCATCGACATGCCCTAAATGCGTGATAGCTTCATCAACTCGTCGAATACCGCCGTTAATCACAATAGGTAAATCAGGAAACGCCTGTTTTAACTCGTACACGCGCTCATAACACAAAGGCGGTACCGAACGATTTTGCCTGGGATTCAAACCCTTTAACCACGCCTTTCTAGCGTGCACAATTAACGCTTGGCTACCAGCATCGGTGACCTGCGCCGCAAACTGCTTAAGGTGATCAAATGAATCGACATCATCGACACCAATTCGAGTTTTTACCGTAACTGGAAGAGAACAGCTCTTATGCATAGCTGCCACACAACGCGCCGTTAGCTCAGGCTCTTTCAGTAAACAAGCGCCGAAAGAACCCGACTGCACGCGACTGCTTGGGCATCCCACATTCAAATTGATTTCTTCATACCCAAAGTCTTCAGCCATGCGAGCGCAAGTGGCCAAAGCCTCGGGATCCGACCCCCCAAGCTGCAAAGCTAACGGCATCTCTTGGGGGTTAAACGCCAATAAACGCTGGCGAAGAGCAAAATCGCCATGTAATAAAGCGCCAGTGGTCACCATTTCAGAATACAAATGAATATTCGGGCACAAAAGGCGAAGTAACAAACGAAAATGCCGATTGGTAAAACCCATCATCGGAGCAACTGAAAGCTGGTAAGGTGGCAAGGCTTGCTTATTCAAAGAGATCACTGCTTAGTTTAGACCGGACGTTGAGTCATCAGAAGTGGATGCTGAAGCAGCTGGCTTTTTCGGCTTGGCAACAGGTGTCAGAGTCGATGCTGACGAAGCGTCGGATCTGGTTGCTGCGGGTCTTCTCTTGTCGGGAGCTGCAGCTTTTCCATCCTTCTTTTGAGAGCGAGAAAAAAGGCCTTTCCCTGACGGTTTTTTTGCTGAGGGACCTGAAGAATTCGTATTGGAGGGGGTTTTAGGTTTAGGCTGAGGCTTAAGTTTAAGTTTAGAGGCTCCCTCAGCTGCGCTCACCGCCGAACTTGAACCGCCAGTGTTGGCCGCCACCGTTGCTTTTGGGCGTCTAGAGGCTTTCTTAGATGACTTACTCTTAGAATTCGTAGCTGTCGTAACCGCTGCTGGCCTTGCTCGCCTAATGCGAATTAACTCCTCTGGAAGCCCAGCTACTGTAGGCTCAGGTCTCTTTTTAACTGGCTCAGTTTGTTTTTCAGCTACCGCCAAAGGCAATGGCTCCTTTTCTAGAGGCAGACTCCCTATAGGCTTAAGATCTACTTCATGTTGTTTAGCCACTTTCTTAACCGCATCAATCGCTTCGTCGTTTTTATTGCCTCGGGATACTAGCAAACCAGCAGATTCTCCAGATGCTACTTTTTCCAACTTTGCTAACAGCTCTTTTTTTACTTGCGCTTGAAGACTGGGGTCTGCTTTCTGGGCACCCGAAGCATCTTTAAATAAAACCGCAACCAAATTAGCGACATAGTTTTTCTTCCCTTTTTCGTAATCTTCTAAAAGAGCCTTCGCTTCCCCTCTTGCAATAAGGCCATAACCTCTTCTTCCTTCTGCAGACTCAAAACCTGATCCAGCAGCTGAGCCCATATTCACTTTTTTTGCCAGATCAAGAATAGGCGCTTTGCCTATATCCCAGGAAATAGAACCTGTTACTTTTTCTTTAGGGCTCTTTGCTTTAGAAGAATTCTCAACTAAATCGGCTAAGCCTAAAACAGGAGTTGATTCTTCCTCTGACCTTGCTGTTGCAACTAGAGTTTTTCCTGCAGCTGAAGCTTGGCGAGCTGAGAGAGACTTCTTTGATTTTTTCTTACGATTTGTAGTGGTTAGAACACCGGTGCTCTTGTTGGCAAGTGTGGCTGCCAAATTGGCTGCTGCTACTTTTTTAGCTGCTGCTTGCTTATTTTCTTCAGCTTTTGCCGCTAGATCAGCCGCTAGATGCTCAATATCATCTTGATCAGATGCTTTCTTTTTCTTGTCTTTATTTGTGGCTTTTTCAGTAGACGCTGACTTACTTGGAGCTGCCGATAGTGGCGCAGCTGGAAGCGGCGTTTGAGCTACTTTTTTCGCACTTGCCTGAGCTGTCGGTTGCGGAGCCGCAACCCGTTGCCCTTCAGGTGGAGCAACCACTTTATCTTTATCTTTATCTTTTCCGTGCTTTGGCATATTAAGCTCCAAACTTATAAAACGTACTCTACCATTATACTGAATCCCGACAAATAGATCAATAACTCCAAAAATAAAGCTTTAATATCAACAGCTTACAGACACTTGGTTGCACTCAATCTCTATGCTACACTACGGCCTCTTGTACGCGCTCGTAGCTCAGCTGGATAGAGTACCTGGCTTCGAACCAGGTGGTCGGAGGTTCGAATCCTTCCGGGCGCACCAAATAAATCTCACATACCCGTAGGGCATGTGAGATTTATTTTATGTACTGTTGGATTTAAACCTCCGACTTCAATTAGCCGGTTCGACAAATGACTTTAGGCATTTGGAACGAGGCACAGCCGAAAATCAGAAAGTCCCAACCACTTGCTTGCACCGTTGAAAAACGGTGTCATCCCGGCAAACGGAGTGCACAGCCGGGACCCATCTTAAGGATTAGATCCTCCGGTCAAGCCGGAGGACTCCGCGAAACAAAGTTTCGCTTCGACCCTATTGTGAATGCAACCCTGCAGATAGATTTGAAAAATTAAAATTGATAAAGATCCTTAGTTCATGCTTCGCATGAACTGGATCGAAGCTAGGCCCCCGACGTCACGTTGTTCCTGGGGGTGACAAAAAAGGGAGTCATTTCCCAACGAGGTGACGCGGGCTTTCGCCTGTACAAACAACAGAGAAAGGTTAAAAAAAATAAGCGCCTAACGAGGAACCCGGCCCTCATCATGCTCTTCACCCCCACCAGAATTTTTTCCTTGCTGACCGGTTCCCGCTGAAGAAGCTGAATCCCTCGCCCCTTTTTGAGCCCTACTCAAGATCGATGGAAGAGAGGCGCTTCGTTTGCGAGTCAAAGAAGTGGCAGAGCGAGGAGAAGGGGCTGCACTTGCAGAACTAGATGCACTTGCAGAATCACCGGTAGAGGAAGAGTCCGCAGCCGGGCCCTTAGCGCTGGCAATAGCTTTCTCTGCCAACTGAGAAAGCTTCTCTGGATCAAGCTCTCCTATCGCGTTCTTCAAAAAAGCCTCTTTAGCTGCGTCGGCTTGATCAGTGGAGGCATCTCCTGAAGACATCTCGGCCACCTTCTCATGAACATGCTGAGCATACTGCTCTGGAGTAATCTTGATCGCAGTCCCTGATGGGCTCGCCGAATCTGCCGAAGAATCTGCTTCTGCTGCTGAATCACCCTCAGAGCCATCAGTACCTTTCTCAGGCGGCCCAGTTGCTGCATTCGCTTCAGAGGAGCTCTCTTCTTCAGGAACATCTGCCTTTTCCTTGCCAGGATCAACTCGCTTTACCTCTGAAAATTTACTCGTTAGTTTATCGTTTGCTTCTTGGGTTTTGGCACCTCGAGAAATCATTAAGCCTGAATACTGCCCCTTTTCAACGCCTGTCAGCTTTTGACGCAATTCTAATTTAACTGCCGCTCTTGCTTGTGGATCTGCTTTTTCTGAATCTGACGCATCAGCCATCATGACAGAAACTAAACCATTAAGCTTACTCTCGTCTTCTAAAATGGCTCCCGCTTCACCTTTTGTAATCACACCGTAGCCTGATTTAGTGATAGCATCATATCCGTTTTCTTCATCACCATTCATTTCTTTTTGAATGTCTGCAATAGGGGTCGAACCAATATGCCAATACGATTCTGCAGTAGCATCTGCGGAAGAGCCATCTCCTAAAGCTTTGGCTTGTCCCGCAGCTGCTGCTTGTGTCTGTGCTGGATCTTGAATTTGCTTATATGCATCCACCATTTTTTCATTAAATGGATCGGCATCAGAAAATGTCTGAAACTTAGCTTCTGCTTGAGCAACAGCCTGCTCAGCTGCAGCAAAAGCCTCTGAATCATCGCTTGGGTTCTGCTTTTTTAGGTCTTCCTCTGCCGCTTCCAGGGCATTTGCCAGAGCATTAAGATTCACTAATTTTTGAACTCGTTCTTCGTGAACCTTAGCAACCGCAGAGTCTACATCTTTATTAATACCTCCATACAAACTCGGCTCAAGGTTTGTCTCTTTACCTTTCCCACTCTTGATTGAATTTTTGAAGATTTTCTTATTTTTGTGCGCTCTTACAGGCAAAACAAGCGTACCACCCTTCCCTAAAAAATTCGCGGCTTGTAGATAGGCAGCATCCATCGCTTTCTGTGTTTTTGGATCCGAGGCTTTGGCTTCTGATGTTGGTAGGCTGATA
>JAJRRL010000041.1 GCA_024279495.1 Gammaproteobacteria bacterium | reverse complement strand
AGCGTAGTCAAGCCGTTAGGTTGCGTAGCGTGGGTGACGAGGACGAGTCGCGGCACAGATAACGATCGCCTTCGCGAGTCGATTTGCGCTAGGATGGCGTTAATCTATCTCGAGCGGTGCGATACACTTGTTGTCATCCCCAGGAATATAATGACGTAGGGGACCTAGCATTGCAAAGGGTTGATAACTGTAGGAGCAAGTGTTCACTAAAAGTTGCCCAGCACATGCATTTATGAGACCATCCTCTTGCTATCCAAGGAGGTCTCATGCTCAAACGCTTATTACTTTGTTTCTTGTTCGTTACTATGAATTCACTGGTCTTTGCCGAAATGGGCGACGATACTCTGCCGAGAGACGATTCATCAGGTACGTTGTCATCACTACCGCAGTTCGATAGAGGGCGCTTTTATGTGAGCATGCCGATGGGTTTTTATGCTCGTAACGTCAAAGAAAATAGTATTATTGGCGCTGAACTGCTTAGTAACAATACCAATAGCATGCCCTACACGTGGAGTCATGGTCACTACGGTTGGACCATGGGTTTAGGAGCAGGTTGGTCTTTTCTAGATAATTACTCCCTTGAATTAGGCACGTTTTGGTCTTCGAAGCAGCAGGTAAAAGTGACCGATGGCACAGGTGGATCAGCAGGTAGTTTTTGTTTAAATCAATCGTGTTTTGCAGCTAATTCAACAGTGAGCATGCAATCATGGTGGACCTACACAGCCCTGCGGGCACAGTTTCCTTTGGATGAAAATTGGTATGCGCATGCGCGTTTTGGTTTTAGTTTTACACGCAATCAATACCACAGTTATTTGACTGCTGGTAGTGAGCACAAAACCACAGAAGCCAATATTTCTGGCCATAAAAATGGTCATGTAAATGTGTGGTCGCCTTTGCTTGGTTTGGGCTTGGATTATTATGTTTCACCTAAAATGTGGGTGAGTATGACTTACCAAGTGATGCTTGGTCCTCACCTAGCCGATGATCCGTACTTTAGTAGTAGTTCTTATTCAGTGAACGGTACGTATGTTCCGTTGTGGCAAATGGTATTGATGTCTGTGAACGTGAGATTATAGGAGGCTTAGCGATGCGAATCATGAAATTAGTTATCGTCTGTGTGTTAGCAAGCGCAAGCTTTGCTTATGCTGACCCTGAATTAAGCGCTCCTGCTTCGTCAAGCAATAACAGCACTTGGGCACGTGATGGTGTGACTGTCGAAATGCTGGGTGGTTTTGGTTTTCGTAATATGCGTGAAGACAGTGTGTTAAGTGCAGAAGCGAAGTATCAAAACATTACTTTAGATCCTGATGTATTAACGCATTGGAATAATGGTGAAATAAGTTGGGCTGCTGGTTTTGATATTGCCTACCCCATCTCACCTTTGTTTTCTGCTGAAGGTGGACTCATGAGTTTAGGCGATCAACGCTTTCATGTGGATAGCGACAATGGCGAAGCAACCACAGCTAAAGCATTTTGCATTGATAGTGGGCATTGTTTTAAGACGGGCTCTTCTATTAATTTTTCCAGTTGGTTTTTGTATGGTGCGCTTCGAGCTGATTGGAAGGTCGTGCCAAAATGGACTGCAACAGCAAAGCTTGCGTTGCTCTATATGATGACCGACATTAAGCTTCAGCGGGTTACAGATTCAAGCACAGTGAATGATTCTGCGACAGCTAGTCATTGGGCTCCAGCTTTGGCTTTGGGTGTGAATTACCGTTTTGCAAAACGTTGGCAAGTGTCTACGACTTATTGGATTGCCTTACTGCCATCGAGCATGAATGAGGATCACCTCTTTACGCACCGAGATTTTAGCACCTTCGATAAAATTAATATGCCGGTTTGGCAGGCCTTATTGTTTGGTGTAGGTTATGAGTTTTCATTGTAAATAGAGGAGGCATGATGAAGCGTTTATTTCTTTTAGTAGTTCTTTTGTCCGCAAGCGGATTTGTGTATGCGGCTGACGAAGGCTTAAAGCCTTATTTCCCAGTGTCGAAAGAGGTGAATCAATCCACCTATGCGTCGGTGAATATAGGCCCTTATTTTCGTGATACGAAAGGAAGCACACCATTAGACACTGTCTTTAGCACGGTTGCAGCCACAGAATCATGGCATCAGTCAGATTCAGGTTATAATTTGGGTTTCACAGCAGGCTGGCAGTTTTTACCTTATTTGGGCGTAGAAGGCACCTGGACTTGGTTTGAAGAGCAAAGAGTATCGGTAACAAGTGCTAATACGGGTTATAGCAACAATGTTAGCAATTACTACGGACTGAAATCGTGGTCTATTGAGGGTGCTCTTGTGGCGCAATACCAGGTGATGCGAGATACAGCGTTGTTTGTTAAAGCCGGTGTTGCTTATATCCAATCAGAGCTTTCCAGTAGTTTGTACGATACTGATGGTTCGGCTAACGTGGTAGGTCGAACCCGTTATGGCTATTGGTCGCCTATGGTTGGTGCAGGGGTGCACTTTGCTTTTACCGATAACTGGTACGGGGCTTTGCAATACAGTATTTATGCTGGTGGTGGAAAAGATTCTACCGATAGTGGCTTTGTTGGGGATCTCACCAAATACACTAAGTTGGATTTGCCGATTACTCAAAGGCTGGTGCTATCCTTCGGTTATAGGATTGAACTGTAGGGTTATTTATATTTCTACTCTGCCGGCGCTATTTGAGCGATTTTTTGCGTGTCACTGCTCACGTACTATCGTGTACGCTGCGCTGCAATACTCAAAAATCTCCCAACTAGCACTCAGTAGAGCGAAATCTAAATTAACCCTTATATATTTCTACCTAGCACTCAGCAGAGCGAGATCTGAATCAACCCTTGTGTATATTTCTACTCTGGCGGCGCTACTCCTAAGATTGTCTTTCGGAGGCAGCGTAGTGATGTCGAGGAGAGGGTTGAAAAACTCAAATAAGCCCCCATCTAAGGCTAAGGTAATCATCAATTTAATGAGGTAACACATGTCTTCAAAGACCATGTCTTTTGCTGCTGACGAATGTCAGGTACTCCACTTAGTGGCTAACGCATTGTATTCTAACCAAGAAATCTTTTTGCGAGAGCTTATTTCTAATGCTTCTGATGCTGCAGATAAGCTTCGTTATTTGGCCTTGAGCTCCGGAGATCTCTACGAAGGAGATGGCGATTTAAAAATAGTGATCAGCGTCAATAAAGAGGCTGGCACCTTAACGATTGCCGATAATGGCATCGGCATGACTATCGATGAAGTGATTGAAAACTTAGGTACTATTGCTCGATCAGGAACCAAAGGCTTTAAAGAGAAGCTTTCTGGTGATGCGAGTGCAGATGCTTCTTTGATTGGTCAATTTGGTGTTGGTTTTTATTCATCTTTTGTGGTGGCTGACCGAGTGGTAGTGGATACCCGAAAAGCAGGCGAGGCTCATGATAAAGGGGTGCATTGGGAGTCAGATGGTCAAAGCGAATATACCGTCGACACGATTAACCGGCCTGAACGTGGTACTAGCATTACGCTTCATCTAAAAGAAGCTTGCCAAGAATTTTTAGAACCTCTTCGCATTCGAACAGTGATCAATAAATATTCCGACCACATTTTGTTACCAATCATGATGGAAAAACCAGAGTCTCCTAAAGTATCTGACGATGCAGATTCTGATGAAGTGGTTATTCCAGAACAAGAACAAGTGAACCAAGCCACAGCCTTGTGGACAAAAGACAAAGACAAAATCACCGATGATGAGTACCAAGAACTCTATAAGCACATTGGGCATGATTTTGAAAATTCGCTGGCATGGGCTCATAACCGTGTTGAAGGGTCTACCTCTTATACGAGCCTGCTTTATCTTCCAGCTAGAGCTCCTTTCGATTTGTGGGAGCGAGATGCCACACGTGGTTTGAAGCTTTATGTGAATCGTGTGTTTATCATGGACGATGCAGAGCATTGCTTGCCAAACTATTTGCGCTTTGTAAAAGGTGTGATTGATGCCAATGATTTGCCGCTAAATATTTCACGCGAACTATTGCAAAATGATCGAAGCATTTCAAAAATTCGTTCTGGCTGCGTGCGTCGTATTTTGAATTTGCTAGAAAAAATGGCGACTGACGATGCTGATAAATACCAACAATTTTGGGCAATGTTCGGTACTGTTATCAAAGAAGGTCCGGGTGAAGATGCGCCAAACCGTGAGAAGTTAGCTAACTTGCTTCGCTTTAGTTCGTCTCATGAAAACAAGCAAGAGCAAACGGTGAGTTTTGCTGATTACGTCAGCCGCATGAAATCTAAGCAAAATAAAATTTACTATCTTGTGTCAGATTCATTTAATGCTGCTAATGCGTCACCTCTTTTGGAAGCCTTTAAGCAAAAGGGTATTGAAGTGTTGTTGTTATCAGATCGTATCGATGAATGGTTGGTCTCTCATCTAACAGAGTTCGATGGCAAGTCATTGCAATCCATTGCAAAAGGTTCTCTTGATTTAGATGAGCTAGACGATGTACCTATGGATGAAGCTGCGAAAGAAGCCAAAGAGGCAAACCGAAAAGCTGCAGAAGAAAGCTTCGAAGGCTTGCTAACATCCATGCGAGAAGCTTTGGGTGAGCGGGTGAAAGAAATCCGTTTAACCGAACGTTTAACAGGCTCTCCTTCTTGTGTCGTCTTTTCAGAAGATGAGTTAAGTGGCCACATGCAGCGCTTACTAGCAAGTGCAGGACAAACAGTGCCAGAGTCTAAGCCAATTTTAGAACTTAACCCGAAGCACGCATTGTTGTTGAAGTTGCAATCGAGTGATCAAGCGAGCATTGCTGCTTGGGCTGATGTGTTGTTGGGTCAAGCTTTGTTGGCAGAAGGCGAAACGTTAAAAGACCCTGCAGACTTTGTGAGAAGTTTGAATGGTTTGTTAGTCGAAGCCTAAAAGAAGAGTCAGGCTTTCAAAAGCGGCGCCTAGTGCGCCGTTTTTTTTGCCCAACAGGGTGTTCTTTCTTATTTATTTTTACTTAGTCTGATTTTTTATATTGGAGATTTATTATGCCAGATTATTCTACCGTTCATGTGCCTCAAGGGAGAGTTGCGACCTTAGGTTTACCACCGCCAATGACAGGTGTGGATTCATTATTTACGTCTGAGTTCAGCAGCTGTGTCGTCATAACAGTTGTTAGTAATAGCAAAGCGATGTTGATGCACCTTGATCGTCAAACATATTTTCCAGATGCACTGGATCTTGTTGAGAGCTTTGGGCAAGCAGCTGTTGTTACCTTGCATTTTCGTCCAGAATTCAAAGACCTGAAAGAAAAAATGATGGCGTACATTGCAAAACATAATCCGGGCATGGTAGTTACGGAATATGCTGTCCCGAGGACGCTTGATGGAGTTAGTGTTTCATTGACAAAAAGTGGGCTGGTGAAAAAATTACTGCCGATAGGGACGGTTCCAGAACGTTTGATTCGTCACCCCTTAGAGCAGCGCTTTTTGGCAGTTCAGAAAATAGAGCAAATCATAGGTTTCAGGGCGCGTGCTCAAGGGAGTGGTATTGTCGGGAAATGCTTATCTATTTTTGATGGCATGCTTTGGATGAATATTGTTAAAGATGAGCTGACAGTAGCTGCTGATAATGTTTGGACAACAATGGAATTGTCTCAGTTTAAGCCTGAAGATACTTATGTTGAAGTTGCAGGTAAGTTAGGATCGTTAGTAGATGCCTTGTTGCAAGAAAAGAAGACCTCTTTGGCAGAATCAATTGAAAATCTCGTCATGCCGATTGGGGTATGGTTCGAAGCTTATTTAAATGGTTTCGATGAAGCGAAGCTGTTTAAAAGAAATGTGTTAGCCTTTTTGAGAGACACGATTACTAAAGATTTATGTAACTACTCGACTCTTAAAACAGAAGAAGATCAGGCGTTGGTTGAAGGGCTCCAGCAAGCTTTGTCAGGTGATTCCGATAATTTTCTGCAGCAAGCAGATGCTTTGATCCAAACGTATAAGCAGGTGCCTTCGAGTGACCGTAAGGCGCATTTTTTGTCGGGATATGAGGTTTTCCGGCTGCATTATGATGAAAGAAAAATCTATAGAGCTTACAAGCAAGAAAATAAAGCACGAATGAAGCAGGTAAAAGCACTGCTAGTAAAGGCCATTGACTTACGGAAAAAGAAAAAGTTCATGGGGTCTAGAAATTTGTGTCGAGAAGCATTCAAGCATTGCCTTGCTTCTCGTGACATGACTAATAAGGCACTTGTAACAACTCTGCATAACCTAGGTTGTGCAGAGAGACAGTGTGGCGATCCTAAAAATGGGAAAATGTATATGCAGAGGGCGTTACTGCTCAGTAAAGCTTTTGACCCTGACAATCAGAGAAACCATGAAGCAATAGAAGCGTCTATAGGTGAGTGTGATAATCTGTTGATGGAGAGTTCAGTGGATGATTCGTCAGTGCCAAGATGCTTTTAGCGATTAAATGGTAAATGGGGGCTTAAGAAAATGAGCCTTGTACAAACTATGGCATTACATCCAGACAGTGTTGAGGTAATTGATGACTCAAAAAACGTGTGTATTTGATACGCCATTTTGTCAGAGTGACATGGCTATTATCGTTGGAAATAGCACTGTCGATATTGATTTTCTGGCTGAGTGGGCTCAAAAAACCGGGGCTGATGTGTTTGCAGCAGATGGAGGAGTTGTCCATTGTGTTGCAGCAGGATTAATGCCAAAGGCAGTGTTTGGTGACATGGATTCAGTTTCTCAGCCATTGGTCGGGTCATCTGATTTAGCGTCAGCATGGCATCACATTTTAGATCAAGACACAACAGATCTCGACAAGCTATTGCGGCATTTGAAGGCTTCACGAATATTGGGTTTTGGTTTTATGGATGGCCGCTTTGATCATGCTTTGGGAGTGTTAACAACCTTGTCTCGTTACGCAGATACACAGCATATTGTAATGCTTGGTGAATACGATGCTATGTTGGTGTGTCGTTCTGGAGTAACTGTACAAACAGATATTGATGTTCGTTTTTCGCTTTGGCCGCTTGGGGAAGTCATTTGTGAGGCGTCTGAAGGTTTGCTTTGGCCGCTTAATGGTTTGACGTTTTCTCCAGAAGAGAAAACAAGTACGTCAAATAAAACCTCGGCTGCTTGCCAATCAATTACTTTAGCAGGCGATAGCGAAGGTGCTTATGCGCTCATCGTAGAAAAACGTTTTGCAGCTGCACTTTTAGAGGCAAAGCTAGTGGATCGATAGTGCTGTTTCTGGAGTAGAGCTGAATAAAGCCACTGTAGTAATCCCGGTATTTTTATTTTTTTAAAATCGCTATGCTTTTCTCAAGTTTTGCTAGGAGGAAGCAGTGTCGAAGCAAGAGGGCATTTTATTGTTTGAGTGTCTGTTGGCGATGGCTATTACAGTCATATTATTTTCTGTGTTGATGCCCGGTGTGAAGGCTTGGGCTCAAAGGCAGCACAATGCTCATGTTGTTGATCGACTGAAAGCGTTTTTGTTTCGCGCTCGTTATTGGGCGATGACTCATCAACAAGCGTTACGCTGTTGTGGCAGTAAAAATGGCCAGCAATGTGATGGTGCGTGGTCTAAAGGATGGTTAATCAAAACACTTGCAGGGAAGCGGCTGTATTACAAAAAAGTGAGTTTTCCAAGTGTAACGTGGCATCAAGGTCATTTGGGGCAAGCCTCAAGCCTTGTCTATTCGGCGCAAGGTGAGTTGGCGAGTTCGCCTGGTCATTTTGAGTGGCGTTCATTTAAGCAAAAGCAATACCTCTATGTGTCGGGATCAGGGAGAGCTAGGATCGGTTTACACCCATAATAAGAAGAGGCATTTTTGCAATTTCAGGTTGAACTGGTACAGTGGTGTTTGATTATCACGAGGAGAACGCCATGATGCGTTTGATGCTGCTAGGTCCCCCCGGAGCAGGCAAAGGTACCCAAGCAAAGTTATTGCAGCAACGTTTTGATATTCCACAGATTTCTACAGGAGATATGCTTAGAACAGCCGTAAAAGCGGGTACGCCTTTAGGTCAACAGGCCAAAGCAATCATGGATGCTGGTGAACTGGTATCAGACGATGTCATTATTGCCTTGGTGAAGGAGCGTCTTGCTGAGCCAGATTGCGTTAAGGGTTTTTTATTAGATGGCTTTCCTCGAACCATTGCGCAGGCTGACGCTTTGTTGGCTCATACGGATATCGATGAAGTAATCGAGATTCAGCTAGCTAATGAAGTGATTGTGGCGCGTATGTCTGGGCGTCGTGTGCATACGTCGTCAGGGCGGGTCTACCATACTGAGCATAATCCTCCTAAGCAAGAAGGTCTGGACGACATAAGCGGAGAACCACTGATTCAAAGACTTGATGATGCGCCGGAAACTGTTTCTTACCGCCTAGAGGTGTATCATAAGCAAACGGCACCATTAATCGCCTATTTTGAATCGCCTCACTCCGAGGCATCACATTGGCCACAGTACGTGACTGTTGATGGATCGGGAGAGGTTATGCAGGTGCATGAGAGCATCTGTTCACAGCTTACTTAAGGAGAAAAGTATCATGCCTATCGTTGCTGTTACAGAAGAAACATTCGATACAGTCTTGTCGGAAAACGAGTATGTCCTTGTTGATTTTTGGGCTGAATGGTGTCAACCGTGTTTGCAGCTTAATGAGGTATTGGAGCAGTTGGCTGAAGCAAGGCCAGAGCTAGTGATTGCTAAAATAGATATCGCGAAAGAAAAGACTTTGGCAGAAGAGTTTCATGTTAAAAGCGTACCTAGGCTTCTTTTGGTTCGAGGCAAAGTTATTTTGAGTGATGAGGGTGGGTTAATGTCTTTAGCATCCCTTGAAGATTTAGTGGATCGTGCGCAAGCGATCACAGAAGAGCAGTTAGATGATTTGCGAAAGCAAGCAGAAGGATCTGCTGAATAAAATAGGGGAGAGCCTTTTATGTGGCGATGGTGGAGTGCTTTTTTTGTCGTGGCCTTTTTGTGGCTAAGTCAGCCTGCGTTGGCGTTTGTTGAAAAAACCATAGACAACTTGGCAGAAGTGCCAGATTTTGTGGAATCGGTTTTGATTAAGCAAAAGCATATTCCACCAAAAGCTATTTTAGTTGTTTTTGATGACGACAATACCTTGTTAACCACACCTAAACATTGCCCGACTCCCCAAGCGATTACCTGTCAGTACTTAGGCGGCCATGCTTGGTATGCCTGGCAGCATCAGCTTTTAAAGCATCACCCAGATTCTCCGCAGTTAGTGGCTAACACCCAGAAAAAACTTGACCGAGTGCAGTCATTTTTATTTGATTTCATGCCGCTTAAGCCCACCCAGCCTGACGTGCCTGAATTAATTTCCCGCCTCAATACTTTGGGAACTTCTCTTTTGATTGAAACAGCGCGAGGCCCGAGTGAGGCAGGAGCGACTTGGGAGCAGTTACAATATAATAAACTGTCTTTTCGGCGTTATTCGCTAGGTAGCTTACTGTCTTCTTATTCTTTGGAGGCCAAGTCCTGCGGTCTTTCAGGGTGGGGCAGTCAGCCTGTAGCTGTTCGCAACGGCATCCTTTACACAAGTGGTCGTAATAAAGGCAGGGTGCTCGCCTGTCTTTTGAAAAAACGTCATGATGAAAAGCGATACCAAGCGGTTGTCATGGTCGATGATGATAAAAAGAACCTGGATCATGTGCGTGATAACTTGGCAGGGCATTATGAATTACACTTATTTGAATATACTAAGATGCATTCAGCAGTGGCTGCTTTTTTGGAAGGGCCTAAGCGTAAGGCGTATCAAGCTCAGGCAAGCAAGCTATGGGAGCGTCTTCGTAAGATGATGATCAGTACTTTCCCAGCATTGATGGTTTAACTGTCATTAGCTCTATGTAGTGCAACCATGATAAATTCAGATTTAACGTGAGGATTTCGCAGGGTCCTTAACGTGTTGATATAGGTGATAATCAAGAAAGCGATGAAGCCAGATCTCAACCGTGGCTTGGTTTCATGACATGAGAAAGAAACGCTTCTTTAGGTGGCAATCATAGAGGTATTTCCCTCTACCGACAGCTGATTTACACCAGACCCGCGCAAACTAGAAAAGAACCCGGGAGATTTATCGCCGAAACCTACGATACCTTGCTCGGCAGTATGATATTGCGCTTATTATCACTTATGGTAAACTATTTATGTTGTGTTTAAATGAAGTGGGATGAGCATGAAAGCACGTGAAAAAACACCTTATCAGCAGCATGTTGAAGCAATGGAGCAAAGTGGTGATTGTAACCTCTTATTTGGTAAAGACCCTGAGGACGAAAAACTGTGCTCTGATATATATGAGGAGGAGCGCACCGCTGTTAGGCAATTAATTGAGCTTTTACAGCGTATTAAGAACTGGGTGCCAGTTGCACCTATTCCTGACCAAAAAATAACAACCAGTGATGGTGGTAAGAGCCAAAGCGG
This sequence comes from Gammaproteobacteria bacterium, assembly GCA_024279495.1. Classification (GTDB taxonomy): domain Bacteria; phylum Pseudomonadota; class Gammaproteobacteria; order JAJRRL01; family JAJRRL01; genus JAJRRL01. The sequence continues at coordinate 1,004 of JAJRRL010000041.1, read as the reverse complement.
CCAAAGCGGCCAAGGTGTCCCTGAAGGTGAAGGAGATTCAGCCTATCGCTTAAAGATGGCTTTCTCAGATCAGAGAAGATGGGTCACTTTTGCTCACTTGCATGAGTATTCAAGCAAAGTAATTGGTGAGTGGAGCGATCATTTGAGGTGGGTGCTTGGGGCTGCTAGTGCTATGCTGATTGGTATTGCTTTAATAGGTGGCGGAGTGTTTGCCTTTCTTTCTCATCTACCAATATCTGCTTTATTGGCAGCGATGTTTGGTGTGTCAGCTCTGCTTACCTCATTAGTTGCCTTAGTCCCCAGGGCGATTGGGCTAGCAAAAATTGCGCCCAAAGCCATGCCGGCCTTAGCGACTAGGGGTCATTTGAAACAATTTTTTAATACTTACCCAAAACAAGTAGAAGCCTGTACTGCCTCTGAGAGAGTGCTGAATCAAATACGCTTGCCTGCTAGGGAATAGTGTCGGCGAAGATATCGTGTTGCATTTGAGGATTGATTAGAAGGGTGATGCGCTTTGTGTATTAAGTTAAGGTGTTTGTAAAAAAGTAACGAGACAGAGGAGGTCCATCTGATGAACAGTAGATTATTTAATGCTGCCATGCTGGTGCTAATGACGCAAAAAATCATGGCGTCACAAAAGGCGTTTGTTATGTTGGAGGAAGTAGAAGAAGAAAAGCCTCCCTATGAGCCTATTGCTGTAGGTAATCTCAGTGATTATGAAATTGCCTCTTTTTATGCCTTAGACAACCCTGCACCGATTGCTTTGGCTTTTACGGTCATGGATAGTGTGTACACGAACGATAATTTATTATGTCAAACAGTAGATTGCTGTGAAGCTAGAAATTTTTCTTATGATCCTTTTCTTGATTATGGTGAAGACTACTTTCCACCGTGCGATATGGATGCCTTGGTTGAGATCTTAAGCGAAGAATGCAATATCACTGCCGCAAACCAAACGATCACTCAAGAGAGCTTAGGCAGCAAGCAAACCACAGTATGTGATT
>JAJRRL010000040.1 GCA_024279495.1 Gammaproteobacteria bacterium | reverse complement strand
GAGAGACCACAGCGTAGTCAAGCCGTTAGGTTGCGTAGCGTGGGTGACGAGGACGAGTCGCGGCACAGATAACGATCGCCTTCGCGAGTCGATTTGCGCTAGGATGGCGTTAATCTATCTCGAGCGGTGCGATACACTTGCGAACGAGAACCAGCTAATTGTCCAGCCACTTGAGCCAGAGCAGAGTTAGGATCACTCAGCTCTTCATGAACACTACCATACCTAGACATATACACTCTCCTGCATTAACTTAATCTAATACAGAATACCCCAAAAGAAGCTTTTTGGCTACCTTTTTAGGGTCTTAAAAGCATGCAAAACCTAACTGGAAATCCTATTCATTCAGCAAACCTATCAGTCTCGAATAAGCCCTCTTCCCTGCCTCAAAACAGAAGGTAAATCAGACGTCAGATCAATCACCGTACTTCCCATCTGACATCCTTCCCCGCAATCAATCATCACGGCCACATCAGCGCCATAACATTCTTCAATGAGCACGGGATCGATCATCACTTCATCGGTCTCGGGGTGATGCAAGCTCATGCTCGCCAAAGGCTCGCCGAGTAACTGCAAGAGCTCTTGCAACAAATCACAGCCAGGAATTCGAAAACCAATGGTATGACGCTTTCGTGGAGATTTTAACTGCCGTTCAATGCGCTTAATCGTTGGCAAAATAAAAGTGTAAGGCCCTGGAGCATGCCTCTTAATATAGCGAAATGAGCTATTTGAGACCACAGCCATCTCTGAGACTCTGGCTATATCTGGACACAATACGCTAAAAGGATGACTCCAAGAAAGATCCCTCAAACGATACAGACGATCCAAGGCGCCTTTCCGACCAGGCAGGCAACCCACGCCATACACGGAATCCGTGGGATAGACCACTAATTTACCAGCCCTCAAGGCTTCTAAAGCCGACTGAAGCTGTCTTCCATGAAATCGATCTGGGTGAATACTAATCACCTGCATAGGCTACTCTTCGCTGCTTACAGCAGGCTTGACGGATTGAGAAGGGCAGTCTCCATTTTTAGCCAAGCTTAGACGAAAATTGGAAACTAGATGCGCAGTTTGAGTTTAGTGTGCTAACTCTGGCTTGCAACATGAGAAGTATAGACTGTATCATGTAATAACAACACTTAATAAAAGGTACCCCATGAAAATCTTCCTCGACTACCTCTGCATCATCTGTTTTTTCGTCGCATTCAAAATTTGGGGGGTCTACGTAGCCACTGGCGTTTCAATGGGCGTTTTACTACTTCAAGTCCTACTGACATGGATAATCAAACGTCATGTAGAGAAAGCTCACCTAATCACCTTAGCCCTGCTTTTAATTTTTGGTGGAAGCACTCTTCTATTCCACAACCCCGTCTTTATTAAGTGGAAACCATCGGCTGTCTATTGGCTTTTTTTCTTAGCTTTAGTTCTCTCTCCTTATGTCTCAAAAGGCCCTCTTATCAAGCGAGTTCTTGGTAACGCTCTTACCTTACCTGAAACCATTTGGCGACAACTTAATCTTGCTTGGGCTCTTTTCTTTCTTGTTCTCGGTGGCCTAAATTTATTTGTTGCCCTTCATTATTCAACCAGCACATGGGTTAACTTCAAACTCTTTGGCACTCTAGGAGCAACCTTGGCTTTTTGCTTACTGCAATCACTTTACATTAGCAAATACCTACCCAAAGAAGAGACCTCCAAATGAATGTAAATCGTGAAAAACACATACATAACGCCCTCATGGTATTACAGCCTACTTCTTTCTTGCTTATCGATGAAAGTCATAAGCATGCTGGTCATGCTGGAGCTGCAACAGGCTTAAGTCATTATGCTATCGAAATAGAGTCAAGCCACTTTGAAGGGGTTTCTCCCATTGAACGACATAGGCTTATTTACAAAGCATTAGGTAGCCTAATGCAAACAGACATACACGCATTACGCATTATACGCGCCACCCCACCACTCACACAGGAGCCTAACTGATGAGTCATAAGAAAAATATTTTTGCAGGTGTTGTCTCTGCCTTACTTGTAGCCCCTGCTGCAAATGCAGACTCACCAAGCACAATGAACTCCATGATGGGCGCCAACTTCCCAACCCATGTTGTCACCAAAGACAAATTAGAACGTTGTTTCGGCGTTTCAAAACGTGGCCGAAACGATTGTGGAACAACCATCCATGCTTGCGCCAACCAAGCACAATCAAATAACGACCCTTCTGAATGGATTTATGTCTTAAAAGGAAACTGCGCCAAAATTACTGGCGGCGCCTTGGCTTCCGTCGACCATAATCCCTACATCAATCGAGGCACACGAAAAGTCTCTCGCACTCAAGCAAAACCAAGAAACAGTGCCGATGAGGTATTATATTGAGCATTTGGAAAAAGCCAATCAGCCTCGACCTCATCTCTAAGCGCTCTGAAAACACAATGATCACTCATTGCGGCATTGTCTTTAGTGACATTGGTGATGACTACCTTGAAGCCACGATGCCTGTCGATGAAAAAACACAGCAACCTTTATCAATCATGCACGGTGGCGCATCTTGCGTGCTTGCAGAAACGGTTGGCTCTTGCGCTGCCAATTTTTCTGTCGATGAAAGCCACTACTGCGTTGGGCTATCGATCAACACATCACACTTAAAACAAGCCCCTAGCGGCACGACTGTAACAGCAAAAGCCACGCCCCTACATCTTGGTCGAAGCACGCATGTTTGGCGAATTTCAATTACTAACAAAGCAGGTCAGCTCATCTCATCTACTCAGTTAACAATGATGGTCATGACTCGCTAAAATAAACGAATAAAGCTACACTTACACTGTGCAGCTTTTAGCTTAGCAGAACCAAGGAGGAATGCTTTATGCCCAACATAAACTTAGCAAATATACGCGTCGGAGAGACTGCTATCTGCTCAGTCGACCCCAAAGGAAATGAACTGCTATACCGAGGATATGACATCAACGACCTCTGTGAGCAAGGGTCTTACGAAGAAACAGCTTACCTCCTCATTCACGGAAAATTACCGACCGAAAGTGAACTTTCAAATTACCATGACACTTTACTAGAACATAGAGCTCTGGCTCCGGCCACAAAAAACCTGCTCGAAATGATTCCAGCAGAAACTCATCCCATGGATGTGCTGTGCACGATTACCTCCTTTCTAGCCACACTGACCTCTAAACCAAAAGATTTTCTCGAAACACGTGTTGCCAACGAACTTGTTGCCGCACTTCCAGTCGCCATTTTGTACTGGCATCACTTTCATCACAATAAAATCAAGATCTCTACCCACTCATCTATTAAAGGTACAGCCGCTTTTGTGCTCACTGAGCTTTATCAGGACACTCCCGATAAAGACATGGTATCGATGCTCGATCAATCTTTTACCCTCTATGCCGAACATGAATTCAATCCTTCTGCTTTTGCTGCAAGAGTTACGGCCAGCACCAGAGCTAGCTTTCATTCAGCCATTTGCTCAGCTATCGCAACACTTAGCGGCCCCCTTCATGGTGGCAATATAACTCGCGCTTACAAACTCATATCAGGTTTTGCAGAACCTGACCAAGTTGCCGATGGTATCAACACGATGCTCTCAGAAGAGCAAAACATTGCTGGCATTGGTCACTCCGTGTATCAAGAAAAAGACCCCAGAACTGCTCGCATCAAAAAATGGGCCCAAACGCTGGCCAAAAAGAAAAACAACCGCCAACTACTGAACATGGCCGAAACCATCGAGAGAACGGTTAGCAATACAAGCTTTGCCAATGTCGACCTCTATACCGCGACAGCTTATGCACTTGCCGACATTCCTATCAGCTTGTTTGCACCTTTATTTGTCATTGGACGAGTCGCCGGATGGTCTGCTCATATTTTTGAACAAAGAGGTATGAACACCCTCATCAGGCCAACTGCCATCTATGTGGGACCAAGTAAAACGTCCTATCCGTGCATATCTGAAAGAAAGTAAACCGGCTCTATTCTTAATTTACTCCCCCACCTTAACAATGCTTTAATTTTAAGCAGGTACCGCCGTCCCTCATATCATGATAGGCTAAAATAAACACCTAAAATGCCTAAAAACCATGAGGTCATCTTATGAGTCATCGCAACGTCCAAGAAAGAAACGAGCGCGAAGTTCTGGTTTTTAATGAAAATCCAGGGACAGCACATGCTGTTGGGTATGCATTAAAAAAGCATACATCATTAGAAATCATCCCTACTCCCCAACAAGAACCACTGTATTCCGTCACTAGACACGACTTCACTACAATCCATAGCCAAATCTTTTTCTCCTTGGTTTGCACAGGCTTTATTACCCCCCCTTTCCTTCTCTTATTTCGGGTCGCACTTTTCACCTATACAGCTGAAAATCCAGAATCACTAAAAAGAGCAAACGAATTCCACCAAAGATTTTTAAATAAAACAAGACCATACTATGGTAACGTTCCCCCGACTTGCCTTTTTGTTAGCGTACAAAAGGAAGCTAAAAAAAGTGCCGACAAAACCACTGACGATAGCTCACCCTCAGGGCTGTTACTTAAAATAACCGCTGGAAAATCCACCTCTGAAAAATCCCAGCCCAGAGATGAGATCTCACAGATACTCTTTGAAATAAATAAGGCTGGCTATCGCTCAACAGTAGACCCTCACAGTAGCGCACTGTATATTTCTCAAAGAACTAAAGCAACCAAAGGACTTGTACAGAAAACGAAGAGATTTATAGCACACCGACAAGTTTTTCACGTTATTTTATCTCTTAATACCTACAGAGCAGAAACTAATGCCGTTTTAGCCTTTTTAAAAGACGAATCCTTACCAGCGCTGTTAACTTTCCTTGAATCGACTGCATTTATGCGATTAGAAAACGAACCCACGTGTCACTTCTCAAAATTTCTATTGAGTCTTATGCTAGACACCTTGATTGACTTTTCAGAAACAGCTTGGCTGGCTAGTGAAAAACGTGTTTTTCAAAAAGATCCAAATAAAACATCGACTGCTTGGAGCAGCCTCATGGAGCAACACCTATTTGCACAACCGCATGTTGAAAGCCGAGAAGCAAGAAAAAAAGCCTCTCCAACCTCTTCCCCAGAATCATCCCTAGAGTCGAAGCGCCTCGGCGACAGAACCGCACTGGGCTACAGCACACCTAATAACGCCTTTCGGCAATACGGTAACTAAGCTACTCAGCAGAGTATCAGGTAATTGAGCGAAATCTAACGGACAAATCTTCATCTGCAAGCAAGAGATGATTAACAGGAACTTCTTCCCAACTATTACAGCAATCTGTTAATGGCTCTGAAGCAAGCACTATTGCTTCAGGAGCTGTATTTTGCGACGTAAATAAATGCGCCTCTGATTTATCTGATGCCTTACCAAGCATGTAATATAATGAGAAAGGCTCTTTCGCATCGTTTGAAATATAACGCGAAGACACTACTTTTTTCCCATCAGTCAACGAAGCATTAATAACTGAATGATTGGTATCCCCCACAAGAAGACGAAGACGGTTTATCTCATGAATCGCAGCCGCCAAAGCATCAGCCATCTGGTCGATCGTATGCGGAGCAGGTCGCTGATACAATAAGTTCATGACCAGTGCGAAAAAATATTCTGAATCAGTTTGCCCCTTAATACTATTAAAATAATCTTTTCCCAATGTGCTCAGCAGTGAGCGCCGGATGGCATCAAACCCATGAATTGTGCCGTTGTGAACAAACGAGTAGTTCTCATAAGAAAAAGGGTGACAATTAAATGTATTTACATAGCCAACCGTCGAAGCTCGCACATGAGCCATGAAACAGTGAGATTGCACCTTGGCCACCAAATGTTTTAAATTTTGATTATTCCACGCAGGCTGAACAGACTTAAAAATACCGGGCGCTCCTCCTGTTTTTTGATTATACCAACTAACCCCAAAACCATCAGCATTAAGTAGGTGCTTCCCTTCTTTTGCCTGTTTGCTTTGATTGATCAGAGAATTTTCAGGCTTCTCTATGATATCACCTAAAGTACCTGCTTCTTTTCCAAGATATACCAAAAATCGACACATAAGCTATTTCCCCTTAGGCTTAGTTTTGATCAATACTAGCACAAAACCACCTACGATGTCGAGCAATAACTCAAAAATCAACAACTTAGGAGGGGGTTTTAAAATAAATCTAGGCTTTACTCGCCCCTGCTTTGCCGATAGAATGGTCACTCTTTTACGGGCCCATAGCTCAGTGGTTAGAGCAGGAGACTCATAATCCCTTGGTCCTAGGTTCAAATCCTAGTGGGCCCACCATTGACTGTTTACATTTCTACTATGCTGGCGCTATTGCGCTTGATTTTCTGCGTCTTACTCCTCATGTACCGTATGTACATTGCGTCGCAATGCTCGAAAATAAACCCCCTAGCATCCAGCACAGCGAAATCTAAATCAGCCAATCTAAACACTGTTTACATTTCTACTATGCTAGCTCCACAGTTGTCATCCCGTCAAACAAAGTGCACAGACGGGACCCAGACTTGATCCGTTGTTACAAGGTAACAACTAGCGATCTTTAAAGATTAAGGATTAGATCCTCCGGTCAAGCCGGAGGATCTTCGCGAAGCAAAGCTTCGCTTCGACATTATTGTGAGCTCAAATCTGCAGATTGCTTTTAAGAATTAAAATTTAGTGTGATCCTTAGTTCATGCTTCGCACGAACTGGATCGAAGATAGGCCCCCGACGCCATTACATTGCCTTTGAGTGACAACTTTTGGGGCAGCTAAAAAATATAAACGCAACCCTGCACACTGGCTTGATAAATATAAGCCTAATTATGACCGTTGTCCTCAAAAAAACCCGATTTAGATCACCAATAACTCGAGTATTGAGTAAAAAATAAGCGATTAGAAATAGAATAAACAATGACTTATAATCTTTCTTATCCACCCACCACAACAAGGAAAGTTGTTATGAAAAAATGTTGTTCGCTCGATTTGTTTACGGCCTTATTGGTCTTTATCGGTGCATTGAACTGGGGTCTAGTCGGCGCCTTTAACTATAATTTGGTTGAACACATCTTTGGTGGCGGCCTTAACATTGCTGTTCGCATTATCTACGTTCTAGTTGGTCTCTGCGGTATCTACGGCTTTGCTCACTTCATTCATGCTGCTAAAAAATGCTGCAAGAAAGGCAAGTCTTGCGACTAAGCATTAAACTGAAGTAAAAAAGCCAGCTTTATGCTGGTTTTTTTTCGCCCACTTCCTATGAGCTACGCTTTTCATCGCTGGCTAATACCACGGTAACTGCCAAATCACCAGCCACATTTGTAGCTGTTTGCATCATATCATTCAAACGATCAACACCGGCTATCAATGCTATTGCACCTAAAGGGATACCTGACGCGCTCATGATGGCGCCCATTGCAATAAGAGCTGATCCAGGAACAGCAGCAACCCCCATCGCAGTAAAGACAGTAGTCACCAGCATCGTTAATACTTGAAGCATGGACAGATGAATACCGTACAGATTAGCTGCAAACAAAACAGCTGAAACCAGATAGATAGTTAAGCCATTTAAATTAAAGCTTGCACCTAAAGGCAATAAAAAGCGAGCCAAAGATTTACTAACGCCAAAGTTTTCGGCACATCGCATAGACTCTGGCAAAGTAGCTGCGCTGCTAGACGTTGAAAAAGCAAACAAAAGAGCCGGTAAAATACCTTTAAAAAAAGCTGCCGGACTTTTTCTTTTAGATACTAAAAGCAAAGCAGAATAAACAACAAACAACTGAATGGCGCAGCCAAGATAAACGGTTAACACAAAAGCAGCTAAAGACGACAACACATGCCAACCAAAATGCGCGACAGTCCAAGCAATCAAAGAAAACACACCAAGTGGCGCTGTTCGCATCACAAGCTCCGCCAACTTAAAGGATACCTTAGAAAAGCCAATAAAAAAGCGCTTTACCGGAGCGGCCTCTTCACCCACTAACTGAATAGAAACACCAATCAAAATAGCAAACACAACGATCTGCAACACATTACCATGCAAGAAAGCAGAAAACGCATTATCCGGCAAGACATTAGTAATCATGGATGAAACACTAGGTATGTGATGAACTAGATGACTAGACTGAGGCGTTGCCCAATGCGCCTGCGCACCTGGCTCGATAAGATGAAAGACACATAGAGCAATAAAAGCAGCCACCAGCATGCAAGTAATGTAAAGAAGAACCGCCCGGAAAGTAACTCGCTTCATCAAAGAAAAACTGTCGACCGACAAAATGGCACAGACCACGGCAAAGAAAACCAAAGGTGCTACCAGCAGATGAATCGCACGAATAAAAAGCGTCCCTAGAACTTCCAAGGGAATCGCGAGCCTAGGTAAAAAGCCACCCACCAAAACGCCAAGTATCAGAGCTAAAACAATTTTTTGCCACTGCGACAGTGAGAGCCGAGAGAAAAACATAAAAGGGCCTAAATCAAAGAGCGACTCATAATTGTACACTAAGCTGCCAGTAAGTCAATCTTAAGAGCAGAAGCGCAGGGATAAACGCTAGAGCATAAAGCTAGTGACCTCATGGATTTGCTCTGTTGAGACGAGCAAAATATAAGAAAGATTTTGAGTTAATTCTGCCAAAAAAATCGTAAAAAACGACACACATCGTTAGTCTCTTGAACATCATGAGCACGAATGATATGAGCACCTTTCTGTGCAGCAATGAGCGCCGCTGCTAAGCTACCAGCTAAACGTTCGTCGACATCACGTCCTAATATATCACCCAGCATAGACTTACGAGACCAGCCGGCAAGTATCGGTAAATTAATAATGCTCAGCTCATCTAAATGTGCCAACAAATACAGGTTCTCATCTGTATTTTTACCATAATGCCCTTGACCAAAACCAGGATCCACAATTATGCTCTTACGCGACATACCCGCTTCTTCGCAAGCGTTTATTTGCTTTTTTAGATCTGCAATAATACGCGACACAAGCTCTTTGCCTGACGAGCTTCCAGGCTCTCGCTTTGGCATGAACGAATGCATCAAGCACACAGCTAAACCAGAGTCAGCAGCAGTTTTTAAAGCGCCTGACAATGTCAGTGCGCGTTGATCGTTGATCATGTCTGCGCCTGCTTTAGCAACAGAGCTCATCACAGCAGCGCGTGAGGTATCTACCGATAAAAACACATCAAAACGCGAACGAAGAGCTTCTATCACCGGCAACAGCTGTTCTTGCTCAAAAGCAATTTGCTCTGATTCATTATCTCGTAAAATAGCTTTAGGGTTTGTTGCTTCTGCGCCCAAATCAATAATAGAAACGCCGTCTTTAATCATTTGAGCAACACACTCAACAACAGCATCAACGCCTTGCCTGACCTGGTAAAAAGAATCAGGCGAAAGATTGATTACGCCCATCACAGCGGGCGAATCAAAAACAACTTCTCTTCCTTGCGTCAGTAAAGAAAACTGACGATCAGGCATCTGACTTAGACTGCTTTTTCTCAACAGGCTTTTTAGGTGGTAACTCACCTAGCTCTGGTGGCCGTACATTCCATCCTTCAGGTTCAGGAACCAGCTGACCGGCCATAACAGCGTCGATTTGCTCCGTACCAATCGTTTCGTATTGAATAAGAGCTTCTGCCATCGCATGCAACTCTGTCATGTATTTACGAATGGTTTTCTCAGCCAAGGTATAGTTATCGTCTAAGATACGTCGAACCTCTACATCGATTTGCTGGCTAGTACTTTCAGAGACATCTTTATGGCGTGTGACAGAGCGACCAAGGAACACTTCGCCCTCATCTTCACCGTAAGTCACAGGACCTAGTTTATCGGACAAGCCCCACTTGGTTACCATATTACGGGCAATCTCAGTAGCACGCTCAATATCGTTGGAAGCACCTGTTGTCACAGCATCTTTACCAAAGATAAGCTCTTCTGCAATTCGTCCACCATAAAGTGTTGCCAACTGAGAACTTAATCGACGGAATGAATGACTATAACGATCTTCTTTCGGTAAGAACATGGTCACACCCAATGCATTGCTTCGTGGGATGATTGTCACCTTGTAGACTGGATCATGCTCCGGCATTTTTAAGCCCACAATCGCATGGCCTGCTTCATGGTAGGCAGTGAGTTTTTTCTCATCTTCACTCATTACCAGCGAGCGTCTTTCAGCGCCCATCAAAATTTTATCTTTGGCTTTTTCAAAATCGGTCAGATCCACTAGCTTTTTGTCAAAGCGAGCAGCCATTAAAGCAGCCTCATTGATAACGTTTGCCAAATCCGCACCAGAAAAACCAGGGGTTCCTCTTGCCAACAATGATGCTATTTTATCGCCTTCAGCAGCGTCTTTAACGGGTACTTTTTCCATATGCACTTTTAAAATCTCTTGACGACCGCGAACATCGGGCAAAGGCACTGTCACCTGTCGATCAAAACGACCAGGACGCAACAAAGCGGGATCAAGCACATCAGGGCGGTTAGTCGCTGCAATGACGATCACGCCCTCTTTACCCTCCAAACCATCCATTTCAACAAGCAATTGGTTTAATGTTTGCTCACGCTCATCGTGACCACCACCTACACCGGCACCACGATGACGACCAACTGCATCAATCTCGTCAATGAAGATAATGCACGGCGACTGCTTTTTAGCCTGCTCAAACATATCACGAACACGTGATGCACCAACGCCAACAAACATTTCTACAAAATCAGAACCAGAAATGGTGAAAAAGGGAACACCTGCTTCACCAGCAACTGCTCTTGCTAGTAAGGTTTTACCGGTTCCTGGAGGGCCAATCAGTAAAATACCACGAGGCATCTTACCGCCCAAGCGTTGGAAACGAGTTGGATCGCGCAGAAAGTGAACCAACTCTTCTACTTCATGCTTGGCTTCTTCTGCACCAGCCATGTCTTTGAAGGTCACTTTGACTTGATCTTGAGTTAGCAGACGCGCTTTGGAGCGACCAAACGACATAGGACCGCCACCTTTTCCACCACCTTGCATTTGGCGATAAAAGAAAATCATAATTCCGATGATCAAGATCATGGGTAACCAGCCAATCAAAAAGCGCATGAACCAGTTTTCTTCTTTTGCTGGAATCGGAACACCCGTTACCGCCACTTTGTTCTTATCTAACATCGTCAGCAAACGATCGTCTTGAAGCGGCAAGTAAGTGCTAAAATGTTTATTCTTTTTGGTCTCGCCTTTAATGATTCGACCCTGAACCACAACGCTACGAACCTTATCTGTTTTAACAGCATCTACAAACTCAGAGTACGTGTACGGAACAACCGCGCCTTCTTTATGGTGGCCGGCGGTATCAAACCCTTTAAACACAGCAAATAGCACAACAAAAATCACAAGCCACAATCCTGCGGCCTTCATGGTATTGTTCAAAATATTACCCTCTGGTGTCGTTATTCTTCGTCATTATAGCCTAGAAATCCTCTGGCTAATACATATTGTTCGCGTGATGTATCACGTGATGCAGCAGGCTTTTGCATCTGCACCTTCTCAAAGCAATTTTGCAACGAACGTCTGAATTCATCAATACCAGATCCTTGAAATACTTTCGCAATAAAGGCGCCCTTGTCTCGCAGAACATCGCCCGCAATCGCGAGAGCATGCTCACACAAAGCTATCGAACGCGGTTGGTCAACAATGCGCTGCCCCGTAAAATTAGGCGCCATATCCGACATCACCACATCAAAACCTTCCGGAACCAAGCTAAGAAGATCGTCGACCAAGGATTCGGCATAACAATCTTGCTGCAAAGCAATCACCTGCGGCAAACTATCCATGGGCAATAAATCAACAGCTACAATGCTACCGTTTTTGCCAATCAGACGAGACACAACCCCGGACCAACCACCAGGTGCGGCTCCCAAATCTAAAATTCGCATTCCGGGCTTAAATATTTTTTGTTTTTCATGCATCGAGAGCAATTTATAGGCCGCTCTAGAGCGGTAGCCATCTTTTTGCGATTGCTGGACATAAGGGTCTGACAGGTGTCGCTTAATCCAGGAACGATTGCTTCGATTCGCCATGTTAGTTCTAACCTCGATATAATGTCATGCTTTGGTCAACACCAATAAGTTGGCCTGACTCCATGGTGGCCCAAACATTTTCCCCTTGCAAGGCCTCGCTCGAGATTAAAAGATGATTGACCTGCCCAGAATCGACTGGTGATTCGCAGCTGTGATTCAGAAACGGACAGGTCTTTCTATCTAGGCAACGCTTTTTGTGAGTACTAAAATGCAAGGATGTTTTCCAACATAAGGCAAGCATCAAGGTTCCGTTGGTGAGAAGCAAAGTCATTTTAAGTGGGTCATTCTCAGGTTCTGGATGAACACACTGTTGCACTTTCTCTAGTGTTGATTGCATGGCTTGAGCCACTGCTTCAATCGCAATGCTGTTATCGTGAATATCTGCCAACTGTGATAGCTCACTTAAAAAAAGATAGAACAACACTTCGCTATCAGTGGTTCCTAAAATATACCGCTGATACTCAGGAGCTATCAATGCCATTAAACTGTCTTTAATGGCATCGTAACGTGGGACCTGGCCATTATGCGCAAACACCCAACGTCCGAACTGGAAAGGATGGCAATTCAGCACGCTAATATCACCATGCGTGGCCTTACGGATATGAGCAAGCACTGTCTGAGAAGCCACCTGACTACTCAGGCGATGAAAGAGGCTATCTTCTTTAGCTATCACGGGGCGCTTCATAACATGAGGGATATCGGCCACGTAATAAGCTACCCCCCAGCCATCTGGGTGATCCTGACTTTGAACGGATAACGCATTATCGGCACTTAACAAGCTTCTATGAACTTGCGACTGAAGCACGGATCGAAAACCAAACAGACGGCACACAAGAACCTCCTAACAAGCAACATACCCAAAAAGGGAAAACCAAAGAATAGCACATTGTTATATGCAAGAGACTTTAAGAAGCTTAACTGCCCCCTTTAGCGGCCCCTCCTCCAGTAGCAGTTAGAGACACGGCTTCTTTCTTTTTCTGAGCATTAGCTTTTTGAATGGTCACAAAAAAAGGATAATGCGGAGCGAGAGCTTTCTTAAATCCGTCAGAAAACGCCATCAACTCTTTGTTCTCTTTGGCAGGAAATCTAATAAATGGCTTTATAAGGGGGCTTTCGTATACCTCTGAAAGAATACCCATACAGAAAAGAGAAGACCTTACATTATTAGTGACTGCAGCTAAAAGTAAATACAAACCAAAAGGATCTTCTCTAACTGACTTCAGTGCTGGAGATGTCAACATGCGTAACACAATAAAAACAAGCGCATTTTTCTTACGCCACTTTATCTCGTCTTCTTGTCTATCCTCAGGAAAACTTTCTCCTACTTCAGCTATCTTTTCTTGGGTTCGCTTTAGCATTTCTGCTTGTAAGCTCTGATACGATTGGCTTAATTCTTGATGGACTGCTAACGATTTTAGGTTAGTGTAATCAAGCGTTGTTTCAGTAGGGATGTGCTGATGAAGTTTTGTCAGTCGCGAGCTTACAGCAAGCACTCGCTTCTTAATTGTCTCATCTAAAGAAAAATTAGAATAAGAGTCAACAGCAAGATGAACACCTACAAATTTCAATTTGAAATAATTCTGAAACATCCCTTGCGTTGATCCAACTGACTGCATTAAGAAAAATTTCTCTCCCCTCGGATGTGCGCAAATCGAATAAGGAGGCCATGACGCTAAATGCTTCTCTATTTTGCCAAGGACTTTCTCTAAAGCCTTTAATTGACCAGGGATAGCTTCAGCACTGTCGGCTGAAAAGGGGGAAGGATTGAAGAACACAGGTGATTTAGCAAGCTTATCGAAACGCTTTTTTACTTGAGAATTCAGAACAGCCAATGACGCCTGATGCTTACAAAAAGAAGCAAAACCTTTAACAACGCCCATGACTAAAGGCCCAAAGAAAGAGAGGAACTCTGTTTTGACTAAGGCGGGGAATGCAGAAGAAAGGTTTTGCATTGGTGCGTATTTATTCCCATAAGCAAGATCAGGATGGCCAAATTTCAAAGAAAGAGCATAAGTCATATTGAACTCTTTCGTTGACGTATCGACCTCTGAGGGCTCATCGTTATGAGCGGAAGACTCGCCTTCTTGCGAAGAAGTTTGCTCTTTTTCAGCAGAGGCCCCATTCTCTTCTAAAGACTCTGATTCCTCAGGAACCTCAGGAATAAGCTGATCGGCTAAGCCAAAGCGAGCGAGCAACTGTAGAATAACAGAGTGGCTGTCAATCAGACTCCACTTCGCTTTTTTACTGAACTTATAATACACCTTAATAATGTGTTGTGACACAGGAAGAAGCTCTTCAATCGTAAACGATTTTTTTTGAAACAGGAGATTCAAGCCTTTCATCGCAGCATTGAGGGCTAGCCGTTCTTCTTCTGGAAACCCATTTTCTGGCTTTATTAAGGGTGAAAAAGGTGGTTGAGTTCCCTCCTTCCAAGGATTTCTTACAATAAACTTTGTGTTTACAGCTCTCCCAACAACAAAGCCAACTGTCTTCCCAGCGAATTCTTTCATCTTGCACCTCTAATATGCATCAAAATAGGCGGCTATTTTAAGCGAGCAGAGAGTGAAAAGTCAAGACGGAGCCTTCCCTTGCGAATGCCTTCCGGCTTGACCGGAAGGTCCAAATCAACACTTATACCGCGCAGAAAGAGCTATCCACCACGATGCAAAAACTCAAACACAGTCTTAGCATGCTTTAAGCCCATGCCTTTTACCTCTGCAATTTGCTCTACCGTGGCAGCTTTTAATTCCGTTAAGCCGCCAAATCGCTGATAAATAGCTTGCTGCTTTTTAGGGCCAATGCCGGGGATAGACTCAATAATGGAACGCTTCCTTGTTTTTCCACGCTTTTTTCGATGCGCTCCAATAGCTGTGCGATGCGCTTCATCACGTATGGTTTCCAACAAAAAGCGAGCCGGATGATCCCGAGGAATCACAATAGGGTCTTCGCGACCTGCTACCCACAAACGTTCTTGCCCTACTTTTCTGCTAGGACCTTTTGAAATCCCCATCAACACAGGCGCCGACTCTTCACCATCAAAGCAAGCGATAGCCTGGTTCAACTGCCCTTTCCCACCATCAATAATCATCACATCGGGCCAAGACTGCTCTCGCTTTTTAAGGCTTTCTATCCGACGTGAAACCACTTCTTTAATCGCCGCATAATCATCGCCCGCTGTCACGTTCGAAGACACATGATACGTTCGATACTGCGAAGTATCCATGCTGTCATCTTGAAAAACCACCACAGAACCAACTGTCTTTTCTCCTTGCGTATGACTGATATCAATGCATTCTATTCGAATAGGAAGCTCTTCTAATTCAAGCATGCGAGCCAAAGCCGTGAGCTGATCTCTAATCTGTCTTGACCTCAAGCTTCGAGTTGCTAATGCTTGTTCGGCATTTGTTGAAGCAAGTTCATGCCATTTTTTTCGATACCCCCGCTTTGAATCAGAAAAAACAAGCTTCTGAGACCAACGTTCTTTTAAAGCGAGGGCTAAGGTATCGAGACCATCAAGAGAAAAAGGCAACCAAATAGCATTGGCAATACGATCGCCGCGAATGGAAGACAAATAATATTGCTGTAAAAACTGAAACAAGATAGTTTCTTTGTTATCGTCTAACATTACTTGCGGCAGGTAATGTGAGGTTCCTCTTAAATGCCCTTTCTGAAGAGACAATACCACAATCGCAGGAGAACCTTTTCCTGCATAGCCAATCACATCCACCGTTTTATCGAGAAGAGCAGGATCGGCTCCATGGGTGACATGCCGAAGCATGGCTATTTGATCTCGCAAAAAAGCTGCTTGTTCAAAGGCTTCTTCTGCGGATGCTTTCACCATTCGCTCTTCGAGCAATTGAATCACTTTCTCATTCTCGCCCGATAAAAACAAAAGAGCATCGTTCACTTGTTCTGCGTATTTCGCAGCCGACACAACAGCGACACAAGGCGCAGTACAACAACTAATTTGGTGCTGGATACAAGGACGCGACCGATGCCGAAACTCTGATAAAGTACACTGCCTCAGTTGAAACGTTTTTTGAATAAAGTGATACGCATCTCTCACGGCTTTTGCATTGGCAAAGGGACCAAAAAACTTACCCTTGCCTTTGGGTTGCCCTCGAAAAATCGATAAGCGTGGACAGTCTTCATGAGTGCTGACATGCAAATAAGGATAGGACTTATCATCTCGCAATAAAATATTGTATTTTGGTTTAAGCCGTTTAATCGTTGCATCTTCTAAAAGCAACGCTGCCGAATCGCTCTCGGCTACTGTGATTCGAACAGAGTCAACTTGCGACATTAGGCGCGCGGTTTTGGGTGCTAAATTTTTCCCTAGATACGATCGCAAGCGAGCTCGCAAATTTCGAGCTTTTCCAACGTAGAGCACTTCATCAGAGCTATCAAGCATCTGATAAACGCCAGGTGATTCTGGCATTTTTGCTATCTGCTGATGGAGTTTTTTGTTGGGCATAAGAGCTCTCTAGCCCAACAGTTGCTTATGCCGAAGAATCATCAGGTTCTGAGACTTCTGACTCAACCAAGCCATGGCGCAAAGCAAGTAAAGTGAGCTCAACATCATTAGCAACGCTCAATTTCTCGAAGATGCGATAACGATAGCTGTTCACCGTCTTTGGGCTTAAACACAGTTTTTCAGCGATGTCTTGCACTTTAGAGCCTTTGGTGATCATAAGCATCACTTGAAGTTCTCTTTCAGACAAGGAATCGAATGGAGATTCATCGTCTGAAGAAACATGCTTAAAGGCCAGTCGGCTAGCAATATCTGGGCTAATGTAACGCTGCCCACTTTTTACCGCCAAAATCGCTTGAACCATTTCTTCCATACTTGAATCTTTGGTGATATACCCTGCTGCACCAATTTGGAGTAGGCGTGCTGGGTAAATATCGTTATTACAGCTAGTAAGGACTAAGACTTTTAAGTCTGGATTATATCGCAACAATTTTCGTGTTGCTTCAAAACCTCCTATACCAGGCATTTTAACGTCCATTAACACAACCTGAGGGATCAACTTAGGGTTTTTCTCTCGGCAAACTTTAATGGCTTCTTCACCACTACTTGCTTCACCAACTACGTTAATACCAGGTACTTTCTCTAACAGCTTACGTATAGCTGTACGAACTAAATCGTGGTCATCGACCAGAAGAATATTTATCGCCACAGAGAGTCACTCCTTGAACTCGGTAACAGCATCTTCGCAGTTGCGTTAGTTAATGAAACTTGGCGGAGAGACAGGGATTCGAACCCTGGGAGGGGGAAACCCTCAACGGTTTTCAAGACCGCCGCTTTAAACCGCTCAGCCATCTCTCCGAACCAAAACTAAAAACGTCATATATCTCTCGAGGAACATCAATTCATGCACACACGAGACTAATATGTCGCAGTTCCTTTTTAACAAAATCCTCACCCGATTGCCAGAAGAACATGATAATTTCGCACAAGAAAGACGAGATTGGTTCAAAAGAAAACCAATTTACTCAGTCCCCCAGGACTGCTGCACCAGATAAGTAAGTTTGGAGCGCATCTGGAACAGCAATGCGACCATTTTCAAGTTGGTAGTTTTCAACAACTGCGATCAAAGCTCGACCAATAGCCACGCCCGATCCATTCACTGTATGTAAAAACAAAGGCTTGCCATCTGGGCCTCTATAACGTGCGCTCATTCGCCTTGCTTGGAAATCACGGCAGTAACTGCACGATGAAATCTCTCGGTACAGTTGTTGCCCTGGAAGCCACACCTCAAGATCGTATGTTTTAGCAGCTGAAAAGGCTGTGTCTCCTCCACATAAAGCTACTCTACGATACGGCAACTTCAATGCTTGCAACACTGCTTCAGCATGAGAGCACAAATCAGAAAAAGCAGACTCAGCTTGCTCTTCACTGACAAGCTGAACAAGCTCCACTTTTTCAAATTGATGCTGTCGAATCATACCCGCCGTATCTTTACCATAAGAACCAGCCTCTGAGCGAAAACAAGGTGTATGCGCGACAAGTTTTATTGGTAAGGCATCTGCGGAAACAATTTTATCTCTAAACAAGTTTGTTAACGGCACCTCTGCTGTTGGAATCAGCGTCAAGTCATGGTCTCCGGCGCATTCAAACTGATCTTCTTTAAACTTAGGGAGCTGCCCTGTTCCATATAAACATTCAGATTTCACCAAATAAGGCACATAGGTTTCTTCGTAGCCGTGCTTTTGTGTATGCAAGTCCAGCATAAACTGACCCAAGGCACGATGTAATCGAGCCATATCTTTGCGTAGCACAACAAAACGAGAGCCCGATAAAGCTGCGCCGGCTTCAAAGTCAATGCCTCGATTCAAGGCCCCTAAGGCAATGTGGTCTTTAGGCTCAAAAGCAAACTTAAAAGGCTCGCCCCAATGACTCAGCACTACATTATCTTCTTCTCGAAGACCAGCAGGAATAGAATCCTCTAACACATTCGGCACAGACAGACACAAAGTGTCGATCTCAGACAAAATAGCTTGAAGCTGATGATTTGACTCAACCAGGCGATCGCCAAGCTCTCCCACTTCAGCAACCAAGGGGGCTATATCCTCCCCTCGCGCTTTAGCCTGGCCAATTGCTTTAGAGCTAGCGTTTCGTTCAGTCTGCAAAGCCTGTGTTTCTTGCTGACAGCTTTTTCGCTTCTCTTCAAGCGCATCGAAAGCAGCCACATCTAGGGTGAAACCCCGACTGGCAAGCGAGCTCGCAAGAGCAGTAATGTCATGACGAAATAATTTCATATCGAGCATGAGAATATCCTCTTCTGGGGCCTAAATTTTAGGCATTATGGCATGTCTAGCAAGACTTCGCACGCAGACACAGAAAACTCAAACTTACAGCAAATTTCTGGAAAATAGGGGTTTTTCTTTCCATGCGCAAACATCAAGTCTGCTTGACAACATCAATACCCTCGGTTGGCACGTAAGCAAAGTAAGTATCTGGAATCAAATGATTTTGCTTCACCTTTAGAAACCTAAAGGAAACCTCTCCCGAAATACTGCTCGTTACATCCATACTAGAAAGATGCCCTTTATGAATTGTAATCACCACTCGCTCAAAAGGAGCCTTCTGAGTGTTTAGCGGGGTTAGCCGGTAAACCATATCATGAGCGAACAAACGTCGAGTCACATGGTAGTGTGACAAGGCATTCGTTAAGGAGCCCATAAGAAGCTTCACTGGATTATCTGGGGCAATGAGATCATCGGAGTTATGCTCTGTGGCCTGCGCTAAGTCGTCGTCAACCATCCAGACATGCTCTGGGTTAACGTAAATGGTTTGACGATTAGGCGATAGAACCTTCCAGAAGAAATAACCAGGTCTTTTTAAAGCGCACAGCCCTTTTGATTCCATTTTCATTTGGCCTTTGCCATCATGAACCTGCTCTACGAATTGTGCCTGCCAAGTGCGAATACTTTCTAGCCTTTCTTTTAAAGCTGTAGCAGCCGACGATGAAGCATACAGTGACAAAGGAAAAAGGCTGGCAGAAAAAAAGAAAAGACCTAGGCCAACGTGGCGAATAGCCTGTTTGAGAGAAATCACGAACCCTCCAGCGGTTGAATCAAAACTTCGCGTGATCCGTTTTGAGCCATCTCACTGACAACCCTAGCAGCCTCCATGGCCTCAACGATACGCGACGCGCGGTTATAGCCTATCTTAAAACGCCTCTGGACACTAGAGACAGATACGCGACGAGTTTTAGCGACAAGCGCAACCGCTTCATCGTAGAACTCATCTTTCTCAGAATCCCCATCAGCAGCCCAGCCGCCATCTTGTTGCAGTGAGCCAGTTTCTTCCATGATGCTCTCATCGTAACTGAGATCGAAAGAATTACGCAGATAGGAAGCTACTCGATGCACCTCGTCATCTGACACATAACAGCCATGCACACGAACAGGAACTCCTGAGCCCGGCGCCAGATACAACATGTCGCCGTAACCTAGCAATTGCTCCGCCCCCTGCTGATCCAAAATAGTTCGTGAGTCAACTTTGGAGGAGACCTGAAAAGCAATTCGGGTTGGTATGTTGGCTTTGATTAAACCCGTAATCACATCTACGGATGGACGCTGAGTTGCGAGAATAAGATGAATACCAGCAGCCCTGGCCTTCTGCGCAAGACGAGATATTAAGGTTTCGACCTTCTTGCCAACCACAACCATCATGTCAGCAAACTCGTCGGCAAGCACAACAATTTTTGGCAGAGACTCAAGAGGCCTTGCCGGACCTCGTTCAGCAGTGAAAGTACTGTCGAGTAGTGGCTCACCTCGACTAATCGCTGCTTTTACCTTGCTATTGTATCCCGCCAAATTACGGACCCCTAAGGTAGCCATAAGCTGGTATCGGCGCTCCATTTCAGCAACGCACCAACGCAAGGCTTTTGAAGCGTCCTTCATGTCTGTTACAACTGGCGTTAGCAAATGAGGAACGCCTTCATAAACCGACAATTCCAACATTTTTGGATCGATCATGATAAAGCGTAATTCAGCGGGTGGTAACTGATAGAGCAAACTTAAAAGCATTGCGTTTAGGCCTACCGATTTTCCGGCCCCTGTTGTACCCGCTACAAGCAAGTGAGGCATCTTGGCAAGATCAACAACCACGGCCGATCCTGCAATATCTTTACCTAAAGCTAAGGGGAGTGCTGACTGGTTGTTTTTGAATTCACTAGAACTCAGCACATCGTGCAACATAACCATTTCTCGATCTGCGTTTGGTAATTCCAAACCAATGGCTGTTTTACCAGGAATAACCTCTACTACGCGCACACTCATGACAGACAAAGAGCGCGCCAGATCTTTTGATAAGTTGCTTACCTTGCTCACCTTCGTGCCAGCCGATAGCTGTATTTCAAATCGAGTGACCACAGGACCAGGGTAAATACCTGACACCTCAGCTTTCACCCCGAAATCTGCCAAACGCTGCTCTACTTCTGCTGCTTGAGCATTTAACGTTGCCGTATCACGACCTTCGTGCTTGACCACTTTGTTTTGATCTAGAAGATCTAACGAAGGCAATGATGCAGAGCCTTTCCTTCTGGTTGGTTTAGGGCTTGCTTTACCAGGTGAGGCATTCGCTGTTTTAGGTGCAAACGAAGCGACTTGATCTGCACGCTGAAAAACAGCTGTTTTTTCAGGGGAAGAAACCGCACCAGCTTGCTTAGAGTGAGAAACGGGTACTTCTGACTTATTAGGAACAGTTTTTTTATTTTGAGTGAATTCTGGCTCACGCTGCGCTTCTTTTTTATCACGATACTCTGCCATTCGATTTCTTATCGCACATTGAATGGCAGCCCAAAACGATGCCCAGGGCACTTGAAGGAAAAGTTCTTTCACCCAAGAAAGAAAAGCAATGACCGCTGAGCCTGTTTGCTCGAAAGAGCGAAAAATAGAACGCCCCGTCATGGCGCTTAACCCAAACATAGCAAACACAAAAAGCCAAATCGATGCACCGATAGGGTTAAACCATTGAGCCATAGCCCCAGCAACAGATACCCCTAACACGCCCCCAGACTGAAACGGCAAGTCGCCTCGCACATCACTATGAATGGCAATAAAACCAGAAACCGACAGCAACAAAACCAGAAAGCCTATGAAACGAAACACACGGATGGCAGACGCTTTGAGTGTTGTTTCCACATGTCGGTCTCTGAAAGAAATCCAGGCACCGTAGCAAATAAGCGGCGGCAAAGCATATGCTGAATAGCCTAGCAAATAAAGTAATACATCCGACACATAAGCGCCGACACGGCCCATGGCATTTAATACATGTGTAGAAGACGTGGCGTAAGACCAGCTAGGATCGGTGCGATGATAACTGAACAATGACACAAGCAAGAGACAGCCAATGGCCATAAGCAGCAAAAAGCCCCCTTCTTTAAGGCGTTCTCGACAATACGCTGATACTGCCGTTTTTTGCTTACTCACTCTTTTAGCGCCGCTTTTCTTGCCCACGCCCCCTCCGTCTCTTGCTAGAGAACAGACATTATATCTGTAAGATTCTGATAGTATAGTCTTTTTTCCAATCAATACCCATTTTTGGTCAATCTTAAACAAAAACTCTCTTCAAAATGCTCGAGCGGAGCAAGTTCACTTGCGAACGTCCTCGCGAAGGCGGGGATCCACTCAAAAGTGTACGCTCCGCTTTCTCATCGGCTTTTCGTCTAACCTTGCCTCAAAACTGGAAATTGACTATTGCCCCCCATTTTTGGCCAACCTTAAACGAAAAAATGGAAATTTGATGTACTGTTTGTCATTCAAAAAAAACAAGGTATCATCAGAAGCCCTATTATGAAAAAAAGAGGCGCCTTTATGTCCACTCATCATCCCCTTATCATTCTTGGTTCAGGCCCTGCCGGCTACACAGCCGCTGTTTACGCTGCAAGAGCTAACCTAAACCCTGTCCTCATCACTGGTATGGCTCAAGGCGGTCAACTCATGACCACAACCGATGTCGACAACTGGCCTGGCGATGTCAACGACCTTCAAGGCCCCGCACTGATGGAGCGCATGAAAGCTCACGCAGAACGTTTTGAGACAAACATCATCTTCGATCACATTAATGAGGCAACCTTAGGTGAGCGCCCCTTCAAACTAAAGGGCGATAAAGAATACACCTGTGATGCACTGATCATCGCAACAGGCGCCTCTGCTCGCTATCTTGGGCTTGAGTCAGAAAAAGCCTTTATGGGGCGAGGCGTATCCGCTTGTGCCACCTGCGATGGCTTCTTCTATAAAGACCAACGCGTGGCGGTCATCGGTGGCGGCAATACTGCTGTTGAAGAAGCGCTTTATTTAGCAAATATCGCCGAGCACGTTACTCTAGTGCATAGACGAGACCAGCTTCGTGCTGAAAAAATGCTTAGTAATCGCTTACTGGAAAAATCTAAAAACGGGAATGTCGACGTGGTTTGGAACCATACTCTAAAAACCGTTCTTGGCGGTGATTCAGTCAGCGGCATGGAGCTAGAAAACACGCAAGATGGGTCCACACAAACCATCGATCTCACCGGTGTCTTTATCGCCATTGGCCACGACCCCAATACTAGCCTCTTCAAAGGTCAGCTCAATATGAACGAATCCGGCTACCTCTCCTTACAAGGCGGGCAAAACGGCATGGCCACTCAAACGAGCATCCCCGGCATTTTTGCAGCAGGCGATGTGGGTGATCACGTTTATAGGCAAGCCATCACATCTGCCGGTTCTGGCTGTATGGCTGCCCTAGATGCTGAAAAGTTCTTAGACTCCTTGTAAAGTCACCTGTTTAAGGCAAAAGACAGATAATCATTTGACTTGTAGCGCCCTTTTCTGCATCATGACGCTGTTAGTTTTGCCTACTACGGAGCAATCCATGCCAAAAGAAGATTCCATCACTATGGAAGGCGTTGTTGTTGAAACACTTCGCAACACCACCTTTCGCGTCAAATTGGAAAATAGTTCCATTGTGACTGCCACTATTTCTGGTCGAATGAGAAAGAACTACATCAAAATTCTGACCGGCGATCACGTTGAGGTAGAACTCAGCGTTTATGATTTAAGTAAAGGACGAATCGTCTACAGAGACTCCGGCAAAAAACGCCGCACTGACTAGTTTCTGTCAACTCAATACATCCCTACTTCGTTGCCACTCAAAGAACAGCGCGCTCACACTTTGCGCCATTTTTTGTGGTGGCTCTATTTAAAGCAATAATTTGCTCACCTTTAGCGTGAATTCAAGCCTCTCGGCTGGCTATTCGCAAGCCCTCTTTTCAGAGATAACCCCCTACATTTTGGGCGATTTTCAACAACATAAGAATTCCTTAATAGGGTGAACCTGTGTTACCATTCGGAGACGGGCGCACTTGACTGCACTCTCGCTTGTTTACCAAAAGAATCAGCCCTAGCTAAAGGACTACCATGCAACGATTCATAAAAAAACTATGCAGCATGCTCATTCTCTGCCTAAGCGCCGCATCCGCTGTTGCCTCCAGCATTTTTTCTCCAGACGCCGTCCTCAACGGCACAGATCAATCAATTACCTACCTTACCCAACTATTTGGTCAAGTTGGTGCAAGCCTCTCGACCGTTGGATCACAAAACTTCGTCAGCACATTATTTTCAATATACAATGAAGCTGTGCTTGTCTTGGCTGGCATTTGGATTCTCTACACGATTTACGACACACTTATTAAGGTGGTTGGCAAAAATGGCCAACAGCATATGGCAGGACTCAGCATGAAGTTCATCAAAATATGCTTGGGAATCGTCATGGTAATACCAAGCGCAACAACTGGCTATTGTGCTGCCCAAGATCTGGCCATGTTCGCCATAAAACAAGGCGTGGCGCTTGCTGACTCAACCTGGAACGCTGCTTTAGATTACCTTGGCAGTGGTAACGTCTTAACTCCCTCCATCGAATCCCAGTCTTCTGCCGCAATAGACTCAACCACCTTGAGTGATCTTGGCAAAAAAACTGGGTTCTTTGGAACGAAGTACTCAAGCACAACCACTGGTATTCCTACCCTAATAAACCAATTAGTTTGCGCCATCGAAACCTCCACCTGGTCGAGCACATCCAGCTCAAGCTTATACACGGAATCAGGGAGCGCCTTTACCTTTGGTGGATCCGGCTGTGGATCCGTCTCAGCAAGTAGCTTGCTGACCTCCGCAACAGGATCTACCGCAACAACACTAAAAGAAGACGCTATTTCCGACCTCCTTACCAGCCTAAGGCCCGCGGCCGTTCTCTTTGTCTGCAACATAAACGCTAGCTCCTTTCGAACCCCTGCCAAAACATCAACCTCCTACTTTTGTGAATTCAATGCCACATCATCCGCCACAGGAAAAGCTGCTTTTGAAACGTATAACGAAAGCCTTAACTCAACTTATATCGCTTACGCATCAGACTTGATCAGCATACTAAACGCGGGCATTGCCTCAGAGGTCAGCGCAACCAGCACAACCTTTGACACCCTTACGACAAACATGAAGGCATCCGGCTGGATTAACACAGGCGCTTACTACTGGGCTATTGCCGGCTGGCTACAAAACAACGGCGATTTTGGCTCTATAAGTGGAAGCACAATCGCACCTGGATTATCCTCCCTAAAAGGCGCCACCATAAGCGCAAGTTACTCAGGCGTAAATTATCTATCCAGCATTGGCTCTTATCACCAATCTGCTGCTGTTACATGCTCGGGTCAATCTTCTTGTTCAAGCCTCTCAACTTTGATAGCAACCTCAAGCAATGCCTTGACCGCATCACAAACCTCCGTCGCTGGCAGCTCTGTTGGTAGTTACCCCGCCTTTTCTCCCGACTGGGATTCCGATGGTAACGTTATTTTGGATGCTATTTATGACGACATACAAGATCTCTACAACGAATTCCTGCAAGATATTTTTGACCTCTCTAACACCACCCCTTCTAGCGACCCACTCATTTTGCTAACCGTTATCGGCTTCAATATGATCAATCTAGCCACCTCTCTGATTTCTGCTGTTTTAACCATCATCCTAGTCATCGCTGCGATTGCTTTGTTTGGCTTGTCTATTTTTGGATTCATCACCAACTTTCTTGGTTTTGTTTACCCGCTGCTTAGTATCGTTATGGACATTTTAAAAGCCATTTCGATGTTCCTATTGGTTGTCGGCGGTACGCTTGCCATTTACCTGCCACTTTATCCCTGGATAACCTGGACATTTGCCGTGATAGGTTGGTTTTTCGCCGTCATTGAAGCCATGGCTGCCGCCCCACTTATTTGCGTCAACTTAACTCGCCCATCGGGTCAAGAGTTAGCTGGCGATGCCAGAAAAGCTCTGATGATGCTACTCAGCGTTTTCTTACGGCCTGTCCTTATGGTCATTGGTTTCTGCATAGCGATTGTTCTCTCCCGAGTTCTTCTAACAGCCATTACACACTCATTGGCAGCCACATCTCTAACCCTACTTGTTACAAACAGCACGACTGACCCCTCCGCTATTTCAACAGCTATCAGCAGTATTAACTCAACCACCCTCAATCAAGGTTACTCTGCTTCCTTAGGCACCATGTCCACTAACTTCTTGGGAGCTTTCAACAATGTCCGAAACAGCACCGATGGCTTTGCCATGCTTATTTTTCAAGTGCTCTTTATTCCTACCATCTTTGCTTTAATTGGGTATGTGGCCTATCACATCATTTCTTTTTCTTTCGCTCTTGTTTTCCATCTACCCAACTATGTGATGGCTTGGATTGGGGGTGATGTTGCAGGCTCAGGCATTATGGGTCAACTACAGCAGGCAGCTAAGGATTCCAAACAAGCTGCTCGAAAAGGACTTCAAGAAGGTGCCAAGGTTATTTCGGCTGGCATGGGTGCTCTCGCAGGTGTAGCTAGTGTCGCCAGCGATATGGGGGGCAAAGGTGAATCGGAAGAAAAAAACGAAGAAGAAGAAGGTAAGAAGGGGGGCAAAAAATGATAGTCTATACTCTAATCGGCAACCGGATCATGCGAGGACTTCAATGAAGCGATGGTTAACCCAATTAAGTGCTTTATTCACCTTGCTTCTGATGAGCTGTGCTTCTTTTGCCTCATCATCAACGTCTGTTGCAAGCTCAATTTTTAATGTCTCAGCAGTCATCAATAAAACTGACGCTTCTATACTCTATTTGAGTCAGTTATTTGGCCAAGTTGGAACCGTCCTTTCCAGCACATCTGGCAGTTTCATAGGACACCTTTTTGATATATACAACCAAGGCGTAATGGTTCTTGCTGGTGTTTGGATTTTATACACGATCTATAACACTGCCCTTAAAATGTCTGATAAAAATGCAGAGCAGCGACTCTCAGGCCTGGGCATGAAGTTTATTAAAATTGCTATCGGTGTGTCCTTGGTGATACCTAGCTCCTCTACTGGTTACTCGCTTGTTCAAGATTTTACAATGTGGGTCACCACAGAAGGTGTTGCACTTGCTGATGCTATTTGGAATTCTTCTCTAGACTACCTAGCTGACGGGGGCGCCATTTTAGGAGCTCTAAGTTACTCTTCCTCTACTGGAAGCTCCACTACTCTAGCAACGATTGCAAGCAAACCAGGTTTCTTTGGCACTAGCGATGCCTCCACTTCCGCCAGCATTCCTTCTGTCTTAAATATGGAGCTTTGCGCCATCGCCAACTACAGCAACTGGCCAACCAGTGAAGCAGCGTCGATAGACACTCTCTATACCACTAACTCCGATGGTTCTCTTAGCTTCAAGCCCAGCTCAAGCACTTGCGGTGGAATTAAAGCAGACCCATTTTCAGGCTTATCGGCAAGCAGCGGCTCTTCGAGTGCGACATCACTCTCTCAAGGTGCGGCCCTCAGCTTGATTGCAAGCCTTAAACCAGCTGCAGACTATTTTGCTTGCGCTCTAAACCCACCAGGCACTCAAGGTTACTCTCGTTATTGCACATTAGTTGGCATTAGCAGTACCACGCAAAGCAACGCAACCTTTAACAATTATTTAGTGAGCGCATTCACCGGCCTGGTAACGTCTCTTAGTACCCTTGCTACCAATATTGTTGACGCATCAGTAACCATCTCAGGTGTTAGCATTGCAGACCAGCTCCAAACCCTAGTTACACAAATGAAGACCTCTGGATGGATTAACGCAGGCTCCTATTACTGGGCTATTGCCGGATGGCTACAAAACAACGGCCTCTTCGGCTCAATAGACGCCAACATGGGCACCATGGATGCTGTTTTCACGATGCTCCAGGGAGCTTCCGTCAGCACCTCCGCCACAGCGGGAACCTCTTATCTGAATTCAGGTATCGGTACTGGATCTCATACCTATACCAAAGTTATTAGTGACTCAACCACGTCTTTATCTGGCCTTATCTCCACTTACAGTCAGCTTCTCAGTGATCAAAGCGGTGAGCTAGCAAACTCTATGTCTTCAGTCACTCTATCTCCAAGCTGTAGCACTACCGGCGATGGTTGCGACAACATCCTTTGGGAAATTTTATGGCAACCTCTACTGACTCTTTATGTAGGCTTAGAAACAGATCTCTATTCCTTTTCTGGATCCAGCCCCAGTGATGACCCCCTCGTCATCTTAACTGTCATCGGTTTCAACATGATCAATGAAGCCGCTACTCTGATTGCTGATGTGCTTATTATTATCATTGTCATGGCTGCATTAGCGTTAATTGGTTTCGATATTTTCTTTGTTTTGCTCAATATTTTTGGATTCATATTCCCTATTTTGAGTTTGGTTATCGACATTCTGAAAGGTATTGCAATGTACCTCCTCTTAATCGGTGGCTCTCTGGCAATCTTTTTGCCCCTTTACCCGTGGCTAACGTGGGTATTTGCCGTTACCGGCTGGTTTGTTGCCGTCATCGAGGCCATGGCTGCCGCTCCTTTGGTTTGTTTGGGTCTAACACGCCCCGAAGGCCAAGAGTTAGCTGGTGAAATGAAGCAAGGCGCTATGCTTTTACTTAGTGTTTTCCTCAAACCTGGCTTGATGGTTATTTCTTTTTGCATAGCTATCGTCTTATCGAGAGTGATTCTCTATTTTGTAATGCAAGGGCTTGCCATTGTCTCCTACAGCCTGTTTGTCACAGGCAACGCCTCCATTACTGCTGCGGTCGCCAATATCGGTGCTCTTTCCAGCACTAACCCAAGCTATGTTCAGTCGATGGTCACCCTAATTCAAACCTTAAGCACTTCCTTTACCACTGTTGTTGGCCAATCTAGCGACTCTTTTGCTGCCTTAATTTTCCAAGTAATCGCCCTACCCACTATTTTTGCTGTGTTCAGTTACATTGCCTATAAAATCGTTACCTTCTCTTTCTCTATTGTTTTCCAACTACCTAATTATGTCATGAAATGGATTGGTAGCCCCTCTGCTGGTGATGGCTTCGCACAACAATTGGCAGGCGCAGCTGAAGGCGCTAAAGGTGCTGCAGAGAAAGGTATTAAAGAAGGTACCGGCGTTATTAAAGGTGGTATGGGCGGCGTTGCTGCAGCCACATCCATGGTGGTTTCAGCTGCTAATAAAGTAAAAAGTGCCGCAAAAGGTGGCGGTAAAAAAGGTGGCGGCGGCGGCAAAGGCGGCGGTGGCGGCGGCGGCAAAGGCGGCGGTGGCGGCGGCGGTGGCGGCGGTAAGAAGCCCCCCAGCAAAGGCGGCGGTAAAGGTGGCGGTAAAGGTGCTAAAGCCGGTGCCAAGAAAGTACTGAAGCACGCCGCGGGGAATATGGCTCCTGGTGGTAGTTCTAGCAGTGGTGGTGATAGTTCTGGTGGCGGCAGTGGTGGCGGCAGTGGTGGCGGCGGTGGCGGCGATAGTGCTGGTGGTGGTAAAAAGAAAAAGCACCACAAGAAAAAGAAACATGGCCAACAAGGTGAATCGGATGATACTGGTGGCGGCGGCGGCGGCGGCGGCGGTGGCGGCGGTGGCGGCGGTGCTGAAGAGGGTGGTGCTGAAGATCCAACCCAAGGGGCTCAACCCACGAAGAAAAAGAAAAAGCACAAGAAGAAGAAACCAGGAGGTGGCTCAGAAGGAGGAGCAGGTGCTGCCGAATAGCAGGGTTTCTAAAACCTTGCTACCTCCAAGCCTCTATACAGGCCTAACTGCCTAGGGACAGACTCTCATAGGCATCTAGCTGAAACTAAAAGTACCTTCTTTGTTCTATCCTTATTTGGCTCGACCGGCAAATATGCTAGACTGTCGCCCTTCAGCCACAAGAAGGGAAGCCTTGTCTCATGACATTCAAACGATCCATTTCCACCTGGGGTCTTTTATTTGCAGCTGTTGGCGGCATGATTGGCTCTGGTCGCTTATTTGGCCCTTATTTTGCAGCACAAATAGCTGGCCCAGGCGCTATCTTGGCATGGCTTATCGGCGGCATCCTCATGATCATTGTGGCCCTTACTTTTGCTGAGCTCGCTAGCTCCTTTCCTCTTACCGGTGGGTCCATTCGCTTCTTACAACTCAGTCACGGATCTGTCGTCAGCTTTACCATGGCTTGGGTTGCCTGGATTTCATGCATTGCTGTTGCTCCTATAGAAACATTGGCGCTGCTGCATTACGCTTCACATTATTGGCCAAGCCTGATGCATGAAGTCCATAACGTTAACTTACTCTCAAGCCAAGGCTTGCTAGCTGCAGCTATCTTAATGTTACTGATGTGCTGGATTAACGCTTGTGGTGCAAGCAAAATGACAAAAATTAACAACGTGCTTGTGATTATCAAACTCACCGTATCGTTTTTCACCATTATTGTGCTCTTTTCCTTGCAGTTCCACCCGAGTAATTTCACTGCCTCAGGCGGCTTCTTACCTTATGGTATTCACGGAGTGCTAGCCTCCCTACCCTCTGCTGGAATCATCTTCTCATACATCGGCTATAGCCCTGCCATACAACTGGCTGGCGAAGCAAAAAACCCTCAGCGCTCTCTACCAATAGCCATTATCGGTGCTTTACTCATCTGTATCGTGCTTTATATTTTATTGCAGACAGCCTTTTTGGGCGCCTTAAGCCCTGGCAACTACGCTCATGGTTGGGCCAAACTGTCATTCAATGGTGATGCTGGCCCGCTGGTTGGCCTGGTTCTTTCTTTAGGCGTGGCTTGGTTTGTTAAGGTCATGATGATTGACGCCTCCACTAGCCCCTTTGGAACAGCCTTACTCTACACTGGCTCTACGTCACGGATGTGTTATGCCATGGGTGATAATGGTTACCTACCTAAATGGTTAATGCAACTAAACAAACACCACGTTCCTTTACGCATTATTTTGCTTGATTTTGCTTTAGGTATGCTGCTCTTTCTTCCCTTCCCAACATGGCAAAACATGATGAGCTTTTTAGTGGCCGCCTTAGTGTTCGCTTATGCCATTGGGCCTTTAGCCTTAGTGGTTCTTCGAAAAACAATGCCTAAGCACCCAAGACCATTCGCTCTTCCACACGCACGCTGGTTGTGCTTAATTGCCTTCTATATTTGCAACCTCATTGTCTATTGGACTGGTTGGGCCATCGTCTCCAAAATGCTAGTTGTCATTAGCTCCGGGTATATTGGCTTGTTCATTACCTCAAAAATAGGCTTTCTGTCGCACTTACATTTAAAATGGAAAGACTCTATGTGGTTGATAGCTTATGTCATTTTAATTGCCTTAGCTTCCTATGCAGGAACTTTTGGCGGTGGTCATGCCTTGATTCCATTTGGGATCGATGCTTTAGTCATCGCAGCCATTTCTGTCATAATCTACGAATGGGCTATTCGTTCAGGCCTTGAAGAACACGAAGTATCATTCACACTTTAGGTATCTCTATGTCAATAAACCCCTCACATCTATTCTGGATCGATTTAGAAATGACCGGGCTACACCCAGAGCATGATCGCATTTTGGAAATAGCAAGCATCGTCACCGACAGCGATCTCAATATCATTGCTGAAGGACCAAGCCTCATTCTCTCTCAACCAGAGAGCTTGTTAGCCGGCATGGATTCTTGGAATACAAAGCATCATGGTAAATCTGGCCTAACTGATGCAGTCAAGGCTTCGACTATCACTGACGCAGAGGCAGAAAAACAAACACTGGCCTTTTTGAGTGAATACCTACCTCCAAACAGCTCTCCTTTGTGTGGAAACAGTATCGGCCAAGACCGTCGTTTCTTAGTGAAATACATGCCAAACTTAGCTGCTTTTGCTCATTACCGAAACCTCGATGTAAGCTCCTTTAAAATTGCCGCTCAACGCTGGAGGCCAGGCCTTCCACCTCCTCCCAAAAAGCAAACAGAACACCGCGCTTTAGCGGACATCAAAGACTCGATCGATGAAATGCGCTACTACAAAGAGACCTTTTTCAGCGCCGAATAATGCCCAAGGCTCTGCTCAAGAATTTTCTTGCTGCTCTCCTAATCCCGTGCTAGGCTATTCTTGTTGACTTGCACGAATAGGAATTAATCATGGCTTTCATCTTTTCTAAAAAAATAAAAACGGCAGTAAGCTCCTTTTTATTAGTAGCTTCCACTCTTGCAACGCCAAATAGTTTTGCGAAACGACCCTATTTTTACGATTGGATTAACTTCTTGCCTGCAGGGAAAATAACTGACCTTCACACTGACGGTGATTTAAAATCAGCCCCCTCAAATGGCTCTGTTCTTAAGTTACACTATCGCCTAGCTTCTAGCGGCTGCCCTTCCGGAACAGTCTTCACAACAATCTATGCTTATAACTACATCATTTTAAGCGTTGCCTTTTGCGGTGGAGATGGCACAGCCTCCTTCACTTATACAAGCAACGACGGCAGAGTCTGCCATATCACTATGATTGATGGAGCAGGCAGAGACAATGCTTCCATACAAAGTGCCGACTGCGACTACTCCTATAATCAAAAAAAGAATTATACCGATAGCACGAAAAGCACCATCAATCAATTTGAATTAAATACTGACGAAAACGATATCGATATTTCGGGGATGTAAGCAACGTTTTTTAAATAAAATTGATTTAATTTAATGATTGCGATCCTATTGAAGCTCTCTCTTTAGGAGGCCCCTTGTTTTTCTTCTTAGCCCCATGTTAACCTGTATTTCATGTTCTTTTACTGCTGGAAGTTAAATATGAGCCTTACTTTTTCTAAAAAAATAAAAACTGCCCTAAGCGTCTTTTTAGTGCTGACTTCTGCTCTTGCAGCGTCAAGCAGCTTTGCTAGTAGGCGAGGAAGGTACTACGACACAATTAATATTTTACCCGAAGGGAAAATAACGGGATACCACTCTGAAGGTGATATACGGCTCGACCGCGGTAAGGCCAATTCTTCTTTTATCATAGCCTACCGATATGCTGCTAAAGGCTGCCCTTCTGGAACAAGCTATAAAGAATACTATTATACAAGCCGAGGCCCGTGCATTATCATTAAATACTGTGCTGGCGATGGAACTGCCTCTATTACCTACACAACTAACACTGGAAAAGTGTGTCACATCACGCTAATCGATTCAGCAGACAGAAAGAATGCTGCCATACAAAGTGTCGACTGCGACTATTCATACGCATTGAAGCTGGATGATCAGTATGACTGGTTTCTCAAAATTGATAAAAGCTACAGCCAACTTGAGCTAAACACCGCTGAAAACCCTACTGATATTTCAGGCATGTAAAAAATATTTTTAAACTAAAATCAACCCTATAAGGTCATTCTTAGTTCTTGAAAAGTCTCTTAACAGAAAGCTTCTTGCTGGCCCCCTTAGCTTCATGCTAAGCTATATTCGTTAAATTAGGCTAAAGGACATTAACGATGACTCTTACTTTTTCTAAAAAAATAAAAACTGCGCTAAGTATTTCTTTATTGCTGACTTCATCTTTTGCAGCCTCAAGCAGCTTCGCTAGTAGGCGAGGAATGTACTTTGATACAATCAACCTCTTGCCGGCAGGGAAAATAACTGACCACCACTCTCAAGGTGATATACATTTCTATACGGGGGAAACTGACTCTTCTTTTATAATAGCCTTCCGATTTGCTTCTGAAGGCTGCCCTTCTGGAAGAACATATAAAAATTACCATTATTTTTCTGCAGGCCCAACCATTATCCATGAATGCTGTGCTGGCGATGGAACCGTCTCTATTACTTACACAACCAACGACGGAAAAGTGTGTCACATCACCGTGATTGATTCAGCAAGCAGAAAAAATGCTTCCATACAAAGTGCCGACTGCGACTACTCATACAATCAAAAACAATATTATAATACTGGCTGGTCAAATGGCACTATCAATCAATTTGACTTCAACACCGGCGAAAACCCTACTGACATTTCTGGGATATAATACTCAAATTTATAAAATATATTACTCTCTATTTATCCTTACGCTAACTCTGAATATACTTTTTTATTCGGCTGGAGAATACGTATGACCCGTCTTTTTTCTAAAAAAACCATTTTAATAAACTCGCTTCTCTTAAGTCTCTTTGTGGCTAGTCACTCTTTCGCCTCCAGAGGGCACTACTACGATCTCATTAGCCTCTCCCCTGCAGGGGAAATAACGAATCTCCACACTAATGGTGGTGTGACGGCACACTTACAAACTGACAATCTCTTTCAGATAGAATGCAAAATGGTAGAGGATTGGAGCCTTATCGCTTACTACTTAACAGGGAAATCGACATATTGGCATTGCTCTATTGATAGTGGGACCATTTCTTTTACTTACACTACTCACAGCGAAAAAGTCTGTCAGGTCACCATGATTGATGGCCCAGACAGAAAAAACGCCTCTGTTAAAAGTAGTGACTGCAACTACTTCTACGAGCTTAAGCAACAGACTTCTAGCCACATTCCAAAAAACATCAGTGAACTTAAGCTCATGACTCCTGAAAGCCCTACTGATATTTCAGGGATGTAAACTCAACTCCTTAAGAACCAGAAAAACCTTTCAAATCCGCCTATAACTTGCTCAACAGCCAAATAATGATACACTGTTTTTGTGTGGTTATTTATTTATATCGGAGATTTTTATGACTTTTAAGCGTTCTCTAATAAGCTTCTCAGTAGCATTTACTATTCTTTCATCTGCCTCCGTCGCCTCTGCGAAATCTACTCGCGGTTATTGGTGGGATGTTGTTGGCATATCTCCTCTTGGAAAAATTTCTGACATGTCATATGAAGGTTATTTTATCGCTGCTTTTGCTAATGGAAGAGAAAATACTCTTAACCTAATACCCCGCAACCTATCAACTTGGAAAGACTTAAATAAAAACGGAATAATCCACTTTACTTACACGCCAGACAATGGAAAACCCTGTCATTTCACCATAAAAGGCAGTGGAGAAGTAGACTACGCAAACTACGCCGAAGTCATTGACTCTGACTGCGAGCATTCTTTTAGTCTTGTAAAAACTCACTATAGTCGAATCTACTCTCACCGATACTTTCAA
Source organism: Gammaproteobacteria bacterium (assembly GCA_024279495.1). Lineage (GTDB taxonomy): Bacteria > Pseudomonadota > Gammaproteobacteria > JAJRRL01 > JAJRRL01 > JAJRRL01. The sequence goes on along the minus strand of JAJRRL010000040.1, from coordinate 168,623 downwards.
CTTAAAATTACTGACGCTGATCATTTGGGTGAGCCTGAGGCTACTGATATTTCAGGGATGTAAACTCAACTCCTTAAGAACCAGAAAAACCTTTCAAATCCGCCTATAACTTGCTCAACAGCCAAATAGTTGATACACTGTTTTTTTGTGGTTATTTATTTATATCGGAGATTTTTATGACTTTTAAACGTTCTCTAATAAGCTTCTCAGTAGCATTTTCTATTCTTTCATCTGCCTCCGTCGCCTCTGCGAAATCTACTCGCGGTTATTGGTGGGATGTTGTTGGCATATCTCCTCTTGGAAAAATCTCTGCCATGTCGTATGAAGGTGATCTTATCGTTGGCTTCCCTGGTGGAAGAGAAAACGCTCTTAACCTCATCCAAAAAAAAACAACTAATGGCAAAGCCTGTAATAAAACAGCTTGGAGCGGCTTAGGTGTTTTTTGTACCGGTAGCGGCAAAGTTCATTTTACCTATACACCAAACAACGGAAAACCATGCCACTTCACCATCCAAGATAGCGGGCAATCAGGCTACGCAAACTACGCCAAAGTCATTGACTCCGATTGCGACCACTCTTTTAGCCTTGAAACAAGTAACAGCAGTAGACATTCATCTCAACGGTACTTTCAGCTTAAAATCACTGACGCCAATCATTTGGGCGAGCCAGAGGCTACTGATATTTCAAATAATTAATCGGGAAACACACATGACAGCTCTCTTTAGGAAAATATCCCTTGCCTCCATCTGCTGCTTGCTTTCCCTGCCCTCCATAACTCAAGCTTACTTCCGCACTTACTGGAATGACGCTATCTCCTTTACACCAAACGCCCAGATAACTAATCTTCATGTAACAGGCGATATAGACGCTCGCGTCTATCAGAAAACCATCCTCATCACTCAAAAGTGGAGAGAACCAGGCGGCAGCACCTGCCAACTTGCTGCTAGAAGCCCTTCAGGAAGTGGATATGCTGAGTGCCTTGGTAATGGTACATTCTCTTTCTCTCTTGACTTCAATCATGGAAAAACGTGTCAGATCTCTATCAGAGATGACAGCCAAACAAAGCAACCCATTATAGTAAGCTCTAACTGCAGCTATTCGTTTTCCAAACGAAGCGAGCATGAACAAGATATCATGACTGATATCCCACTGAGCACAGCAACTGTATTCACTCTATCTATAACAGACCCTGACTTTAACCCTCAAACAGATATTTCTACTCTCGGAGGTAATTGACATGATTAAGTCTTATTTTCTCGTTTTCTTCCTTGCCACATCTTGTGTGCCTGCTTTTTCCAGTCAATACGTACGCCGTCACTCTCCTTGGAGTGACATAATAGCCTTTTCACCTCCAGGAGAGATAACACAAGCCAAAAGTGATGGCGATGTTCAAACTTCTATAACAAGTAAAACATCCATTAAAATTAATCAGCAAACCACCGACAACATCAGCTGCGACATCACAGGCCTAAGAAAACCTTACTGCATCGGAACTGGCACCGTTACTGTGAACTACACTCCCACAAACGGAACTCCTTGCTCGATTACCTTTATCTCAGGAAGTCTACTGTATCGATCAAGTGTAATTTCCTCGAGCTGCCACTTTAACTTTACTCAAATTAAAAATGTCGACTTTGGCGATTGGTCCTTATCAAAGTTAAGCAACCATGAAACAAGTGATATACTTCTTTTTAAAATCACCGATCCTGTCATTTACCCAGCTACAGATATTTCCACTATATAATGAGCCATTGCTGTGTCACCCGAAGGAAAAAAATGACATCGGGAGCCTAGCTTCGATCCAATTCGTGCGTAGCATGAACTAAGGATCTGCATCAATTTTAATTTCTAAAACCTCTCTACAGGCTTACGCTCACGGTAAGCTTGGGCTTAATTTTAAAAGATCGCTAGTTGTTACGTTGTAACACTTGTGTCACCCCCAGGAACAACGTGACGTCGGGGGCCTAGCTTCGATTCAGTTCGTGCGAAGCATGAACCAAGGATCTTTATAAATCTAAACTTCTCAAAGAAATCTGCATATTTAAGCTCACAATAATGTTAGGGCTTAATCTTTAAAGATCCTAGCTGTTACTTCGTAACAACGGATCAAGTCTGGGTCCCCGACGTCATTACATTCCTGGGGATGACAAGAAGCTGGAGCTATTTTATTTTGGCCGAAAATGGGGATTTCGACCTTATAAAAGGAAATTGATTTATTTTTATCGCTGTCAAGGCGAGCTATAGCAAACAGAGTTGCTCGAATCGCACAGCGATACTGAGTAACACAGCCCCGCTGGAATACTCGCGCTTGATGCGAGTGAACAAAGCGCAGTGTACACGACAGTACATGGTAAAACAGAGGCGATCGAATCGCACCGCGATACCGGGCGACACAACCCCGCCGGAGTGCTCGCGCTTGATGCGAGTGATTGGAAGCGAAAGCTCAACACTGGCAGCGATAAAAAGAAAAAATTTCGCTTTTACCAGACAAAGACTTCTTTCTCGTCACCTAACATATCTTGAAAATAAGCTTTATGAGAATAACCATCGGCATCGTTTTTCTCGAACTGAAGCTTCATATGAACAATAGAGTCAGCCCAGCCGTTAGGATGCATCACAGTGCAGAGATGGCCGATTTTTTGATCATTAACATATAAGTCTATGTACCATGACTGTGGGTTTACCAAGTAATACCAAGAGTTACTACTACAGGACGTATGCGTATCTTGCACTTTGAATTTTTTGCAGTTGTCATGTTCATCACACACATTGACTCTAGCATCGCCGTTAAAAATATTAAGACCCATCGCTTTCGAGGAACCAGAATCAACTGTTTGATCATTCACAGTCACTTTGTCTGTGCTTGATAGGTTATTGACAACATCGACATCTGCCAATGCATAAGCAGAGCCCGCTAAGCTTGCAGATAAAGCGAGAGACACAAAAACGGCTGTTTTAATCATGGTAAATCTCCTAAATGGGTATAATAAGCAAGCTCTAGTGTATACAAACCTTACAAGCTGGTCAATCCTTGAATCTCTTCCTTTTGCGTGTTAAAATCGAGCAGTATGATTCTTTGATAAATTAGGAAATAGAAACTCATGAAAAAACTCGCTCGCCTCTTTTTTCCCGCCCTTTTGTTGCCCGCCGCCCTATTAACCACTCCTTCAGCCTTTAGCTGGGGGTATTCTCGTGTTGCATGGTCAGATAGAATTAACTTCGCCCCTGCTGGGAAAATATCCGATATTCATAGCAGTGGCGACTTACGCACATATAAAGAAAGAGACTCCCTCCTAACAATCTACTATCAAAAAGCTTACTCTGCGAGCGAATGCCCATCCGGCACTGCCTACCCCCGCTTTTATATGAACTTCGTAGTCCAATGCGCTGGCGGAGGCAGGGTAACGCTAACCTATACCACCAATACTGGAAAAGTCTGTCATATCTCAATCACTGATGGAACAAACATCAATAACGCTAGAATAGAAAGCGCCGACTGCGATTACTCCTATTCTAATAAATATTACGGTGAAGTATTGATTGATCATTATTACCAATACGGCAATACCAATCAATTCAAAGTAACTGACAACTCCGTCACAGATATTTCCAACCTATAAACTCAGCTGGAGCCTCTTATGGTAAGACTTTCTCAACTCTCCCTAGGTGCTTGCATGGCCGCTTTACTAACACAAGTCAGTTTTGCTCAAGACCTTCGCTACGACTGGAAAGACGTCATTAAACTTAATCCTGTCGGCGGAGTCATCAGTGAAATCACTTCTACTAGCGATATCGAAGGAAGAACACGATTCGATGATTCCTCTGTACTCCTTATTTCTGCCAAAATCACTCGAGCAGAAGCAGCTCAATGTGAGACGAAAGGTGTCATCACCAACATGGACTACTACTCTAACTGGTTTGATAGCGCTCACTGCACAGGCAGTGGTTCAGTCAGCTTTACTTACACCACAAAAAATGGGAAAAGCTGCCGGTTTTCCTTAGAAGATGGTAGCGCCTCAAGTAACGCAAAGATAGTTAACGCTAATTGCTCTTACTCTTTCGACACGATGAAACACATTCCTATTACTGAGGCGGTCTCAGACAGTGCCGACTTAATTTTCTCGTTTCTTGGCGGAGGATATTATAATTATATCGCAACAAGCGGCAATAATATTCAGCAAATCAAAATCACAGATCCAAGTTTTGAAACAGAAATTGATATTTCCAAGCTTTAACTCGGGAGCACTTTCATGACGACACTAAAAAAAATTATTCTTAGCGCTTGTATCGCCATCGCGACAACATCTGCAAGTTTTGCAGCCCAACGCTCAGACTACGATTGGGTAGATATTATTAAGCTCACTCCAAGCGGCGCAATCAGCAACTTTAGCTATAGCGGCGATATTGATGCGTATACTTTGCCTAATGACAAAGCTGCTTTTGGCATGCAACCTAAGTTGGTAAAAGAATCGTCCTCTCAATGCAAAGTAGGACCTACCACTTGGTTTCAACTCACAGACAAACACTGGATTTTTGGGGCAACAGACTACCCTGAATTTTGCATGGGTGATGGGACGGTGTCTTTCACCTATACCGTTGCAAATGGGAAAAGTTGCCAGATCACTATTCGTGATGGCAGTCAATCATCACGAGCTCAGGTGGTAAGTACAGACTGCAATTATACGATGGCAAAAACGTCTGAGTACAATGACTATGATGTGAACCATATACAAGTGATCCGCATCACCAATCCAAGCTTTTCAACGGAAACGGATATTTCTGGGCTGTAAGTCCTCCCTTGTTGTCACCCCGTTGCAAAATGACACCCTTTGTGTCACCCCCAGGAATAAAATGACGTCGGGGGCTTCGATCCAGTTCATGCGAAGCATGAACTAAGGATCACTATAAATTTGAATTTCTAAAAGCAGTCTGCAGGGTTTTAGTTATATTTCTCACATCAATGTGCAGGGTTGCACTCACAATAATGTCGAAGCGAAGCTTTTCTTTGCGGAGATCCTCCGGCTTGACCGGAGGATCTAATCCTTAATTTTAAAGATCCTAGTTGTTACTTCGTAACAACGGATCAAGCCTGGGTCCCCTACGTCACATTGTTCCTGGGGATGACAAGTGGCTGGGGCTATCCGACTTTTTACGGATCAAGCCTGGGCCCTCGACGTCAGTACACAGTAAAACAGAGTCGATCGAATCGCACCGCGATACCGGGCGACACAACCCCCGCCGGAGTGCTCGCGCTTGATGCGAGTGATTGGAAGCGCAAACCCAACAAAGAAAGAGGTAAAAAGAGCCCATTTCGACCTCTTTATTGGCAATATGTGCCTGAATCTATTATGATTACCAGGTTGACTTTCAAGGAGGACCAACAATGGCATTTATTATTTCTCTAGTCGTCGCCTATTTATTAGGCTCCCTATCTTCCAGCAGCTTACTCGCTAAATTTGCGGGTATGCCTGATCCTAGAGAATCAGGCTCTGGTAACCCAGGCGCAACAAATGTACTGAGATCAGGCAATAAAAAACAAGCTTTGTTTGTTTTGCTCGGTGATATGGCAAAAGGCTTTTTAGCCATCATGATTGCACTTATTTTTGGTGTTCGAGGCGGCTCTCTTGGCGTGATAGCCATTGCAGCAACAGCTGGTCATATGTTCCCCGTTTTCTTCGGCTTTAAAGGCGGGAAAGGTGTAGCAACAGCGCTTGGTACTCTAATCGTTATTTCCCTTCCTAGCGCGCTTATATCGGTTATTGTTTGGGCTGCTGTTCTGTTCTTTACTCGTTTTGTGTCTCTTGCTTCCATGGTTGCCCTAATCGCTGCCGTGATTCTTACAGCAGTGACTGGCTCTGCCAGCGTAACGTTTTTCTATCTGATTTTGGCTGCTTTGGTCATTTGGCGACACAAAGACAACATTGAACGTCTACGAAAAGGCAACGAGTCTAAGTTTGATTTAAGTCTGATCATGGGCAAAAAAGGAAACGCTAAATCTTCAAGCGCTAGTCCTGCTCCTGAGAAAGCAGCAGAACCAGCTCCAGCTTCTGAAGAAAAACCTTCCGATGACAAGCAAGACTAATTAACCACTCTACTCTGTAAAAAGGGAGTCTTTATGGCTCCCTTATTTTTTGTCTTTTTTAACCGCTTCGATCAGTTGTTGCACCTGCCCAACATCGAGCTCCATGCAACGGCCAAGGCGTAAGGAGCGAGGAAGAACAATTGGTCCAAATCGAACACGAGACAAACGATTCACTTTAAGACCCAGCGCCTCCCAGAGACGACGCACCAGGCGATTTCTGCCTTGCATCACAACAACATGCACCCAACGATTAGCTGCTTCTGTCTCTTCTTGAGAAACAACCACTTCCTCAAAACGTGCCTCGCCATCTTCCAAAGTAACGCCATGCGTTGCAGCGTAAAGTACTTCATCCGTTAGCTTACCTAAAACACGAACGGCATATTCGCGCTGAATACCACCCGATGGATGCATTAGCTTATGCGCTAACTCGCCGTCATTAGTCAATAACAGTAAACCGCTTGTGTTGATGTCCAAACGTCCTACGCTAATCCATCTAGCTCCTGATAGCTTAGGTAGCGCATGAAAAATAGTCGTTCTACCCTCAGGGTCTGAGCGAGTACACAACTCACCAATAGGCTTATGATATAAGATCACACGCCTAGGCTGAGACACAGCATCTTTCGATAACCTCAATAAGCGGCCATCCAAGTGAATCTGGTCTGTTATCAACATACGGTCGCCTAGCGAAGCAACGTCACCGTTCACTTTAAGGCGCCCTTCGGCAATCCAAGATTCTATTTCGCGGCGAGAGCCAATGCCCATCTGTGCCAGCAATTTCTGTATGCGAACTTTTTCTTGATCTCTCTCTCGTTTATTCATCCCAACCTCATTTTGTTAATGGTTCCTCTATGACTGCCTCTGCTGTTACTGCTACTTCCTCATCGGATGTATCAGACAGCTCCTCTTCCGATTCCAAAGGCTCATCGTTCATCACATCAGCTCGTAAAATAGCCTCCATGTCTGGTTCTTCAAGATCTTTAATCGCTTGCAAAGCTGCATCGATAGCGTCGGTTCCAGACGGCTCTTGTGAAGCCTCTTCGTCAACTTCTTCAGCAATAGTATCATCACTTGGAAGCGTTAAAATGCCTTCAACATTTAAAGACAATTGCTCGTTCAGTTTAGAGCCTATCTCTTCTAGATCCACCACTTCATCAAGAGGAGGAAGATCGGATAAAGATTTCAAACCAAAATAATCGAGCAATGTTTTTGTAGAACCATAAAGCGCTGGTTTTCCAGGCGTATCTTTATGGCCGATAACTTTAATCCAACGGCGGTCTAACAATGTTTTTATCATGTGAGTACTAACCGCAACACCTCGCACGTCTTCAATTTCTCCGCGCGTAATAGGCTGACGATACAAAATTAAAACCAAGGTTTCTAACAAGGAGCGAGAATACTTAGGCGGCTTTTTATCAGCAAGCAAGTGCAAGCATTCAGCATACTCAGGTTTAACTTGAAAACGGTAGCCGGTTGCCACTTCTACTAAATTTAAAGGGCCTGACTCAAAATCTGCCTGAAGCTCTGCAATCAAGGCTTGAAGAGACGTCTTGCTTATATCACCTGCTTCAAACAAAATAAGCAGTTGTTCGAGTGTCATTGTGCCGCCTGCAGAATGCAAAGCTGCTGCCACTAAATGCTTAGGTTCTATCGTCATCGGATACTTCCTCCCTCATTTTTACGTAGATCGGAGCAAATGGTTCTTGCTGGCTCAGCGACAAAACCGACTCCCTTACCAACTCCAAAATAGCGATAAAAGTAACAACCACGCCAACTCGACCTTCTTCAGCAGAAAAAAGTGACGTAAAGGTTATAAATTCTCCTTCGCTTAAAGCACGTAAGATGCTAGTCATGCGCTCTCTAATCGAAAATTTTTCAGACACCACTTTGTGATGCTTAACCAAGGAAGCACGCTTCATCACGCTAGACAAAGCCAACAGCAACTCTTGCATGCTTACATCGGTTTGAGGCGCTTGATCATCGGTAGCGTATTCAATCACAGGTGTTTGTGCGTCAACCAAATAGGTGTCTCTGTCTACACGAGGTAGATCCTCTAATCGCTCCGCAGCATTTTTAAAGCATTCGTACACTTGTAATCGACGAATCAGCTCTGCCCTTGGGTCTAACAACTCGTCAGGCTCAGCACCCTCCTCAAGCTCTGGTCTCGGGAGCAATAAGCGCGATTTAATTTCAGCCAAGGTGGCAGCCATCAACAAATATTCGCCTGCCAACTGGATATTGAGATCTTCCATCAGGTTGATGTAATCGAGGTATTGCTGAGTGATGGCAAGAACCGGCAAAGCTAAGATATCGAGATTTTGATTCTTAATTAAGTAGAGCAATAGATCTAACGGACCCTCAAAGGCTTCGAGCAATACACGCAACGCTTCTGGCGGAATGTAGAGATCTTCAGGGTAGCTATCTAGAGGAGCACCTAAAACGGTGGCGAGAATAGGTCGCCCAATCGGGCTAGGATCTTCTGGGGGAGCCTCTTGGGAGACGGGTGCTGAATCGACTTGAGTCATTCTACTTGGTATTCCTGCTAGGAAAACCCCATTTTAGCACGAGGTGGTATGGCTCTGCAAAAGGGATTACCTCCTTTGGGTTGACTTTTTTTTGAACATAAGTTAAGTTTAAGCTCTCTTATTGGAACACTTAAACAATAGGTCAATCATATGCGACGCACAGCAGGAGAACAAAGCAGACTTGATGAAATTAATGGCGCCATTACTGAGACCTTAGACTACATCCGCGCTCAAAAGGGAAAAGAAAAAAAAGAACTTATCGATGCTGTATGCCGCAACGATAAAACCTTTATCAAGACGGTTTTATCGGTAAAATTAGCCATTGACGAGCAAGGGTTTAAAGTAAAATGTAAAAGAAAACCCAAGAAAGCTACGCGCAAAGCTTACAAATACAAAAGAGGCAGCAGCGAAGAAAAACGAGCCATCTTTGATCATGTTTTTGATTGTAAGTGCGACTTTAGGACAACCTCCTACGGTATACTTTATATAATCGACGCACAAAAAGCTGATAGCCATGATGAGATACAAAATAAAGCCAAAAACTTATCTCCCGAAAGAGTGTTCGCTTTATCCGACCTAAGCCTCATGCTTAAACACTGGGGAGATATCACAACTCTTCGCGAAAAAGGTTACACCCTCGAGTCTTTAATTAGCAATAAAATCACTTCGCCCTACAACCATTTCAGCAACCTCAAACGACTCATTAAAACCCCTTACCCTATCTACACCAAAATCATGAGCATCAACAATGAAAAGACTCGAGCCGATCTCTTTTGGAGGGCGGATACTGTTGAAGAAGAAGAACTCGACAAGCTCTTCTCTTCAGGAGCAATTGAGCCTTCAAAACCAGTTGAGAAAGACCCCCCCCAACCAGTCACTCCCGCCATAGTAAATAGCAAGAATAAAGACCAGAAAAGACCACTATTCATAGGCCTAAGCATCAGCGCTGGCGTATTAGGAGCTGCTGGTGGAGCAACTCTCATTGCCATCCCTTTTCTCACGCAGCTAATGGCAGCAGGCACTCCATCCACACTTAGCATAGTGCTTGGTGCTGCTCTTCTTGTTGCGACCATTACAGCAGAGCTTTTCTTAGCTCCTAAAGCGATAGGACGTCATCCCCTGAGCCTTTTTTGCGGTAAGGCAAAGACAGCAAAACCAAGCACTGAAAATAGGTTGGGTAATATCCAATTCTAATTGAATGAGGGTGTACCGCTCTGAAAATAAAGGTTGTTCAATAGTTGATCAGCTGAGGGTGTTGTGGTACTCTTTACCTTTCAAAGAAGACGTTAATTGAGAGGATTCATACCCATAACTCTAGAACAGCAAGCGTTCATTAGCGCCCACAGCGACGATTTTGCAGCCTTAAGCGGCCTTGAGCTCTCTTTTCCAGCCATGGATAATCCAGACACTTTTACATTAATCGTTGGAAATGGACGAAAAATCAAACGCTTAAATGATTTAGATGAGACTATTACACCAGAAGTAATCGCAACTCTTGATGGAAAGGTGAGCGCCCTACTTTTAGATTGCATTGATGAGACATGCAATATACTCAGAGACGACAAAAAGACCTCGTTTGAAGCCTTAGCAGGCCTAAATCACTCATTCCTAGTCCAAATTTTAAAAACTCAACCACTACACTCAAATTCAATAAGCGTACTTTTAAAAAATGGCTTTACAGTATCGGAGCTTTACACTCTCTCAACAAGCCAAGCAGGATTATCTACTCTCGTGTTAGGATACAGTGCACGCATTGTAGAGATGCTAGACGCTGGCTTCAGTCGAGAATTTATTTTAGGGAAACCAGAATACGACAGATACAATCTCAGCTACCTTATAGAAGATGTTCCCGCCTTCATTCGATTAATAAACGCTGGGTACAGCTTTGAAACCTTAACCGACCATGATAGCAAAACATTAACAGCACACCTCAATAATGCCAGCGCACTGGCCAGCATCCCTCGTCATATTTATGACGCACTCATGCAAACGTCACACCCCGATATAAGAAACACTTTATTTTGGAACGCGAGAACCATTGCTACTCTGTGTAACAACAAACCAGAGATCTGTGCTGAACTTACCAAGATAACCGACAACAACAAACTTAAACTACTTATTAAACACCCTCTCGCAGCAGCCAAGTTAATTCACCAATGGTTAGAACAAGAAGACTCAACACTCAATGAGAGATTAAATACTTGCCCACTGGCAACACTTGAAACCGCACTAGAGCACAAAATAAACCTCCCAAACGAGGTAAGCCAAATCAAACAGCTTAATGGTTCAAAAATGGCTGAAAAAGCGGAAAGAAAAGCTTTTTTAATAGAGCGATTTTATCACATAGACACTCTCGAAACTGAAAGAAAAAAAGCTCTTGGGCATAAACGCATCCACTCCTCAGGGCGATCTGTAGGATCAGAGATTGAATCAAAGGTTAGGGCGACCAGAGGCCGAGATTACACTCACTTCATAACGGACTCTCTAACGGATAGTGTGACCTCAGAAGTCCTAATGCCGGACCTTAACGACTTAGTCATGAGTGAGCTCAATAAGCTACCGACAGAGCCATTGAAGTTACTGCTCACCTCCCCCTGCTACCCCATACTTCGAGCTTGTATCAGGCACGGCTTAATCGATTTCACAAGCACCTCCTCACTATCTCTTGATGATATTCTCAAACACGCCAAACAGATTCATGACAAATCCTCTGGTGATTATCTCGAGAATAAAGAGACTCTTATTGCTGCTACTAGACAAGTTGTCCCTAGTCTATCCGTTTCTCACCCCGCTACTCCTGCAAAAGAAAGCACTCGAAAACCAAACGTTTTATTTATAGGGCTTAGCCTCATCGCTGGCGTATTAGGAGCTGGTGGTGGAGCAACTCTCATTGCCATCCCTGTTCTCACGCAGCTAATGGCAGCAGGCGCTCCATCCACACTTAGCATACTGCTTGGTGCTGCTCTTCTTGTTGCAACCATTACAGCAGAGCTTTTCTTGGCTCCTAAAGCCATGGGGCATAGAGCAACAGCTCTTTTTTGTCGTCATTTCCCGCAAGAGAAAAATACTGAAAGCCAAGTCGTTGATTTGGGTAAAAAATAAGCAAAAAAGATCCCGCTTGGTATAGCCAAAAGGACCCGTAAGTGGTAGAATCCACGCTTCTTTTATCATCTGCTGGGAACCACTATGTCTCACAAAAAACCGCCAATCAATTGGCCTTTAACGATTTTTTTCACCCTTACTCCGCTTTTAGCGGTTGTGGGCACAATTTGGCTTATCACTAACCATGCTATTCCAGCTCAAACCTGGTGGCTGGCAGCCATCCTATCTCTTCTGTCAGGCTTAAGCATTACTGCAGGCTATCATCGCCTCTATTCGCACAAAACCTACAAAACCTGCTGGCCAGTCGACCTCTATTTTGCACTTTTTGGCGCATGCTCCTACCAAGGAAGCGTTTTGGAATGGAGTACTGATCACCGAAATCACCACCGTTATGTCGATACCCCAAAAGACCCTTACAACATTAACCAAGGCTTTTGGCATGCTCACCTCGATTGGATCTTACACTTAGACCACAGTACACGTGACTTCAGCAACGTTGAGGATCTCATTCAAAACCCAATCATTCGCCTCCAGCATCGCTTTTACCCTTACATTGCTGCCTTCATGTGCTTTGGCTTTCCAACGTTAGTGGCTTGCCTATGGCATGCTCCTCTGAGCGGCTTTATTGTCGGTGGTCTGCTGCGCATGGTAGCCAATCATCACGCAACCTTCTGCATCAACTCTGTGTGTCATGTCTTCGGTAAACGAACCTATACGCTCGAACAGACTGCTCGCGACAACTGGTTTACCGCACTATTCACTTGGGGTGAAGGATTTCATAACTTCCACCACCAATTTTCTGCTGACTACCGAAACGGCATCCGTTGGTTCCATTTCGATCCAGGCAAATGGATGGTCGCCACCCTCAGATACCTTGGCCTTGCTCATGACTTAAAGCGTGTTGACGACGAAACTATCCTAAAGTACAAGCTCAGAGCTCAAGCAGCAGCCCTGACAAACCAACCTGAGGAATCCTTCCCTGCCATTCGAGCAGCTCATCAAACCTTGCTAACAAAGCTAACGACTTTGAAAGAGCTCAAAACTCGCTATAGCGAACTCAAAACACAAAGCTACCTAACTCGAATGCAAAATACTAAAGACGCAGCCACTGAAACCCTGCGTAACTATAAAAAGCAAATTCGTGAAAGCCAAAAAGAGCTGAAAGCACTCTACGAAGCTTGGCTTATCTCTATAGAAGCGGTGACTGGGCCTTAAAACCAAACCTGCTTAATCCTTTTTCTTACGCCGGCTTTTGCCGGCGTATTTGCGTAATCCTTATCTCTAAGAGAAAGGCAAACGTTTTCCACAGCTACCTGAACAGGCGAAATCCGGCGTCACCCCGCTGCAAGCAAGTTGTTTGAAGCTACTTAATTCTAGCCAACATCGCGATCCACTCTGGGTTGTCTGGCTTTTTACCTTCTATTAACCAATCCCACCAAACCATGTCTTCTTCTTGAAGCATGCTGAAAAAAGTAGATCGATCATCGTCACTTAAACTCGACAAATGCTGGTCACAAAATCGAACCAAGGGCGTATCCAGTTCTAACATCCCACGCCGACACTTCCAGCGAACCTGGCCATCACTAGGAATCATCATCACCTCCAACTAAGCGTGTTACTCGTGCAGAAACACCTGTAAACAAAGTATATGGAATGGTTGAGGCGGTTTTTGCAACGCGCTCTGCGGATAATTGCTCGCCCCACAACTCAACTCTATCGCCCGCACTAATTTTTTCAAGGTGGTCGCTGACATCAATAGCAATAAAATCCATGGAGACTCGCCCTACGACAGGACACAGCTGACCTCGACAAAAAACAGACGCTTCTGTGATCTCACGCGGATAACCGTCGCCGTAACCAACTGCGCAAATAGCAATGATAGAATCTCGCTTCGCAAGCCAAGTATCGCCGTAACCAACGCTCTGCCCTTTTAAAATTGATTTAACAGCAATCACAGGCGCAGTGAAAGTCATCACAGGTCTTAGAGCATCCATTAAAGGATGGGGCCCAGCTAATGGCGATATGCCATACAAAGCAATACCCGGTCTAATGCAATCTGAATCAAACAACGGGTAATGTGCTAAACCTGCAGAATTAAGCGCGCATCGCTTGCTATCACCTGAAATATCCAGCTTTGAAAACGTATCTAATTGTGCTTGAGCGCTAACAGAATCAAGCCGATCTGCAGACGCCAAATGCGTCATCACATGAACTGGAAAATGCGAACCTGCACTTTTTTTCAAACGTAAATAGAGAGAATCAAAATCAGATACCGACACACCTAAACGAGACATGCCAGTATCGACATGCAACCAAACAGCTGATGGATACAATCCTTTAGACACAGAAGCCTTCAAAAAATCCCATTGATAATCAGCATGCATCACCACTTGCATGCCAAGCTTGCACATGCGATCAGATTCGTCAACATCGAGGAAACCTCGCATTAATAAAACACGAGCCGGTTCTACCCCAAGATCAAAAGCGTGTTTAGCTTCTTGAAGCGACGCAAGTCCGAGGGTATCTGACATAGGTAAATGTGGCAGCACAGCATCAAGACCATGACCGTAGGCGTTACACTTCAGCATCCACATAACAGATCTATCCGAAGCACAAGCCTTAATAAGCGATACATTATGCAAAATTGCATCAGTATTAATGGATACACAAGCGCCTAACATGCTGCCTCTCTAATGACGAGTATCTTGAATGTGATCTTCAAACCGTGTGAACTCACCCAAGAAAGTTAAATTGACTCGCCCAATAGGACCATTTCTTTGCTTGGCAATGATGAACTCGGCTCTGCCTTTATCGGGTGTATCTGGATGATAGACTTCGTCTCGATAAATAAAGCCGATAAGATCCGCATCTTGCTCAATCGCCCCAGACTCACGCAGATCAGACATCATTGGCCGCTTATCTGTTCGTGATTCCAAACTCCGGTTTAACTGTGAAAGCGCCACTACAGGAACCGATAATTCTTTTGCAAGCGCTTTAAGTGAACGTGAAATTTCTGAAATCTCATTCGTTCGGTTTTCTTTTGAGCCAGTAACTTGCATCAGCTGCAAATAATCAACCACGATCATACCCAAACTACCATGCTCTCTGGCCAAGCGGCGAGCTCTAGAACGCATCTCAACAGGTGATAGAGCTGGCGTGTCATCGATAAATAATTTACTGGTTGATAGGATTTCAATAGCTGAGGTTACGCGCGGCCAATCATCGTCGTCGAGCTGGCCAGTTCGCACTTTATGTTGATCAATACGCCCTAAAGAGGAAATCATACGCAATGCCAACGCTTCTGCAGGCATCTCCATACTAAACACCAAAACAGGCTTATCGCCTTTGATTGCCGCATGCTCTGCCATGTTCATAGCGATCGCCGTTTTACCCATGGATGGTCGACCCGCAATAATAATCAACTCACCTTCATGAAACCCTGAGGTCATTTCGTCTACATCGATGAATCCGCTAGACAGGCCGCTTAACTGACCTTTGTTTTGATAGAGCTGGTCTATGCGATCTGTTGCCAAAGCCAATACGCTAGAAATATCTTTCGGACCATTGTGACGCTGACGTTTCTCTGAAATATTAAAAACCTGTCTTTCAGCGGCATCCAGAAGGTCTTTAATGTCTGTGCCATCAGTTGAAAAAGCTCGATCGGAAATATCGGATCCTGTTTCAATGAGCAATCTTAAAATAGCTCGCTCACGAACAATGTCGGCATAAGCAGACACATTGGCTGAACTGGGTGTATTGTTCGCCAACTCATAGATATAGGCTTCATCTTCTGGCTTAAGTGGATGGCCTTGAGAGCGGACTGATTCAGTGACTGTTAGCACATCGATCGGTTGTTGACGCTCGGATAAGGTCACCATGGCCTGAAACAAATGACGGTGAAAACCGTGATAGAAATCGTCTACCCCTACGCGATCGCACACACGATCCCATGCACGGGCATCTAGCATTAACGCACCTAAAACAGAGCGTTCAGCGTCTATGGAATGCGGTGGTATTTTTGCTTTTGGTGTGGCTGCCATTTGCTCTGACATAATGTCCATTTATTTCCCCTATCCTGGCCCAATGAGGCTCGGCTAGTCTAACACAGAGGGTCCAAAAAGACAGTCAAAGCAAAATTGCTGCACGGATATGAGCGTGGTATAATACGAGAAATAACATACAATAAAGGGATCATCATGAGCAAACATGGTACCGAACTAGAGCCGCACTACACTGCAACCCTTGCCCCAAGCGATCCTATTGATTCAACCGGCCATGAACCGAGAAAGCCCCTCTCCAGCTACACGGCAACAATTGTTACCAATGACTCGTCGCTACCACTTGGCACAGCAGAACCCAGAGGAGCTAAAGCTAAAGCCGCCCTACTTGTACGAGCACCTACAGAAGAAAATAATTATTCAGGCACCTTAAGCAAATACCTAAGCGAGAAAGCGGCTTGGGAACAACGTAGCTCTGACCTCAATAAAATCAATGACTCAACATTAACACCAATCCTAGGGCACCTAAATCAAGAAGATAAAGATCAAATTTTAGATTATTTGCTTGTCATACGGATATCAGATGTAAGCCAAAACGATCATCAAGGATGGCGAGCACTTCTTAATGATTTTTTAGAAGAAATTGATTGGGAAGGCTCTAAGCTCGACACAAAGCGTTCAGCAAAAAAAACAAATATCTTCGAGCTAATTGCCCAGGTAAACAACTACAAAGCCGTGAACCTTACTCCGCGATGTAACAAAAAAGCGGCCTTCGTTGGGGTCACCGCTCTTGTAGGCACCGCCTTTACTGCCGGCTTCACGGTTGGCTGCTACTTTTTGCTTAACTACGTCAACGCATCTCAGCCATTCCTTATTGGAATGACCGCTGCTGCAGGCGTTGTGCTCACCTTATTAGCAGCAGTTTATATTATTGGCGCCGCCAAGGCCGCCTCTTCACTTGGCCAACCAGAAAAACGCTTCTTTATACGAGACATGCGAAAGCTATTCGACACACTGCCAGGAAACAATCGGCATCAAGCCGGCGGAACTCTGCTTGATCGAGTCGTCAAGGCTAACTCTGGTAACGCTGTGACAACTTACCTTACCAATGAACAACAAGAAAAACCTCAGTTCTAGAGCTTTTTCCTTAAAAAAAGAATAAAAAAAACGGGCTCTAGGCCCGTTTTTTTTTGAAGCTTAGGTAGCAAAACCTAGGACTCTGTAGAATCGTCTTCTTGCGTATTTGTTTCTGGTAAATCAGTTGCGTCAACGCCGAAGTACTCTTCCATGTCCATGTCAACGTACTCACCTGAAAAGTCAGAGTCAGAATCAGAGTCGCCTTCTTTTTCTTCCGTCATTAGAGTAACAGGAAACGATACTGTTAAATCGATGTGGAAACGAATAGCTACATCATGATCACCAAGCTCTCGAATAGATTCTTTTAGCAAGATTTCTTTCTTAGCTATATCAAAACCTTTTTCTGCCAAAGCGTCTGCAATTTCTGCAGCGCCAACAGAACCGTAAAGCTTACCTTCAGCACTGGCTCGAACCATGATAGAGATATGAGCAATTTCTGCCAGCTTATCAGCACGAGCTTGCGCTCCACCTAAATCTTTTGCTTCTTTAGCTTCTAAATCAGTACGCTTGGCTTCAACAAGAGCTCTGTTTTCGTCTGATGCTCTAACAGCTTTACCATAAGGAATAAGAAAGTTGCGAGCGTAACCAGCTTTTACATTAACTAGATCGCCAATGCGGCCTAAATTACTCACTCGTTCTTGTAAAATAATTTCCATAATTGAATCCCCTTTAAATTAGGCGTCTGCGTGAGAACAATAAGGCAACAAACTCAATTCACGCGCCCATAAAATGGCTTTTGCTAATCGACGTTGATGCTGACAACAAGCGCCTGAAATACGGCTAGGAACAATTTTCCAGCCAGCGCCTTCCATCACATGCATTTTTAATACATCGATGTTTTGATACGAAATTACACTTGCATCACCCACACAGTAAGGGCATGCTTTTTTTCTTTTTCCCATGACAACTATCCTCTTTAAAATTTATTACAGTATTGTTTAGCGCTGACGACGTTCTTTTTCTTTGTCGCGACGTTTCATCATCCAAGATTCGCCTTCAGCTTTAGCTTTTAAAACAAATACTTTGCTTCGAACAACCGCATCATTGAAACGAAAAGCGTCTTCTAACGCATCTAACGTTTCTTTGTTGCACTCAACGTTAAGCAACAAATAATGTGCTTTCACAATTTTATTGTTAACTGTATGAATTGGGTAAGCGAGTTGCTTACGGCCCCAATCTTCAAAACGATGCACAACGCCAGAACGGTCAGTGACCATTTTTTTATAGCGTTCTGTCATGTCTTGGACTTGCTGACTGCAATCTGGGTGAACCAGTATAACAATCTCGTAGTGTCGGGTTTGACTCATGGCCTAACTCTCCTGTGGATTAACAGCTCTCAGAAAATCTGTAGAGCAGAAGGTCGAAGGACGATATATTATCGAAAAGCAATATATAAGTCAACATTACCTCCTTATCAGCCCCTGTTTTAGGCTCTTGACGGGAAAGCCTCTAGCTTTTAAACTTTTAAATGTGCCTACCAGTATTTTTTTGAGGTGAGAAAATGAAAAAAAGTCAGGGGATAAATCGTTTTATTTCAATAGCATGCGCCTCCATTAGTTTGCTTCTTCCGCTAGGAAAGGCCCTTGCTGGAAACGACCTCTACACGCTCTCGTATCATGCCATTGCCTTTTCACCTGCTGGAAAAATAAGCAATATTCACACAGAAGGCAGCCTTCGAGCTTCATGGGAGAATAATGCCTCTACCTTAGTCATCTATTGCAGCCATCCAAGCTATGAAAAAGGCGCCGTAAAATGCAAAGGATGGGGCAAAGTCAATTTTGTCTTCTCCTCAAAAAGCGGTGTACCCTGCCTAATCACCATCAACGACAAAAACGGCATTCATAGCCCGGCCGTTGAGTCATCAGATTGCGCGTATGCCTTCGCAGAAAGAGACTCCGGAGAGCTAAGCGGTAAACGCGGAATCGACTACATCAGTGAATTCAGCATCACCGAATCCCGCTTCCTTAGAAGCAACGATATCTCTAGCTACTAAGTTTTCTTAGGAGTAAACTGAAGCCACGTACTGAGCCACCGGAGACTCACCATGGGTTTACAAGAAGATACTAGCTCTCAAAGCCTTATCAAAAGCTATAGCGACGGGGAATGCCGCGTTGGCAACCAGACCTATACTGAAAGCATTGTGCTGCACAACGAATCTGTTAGCCCCTGGGCTCCTCATCACTTCGACCAAATCGATAACGATGCCATAGAACAGCTACTCGCTCATGAACCTGAACTTGTATTACTTGGCACAGGTAAACAACATCACATCCCTAATACTCAACTACTCTCTATTTTTAACGAGCTGGGTATCGCGCTTGAGCACATGAATAGCAAAGCAGCTTGCAGAACGCATTTGGCATTGACCAGCGAAGGTCGCTCTTGTTTAACAGCTTTGATTATCGAGTAACTCCATGACCCAAACTCTCTCTATAGCCCTTTTGCAATGCAACCCTTTATGCGGAGCCATTGCTGACAATACAGCAATGCTACTAACACACATCAAACACCACGAATCACTAGGTACCGACTTACTCTGTACGCCTGAGTTAATGTTATGCGGCTATCCTCCTGAAGATCTCCTACTAAGACCTGCTTTTCATAGCACTATTAAAAGAGCCATTCACACTTTGTGTGAACAGGTGAGCGGAGACATGGCCCTGCTAGTCAGCTATCCTCACTACGATAAGTCCGGGATCACCAATCGAGCCGCTCTTATTCAGCATGGCCAAATACAATTAACTTACGACAAACAATTCCTGCCCAACACAGACACTTTCGATGAAAAACGCTATTTCAAACCAGGAAATAAACCTGCCTCTTTCGACTTGAAAGGTCATCGGATAGGCCTTTTGATTTGTGAAGATGTTTGGTCCGATGACATTGTCAACAAGACTACTTCTCTAGACACAGAACTACTCATTATTTTAAACGCATCGCCATACGCTATAGGCAAGCAAAAAGAGCGTATGGATAGACTTTCTTATATCGCAAAAGAACATCACCAAACCTGTTGTTATCTTAATTTAGTTGGCGGCCAAGATGAACTTGTTTTTGATGGACGAAGCTTGATTATCAATGCTGATGGTAGCCTTCAAAAAGAAGGGAAAGCTTTTTCAGAAGACACACTTCTGCTAGCTTACAAAAGCAATGCTTCTCTTTCTTACCAGCAAGAAAGCGTAAACCCTGATGCAACACTGTATCAAGCGTTGGTTTTCGGTGTGCGTGAATACATTAGAAAAAACCACTTCCCAGGCGCTCTCATTGGCCTATCTGGTGGTGTTGATTCGGCCTTAACATTAGCCATCGCCGTTGACGCATTAGGTGCGGACAAAGTACATGCCGTCATGATGCCAACACGCTACACTTCCCAAGAAAGCTTAGAAGACGCCAAACGTAACGCCGAGCTCCTTAAAGTTAACTACAGTGTGATCGACATTGAACCCATGTTTCAGTCCATGACAAGCACCCTGCTGCCTCACTTTAACAAGAAAGCACCTGATACAACCGAAGAAAACATACAAGCCAGGTTGCGTAGCATTATTCTAATGGGACTCTCCAACAAACATGGAAACATTGTTCTTTGCACTGGCAATAAAAGCGAAATGGCTGTGGGATACAGCACTCTCTATGGTGATTTAGCGGGTGGTTTCTCTCCCCTTAAAGACGTATTTAAAACAACTGTCTACCGATTGTGTGAATACAGAAATAGTTTAAGTGACGCCATCCCACCTAGGGTCATCAGTAAGGCTCCCTCTGCAGAATTAGCCGAAAATCAGCGAGATGACGATTCCCTTCCACCCTACCCCATATTAGACGCCATCTTAAAACACAGCATCCACCAAGAACTCTCACCAAAAGATCTCAAAGCATTAGGTTTTGATGCTCATGACATCGACAATGTCTTGTCTCGAATCAGTCGAAATGAATACAAACGCCGCCAAGCCCCAATTGGAATACGCGTGAGTTCTTACGCTTTTGGTAAAGATCGACGCTACCCAATTACCCGATGGAAACCTAAGGATATTTTTGATGACTACTAAGCTAAGCGTTAACGTGAATAAAGTAGCGTGCTTAAGAAACGCTCGCGGTGGGAACACTCCTAATGTCGCTTATGTCACACAACGAATCATTGATGCAGGTGCTGATGGCATTACGGTACATCCAAGACCTGACTTACGACACATTACTCCTGGCGATGTATTTGAACTCAGAGCGCTATGCAAAGACTGTGAGTTTAATATCGAAGGCAATCCTTTTCATGAGACCACATCCAATTACCCGGGCATTGTTACAATGGCTAGAGAGACCTTACCCGATCAAGTCACTTTAGTCCCCGACAGCATTCAGCAAATCACATCCAATCAAGGGTGGGACTTCAAGCATTATCACACGCTCTTACTACCCATTATAAACGAATTAAAAGAGCTGAATATTCGAGTCAGCTTATTTGTAAATCCAGACAAAGAGAGCATTACTCACGCAGCAAACACTGGATGCGATCGCGTGGAATTATATACAGAACACTATGCAGAGGAGTACTTGGCAGGTCGCGGAGAAGCCTCTGCAACACACTACCAAGCAATGGCTCAACATGCCAAAGACCTAAACCTAGCCTGCAATGCAGGTCATGATTTAAATGCAGATAATCTCGCATTACTAACCCAGCATCTAGATTTCGCTGAAGTATCGATAGGTCAGGCTTTGATAGCTGATTGCTTAATCGATGGTGTTGATGCAAGCATTAAACGATATAAAAAGGCGCTTTCTTAGATTGCGCCTAACCATATTTAATAGACTTATCTTCTTTAGGCGACGCGTAGGAAAAAGCTATTTGCACCGAGCAAGCAATAACAACAATGGCAATTCCCACCAAGGTTAACACAGGAATAGCCGGCATAGTTGTACTAGCTATGTTAAAAATAGCATGCCCGCCTCCAACAAAGGTCATGAGCATACCAACAGCCATTAAAGAAACAAGCGTAATATTTCTTGCAGCACCTTTCTTAACAGTCTTGCATTTTTCCTGAAGGTGATGGAACAACGACCTTCGATGATCAGAGTAAGGAATAGCTTCTCCCTCCCTTTCTTTTATTGCCTTCAGCTGCAATCGCATGACAGATGTAATCTGTTGCTTCAATAAATGCTGCCTTCTCTTAAAAAACAACAACATCTCTTTAATCTTTCCTTTCCCTTCCTTTGAAGAAGCTCTATTCCCAATCATTGAGACATGAAACGACCATGCCATATAGGCGCGCTTATGCAATTCCTGAAGCGAATTAAGAGAAACATCTGTGCTTTGCGTTTCTAAGGTTTTCTTAACAATGTGGTGATATAGTTTTTTTAAAAATACTTTTTCTTGATAGCATTCCACCGCCCCATCTTCGATGGACTCTTCTGGTCCCTTCAAATCATTAAGATTAAAAGCACCTTCTAACTCCCAATTCAAAAAGTGAGGCTGATCATCGTTTTCTATATCGGAAATAGACTCAATCTTAGCCAGAGCATTTGCATAAGCATATTGCAGGTGCTGGGTCCACATTTTAATTTTCATAATGCTTCGAACTATCTCAACACCCACATCATATAAGTATAAGAGAGGTGTCAATACGGCCGCAAGCACACAAAAACAGGTAATCAAGCCAATGACCATCCAAACCCAATCATTGGCATTTTCAAAAGTACGCTCAGATAGATTATTAAGAAAAGCCTTTAGACATCGGCCTTTTTTCTTATCTTTCGGAGCCTCTAGCACAGAACGAGCACGCTGCGTATTTTTAATTGGTGT
Organism: Gammaproteobacteria bacterium; assembly: GCA_024279495.1. Lineage (GTDB taxonomy): Bacteria > Pseudomonadota > Gammaproteobacteria > JAJRRL01 > JAJRRL01 > JAJRRL01. Next base: position 145,994 of record JAJRRL010000040.1, on the reverse strand, counting down.
AATGATATTGACAAGTATTCTAGGGAGGTAAAAGAGCCAACCAATAAAAGGTGTCCAAGAAAAAGCAGCGCCTAAATGAACAAAAAGCCCCTGAGAAATCGGAGATCCGGCAACAACACAAGCATCTTTTGCTAGATTCGCTATGCGCACACCGAACAAAAGACGAAGGGCGTTAACCCTAGGAAACCATTTTGTTCTAAATTTTCGAGTAGCTGATAGTTTGTCAGGGTCAATCTCAGGATCATAGCCTTTCTCTATGGCCATGTCTTTATAGATATCCTCACACTGCCTAAGAAAAAAAACAAACCGGTCTAAATCTTTGTTGCTGGCGCTTATCTTGTTACTTGCCTGCCCTTCTGGAATCTGATGCGCAAGCGTTGCTTTTGTTTTCCGTAAAACCATGATGTATTCATGGAAATATTCCAAACTATTTTTAAACGAAGAAAGCATGAAAAAAGATCTTCGCAGCATGTATTTTTTATACTCTTCTGTGCTTCGAAAACTATTCTCTGCTTTTGCTTGAGCAAGGGATTTCTCTGTAACCCTAGATGGTGGCATACCCAAATCAAAAGGAGAAGGAGACAGCGGAAGACCTTCTTGTTTTCTTTCTCTGTAACTTATGAGACAAGGATCTGCCGACTCAACTACTTTTCTTCTCTTAGGGTCAGAGTCCTGCGAGAAATCATAGGGCTCTCTGGCCCTCTGCTGGGGGCCTTTAAGTTTATTTTTTTTTCGGGCGCGAGGATCAAGTTCATTACCTACTGTTCCCTCTATCACTGAAACAGGTGAGAACGGTGAAAGGGAGCCCTTTAATTTTGGTAAATTTGTCTTTAGGTTTGGCTTACATTTTGGCTGTGGCCTTCTATTCTGTTCGTCCGCTGACATACCAATACCTCCATGCGAAAAACACAATCACAGAAATGACGCCACGACACATTTCCACCAACAGCACTAAACATTAGTACAACAATCCTCTAGCAACCTTTCAATTAGGCTATAATCAAACTCTGCCTCAATTCGCAGATACCATGCGTTTTTTAATTCATATGCAGAACACTTAACTGCATCTTTCTCAGTCATAACAACTGGACAATCAGAAAAAGAAATACACTCTAATTTACTGTATTGATGATGATCTCGGAAATTCCAATGTTTCGCATTGTATCCCAAAACCTCCAACATTGCAAAAAAACGCTCTGAGTGTCCTATTCCTGCCACCGCATTCACAGTGACCCCTTTAAAAAATGATAATGGCTTCGTCTCTGAGGGATTCGCTACATTAACCAAGCAAACAGGCTTAGTAAGTGATACAGAAACATCGCCCACCAGAGGCTCATTACTAGTAAATACAAGCAATGATGCTTTTTTTAAGCGTGATTTTGGTTCTCGAAGCGGCCCCACTGGAAGACAAAATCCTGAACCCCATTGTCGATAAGCATCCGCACAAATAATATCTATGCTACGTGAAAAAGCATAGTGCGCTAAACCATCATCGGAGACAATAACCGTACAACCGGCCTTCTCACATTCAGCAATAGCTAATGCTCGTTTTCGACAAACAAGTACTGGCACTTTAAGTCGACGATAAATCATACATGCCTCGTCACCAACTTCACTTGGTAAACTTGACTCACTTATTCGTAATGGCTCATCGTGATTGCTCGTGCCATACCCTCGTAACACAATTCCTGGACGATGCCCTTGCTTTAATAAATACTCAACCAAGCCCATCACAAACGGTGTTTTTCCTGTTCCTCCCACGGTGATATTACCAACAACAACCACAGGAACAGAGGAGTGATGCACTTTAAATAAGCCCATACGATAACAACAAGAACGCAAAGCCATTACCAAACGATACAACCCCGATAAAGGCGACAAAAGCCAATGATACCAGCGCGGCTTTTGATACCAAAAGGTTTCTAAGGATTCAGCAAATCGATCTTGAAAACTCATATTGACTCCAATTCATTTTGGCATAAAGAGCGATACATGCGGGATGTCTTCAATAACTGATCATGCGAACCTGAATCAACGATACGCCCATCATCCAACACTAAAATTTGATCTGCCTGCTTAACCGTTGACAAACGATGCGCTATCACAAACAAAGTACTCTTCTCTCGAAGCGCATCAATAGCTTTCTGGACTAATCGCTCGGTTGGCGTATCTAATGCTGATGTTGCCTCATCCAAGACAACCAGTGGCGATCCCTTATAAAGTGCACGCGCCAAAGCAAGACGCTGTTTTTCTCCTCCCGATAAGGAAGCCCCTTCTTCACCAATGACCGTGTGGGTGCCTTCTGACATGTGTGATACCTTCTGCCACAGCTGAGCTGCTTGAAGACTAAGCTCTACTTTATTTTCATCAATTGAATCATCTCCATAAGCGACATTATAGGCGATGGTATCATTGAAAAGAGCTGGGGATTGAGTCACTAAAGAAAATTGCTGCCAATACTCTGTCAAAGACAATTCATTTACCAAAGCAGAGTCTAAACTAATGCAACCAGAATCAGGTTCATAAAAACGCATCAGAAGATGCACTAAGGTTGTCTTTCCTCCCCCAGAAGGGCCAACCAATGCTGTCATGCTACCTGCTGCCGCCTCAAAACTCACCTCTTTCAGAACAGGCTCTGCCTGGTCAGGATACGTGTAACTGAGGTTTTGGCATTGCACATGCCCAACAACAGCTTGATCCATCGCTCGCCCTGAGCGATCTTCTTCTGGTGTATCCAGCACAGCAAAAACCGTTTCAGCCCCTGCCAAACCTTGCTGAATGTCAGTATTAGCTTGTGATAAGCGCTTCATGGGTCGAATAATCATTACCATAGCAGTTAAAACCGAAGCAAAAGAACCCGCAGTCATGGAAAACCAATTCAACGATGACAAACACAACGCCAAAACAATAGGAAGCGCAACCAATAGCTGTATGATTGACCCGCTCAGAGCCTTTGTTACAACCACTTTCAAGGTTTGCATTTGATTTGCTCTTGTCTCAGAGAAAAAACGTTCTCTTTCTTTATTTTCGGCACCATAAACACGAGTCTCTCTCACACCGCGAAGCATTTCTGATAAAGCGTTTGTAACACGAGACATTGTTTTCTGAACCGCTAAATTTAATCGTCGTGATCTTACCGATGCTCTTTTTGCCACCCACAAAATGAAAGGAGCAATAATTATAAAGAGCAATGCCAATGGCCAACATACGGTAAACATCACCAAAAGAAGACCCAGAATCAAAGCAATGTCTTGAATGGCATTAGCAATAATTTGCGATGCCGACAAAGCAATTTGCTCAACGTTATATAACATCAACGACAGCAAAGACGATTGTCCGTATTGCTTATAAAAACCCAAAGGCAAGCTCTGTAAATGTTTAAATAGCTTACGTCGTAAAATCATCACGACTGTACGGGCAATTCGATTAATAAAATACGTTGATATAAATGAGGCAACACCTCTGATCACAAAAAGAAGTAGCAAAGTACCAGCCAAAGATAAAGCAAAGCTTAAGTGCTGAAGACCTAAGCCATGATCCACAATAGGCTTGATCATACGAGCAAAGAAAGCATCCACAGCCGATACACTTAAAGCACCTAAGATACCAATAACGAAATAACGCCAATACGGTTTAGCAAAGCCTAACAAACGTCGGATAGTTGAACGATTCATGTAATCTCCCTTAATGCGCGCTTATAATCTTAACACGCTTGTTTTTCGCTTAAATAGTACACAAATTGACCGAGATACTCAAGCCAAAGCAGCAAGCCCTATTTAGCGCTACCAAGAGTAAAATCGCTGGTTGAATTTTAACCATCTTATAGGGCGAGCCTGCTCTCGCGAAACCTGCTTAAAAGCACGCATCTCTGGAGAACGAAACAGATCATGGTCCTTTTTTCTACTCTTACGCCTTTGAACCTGAACAGACTTGCATAAGGTCGATAACCCAGCTACACCAGAAGCAGAAAGCAGACAATGATCTATCCTTCCCCAATGTAATCTCCGTATGGTTCTCGGTAAAGAAAAACGGTACATGCTTTTTGTTACACCCTTTGCGTACAAAAATGAATGGTGACGATAACGATATAAGAAAACCCCTCCTCGTTTGGAAGGAACCCAAATCCCATGCTCAAACGGGAAAGACCCACCAAACACAAGAAACAAAAAGAGTGGTAATGAGAGCATTATGACATGCCAACGAATACGCGGATATCGAAAAACCCAAATCAGCAACACACTCAAGCACAGAGAAAAAAAACCATAGTGTAATAGAGATACACTCACAATGGGATGCTTTGAGAGAGTATTCAAACACCACAACAAAGCATTGAGCGGGAACTGTAAAAACAGCAATAGCTTGATAGAGAGCCATGGCCAAACACCATATAACAATAAACTCATCACACACAAAGGAAACAGCAATAAGCTGACCCACGGAACAGCCAACACATTAGCAAACCATGAAACAGCATACCAATGACCAAAATAAAAAACCGTCAGAGGAAATAAAGCTAGCAATATCCAGGTTTGCATCAAAAACCAGGAAGAAAGACTCTCAGAGGAATGATAGCTCGGAGATGAAAGCAACCAAAAAACCGCCCAATACGACAAGCAAGCACTGACTTGGCAATAAGAAAAAGGGTAAATCACCGACGTTGTTAAAAAGACAAACAATAACAGCTGTAAAGATGAGATACTATCACCAAAAAAAGCAAGACAGGATCGCCCCCCTAATAAAAGCAAAGTACGAGCTGAGGGAATCGATGGATAGACAAAAGAAGCGTATCCAAGCGAAAGCAATAGCGTTAACAAAGAAGACAAAATTGTTCTCGGGCAGTAGCGATACATAGCAGGAAATAGATCGAAAACTCGTGACAGTAACCCTGAAAAAAACAAAACCATCCAAACTACATGTAAACCAGAAACAGCCACTAAATGACTGGTTCCTGTTTTTGAGAAAAGCTGCCAGTCATTTCGATTCATTGATGAACGATCGCCTAATAGCAAGGCCCGTAAAATATGCCTCGCCTGAGGGGAAGAAAAATGATTGATCCACGACCGAACCCAATGCCGAGCTTGCCCCACATAATGTGTTGCTAATGGATGCATTGACTGCACGCCATCCAATTGCACACTGCCCAATATTCCTAGGCTTATTTTTTTTAACTTCCCTTTATGCTGCTTTAAGATGTCCTGCCGACGAGAATGAACACTTAAACAATAGTGCGTTCCCTCAGAAAAAAGCATAGGCCGATAAGCATGTACTATCACGCGATCAAAACGGTGATTAATGGAATGCCAGCGATAACTATCAAGACGAAAAATCCATTGCTGCGAAGGCAATTTGACACGCAAAGCCTGTTCTGGCTGACCGCAAACAAAAAAAGAATGCGACGATAAAAGAACAGCATCATGTTGATTCTGCCATGATGCTATCACGCTCAACCCAAATAAAAGACCTATCAGTACTGATAAAACACTAAGAGTAATGTGGGGGTAAAGCATTCTCCACTCAATAGTGCGGAAAAGACTTAAGACAAACAAACACAGGCAATAACGTGTAAAGCACGGATCAAGAAAGGAATAAAAAACACTGGAACAAAAGCAAGCACTCACAAAGCCAAGTACAAAAAGAAGCATTGCCTCTCCTAAAAAAAAGGTAAGGCTACACTATCAGTTTTTAAGTTATTGCTTGTACCGTGTTTTTTCCTTTTTCCTCTGGTGAACGGGGGGATTCTGTCAAACCAGCCAAAGGAGAGCCAAATTCTGCGATCGAAGCTTTATCTAAAATGGGAACATTCTTATTGACGCAACGAAAAACCACTAACAGAACAACCACCAAATCAACAAGACCTGCAAACACACTTAAAGCGATAGCAAGCGAAACCAGCTCATGAAAAGGAGCCACTCCTGGGTTGGCAAACAATGCTGACAAAACACCGGCAGACATCAAGGTTAAAGTCGTACCGTAAGCAATACCGTAAGCCTTCCCTAAACGTAAATATTTACCCATCTTTGCGAGATTAACAGAGGCCCACCACGCCCCTGAAGTAAAAGACACATTAAAATATTTTGCGTCACTTTTTGAGCGATCCTCCATGAACACTTTAATCCCAGAATTATCAGACTGCCAGTTAACTTGCGGCTGAAAAATATCTTTTATTGAGGTAAAGCAGTGCCGTGGTTCAGCTCGCCGCTGCTCCTTTTGTAGCTGCCGATGAATATCTAAAAACCATCGCTGAAGCTCTGCGTGATTTTGAAGGAGAAGCACTCGCTTTTTAGCAGTTAAGGCTCGAAAAAAATTCTGCAACAAAGCAAAAATAACGGAACCACGCCCTAGGTCAATGCTTTCTAAAGGAGGCCTCTGATCTTCTGGCGCGATTGTTTGCTTCAAAGAGTATATTGCCTCCCCTTTATTGCTTGAACTCTTAGATAGAATCAGCACAATTGCAGCGCACATTGTAAGCCTCATTAAACTTATTTTATATGTTCTGATTGTACCCTAAGATCGGAATAGACTCAATAAAAAAGCCCTCCCGATTATCTTGAGAAGAGCTTTGGACACAATTTAACCATACTTTAGAGAGCTGCTAGCTGCCTAGAAAGCCGAACCTGCCATGCCATGCCATGGCAAAAAACCCGATTAAGATGACTGTGCCACCTTATTTGGACAATCGGTTCAGCAAATGCACTCGATCTGGGCCTGTTGAAACCATCGTAACAGGCACTTGAGCCAGCTCTTCCACTCGATTAATAAAGGCTTTGGCCTCTTCGGGCAGGGTATCAAGCTCTGTCATGCCGTAAGTATCTGACTTCCAACCAGGAAGGCTCTCGTAAATAGGTTTACAGGCAGCAACATCAGCAGCTGAGATAGGTAAATCAGATAACTGCTCTCCGCGACATTCATAACCCACACAGAACTTAATTTCAGCTAAGTTATCTAAAACATCCAGCTTGGTCATCACGAGTTGTGAGACACTGTTAATCGCAATGGCTCGGCGAAGCGCGATAATATCGAGCCAACCACAACGTCTAGCTCGACCCGTCGTTGCACCAAACTCTTTGCCTCTATCAGCAAGCTCAGCACCTACTTCATCAAACAACTCGGTCGGGAATGGCCCTGCACCCACACGCGTGCAATAAGCCTTCATGACACCCATCACTTCATCTAAATACAGAGGGCCCACACCACTACCAGCAGATACTGCACCTGCTGTGGTATTAGATGACGTTACAAACGGATATGTGCCTAAATCGATATCTAGCAAACTACCTTGAGCTCCCTCAAAGATCACTGAATCACCCTGCTCTCGATGCTTTACTAAAGCTGCGGTAACATCTGCAATCAGAGGAAGCACACGCTTTGCTTGAACTTCTAACTCAGACCACACCATATTAAAATCAATGGCTTCTTCTTGGTAATATTGAGTCAAGGCCACATTGTGATAAGTAACAATGGCTTCAAGCCTTGGCTTCAAAGAAGCCAAATCACATAAATCCAAAGCACGAATACCACGCCTAGCTACTTTATCTTCGTAAGCAGGACCAATGCCTCGCCCTGTTGTACCGATTGCTTCTTTACCACGATGCCTTTCACGCGCCTGATCTAAGGCAACATGATACGGTAAAATAAGATGACAAGCTGCGCTAATACGTAAACGATCTGCGTAAGCCACACCTTGCCCTTCTAGGGAGTCGAGCTCTTTCAACAAGGCTCCTGGGGAAACCACCACACCGTTGCCGATGTAGCACATGACGGCAGCGTGTAAAATACCTGACGGAATAAGATGTAAGACAGTTTTTTTCCCGTCGATGATTAGTGTATGGCCCGCGTTATGGCCACCTTGAAAACGAACAACGGCTTGCGCTTCCGGCGTTAGACAATCTACGATTTTCCCTTTGCCTTCATCACCCCATTGAGTGCCTAAAATAACTGTATTGATACCCATGATTACTCCTCCGTCACGCAACAAGGAAAGCGTGAACAACAAACAACACCAGCGAGCCTACAAACAACAAGATAAGACCCATGATTCGAATCTGCCTATCAGAAGTATTGCTGAGCCGCTTCATCTGATTTTTCCACTTTGTAGGCGAGAGAAAAGGCATTAAGCCTTCAACGATAAGCACTAAAGCCAGCACTTTGAATAAAAGTCCCCAGTTCATACCATCCCCCAAAAGAAAGAGGCGATTTTAGCATGACTCCCAGTTAAGGGCTAGGGCCTATCCTTCATTGCTGAATGAGAGCCGGCAAGCCTTGTGTAATCGGAAGATGACAGCTTAATACTGATCAACATTCGACCATCCTCTTGTGCGGATTCAGACTCCACAGCCCCTAACTCATATAACTGAGCACGCAGAGCACCCTCAGAGGGCTCCAACAGCAACTCACATTCCACCCAAGAACCAACCATCACATCGCTAATGGCAGCTCGAAGCTCTGGCAACCCATCTCCAGTATGCGCTGAAACCCACACACGAACAGGTAAACCATCTTCACTCCACTCGCAGCGCCCTGCCTCGTAAGTAGTACGATCTGTTTTATTAAACACTAACAACTGAGGAATATCGCCTGCGCCTATGTCTTGCAGCACATCGTTTACCTCATGCAGACGATCACGCCAATGTTGATCGCTGATATCAATCACGTGCAACAACAAATCTGCCAAACGGGTTTCTTCTAGGGTTGATTTAAAGGCGGCAATCAATTCATGTGGCAATTGATTTACAAAACCCACTGTATCAACTAAAACAGTATGACCTATTCCCGGTAACTGCACTTGTCTTAACGTGGCATCTAGCGTTGCAAACAGCTGATCAGCAACCAACACATCGGCAGACGTTAAAGCATTAAACAAAGTAGACTTACCCGAATTTGTGTAACCAACCAAGGAGATCGTCGCTGTGGAAGAGCGTTCACGCGAGCGGCGATTTTGTTCGCGAGAACGACCTACTTTATCTAGGCGTTTACGAATAGCAGTCACTCGCCCTCCCACTAAACGCCTATCGGTCTCAAGCTGTGTTTCACCAGGCCCTCTTAAACCAATACCACCTTTTTGGCGTTCTAAGTGAGTCCAACCTTTTATCAAGCGCGTTCTAAGATGCTGCAGCTGTGCTAATTCCACTTGCAACTTACCTTCAAAGCTTCTCGCTCTTTGCGAGAAAATATCGAGAATTAACGTAGAGCGATCCAGTACACGCACACAACACAATGTTTCGAGGTTTCTTTCTTGGCCAGGTGATATCGCGTGATTAACAATCACCAAATCTGCTTCCAATTCTTTGACCATATCACGGATTTCTTCTGCTTTTCCTTTACCTAAAAAATATTTAGCATCAGGCTTTTCTCTTTTCGATTCGATCATTGTTAAAATCGTCACGCCGGCAGATTTCGCTAGTAAACGAAACTCCTCTAAGGCTCTTTCTGGATTATCTAACATTGAAAAATGATTGTGAATCAAGATGGCGCGCTCACCTCTTTTTTCACGTTCCATAAAATAAGCTGTCATACGTTCTCCACTAAAGTACCTTCTTGCAACACATACGCTTTACTCATGCGAGCAGCCAAGGCTAAATTATGAGTGACTACTACAAAACTTGTTTTCAAACGCTGATTCAATTCACACATCAAAGAAAAAACTTGCTCTGATATGTGTTCATCCAGGTTACCCGTGGGTTCGTCGGCTAACACACAGGCAGGCTCTGTTACCAAGGCTCGCGCAATGGCAACGCGCTGGCGCTCACCCCCTGACAATTCTTGCGTACGATGCTTGAGACGATGACCCAGTCCCACAGCCTCGAGGTAATACAAGGCTTTCTCTTTGGCTGTCACGTGGGACCCACCTCGAATAAGAAGAGGCATCATCACGTTTTCACACACATCAAACTCTGGGAGCAAATGATGAAATTGATACACAAACCCTATGTGTTGATTACGCCAATGACTGCGTTCTTTCTCGCTCATCGTCGCCATGGATTGACCACAAACCAACACTTCTCCGCTGCTTGGAGCATCTAAGCCACCCAACAGTTGCAGCAAGGTTGACTTACCAACTCCTGACGAACCAATCACCGCTATCATTTCGCCTTCAGTAACGGTTAAATCCACACCTGTTAGCACAACCACAGGTGCCGGACCTTCTTCGTAAGATTTACATACCTGACGACAAAGCATGACTGCATCACTCATAACGCAAAGCCTCCGCTGGTTGAGTGCGGAATGCTAAACTGGCAGGATAGAGCGTCGCTAGCACGCTCATTAAAAACGCAACACCGCCTACCAGCAAAACATCCGACCCATGCAAAGACGACGGTAAATAATCTACCCAGTACACATCAGCAGACACCCATTGAACACCTAGAAAATGCTGTAACGCTGTGACCCAAGAGGTGATATGCAAAGACAAAAGAACACCAGCCAGTACGCCAACCAACACACCGACCAAACCGACCGCCGCTCCTTGCCAAATAAAAATACGCATGATCATGCGAGGTGTGGCGCCCAAGGTTCTTAAAATAGCAATGTCTGCTCGTTTCTCGTTAACGATCATCACCAGAGAAGACACTAAATTAAAAGTAGCTACAGCGACCAGTAAAACTAAAATGGCAAACATAATTGTTTTTTGCATGGCAATGGCTTTAAACAAAGAACCGTATTGCTGCGTCCAGTTTGTGACCGCGTATGTGACTGGTAATCGCGTGCTGAGGCCTCGAGAAATACTCGCTGCCTGATACACACTTTTGACACGCAGATGATACCCACGTGATCCAAACGATGTTGTTAGGAACACACGCTCTGCGTCTTGCAGGTTGATATAGACAACGCCTTGATCAAAGCCAAAACCACTGTGTGTGGCAAAAATAGCAGCTACTTTAAAACGGCGATAACGAGGCATGATACCTAAAGGAGAAATGGTTGTTTCAGGGGTCAGTAAGGTGATGGTATCACCCAAAGATGCTCCTAGCGTTTCTGCCAAACGATAACCAATGGCTACCCGATAAGAGCCAGGCGTGAGATCAGACAAATGACCTTGCGTGACCAGCTGACTTAAGGATGAGAGGTGCTTTTCTTGAGCAGGGTCGATGCCGAGTACCTGAACAGCTGATGAATCACCATGAGCCACAAGCATGCCTTTACCATCCACAAAAGGAGCCGATGCGACAACACTAGGATCGTCATGCAATACCGAATGAACAGTTGAACCCACGTCATTCAAATGACCTGGCGTGATAATGGTCACTTGCGGTGCAATAGCAAAGAATTTTTGACGAACCACTTGGTTGTAACCATTCATCACAGACAAAACGGTGACCAAGACCATAACGCCCAAGGCGATGCCCATCACCGAAGCAACGGAAATAAAAGAAGCAAAATGGTTACGTCGTCTAGCTCGCGTGTAACGCAAACCAACAAACAAAGAAAAAAGTCTAAACATGCCTTTCAGAATAGTCGATTTTGAGTCCGAGCGCTAGGTGTTTCCCTGCTAGGCAGTAAGCGCTTCTTCAGGGTGATCCTCTACACAAGGTACCTTTTCAAAGAAACGTAGCTCTGAGTGTTTTTCTTTACAGTCAGAGAAGGGATACAGAAGATTACCTCTTTTGCAAGCAAGCAAAGCCGAGGTGACTATAAGCAACAGCCCAAGCCCAAGGAATACCCACGGAATAGTGTGTTGAAGCCCCAACTCCCACTTCCAAATCTGAATAACACTTGTATCCATTAGTATAGGAAGCGTAAAGCAAGCCAGAGCGGCCAAAACTAGAGAAGGCAGTATCGCGCACTTCCCTATTGAGCTCCGATGCTCGCGCCTTTTTTTGCCCTGATCCATCTGCCCCGTTACTGAGAAGTAATCGTTATAAAGCCTTTGTGATGTATTGCTTGTGCGAAGATCGTCTCTCTTGAAGCGATCTTTGTTTTCCCAAAACAGATTGCGGTATGGAGGCATTTTATCAGAGAGCAAGCCGTAACATGGCCTTGAACTAGCAAACTCATCACCAATACGCTGCATAGCCCACTGGAAGCGAGTCTCGGGTAGAGCAAGCAATTCAGGAAGCGACAAACCAAAAAGCCTATTTTTGCCACGACCAGGCTCATTGGTTGTAGCATAATAAGTGTTCATTGGGCGCTGCTGATAAACAGGAAGAAGCTGCTGTGAATAGCGATTAAATCTGTCTCTTTGCTTTTGCGATAAGCCATTATAAGCAGTAATAGACGTACAACTGAAAGCCAACAGATTTCGATGAGCCTCAGAGATCCCCATAAATTGAGTAAAACTCACATTATCCGTCACATTGTTAAATAGCACAGGCAAATACTCAGCTCTATCCAAACACCACTTAAGGCGATCGGGTTTCGTTGCATCGTATAGCTCTGCCCACATGCGCTCCGGAACGGCTTTCAAGTCAGTCGATTCTCTCCCTTGAAACATGCGCTGGCGCTGACCCTGATTCAAGCCAATAAGCTGCCTTTCCGTTGCAAAATAAGCTTGTCTCTCGAAGGGATTCCGTAGCCTTCTCGACCACAGTACTATATCGCTATTTAAAGAATTAAGCTCTTCTTCATTCAAAGAAGCGAGACCATTCAAACTCGTTTTTATACCGAAGCGATTAAAGCGAAGCCACATTTGCAATCTGGAAAGTGGGGAATCTCTTAGTAATTCATAAAAATCATCAGATGGTGACAAAGCAGCTTTGACCCAATCAAACCCTTTATTTGCAAGGTTTAAACACCAGGTTATTTTATCACGAGGTAACTTGCAAAAAACATCTTCTTCAGAGCTATCATCCCCCAAAAAGCGATCAAGAAATTCCGACTTATCTCGAACCTGAGGAATAAGATCAGCAGCATCTGCCTGCTGTAGGTATCCAACAAGACGAGAAAAACGATCCAATGACATATCAAATAAACCATCTGCTTTCAAAGCATCTGCAAGCAAAGGTTCCTGAAATGCCTCACATATCGTACTAGTACTTAAAAGCATCCTACCAGTAGCTGAAAGGTACTTATCTTCCGCCTGTAAATAATACATAACCGCAGAAGAAGCCACCTCCTCGGGAAGAGACCTTAAGAGATAGCGGATGTTATTCCATCGCTTAACAGGAATCGAATCGTCAGGCAAAGGAAGACAGACTGATCCACTCGCCTGCACCCTTTTTATCTTATCTTGAAGTAAATCAGGCAACGAAACATACTCTGCAATGGACCCCCTTAGGGCTCGGTGAGCCTTAAAGTCTAAGCCAGACCAAGCACTAACTGTCTCTACAAGTTTTTTATTGCCAACAAGCGCCGCCATATCTCCTGTCCGCTTACCACGAAGCAAACGATTCCGAATGGCTAAAGGTAATTGAAAGAAATGGTGAGGGGCATTACCTTCTGCATCCGCTGAACGATGCTTGCAAAACCGAACAAGATCCTTTTTTCGTGTACGCAAGAAATCCCCGAAGCCATCTTCCTCTAACAATTTAAGAGTCGGCTTAAAATACAGTTTCAAATTTAAAAAAACAGCTAAAAAAACTTCTGTTCCAGCATCATGCAATGTCTTCTCTATGGCTTTTTTTTGCTTTTCTGACAGCAATGGCATCGTCTCTAGCGCCCTATCGTCTTCCCACAACAAATAACGAAATGACTCTGCGTTCCGCATTAAGAAATCACCGTGCTGAGCGGCAAAGCGCTCCATGTTAGCCAAGTAAGCTCGCTCTTTTTCAGTAGGTTCAATAGGACTAGCACGAGTCCCAACACTTTCTTTTTGAGCCCGCTCATACTTATCGCACAACAACTCCATGACACGAAATTCTAGCGCTACTTTGATTATTCTTTTGTCTTCATGACCTTTCGACATGAAAGAGTGTCGAAACGAAGTCAGTTGCTGAGCAACAACAGAAAATATATCAGACTTGAGTAACACGTTGAGCGAACCCAAAAAGGAACTAAAATCTTCGCTTGAAGGCTCTAAGGCTCTGATAAAGCACAATGCCTGATCTGAGGCATTCAACACAGAAGGACCGGGAAAAGGCCTCAAGTGACCCATTGGGTTGTCGGGCTTCAACTCTTGATTCCAAAGCTTTTTTAAATAATCTAGGGCTGGCATTAAAAACCTCAACATAAAATAGCGTTCAGGGAACCCTATCAAATTGGTCAATAAATGTCAAAACACGGTGGATAAAAATGCGCCTATAGCGTCACGTCAAATCAAACGTAAACTAGCACGTATCTCTCTTTATTTATTTTTAAGCTTAAGCGCTAGATATTTTGCAATGGTGCCCGGGGCCGGAATCGAACCGGCACGATCTTGCGATCGAGGGATTTTAAGTCCCTTGCGTCTACCAGTTCCGCCACCCGGGCTTAAAAGAAATTAGGTAAGGCTGGAGTCGGAATCGAACCGGCGTACACGGCTTTGCAGGCCGCTGCATAACCACTCTGCCATCCAGCCACACAGCAATCACGCCTGGCAGGTCGTGCGCGTGTTGTGTGATACAAACAAAAAAATGGAGCGGGAAACGAGGTTCGAACTCGCGACCCCAACCTTGGCAAGGTTGTGCTCTACCGCTGAGCTATTCCCGCAATGTCTTTATGTTAGACGGGCTATTATTACGTTTTCCCAGAAAATGTCAAGTCTTGCCAAGCTGCTTTCAGATAAACAATCATACTCCACAGGGTCAGCGCGGCGGCAGCGAACAACATGTATTCACCAGCGTTTAAAATAAACAAGGGTTGACCCGGCGTGTACCACAATAAAACAATTAAGGCGGCCATTTGAAGCGCCGTTTTTATCTTTCCAACATAGCTGACCGCAACCGATCTGCGCTTGCCAATTTCTGACATCCACTCCCTAAGAGCAGATATGGTTATTTCTCGACCAATGATCACCATCGCAGGCAATACTAAATGTGGTGAATAATGCTCCCCAACAAGCATCACAATGCTGGCCGCCACCAGAAGCTTGTCAGCTACTGGGTCCAAAAAAGCCCCTAAGCGCGTGACCTGCTTGTTTCGCCTAGCAAGGTAACCATCAAGATAATCGGTGATAGCAGCCAACACAAACACAATGGCGGCTACCTGATGACCCACATTAGGAATAAAGTAATAACTCAAAATAACCAGAGGAATCATGAAAATGCGCGCCAAGGTGAGGTATAACGGGAGGTTCATGGTCGGTTCCTTACTCTTCAAACTGCTCTAGGGTCTGCTTATAATTCACTTTCGCTTGAAAGGATGAACTGTAAACAGCTCCCTACTTTAAAGGAACGCTAGGAAAATGGCTACTCGCGTGAGCATCTCACCCAAACAGAGTTGCCGACACTTGCCTAAGTGTCACAAGTTCTGCTTCTTTCTTTGCCGGAGGGTGAAAGGCTTCCAGTGCCTCATTGAGCTGATGATATAAAAGACCCAGCCACGACACCTTGAGGCCTGCTATCTGAGGCGTGAGGCGACCCTCAGCCTGTGGCGTAATAATCACCGTCACGTTAGGCAAGCCAACTCGATACACCAACACAAACAAGTCTTCTATGTTTTTATCACCTATCGCCAAACAACCTACTGAACGACGACCTCCATGAATAAAGATCTGCCCTCCAAGATGCGTTCGACCATCCATCAAAGCCCTAAAGCGATCAAAGCGATTCGGATAATTAAGCTCCATAGACAAATGAAAGTGGCTTTGAGGGTTAAGCATGATGGGATGATAAATCCCTTCGGGAACCTGCCCATCTCCCTCGGTGAGCTTAGGACCCAACACACCACTCGCAGCCAAAATGGGGTAATCACGCACATGCCTCCATCGCCAAACTGATGGCGCCCAAAGACTCAATGTTTTTTTACGTTTATCTGCCACTAACGTTAAGCGCTTTGGTGGGTACTTCGCGTGCACTTTATCAAAAAAAGGCTTTAAGTGAGAATCACTTTGTCGCCAATAACGATGGACTTTTTTGGTCAACGCTTGCTGCGTTGATACAGGAGACGAGCAAGCCACTAAAGCAGCAGAAAGCAATAGAAAGCAATAACGGCAGAATCGCAGCATAGTACATATCCTTTATGAGGTAAGCCGCTTATTTGTCACCCCCATGAATGCAGTGACATAGAACCTGTACCCAGCGAAAGCAGGTAAGGTTCAACCAGGATCTCATTGTTGCAAAGAAAGAACAGAAATCCGTCTAAAACTAACATATATAATGGAGATTTAGAAGCAAGAGCATTAGCATCAACACCGCTTGCAGCAGGGCCTAGGCATGAAAGGTGAGATTCGCGTCAAATCGTCAGTCTTGTCTTTAAGATAGAGGTCCTTATAATAGGCCGGCCACGCAAGCTTTGGAGCACTCATGAGCGTCATTTTAGAAGAAGACATGTCCTTTTCGGAATCCATGGTCTGGCGCACCTCCAGAGACTACTACATCGAAAAAGGTGTTAGCGCTTGGTCAGAGAGCGTTCCCTTCTATATCACCAGCAATATGTTCATCGCCAATCAATACGCCGACATCTTGCTTGCAACCATGCAAAGCTGGGTAGACAAAAACCGGCCTCCCTCTCCTGTTTGCTTTTCGCTACTCGAAATAGGTGCTGGCTGCGGACAACTTGCCTATTCTATTATTCGATTACTGAATGAAAAAATCAAAGCCTTGAACATCTCTCGTTTCAGCTTCCACTACATTATCAGTGATTTAAGCGAAAAAGCGCTAGATTTTATTGCTTCTCATCCTCTGTTTAAACCTTATATTGAAAGCGGGCAATGTCGATTCTCGTGCTTCGATTTAGAAAACGATAACAGCATCGAACTACTACCTACAGGAGATCATCCTGCCGACACACTGACAACAAACGCTCCTTTGCTTTTAATTGCGAACTACCTGTTCGACAGCCTAACGTCTGATGTCTTTTATTTGAATAAGAGCAGCATTCAAGAAAGTCGCGTTAGCTTATCGACAGACAGCAGTAATCTGGAAGAAGATACCCCAAAAGACTGGGATAAAGTAAAGCTCTCTTTCAATCACGTCCCTATTGGAAAGTCTCATTATGAAGAAGAAGAGATGAACTCCCTGCTTTACAGTTATCAAAATTCTGTCGATGACACACACATGATTTTCCCAATAGGAAGTTTGCGCGCCATTCAGCGTCTGCGCCAAATCTGTCAACAACCTCTTTTTATTTTACTCTCTGACAAATGCTTCAACACCGTTGAAGAAATGAGACATCAACCAGCGCCATATCTTGATGTGCACGGCAGCTTTTCCACCATGGTGAACCTAGATGCTCTTTCCAAATATTGCAAACACCAAGGTGGAACAGCGATCATCCCCACACCTCGAGAGGGGCTCACCACCGCCGTTTTAGCTTTTGATATTGACCCCAACAGTATGCCACTATTCACCTACAGCATTCGGCAACATTTGGAGGGCTTCAGTCCAACTGATTTCTTCAACTTCTACGACTTACTCACCGAACAACATAAACAATGGCCATTGCCGGCCTTAGTGTCCGCTTTAACTTTCTCTCATTGGGATTCTGGCTTATTTAGTATCATTGTGGATCGCCTCGAATCCTTATTTGAAAACGGCGACAGCCAAGTTGTCGATTACCTTACAAAAGGACTTCCTCACGTTGCCGATAACTTTTACCCCATCCCCGCCGCTGAAGACGTTTACTTTCAAGTCGCATCGCTCTATTACACACTCGATGATTACGACAAAGCAATCACTTATTATTTGCTCTCCTTAGAGCACTACCCTAACGATGCTGAAACTCTCTTTAATTTAAGCTTATGTCACCTCTACGCTCATCGTCATGAGGAAGCCAAGCAATACGTCAAGCAATGCCTAGAAATAGACCCCAACAACCCAACATACAAGCAAACACAGCGTGAAATCATCGACTTAATGAAGCCATAAAAAAGAAGATGTAATTGCCTATAATGACCTTGAACACACATAAAAGAAAACCATGACTGATCCAAAAATCTTATACCAAAATGCCATTAAAAGTGGCGAACTCCTTGCTGATCCTGAACAAGCAAAGCTAATCAATGCGCTTCAAAAAAAACATGCGCTATTCACTGAAAAAATGAATGCCCAATCACATTGGTGGCTTCGGCTCAGTAAAAAAGCAAGACAGACAATACCTGGCCTCTACATTTGGGGAGAAGTCGGCTTGGGAAAAACACACTTACTCAACTTTTTATATCAAAGCTTGCCGATCAAAAAAAAGAAAATTCATTTTCACGCTTTTATGAACGACGTTCATCAAGCGCTTTTCCGCCTCCAAGGAAAAAAGAACCCCATAAAGCAACTCTCAGAAGCGATTGCACGAGAAGCTCAACTGCTTTTCTTAGATGAGTTTGTTATCAACGACATTGCTGATGCAATGGTTTTAGCTGGCTTACTAGAGAATCTCATGGCATCTGGCGTCTGCATTATCACCTCCTCAAACACAGCCCCTTCTAATCTCTACAAAGATGGCTTTCAACGAAAGAAATTCTTACCAAGCATCGAGCTCATCGAAAAAAACATGGATGTCATTGAAGTGACCATTGACCGCGATTATCGGCGTCTTAAAAAAGACAGTTTAATTCGCTATCTCACTCCTATTCACAATCAAACCGCTCAAGAGCTTTCTCATTGCTACAACACTATTTCTGAAGGTCACACCTACCATGACCCTTTAAGCATCGTGGGAAGAGAAGTGCCAAACATCCGTTATTCCAAATCAACTCTGTGGGCTAGCTGCGAACAGCTCTGCTCTCCTCCTCGATGCTCGCGCGATTACCTAAGCATTGCAGAGCGCTTTAAACACGTGATTATTAGCGGCGTTCCTGTTTTTCAAACAAATGACACCAACATGGTCGCTCGCTTTATTAAGTTAATTGATGTGCTTTATGATCAAGATGTCGAATTATTTATCAGCGCAGAAAAAGACGTCGACGACCTTTACCCAAAAGGCAAACTCAAAGAAAACTTCAAGCGAACACAATCTCGCATCATTGAAATGACGGCTAAAGGCGGCGTTACCCCGTTATAAAATAAGACCCAGCATAATATACGATTACGTTGAAACTATGGCTTTCTTTTTAAAGATAATCTGCAGGGCTAAACTCACCCTGCAAAACCAACTAAACCGTAATATCCACTTCGTAGCCGGTGAATTTTCGGATGTTCATCACGCCTGTATCTAAAATAAGGTATTGCCCTTTGATTCCCTGCAAAACGCCAGATACTTCTGGGGTTTTATCTAAGGAGTGAGACATAATTTTCTCAGGGTGTTTTTCTAGCGGGTAACGAAAGGTTTGCATCATAGGGTTATCGATAATCCCAATGTCTTCATCCCCATAGGTCTCTATTAAATCCATTAAAGGAAGCTCTGCTTGCATTAACACCTGCTCCCAAGCAGCCACCAAATCAGGAGGCTCGGGGGATTCTCGCAGCATGGTTCGCCATTGTGTTTTATCGGCTAAAAATGCTTTTAAAGCTACCTCAACCTGCCCCACTAAAAAACGATTCGAGGCTGTCATCACAGCGCATGCAGCAACAGCGCCTTGATCGATCCAACGAGAAGGGCAATTTTTTTCTTGGGTGATCCCCACCTTCAAGCCAGAGGTATAAGACAGATACAGAATTTGGGACGCATGGCAATGCCTGTGAGCCCAGTCGTTTTCAGGACAACACCCTTCCATCACACGGCAACGCTCTGGATGAATCACGCATAAGTTACATTCTTGGAGTTTTCGATAACAAGGATAACAATACCCTTGTTGGAACAGCTTCTTTGATGGTCTGGCACACTGAGTGCAAAAGCGACGCCCTGTATCGGCAATTGTAATGGTTTGGCCAATCCAATCATTAACCCGCAAGTCGCCCTGCTCAGTTTGTAATGTATATTGTACCGGGTCTTTTGCCTCGGATCGCATTTTGCTAATCAATAGCCTTTCTTTCATCCGCTTTGCTGCTCCTTATTGCTAACGGCATACCATGCCTCAAAACCACCTTCCAGACTGTACACGCTATCAAAACCTTGTTCCACTAAAAATTGAGCGACAGACTGGCTAGTCACACCGTGATAGCAATACACAACAACGCTTTGTGATGGCTTTGCTTGAGCACAAAATTGCTGAAGGCGATCCATCGACAGATGCTCTGCCCCGGGCACATGCGAACAGATAAAACTTTCTCGATCTCTGACATCAGCCAAAATGAGATCTCTATGCGGAAGCAAAGAATTTAATTCTTTGACTGAGATTTGTTTAAACATGAGAAAACTCCTTTTTAAAACATGTTTAGAAAAAACAATTATAGCGCATTATCAACACACTCTTCAAACCAAAGGGCGTTTAATGAATCAATCGCTTGTGATTGCGTAGCGCGCTCAGAAAGATGATCTAGATCAATCACATCCATGGGTTGATGCTGCCAAGAACACGCATACACGGCTTTGGTTCTCTCTCCTGTGCTCGGATCGATCTGCCATTGCAGGCATTGGGCGCACACACCTTTCAGCTGACACTGCATAGGGCCATAAACAGCGCCAACCCACCGACAAGCCTCTGAAAACACATGGTTCCAGTTGTTTTTACGTGCCAAACGAACAGAGCGAACCAATATTGGATCGCCTATCGCATACACAGCAGAAAACTGCTTAGGATAGCAATCGCCTGGTAAAACGAGATCGGCGGAAGTGATGTACTTAGCTTCTAAGCTAGGAAGGCAATCAGACAACTCCAAAAGCTCTCTTTCAGATAACGTTGATAGCCACGTAATACGATGCCCTTGCTTCTGCCATTCTGGCGAAACAGAACGCAAGAAAGCGAAAGCCAAGTCACCACCAATCACCAAGACATGCTCAGGATTAGAAGGCTGATGAGCCCAAGCCCCTGTGGGGCCCATGAGATCACAAGAATCTCCTGATTTTAGTTTTTTAAGCAAACGCGTGCTTGGTGAATCGCCAGATAACACAAACGACAAACACCCATCAGAACCCATACGAGAACCCAATAATGCTTTGTTATCAGACTGAAAAGAATCAGAGGATGGTATTAAACGATAAAACTGACCTGCCGCATGCCTACTCGCAATTTGCGAGCAAGAAAGCGTTAATAGATGCATCGACTGTGTTACTTTTTGATTACTTAGCACTCGAACGTCAAAACTTTTGAGCAAGGCCTGTCTATCAAAACCAGTCTGCTTGGGAATGTGATGCATTGCCCGCATCACCTGAGGCAATGCACGCCTAGCAGACGCAATGGCTTGAACAACTGTCCCCTGATACCGCCAATGCGAATCACCAAGCAAGCTCACACGATGCCCAGAAGAGTTATAACTTGTTAGCATGCCAATGCTTGCCTGCTTGAAATGGCCTTCCGAACGATCTTCCTGCCAAGCATTCGCTTCTTCATTCCATCCATAAGGCTGATAATGACCCTGATGTTTTTGAAACGTGCCTCGATATTCAAACTCATAAGCAACATTTGGCTTTGCACCTGTTGCAGTTAAAATACAGCGTGCAGGAAGCTCAACAGGATCTCCTGATGGAACTAGATGCCCTTCTTCATCGGCACTAACCGGCAAGCAAGACAAGGCAGACACATGCCCCAATTCATCACATACCACAGAGTGAGGCTGCAAAGACTCTAAATAAGAGACTCCCGATTCTAAACACAAATCAAGCTCTTCATGATTACGTTTATAAGCCGGAGATTCTTTCATGGAGCGACGATACACAATGCTAACGCCGCCCAAACGTTTGATAAATGCAACTGAATCAGCCTGCTTGCTTTGCGAGTTTGCTCTTTCTTTTTCTTGATGCCATGCATTGGCATGCAAAAGCCATTCATCGAGAATAAGAAGATCATCTACTGATAACATACCTCTCACTTTTAACTCACTCAAGGTCTTGCATAAAGCATAGTAACGAATCGATACCGTCTCGATTAATTGAAGATAATAAGCCATGGCTTCTGACGCAGCATCCACTGCTGTTAGGCCACCACCAATCACTAAGGCTGGCAAACGCATTTGAAAAGCACACAATGACTTCAGGTGCCCCGCAGCGTTTAACTGCAAACTCATGAGAAAATCACTAGCTTGCCGCATGCCTATTGCTAAACTATTTGGAATACGCAATTCTTTTGGAAGGCCTGCGCCCAAAGCCAAACAGAGATGATCAAACCCTAAAGGCCAAAATGAATCAACCGTGAGCGCACCTCCAAAACGAACAGAACCTATTAAGGTAGCTCTAGAATGACGCTGAAACAAAACATGCAGCAAAGTCAGTAAGTTTTTATCCCAACGAACCGTAATGCCGTATTCACTCACACCACCAAAACCTCGAGCAGGTCTTTCCGACAGAGGTCTACAAATTGATGCGTATTCTTTAATCGGCTGATCACACCATTCATTTGGAACAGCGCTTAGCTTAGCCCCATCAAAAGCAACCACGTCACAGCCTTCCATTAAGAGATGGTGCATCATCGCTATGCCCGCAGGGCCTGTACCCATCACGGCAACACTACGCCCTTGTTTTGATTTTTCAATTGGCTGCCAATAACGAAGCGGGTTCCAACGCATCAGAAGAGCAACCAATTCCACACCCCAAGGCAGAGCAAGCGCCCATTGCAATAAACCACTTTCAACCCCAGGTGTATTGACCGGTGTTTGTTTTTGGTAAACGCAAGATTTCATGCAATCATTGCAAACGCGATGACCTGTTAAAGCAATTAAGGGGTTATTAACCATGGCCGCAGCCAAAGCAGCAATCGGATGGCCGCCAGCAAAAAGCTCATGCATTTCACCCACATGCTCTTCTAGCGGACAACCCAACATCAACTCTCCGCTCGCATGCTCTCGATAACCCTGAGAGACATCACCTTTTTTAACTGGAAAACCAATAGAACAAAAATCACCTGACTTGCTATGACAATCCAAACAATAATGCGCATGATCGTGTTGCTGTTCTTCACTTAATCCTGAATCTTGTAAATCAAACCCCTCTCGCGAGCGATACTCAGAAAAATCTGACAGCAATTGATTTGGATTCAAACGCTTTGGCCAAGAAAACAAAAGACTCTCTTCTATCCAAGCCTTCCCTGCATCCGTTAAGCAAGCACTCGCACACCACGCTTCGAGAAGAGCCAATGAAGCCGAATCCTTTGATTCTAATACCTGAAGACCCCAAGACGATAAAGCATATTCCCAGTCAGTTAACTCCGTGCAGCCAGCAGCTTCCCACAGTGGGTCAGATAAAGCCTTAAAATCGCCGGAAGGAAGACGAGTGAGTCTTGGCTTAATACGCCGAAACAAATAATCGCGCTTAAAGCGTTGGATGGTCGCATAACGTGCTTGCGACTCACGATAAGGCTGCATCTGCTTCTCATAACCCATAGCTAGGCTCAAAAAGGCCTCTAGCTTAGGCCCCAATTGCATAATGAGATGTGAATGGCGGTCACGCAAAATATCCTGGCCTACCTGGAGCTCATCTAGTGCATCCAGCGCACTATCATTGCCCTTTAAGTGTTCTCTAAAAGCCTCATCTAAGGCACGCAAACCCTCTGTGCTTTGTATGGCGCTATGAGGTATTCCGGCAATGGTATAGGTGGCATCAGACACAAGCATATCCCGCTTTGATAAGACTTCATAATAGCTTGCGCTCAAGAACTCAGCAAGCTTAAATTTAACCATATATTTCAATCGCTTACTAGCCTCCGAACCCAGCAAAGCAATTTTTCAAAGCAAGTAACTTGTATTGACTTAAGGAGAAGACGCACCGACAATACTCAAAACACCACACCTTGGAGACCACATGTCTTTAATCAAACCCATCAAACGCGACTTCACCAGCGATATCGACATCGCCCTAAAGGAATTCGATAGTGAACACGAGCCCTCTACTTCTCAGCAACGTGAAATCGACAAGTATCAAGCTATTTTTAAAAAGCGAGACAACCCCAACCTTGGCAATGATGAGAAAGAAGATCTTTGGACTTTTTAAGCAGCCCTCTTAAAGGGTAGGAGCCGACTGCTGATTGCTGGCTACTGGATTTTCTTCTGGGATACTTCTTGAAAGCTCGTGGAAATACTGAGCTTCTTTAAGAAAACCCAAATGACCTAAGCTGACCACCTGATGAAAATCAAACTTTTCAGGAAGCTTGCCTGATTGCCAACGAAGATTAAGCGCATGATTGGCCGCAAGCACCGCCGATTCATCACGTTTAAATGCCGAAATATCGCGGTATTCGTAAAGGTCCTTATGAGAAAGCAGCTCCAACTTAAGTGGACCCAGCTCGATACGTGTGTGCTGCTTATCATGCATGTGGGTAGCTAAAGAACGAACGCCCACGGCTGTATTGAGGCTATTCATATTTGGCAACTCTTTTGCTTGACGCTGATCTCGAAAAGTAAACCTAATAGGAGGTCTCTCCACATTCTGATTAGAATTCCTCTCAGACAGTAAATCTTTAATAGCACTCAAAATAGACTCTGGCAGCTTGGCAACTGCTTTAGAGGTTTTACGTGACGAGAAAAGTCGCTTAGAGCGAGACGGAAGCATCATCAGATGCTCATTCAATGCTTCATCACTTAAATCCGGAAAGCTGCATTCGCCTGCAGCCATTTGTCTTAACCACATAGCTAGCACTTTACTCATGTGGTTCATGTGCTCACGACGGACAGCGCCCCTACCCAAGTATTCTTCTTGCTTCGGTATCTTTTCTTTTTCATCCAGGCTTCTCTCTTTCCTGTCCAAAGCATTCATAGCAAAATTTAAATAACGCTTGATATGCCTTTGAAGTTCTTTTAAAGGCATGTCTCGCTTCGTCTCTTTTACTAAATGTTTAATTAAAGAAGACGCATCTTTAAGGCTCGGCAATTGCTGTTTAAGAGCCTCTTTCCACTGCTTAAACTTATCTTCTTCTTGCAACGTCATGTCTGCCAAATCAGTATTAGCCAGCTCTCTTGTTTGATAATCGGGTTCCACACCTTGTCGCCCTGAGCGAGCATCATCATCCGAATTAAGACCCTGCATACGACGCACTCGGCGTACAGGACGATTCATCGAAGAGCCCGGCGTACCATGATTCTGACTTAACTGCTCTTCATAGTCTTTTCGTCTTTTCGAATACCAACCCGTGGTAGTAAGCGTAGAATCTTGAAGAAACGCATCACTTGAGTAATTCAACGCAATTGAAAGCAACTGGTTTAAAGCGTGAGTAAGCTCAGTGTCGTTAAAAGTCATGCCTCGGTGAATCAGTGACGAGTCATTTTCTCTAAAAAAGACATCGAGCATTTTAAGTAGCATCAACTTCCCTTCTCTACCTCCTTTAAAATAACCCATTCTTCGCTTTGAGGTGAGGTAATCAGAAATAGCTTGATGTGTTAATTGATCATTGCTCAGGCTCTCCCTTAACTCTGCTAAACGATAGGTAGCAAAAGAGTATTTATTCTGAGCCCCTTTAGGAGCGTTTCTCAAGTGACCATAGCGCGTTGCTAGCACTTGCTTTGTTCGTAAAAAAGGTCCTTTTGCTCGTTTTTCTTGAACACGATAAGCCATTGGCGTTGGCACTCGCTCAGCTAATAAATCGGCAAGCGACAGTAAGTCCTGAATCAAATCAGTGTCCTTGGCCGCACCGCTAGGAAAGGCCAACACATAATTCTCTTTTTCTGAATTATTATTAGGTATTTGGGAAGCTGAATCAGCAATCGCTGCCATATACCTTTGTCTATTAATTGGTTTTGGACCTAATAAAAAAGCGAGTTTCTGATAAAATACCGAGCGGTACTTCTCAAAAGTAGGATCCAACATCATTGCAAACATAACAGCGTGACACATCATGGGGCCACGCCCTACTGTCGATTTACAATGAGGCGCTAACACAAAATTAGGAGAGTCAGCTCCTCGTAATAGGGTTGAACCCGCCATTAAAGCCATGACATCATGAGCTACTTTTAACATACTAAAAGGGTTTGTGTTCGTGTCCCAATCTTGAGAGGCAACCATTAACTGAATATGATTAGGAAGTGGCTGATACACCATCTCCATGGTTTCAAGCATCGACAATTGAATACTAATTGGTTGTGACAAATTCATATTCCCTGCATGCGATGCAAAAGCTAAGAGGTAACTTAATTCTGCTAATCCATCTTCTTCTAAATGATTACCAACAGAACTCTGAAATTGATTCAAAAAGCCATTGTCACTATTAGCAGTGACTCGCCACTGAGTTATAAAGCGAACCAAGGATTCCATGCAATTACTTATGAAAGCTAAGGCCTTTGACATTGGTGTTAGATCAAAACCTTTTTCTTGCAAGTGATTCAAGGTCTTCTCTGATTTTCTTAGCTGCTCGTCTATAAAAGTAAGAATTCTCTCATTTAATTGCAATAGACGGCGCTCATCTTGATTTAATGAAGCTGCAGGTTCATTTTCTTCATTTAACTGCTGTTTTTTTAAAAAGGCACGCAAACGCTCTACCTGCAAATGCAGGTTCTCAGTATCTATGAGTAATTGATGACGAAGATCAAACCTTTTTCTTTTCGGCACGCTACACCTCTCTTTTAACCAGAATAGTAGTCATTATAGCATTAATTACAAACTGATTCAAAGAAAAGCAACTTTCCAGAAACTCAAAATCAAGGAGCTAGACCTTTCCTTGCTCTTTATTTGACCTTATTTGTTGCTTTTCAGGCTGAGGATGGTAAAATGGGCTTATTAAGCTTTCTTTAAACAAGGAACCCCAGGTGCCTGATTTAGATCCCCCCAAAAGAATAGCAGTAAACAGCCTACCCCCCGGCATCCAGAAGGCCTTAGAGGGAAATGAATCGCTATCCGCAGTTATCCTTTGCCTTTTCAGGCAAGGAATGCCGGGCCCTCTCGAAGGAAAAGCAGAGAGCCCCGGCAAGCTTGATTACTTGCTACAACACTTAGGCGAAGAAAAAATAGCCCTCATCATGACGATAGAAAGAGAATTTGAAGACGATGAAGAGTATATACAAGCGCTTTTAGAGGACTTAACCGAGCTTAAGCCTCTAGAGTTAAGGATCATTAGAGACGACGACTCTCTCACCACCTTGACTCATTTTTTAACTATCATAGACCGCTTATCCGAGACAATAGCCGGAAGGCGGCGAGCACAAAGTAATGAGATAAAAGTAAGAGGGTCCATTAAAACCATCAATAGTAAGAAAAAAGAATACTCTAAAGAAACCCAAATAAGCTATCTTGAAAAACATTTTGGGGAAGAGAAAATGGCAGAGCTCATGCCGTATACCGTTGATGATATCGATTTTAGAGAATCGATCATTAACATCCTCTCATCTCTCCCTGAAGCACAGCTCAAAACGCTATGCAATGCGAGCACACCTCTTATACTGCGACTCTTTGCTAGCCACCTAAAAGACATAAAGAATAACTCTTTTCTCTACTTCCTCTCTCTTCGTACAACAAGCCTAGAGCTCTCAAACAGTCATGCTAAACTATTTACCGAAGAAGAGCCTCCTATTGCCTGCTTGATTCAATTACTCACCCACGAAAAAGCTGCTTTATCGCTGAGGAATATCTCTAAACTCTCTATTAAGGAGATCGCAAAACTGATCACCAACATACGATACCATGATCATATTAAAAAAATGCTTCCCTCCATCTCAGAATCAAAATTAGAAGAACAATTCAGAACTCAAATTGAAGACATTAACTACCCCGAGGTTCTCAATGGCCTTAATGCTGTTCCTTCTAGAAAAATATTGAGACAGAAACCTAGGTCTCTCAAAAAAGCCATTGGCTATGGATTTGGCGCCGGCATATCTGCTGCCGCTGGCGCTAGCTTAATGACTGCCATTATATCAAGCATTCTTTCAAGCAGCGCCACACCCATCGACACAAACACTCTTATTTTTGCTGGCGTTGCCTGCTTGATTGTAGCTGCCATATCAATCGTCTTAACTACTTATTGCGCCAAGAAATCACATCATTTCAGCCAAAAAGAAAGTTCTATTTTTCTAGGCCAACATAAAAAAGCAGGGCAGAAGTTATCGCACCTTCTTAAGGATATGGAGCGACATGTTAGGCCTGAATATTGAAAGATCGCTAGTTGTTACAAAGTAACAACGGATCAAGCCTAGGTCCCCGACGTCATTACATTCCTGGGGATGACAACCGTGGGGGTAGCCGCTCATTCGCGAGCATTAAAGATGGGCCTGTGGGTCCCCGACGTCATTACATTGCCTTTGGATGACAGCATTTTCAACGGTGCAAGAAAATACTAGGACTATTTTATTTTATCGCTACTCTTTAAGATGCTCTAACTTATTCTCAACGCCCTTCCAATCATCTGCATCTTCAGGCGCAGGTTTAATGGCTGCGATCACTGGCCATTGCTGTGATAAACGAGCATTAATTTCCAAAAACTCTTGCTGCTCTTCTGGTAAATCTTCTTCGGCATAAATCGCCTCGACAGGGCACTCTGGCACGCATAAATTGCAATCGATGCATTCGTCAGGATTAATGACCAACATATTCGGGCCTTCATGAAAGCAATCGACTGGACACACTTCCACGCAGTCTGTGTATTTACAGCGTATGCACTGCTCACCTACGATAAATGTCATATTTTAACTCAACCTAAATGCAAAAAACTATCATTTTTAATCGGTGTCATCCCGGCGAATGAAATGAAAGCCGGGACCCAGGGCACGATCCTACCCGCATAAAATGCGGGCTAAGGATCTTTAAAAATTCAACCCCCAACATTATCGTGAGTGTAACCCTGCACATTGCTTTTAGCAAATAAACCAGCTTAAAGTTAAGCTCTCTTAAATTTTAAAAAATCCTAGTTGTTACTACGTAACAACGGATCAAGCCTGGGCCCCCAACGTCACTTCGTTCCTGGGGGTGACAGCGGTGGGGTCCCTACTCACTTGAGCTCACCTTCAACATAAAGTATGATCTCTGCGATCCAAGGGGGTAAATGTGAGTACTGAGACTATTCAAGAACTATTAACTCAAGCTTTTCCTGGCGCTACAATTAGCGTTGATGGCGAAGGATGTCGCTTAAGCGTGACTGTTATTTGCCCTACTTTTTCGAATCAAAACACAATCAAAAGGCATCGTCGCGTGTATGCAGCCCTTGGTAATTTAATGCAAGAAGCGATTCATGCCCTGTCAATTCAAACACTTACACCAGACGAACCTATTGGAGATAACTCATGAGCGACATTCAAAACACCATTCAAGAACAAATCACTAGTACACCTATCGTTCTTTACATGAAAGGTACCGAGCACTTTCCTCAATGTGGCTTTTCATCTCAACTGATTCATATCCTAAAAGAATGCAAGGCCAACTTCACTGCACACAATGTCTTAGAAAACGATGACCTTCGCCAGGGTATCAAAGCATTTACCAATTGGCCGACAATTCCTCAACTTTACATTCAAGGTGAGTTTGTAGGCGGATGCGATATTGTCACCGAACTCTTTGAATCAGGCGAACTTAAAAAGATCATCGAGAAAGCGTCTATCAATCAGTAAGCTTGCTCACTAGACGTCTTTTTGCCTTAAAAATTGAATATCAGGCCAGTACTCTTGCGTGACTTGCAAGCTAAATCGTGACGGCGCCAAATAAGTAAGTGCGCCAGAGCCATCAATCGCTAAATGTCGTTTCTCTTGCTCTTTGAAACGCTCCAGCAAAAGATCGTCATCGGCTTCCACCCACAAAGCCAAAGCCACCTGAGCTGCTTCATAGACACAACTCACACGATATTCCGATTCTAAACGATGAGCCACCACATCAAACTGCAATACACCAATCGCCCCCAAAATAATGTCGTTACCAAAAAGTGGGCGAAACACCTGAGTTGCCCCTTCTTCTGACAACTGCACCAAACCTTTCACCAAGGCTTTTTGTTTTAGGGGATCTGTTAACCTTACCACTCGAAACAATTCAGGCGAAAAATGCGGGATGCCAATATATTTTAAAGACTCACCTTCTGTGAAAGCATCTCCTATTTTAATGCCACCATGCGTATGTATTCCTACAATATCGCCTGCTTCAGCTGATTCTGCGTGCTCTCGCTGGGCAGCCATAAACGTATGCACACTATGAAACGATACCTGCTTAGCTTCTCGCACATGATACGTCTTCATGCCTTTTCGATAACTCCCGGAGACTATACGCATGAAAGCCATTCGATCACGATGCTGAGGATCCATGTTGGCTTGTATCTTAAACACAAACCCTGAAAACGTGTTTTCCGTTGGTTCAACTTTTCGCGTTAATGTTTGGCGCGATAAAGGCCTAGGAGCATATTGCGTAAACCCATCTAAAAGTTCACGCACACCCATATTATTCATGGCAGAACCAAAATACACCGGTGTGATATCACCGGACAAATACAACGGACGATCAAACTCCATGCAAGCAGCTTGTACCAACTCAACTGATTCACAAAAGTCAGAGTAATCGTCTCCTAAAGCTTCTTTTGCTTCGTCAGACTTCAAGCCATCTACCGTTGGCGCTACGTTATGATCTGATTTGCACGCAGGGTCATAAAGATACAACCTATCTTCTAAAAGATGGTAAATCCCTTTAAAGGATTTACCTGAGCCTATGGGCCACGTAACAGGAGCGCACGTAATACCGAGTACTTTTTCAATATGATCCAAAAGCTCTAGTGGATCCATACCCTCTCGATCTAACTTATTAATGAAAGTCATGATAGGTGTGTCTCTAAGGCGGCAGACTTCCATTAACTTTAAAGTACGCTCTTCCACACCTTTAGCCACATCAAGCACCATAATGGTTGAATCGACAGCGGTTAAAGTACGATACGTATCTTCAGAAAAGTCGGCATGCCCTGGGGTATCAAGCAAATTAATAACAACATCCTTGTAGGGAAACTGCATAACTGATGTCGTCACTGAGATGCCACGTTTTTTCTCTAGCTCTAGCCAATCACTGGTCGCATAACGAGAAGCCTTTCGACCCTTCACTGTTCCTGCCAAGGCTATCGCCCCACCAAGCAATAATAATTTTTCGGTGAGTGTTGTTTTACCTGCATCAGGATGCGATATAATGGCGAACGTACATCGCTCTTTGGAATGACTCATTGCTTTAAACCTTTTTCAATAAATGCCCGGCTAATAATGAAAATAAGACGATCGGCACGCAGTTTACCCAAAAGGGAGACCACAGTAAAACCACCGTAAATGGCGCCAACAATTGATTAATCATGTAAAAAATAAATCCGACCATCACGCCAATCACTAAGCGAGTCCCTGTCTTGAATCGTCTCATGGTACCAAAAGAAAACGGCACGGCTAGCAAGGCAAGAACTAAGCCGCCGACAGGAGCCCAAACTCTCGACCAAAAAGCCATCGCTAAACGCGCATAAGAAGCTCCTGACGCTTGCCTTACCTCTATAGTCTTATGCAGCTCCCATAACGTCATCCCAATCGCTGCTTTTCGATCAGACTGCCATTGAGACAGATCAATGGACATAGGCAAGGTATAATGAAGATGTGTATGTTTCTTAACAGACCCATGCTCAATACTCGATAAGCCTGCTGTTTCAGCCACCCACCTGCTACCTTCTTTTTCTACCTTTTCTGCATAACCTGATTGATGAAGTACTTGATCATCGCCTAACAAAAACCATTGAAGATGGAGAAGTTCTTTTGCACTTGCTTGAGAACCAACATAAATAAAATAAGGGGCATCATGAAACCAATGACCGCCCGTATGAATGGGTTCACCACTTTGACGTGTTTCTTGATTTCTAATTTGTGTTGCCTTCTGATACCACGACGGCGAAAAACCCTCTGCTAAACTCACAACAACCACAGTGATTAAAGCCACAGCTAGCAACAAACGCCAACAAAACCCGGCAACCGATAAACCTGCTGCTCTCATTACCACTATTTCTTGACGATTACCAAGCAGGCTTAAAGTCAGCAGAACCGATAAAAAAATACTGACAGGAAACAAATCGTATACCAGCATAGGCAATTGTAAGAAAACCGTTTTCAAAGCCAATACAAAGGTATAACCTCCATGACCAACGCTTGATAACTCACCAATAATACCGATCACACATTCCAGCGCAGCAAGCACTGAAAGCACCCCCAATAACGTGATAATGAGGTGTCTTGATAAGTAACGAAACAAAATGCCGTGCTTCATGAATCCCCTCGCCTCCTGAGACGCCACGATAACCATTTGCCAAATTCGCGCACCAAAACCAAACTCAGGGCTAAAACAGGCAGCCACCATAAGCCAATCAAAAGCGGATAACGCCCTTGAAGCAACCAACTTTTACATAAGAAAAGCACGTTAGCATAGATTAAATAAAGCATAACAGCAGGCAGTAAACGCATAAACTTACCCTGCCTCGGTGACAGCTGAGTAAGAGGCACCACCATAAATGCTAAAGCAAGCACCGCAAAAGGCATAGCAAATCGCCATTGCCATTCCACCGCTTCTGATAAAGTCCAAGTATGCCTGTTTCGCCAAAGACGAGCTAAAGACCAAGCTGCCAATGAATCAGAATGAGACGACTTGGATCGCTCCAATCGCCAATCGTATCGCTGAAATGTCATGGTCTCCCAGGCGTTACTATCGATCGGAACGGTATAATGCTGTCCTCGATTAAATAGAAAGGCTCCGGCTAAAGTACCATGCCTTTGCTGAGAGACATCATCAGCCAATAACAAAGACCAACCTGCTGTGTTGGCATGAGACACTTGCGGAGAGGCAAAAAAGACATTCCCCAAATGAGAATGCGATGCTGCTTGACCAGCATACAAAACGCGACCACCATGCCCTAATGACATGAACTCTCCAGGAATGACTTTACTTAAACTAGTCGCCTTAATGGCATTTACCAAAACGCCTTCCTGCCAAGATCGACAGGCCGGAGCAACAAAGCCAGTCAACCACAAAACCAGCAAACTCATGATTAAGCCCATGGATGCAACCATACTATAAAGACGACGACGAGAAAAACCACCAGCAAAGAGCACAATCATTTCTTGGTCGGCCACTAAGCGGCCCAAGGTGATTAACAAACCCAAGACGACACCCAATGGCAGCATGAATGCCAACAAGGTGGGGATTTCTAAAATCACAACGGCAATCACAGCCTGGACGGAAAGTTGACCAATAGAAGCCTGGTTGAGGTAGTGAACCAACTGATTGGTTACTAAGACCAATAACAAGACAGCTACCGTAGCGAGTAAAGCTCGGCTTGCTTCTTTGCAAATATAACGCCAAATGATCACTGACAATGGTCCTATTTTATGGAACAATGGGTCTCATCAGGCCCTGAGATCCCGCGCGCGGCTCACACCTACCGATCTGTGCTTCACACTCACGATAACAAGAAAGACATACATTACCATGAACGAGACTCTGAACCCAACCGCGATTGAATCTCACTGGAAAGACCAGTGGAAAACCCACGAGCTAGCTCAAAAAAAGAACAGTGGCGAACCCTACTGCGTCATGCTCCCCCCCCCAAATGTCACCGGCAGTTTGCACATGGGGCATGGGTTTCAGCAGACCCTGATGGATATCCTCATCCGAAGTCAGCACATGCTCGGCAAAAAAACCCACTGGCAAGTCGGCACAGACCACGCTGGAATTGCTACTCAAATGTTAGTCGAACGTCGACTTCAAAAAGAAGAAGGCAAGTCTCGCCATGACCTTGGTCGGAAAGCCTTTCTAGACAAGATCTGGGAGTGGAAAAACTACTCCGGCGATCGGATTTCTGAACAAATGCAACGCCTCGGTCTACACGTGGATTGGTCATGCGAACGCTTCACCATGGACGAGCATCTCACACACGCAACCCGAGAAGCCTTTATTCGCCTACATGAAAAAGGCCTGATCTATCGTGGTCAACGCTTAGTGAACTGGGATCCCGTCTTAAAAACAGCTGTCTCTGACCTGGAAGTAGAATCCATCACTCGAGACGGGCATCTTTGGCATATCCGCTACCCCGTCGTCGGCCAAGAAGACACTTACATTACCATCGCCACTACTCGCCCTGAAACCATGCTGGCTGATGTTGCCGTTGCTGTTCACCCTGACGATGCTCGCTATCAAGCTCTTGTTGGCAGTCACTTAAAGCTGCCTTTAAGTGGGCGCGAAATCCCTGTCATTACTGACGACAGCGTAGAGCAAGACTTTGGTTCAGGTTGCGTTAAAATCACCCCAGCTCATGATTTCAATGATTATGCCATGGGGCAAAGACACAATCTCCCCACAATCAACATGCTTACTTTAGATTGCACCCTCAATGAAGAAGTTCCTTCACAATACCAAGGCTTGTCTGTCGCCGATGCTCGTAAAGCCGTACTCGCTGACCTTGAAGAGCAAGGCTTTCTTGTGTCTATCGAAAAACATACCTTAAACGTGCCAACCGGCGATCGTAGCGGTGCAGTTCTGGAGCCTTTGCTTACTCTGCAATGGTTTGTAAAGATGGACGGACTAGCCAAAGATGGCTTGGCTGCCGTTAAACAAGGTGACGCGCAGTTTATTCCTGAAAATTGGAAAAAAACCTATGATTTATGGCTAGAAAACATTCAAGACTGGTGCATCAGCCGTCAGCTTTGGTGGGGGCATCGCATTCCCGCTTGGTACGATGAAAACGGAAAAGCCTATGTTGGCCATGACGAGGCAGATGTCAGATCCCGCCACCAACTCGATGATTCCATCACTCTTCAACAAGACGAAGATGTACTCGATACCTGGTTTTCATCAAGCCTTTGGCCTTTTGCCACACTGGGTTGGCCTGAACAAACCCCTGAACTCGACACTTACTTTCCAACCGGAACATTAGTCACCGGTTTCGATATTATTTTCTTCTGGGTAGCTCGCATGATCATGATGAGCTTAGCCCTAACCGGCAAAGTACCTTTCAAAGACATTTATATTACCGGCCTTATTCGCGATCAACAAGGCCAAAAAATGTCGAAAACAAAAGGGAACGTGCTTGATCCTATCGACCTTATCGATGGCATCGAACTAGAAACACTTGTCGAGAAACGTGTTGGCGGATTAATCAATCCCAAACAAGCCAAGGCCATTGAAAAATCCACTCGCAAAGAATTCCCCGACGGCATTCCAGCCTTTGGTACCGATGCCCTTCGTTTAACGTATTGTGCTTTAGCAACCACTGGCCGAGACATTAACTTTGATTTGGCAAGAACAGAAGGCTATCGTCACTTCTGCAACAAGCTTTGGAATGCGACTCGTTTTGTTGGCTTGCAATTAGGTGATGAGAGCTTCACTGCACCCAAACCAGAGCATCAGAGCTTAGCCGATCAATGGATCATGCATCGTCTGCAAAACACATTAACACGTTGCGATAATGCACTCGCTCAGTATCGTTTCGATTGGCTGCAACAAGCCTTATACGAATTTACCTGGCATGACTTTTGCGATTGGTATTTAGAACTCAGCAAAATCACGTTAAATAGCGACCTTGCATCTGCTGAACAAAAAACAGCAACTCGAGCAACGTTAGCTCGTGTGATCACTGATTTAATAGCGCGCCTGCATCCCATTATTCCTTACGTAACAGAATCTTTATGGCAGCACATGCGTCCTCACTACACACCAATTAGCAACACTGAATATGTTATTCAAAAATCCATGCCTGTGGCTTCTGACGCCTGGAAAAACACGAATGCCGAAGACAGCATGACCCTACTACAAGATCTCATTACACACATTCGGCGTTTGCGCAGCGAGTCTGACATCTCTCCTAAAAAACCCATTGCGATCAGACTATATGCCGCCAATGAATCTGCTAAAAAAACCTTACAAGAACACGAATCTCTTTGGAGAGGCCTCACTAAAATCAGTGATATTGAATGGTTGAGCGAAGAAGATAACTCAGGCGGTTGTGCTTGCGCTAATGCTAAAGCAGCCATCGTGACTGTCCCTCTAAAAGGGTTGATTGATGTTGATAAAGCCCTAGATCGTTTAGACAAACAAATAGCTAAGCTCATCAAACAACGCGATACCGCTAAAAAGAAATGCGACAACCCGCGTTATTGTGACAATGCTCCGGCTGAAATTGTAGCTAAAGAAAAAGCCTTGCTCGCTGAATCCAACGACGGCTTAGTTCGACTAAACGCTCAACGTGAAACAATCACCCTCTTGTTGGGATGATTCCTCTTCTTGCATCCAGCTCAGCTTCCTTTTGGTTTTGCTGGCTATGAGCTTGCTGAACTAATTCATTTAAAACAACTGGGCTCGCCTGAAGCACGGCTCGCTCATAGCTGCCACCCACACCCTGAAAAAAGCATCTTCCATTGACCTTCTTGTACAGGTCGACTGCACTGTCTTAGCTAACTCTTCACACAAGCCTGAAAGCTTCTGTGTGTCTTTCGCAAAACCAATGCAAACCAACCTACTCCAGAGATCTTTTGCATCATCTTTTTTAGCTAGATGAGACTTTAAATATCCCCAAACATGACAGGTTAACTGATAGCGCTCTCCCAAAACCTCACAAAATAGCTTTTGCAATTGATCATAGCTTGCTGGGTCGCTCTCAGAGGAAAGCCGCTCTACTAACTGTGTCAGGCCATGACTCCGCGCGAAACCAGAGCGATTTACTGCTGCCAGCAAGACTCTTGCGTCCTTTCTAACGGCAACCCTTTCTTTTAATTCTGCCCTAAATCCCTCATAGCGCCCATTTTCTTAACGCACCTGCTCAACTGCCATGCGGCTAAGATCTTCAGACGAAACATTGCCAGAGGAGCCAAGCCTTTGGCTAAGCTCTTGATAAACCTTTTTTTGTCGGGCTAGATAAGCCTCTTTTTGACCTTTTTCAGAAGGCATGATTGACCTCTCCTAAAAAAATGATTCAGCTTATTATATTACAAACTAAGTCTCACATTAAGTGCTTCTGAGAATTCTATCTTTTTGATTTTATTCTACCAAAGTAGACCTTTTTATTTACTCAACAACTGCAAAAAAGACATTAGACTTGTCACCTCTATGTTGTCAGATAAAGGATAAGTATCTTCCCCTGGGTAGAGCACAAAAGAACGTGTTGGGTTTAAATCATTGCAGGCAATGTAAAAACCCTTTTCTAGCTTTGGAGTCATACTTCGTTTAACTTCTACAGCCCATAATGCTCCATCGGGAAAAACAAGCAATAAATCTATTTCAGCTCCAGCATTTGTTCGATAAAAATAAGGCTGAACCTGGTTTGGAAGCATCATTAAAATATTTTCTAATATAAAACCTTCCCAGCTCATTCCTGCAATAGGATGACTAAGCAGCGATTCGAGTTCTGTAATACCTAGCAAAGCATGGACTATGCCGCTATCTCTCACATACACTTTAACCGACTTTCTTAAGCGCTTACCCACATTACTGTGCCAGGGCTGCAGTTTTCTCACAAGCAACAAATCACTTAGCAAATCCAAATAACGAACGATTGTTTTTCCATCGACCGCCAAACTACGCGCTAGAGCTGCTGCGTTTAACAAGGTTCCCTGGTGATGAGACAGCATCGTCCAAAAACGTCGTAATGTTTCAGCAGGAATACGAGGCCCTAAAGCTGGAATATCACGCTCCAAATAGGTACGAATAAAATTGTTACGCCATAAAATGCTTTTATCTGGCGTTTTCATCAAGTAACTATTCGGGAACCCTCCTTGAAGCCATAAGCGATTTGAACAGTCCAAACCAACTTCAGGCAAAGTAAATCCACCCAACTCAAGATAAGCAATGCGCCCAGCCAAACTTTCACCTGACTGCTTAATAAGCTCGATTGAAGCCGAACCCAACAATAGAAATCTCGAACGAATCAAACCCTTCCTGCGCCCTTCATCAATCAAGCCGCGTAGCGTTTGAAATAACTCTGGCATGCGTTGAACTTCATCAATAATGACTAGCTTATCTTCATGCAAACGCAAATAACTCAGAGGGTCTGTCAATTTATGCAGATCTGCTGGGGACTCTAAATCAAGATAAATGCTAGGCATAGCCTCGGCAATCGCCAAAGCAAGTGTTGTTTTACCCACTTGACGCGGCCCTAGCAGTGCTACGGCAGGAAACTCATCCAAATGCTGAATGAGAGTATGTTGTAAATATCGGTGCTTCATCCTTGCAATTATGGCACATGACTCCAGATTTACAAGGATGAATGGCCCGAAAATGAAAAAATCAACAGCTTAGGGGTTCTTTCTTAGAACTCAGCGTGAAACGATCACCCTCTTGTTGGGATGACGCTGCTTCTTCCGTCTTGCTCTCTTTCCCTTTGCAATTGAGCGCTATTGGCATAAGCATGATGCTCATTAAAAGCAACCGGTACTTAGCTGATCGCCTCTTGATAAGACCTCCCCCACAAAAGGTGAAGAGAAGTCTCTAAGGATCTTCGTATTATTTTGCGGCTGCTTAAAGGTTCCAGCTCGTTTCTCAGCTCTTGTAGCTTTACTAAGTCTCCGGCATAACCTATCACCAATAATCTACCCCAAATCACTTTAGCATCGCCTCACCTCTCAAGAAGCGATTTAAGAGCAAGCCACACTGCACACGTTAACTGATAAGGCTGGCCAAGGACTTTAGAAAAAGACTCCTCAGGATCGTCCCCAGAACGCAAGCATGAAAGTAGAGTCTCCAACTTTGGCGCATCACGATGACACTTTGCTCGAATAAGGCCAGCCATTAGCGATTTAAGCGATTGCTTGGGTAAATGATTGTAGAGCCAGGAACGAAGAGCCTCATACGCTTGATTCTCTTTAGATACCTGTCTTTCAGCCTGCTGCCACGCTACGCTGCCGCTTTGACAGAAAGGCTCATTGCTTAACAAAGCAAGAAGTTGCTCCTGCGCTGCTGATCAGCAGAATCTGGAAAGATACTTATAAACGGCATGCCTGTTGCTCCAAAAAAATATTTTAAACTCTTGTTTTAAGAGTTATTATCTCATGCGTGGGAGCAAATTAAATGCCTGCTAAATCACTTCTCTTAACAGTTGATGCACTAAACCACCTTTATCTAAGCCAACAAGTTCACGATTGATGTTTAGCATCAAGCCCAGCGTTATCGCTGATTCTTGGGCGTGAACAATAACAATTTCGTGGCCATACGAAAAGTTTTGCATCCAAAAAAGAGGCCCAAATTCTTCGGTAAGCATTTGCATCACACCCAAACCAGAATAAACAGGATTACCTCCTGTTGTTAACTCAGAGGCAAGCACCAAACTTGGAAAAAATGTTTTTTCTGCAGGACCCAAAGCTTCTTCCAGCCAAACAAAATCCATCCACTCCGTTAAATCTTTTAGCGTTGCAAAACCCGACAATCCTGCACAATCATTCAGTGTTTGAGCCTTGGTAACATCATAAGCTCGACACTCAGAGCTCTTTGAATAAGAGACCAAAGGATGAGACTTAAAGAGCGCTCGATAAGGGCATGATGGAAGCACATAACCATGAACCATTTTAATGGAGTCGATGATTTTTGTATCGCGGGTGCTTGCAAGAACCACGTCACCTGGGAAGTAGCGTTTAGCAAAAAACTCAAGCTCATCGAGCATGTCTCGACCTGTGATCGCTGTTACCACTAAGCTGGCTATCAAAAAATTTGTCGTGGAGTAACTATAAGAACCTTTAGTGACTGGCTGATACCCATAACAATAATCGATATCTGAGCCTGTAATCATGTCTAAATAAGCTTCTACCTGCCATGTCTTGTTAAGGTTTCGCATAAGCGCTGACAAAAACACCTCGGTTTGATTGTAAGAGGGCAAACCGCTTGTATGCTGTAATAGATTAAGCAATGTGAGAGAGCGAAGGCGAGGATAAGAAGAGACAATAAGAGCTAAGCGGCCTCCATCTTGGCGATAATGCTTTGCTATTTGTTGCAAGGTTGCGGTAATCGGGACTGTGCTGACCCGCATCAGCGAGATGACCATAGCCGCCAACAAGCTGTGCAATAAAGAACCCATCGGGAATGAGTGCTCAGACGTTAGCAGCTCTTCTTTAACCACATCGGCATAGCCGTACTGCCACTCTCCCAACAATTGCCCATCTCTATGCACAACAGCCTGACAGCCTGGCACAGAATAAGCATTAATATCGATCAAATCAATTAAGGACCTTGCCCGCATAAGCCCCTCTTTAGCTTCTACTTTAGGTTGACTTAGTATGACAGGGGATCGCTTCTTGATCAAACCGGCGGGCGAGTGCTATGATCATGGTGTCGTTTTAGAGAGGATACTCATGGCTTCAAAAATAAAACTTACCATGAAACCCAAAGGTGCTCAGCGCTTCTTGGATGACATTAAAAAGCTTTCCAAACCCAAATCAGGCAGACCCCTTCGCTTAAGCTCAACGCCAGACCTGACAGACCACGCCCTTTTTCTATTTTTACTCAACTCCACACCCATGAAAAACTGGCTTAGCACTGTTTCTCCCGAAAACTCATTTAAGTACATGCGTATTCTTTGCGAGATTCAAAAAATGGGCCTAGTCAATTTTAAAAAATGGTTAAAACAACAATCTGAGAGGCAAGACCCCACAAATCCAGATGACCCTCGTAACAATCAACGTTTTTTTGATGAGCAGTGGTCAATGGAGCAGTTTGCTATCATCACCGCCGAAGAGCTTAATACTGAAAATTTAGAAAAAGACCGAGTGCTACATCACTTTGTGGATGTAGTGATGGACAGTGAGTGGGTGCGCGAAGCAGAAACTCATCACGACACACACACGTCTTTTCAAGATCGTAATGGCTCGATGCTACTTTGCGCTTTGGCCGGATCACTTGGAGGGCTTCATCGTGCTGCCGAAACTAAAACCAACCCTGCTGTGGCGAAAGCCTCTTATGAGTTACGCACATTACTTGAAAATGAAGACAGCCCTCACTACCTCAACAACGCTTCTATTTTAAAGTATATTCCCCAGCTCGATAACGCAGGCGGTTTTTCTGAAGACGAAGAAGATGCCTAATTAAACTAGCGAATTAAACTCAAAAATTCTGAACGTGTTCTAGGGTCACTTCGACATAAGCCCAACATCACTGATGTTGTCATGCTAGCTGATTGCTTTTCAACGCCTCGCATCATCATGCAACAATGCTGAGCCTCCATCACTACAGCCACACCTTTTGCACCAGTCACCGTCTCAATAGCCTTCGCCACTTCGTGAGTCAACTTCTCTTGAATTTGAAGGCGACGAGCAAACATATCAACGATACGAGGAATCTTTGACAAACCAAGAACTCGTCCATTCGGCAAATAACCTATATGCGCTTTACCAAAAAAAGGCAACATATGATGCTCACACAATGAATAAAACTCAATCTCTTTAACAACAACAAGCTCACTCATGGCAGATTCAAACGTCGCTTCATTTACAATGTCATTGAGATTTTTATGATACCCTTCCGTCAGATATTCCATCGCATTAGCCGCACGATCCGGCGTTTTTAACAAGCCTTCTCGCTCTGGATTTTCACCCAACTCTCTGATGATTGATTTGTAATGTTGACTTAATTTTTCTGTCATAACCTTCTAACCTGGCGGCCATTGCATGGGCCTTCCACCCAGCAAGTGCAAGTGCAAGTGATATACTTCTTGTCCACCATGCTCGTTGCAATTAAACACTAAACGGTATCCTTGATCGTCAAACCCTAACTTTTTTGCTATTTTTTTTGCTACCACAACCATGTGCCCAACTAAAGGCGACTGTTCATCTGTGATGTCGTTAACGGTGGGAATATGCTCGCGCGGAATCAGCAAAATATGAGTCGGCGCTTGTGGATTGATATCCCGAAAAGCAATCACTTGCTCATCACTGTAAACCAAGTCAGCAGGAATCTCTTCTGCCACAATTCGACAAAACAAACAGCTCATGAGCAGCTCCTAAGCATTAAAGAGAGGCGAATTCTACAGCATTGAGAGCTAAATGTACAACTGTACTTGGGTGGCGGTTTGCTGTAATTTTGAGATCACTCACCAAGCATAAGTGATAGAAAAATGAACGCATTACACGACAAACAACTCCGCCAGCTAGGCATCCCCCAGTGGAAGCTACGCACAGCTGCAAACTCAGAAAGCTCCAACCCTTCTCTGGGCATGATTCACATGCTCTGGCGCTCATCCGTTGTTGGCTTATGCGTTACTGAACAAGGTGCAGATCAAAACCTGCTCACTGCCATGCTTAATGCCACTCGCTGCGAGTGGAGGCAATTAGAAGAGACTCTGGAGGCGCTGCCTAAACTTTCTTTTTCCGTGATTTTTGGTCTAAAGACTGCGCAACTTCTACTCCCAGAGTTAGAGTTATCAGAATCAGACTTAAATGAGACCCTCCAGCTGCCCTCGGGCCCCCTGCTTATCACGCACAGCATCAGCGATACGCTTGCAGACACATCACTCAAAAAACCTGTGTGGCAATCCCTACAAACCGCCATGCGTACTTGGCACTCTAGGTAGACCCTGCGCATAGAAAGGAAAATTCCCATTTTTGGTCAAATAAAATAGCTCTAACCTTTTGCTTGCACCGTTAAAAAACGGTGTCACCCCCAGGAAGAGCGTGACGTCGGGGGCCCAGACTTGATCTTGTTCGCATGAAATGCGAACTAAGGATCTTTCTAAACCAATAAAAATCTCTTCAAAATACTCATGTACTCTATTTCCCCCTGCGTTGTCGGCCTGCGCAATGCTAGCAACTTGCAAAGCCGCTGTTTTTTGATACAATGCGCAAGCTTTGTCTGTGAACTGAAAGCGCAAAAGCAGCTTCAGTCAGCTTTTTTGAGTAAGAGGCACATACAAGAGCCGGGATGGCGGAATTGGTAGACGCGCCAGATTCAAAATCTGGTGATGGAAACATCGTGTGGGTTCGACCCCCACTCCCGGCACCACCTTTTAAAAGGCACTTTTTCCCTCCTTCTTTGTCAGCTCTGCGCTTCCAATGCTCAAGTATTTTACATACATTCCGCTTCGTTGCTCGACCCTCCTCGAAGGAGAAAAAAACTGCACTTTTTCAATTTAAGGCGCTCAATAAAAGAGCCCCAGCCACTTGTCATCCGAAGGCAACAAAGTGACGTCGAGGACCCATCTTAAGGATTTCGTTTCAGCAAAGCTGACACTAGAAATCTTTATAATTCAGTCCCAATATTTTTTGGAGCTTCTAAAGCAGCTTGCCTTACACTTTCTTGTTCTCTTAAAAAACTGATCTGTTTAGGGCTACTTACCTTGCGCTGATAAACAGTCGCTACGATAGCAATAGCCAAACAGACAGCAGCTATAGACGCAAGAATAGCAAAATCCGGGTTCGAAGCAGCTATCGCAGAACCGACAGTCGCCATGGGCTGGGTTGCTACTTGCATAGCGCTAACCACCAAGCTAGTCGCAGAACCAATGCATACCGCTGACGCCGTATAACCCAAACCAAAAACAATTGAAAGAGCCGTTTCACCCTTTCTTTGCGTCTTCATTTTCTCTATGAATGCACTGCTCATATTATTTGCGAGCTCAAGAGACTTAAACTCTCGACTAATGTGAAACGCCCGTCTATAAAGTTTTTGCATAGCATGCGGATTCTTGGCTATCAATGAGTCTATCATCTCAGAAAACTCCTTATCCGCCACAATACTAAAACCAAAATGCTCATTCAAATCTGAGCGAAATACTTTCCAATCAGCAAGAGTCTCCTCAAGCACTGCCTTGTGGTCAGTTTGAGAATTTATTTTTGAATCCTTCTTGCCCCAATCAACCTCTAAACGACGCGCTCGTCTTAACTCATCGGCGAAGGAATCTCCAGAAAAATTCTCTTCCTGAAGAATAGTAAAATCGGCACTCCAATCGCTTACAGCCTGCCCAAGCCTCTGAATCTGTTGAGTCTGCCTTGGAATGTTTGCTTGCAAACGATAACGATCTAAGGTAACACCCGCTTTCTTAAGCATGCTCACAGGAATCACAACATCTTTCAGTGGATCTTCATGTCCTTCTGGGTTAAATGAAGTCTCCACCATAGTGCCATGCTTTCTGCGCCATGGCTTAGCAGATGAATAACAAATGGGAGACATAACACCCAGCTCATCACAAATCACGGCCTTTTCAGCAACAGGTGTTACCACATAACCCAGATCAACATCGGCTTT
The DNA here is from genome assembly GCA_024279495.1 of Gammaproteobacteria bacterium. Lineage (GTDB taxonomy): Bacteria > Pseudomonadota > Gammaproteobacteria > JAJRRL01 > JAJRRL01 > JAJRRL01. The sequence goes on along the minus strand of JAJRRL010000040.1, from coordinate 101,912 downwards.
ATCCAAAGCAGCCCAGATCGCCACCATTAACTCGATGTACTCTTCCTTGCTTAGTGCTGTTTTTCCGTTTCGATCTTTATCGATATAAACACAGCACTCTTTACCCAATTGATTTTTATCTGTCAAAGAAACATTGTAAGGCCCCCACCAGCCATCTTGGTCTTTAAGCTCACCCTCTTTTGGGGTGTACAACTTTAAAGAGGGAAAATCTGGTCTAGATTCATATAAGGTCTCTAAAGCATGCGCTGCTTTTCGAACATTCTTTCGTGATGGAAAAATAGAAACTCGAAACTCCCAACCTTCTTTATTTTCCCCTACGCTCTCTCCCGAAATCTCTCCCCGTCCTTTAGCGTCAAGAAAGTTAATTTCACCATGGGTTTGATCGAAAAGGCGGGTTAATCTAGGCACATTGGCTCCTTATTTGAATATGTTCAAATAATAACCAAATTCAAAGGGGAAGTCAAACCCTAAAAAAGCACCTCAACTGATTGTTTTCCAAGGAGTTTTCTTAGCTCAACTAGAAGCTCTTCACTCACATTCACCCGCCAGGACTCTCCAAAACGTACTTTCGTGGCTTGTTGGCCTGCCTTGTATCGCAGTAAGACTGCCGATCGACCGCCCACGTAAGATTGTAACAACTCTGATAGTTGCGGTAAAACGGCATCCATGTCGTGCTCGCCCGTTAAGGTCAGTTGCACGGCACCTGCTTTATTTCGCCTAAGCTCTTCGTAAGGAACTACCGAATCGGCCACCAAACGCACGCCTTGCGTGAATTTATCGTTACTGGTTTTACCTGCAATATGATAGATTTGATCAACCACTAAAGTCCCCACCAAGGATTGGCACAACTCACTGAAGACAGTCACGTCCACCGAGCCATGCAAATCTTCAAAAACTAAAATAGCCATACGCTTACCGCGTTTTGTCATGATATAACGTTGCGAAACCAAGACCCCTACCAAAACCACATTTTTCTCTGCCACCAAATTGCCAGAATGCGTAGGCGTAAGTGATGCTACTTCTTTTTCAATACGACCCATCGGGTGACCAGAGACATACAAACCCAAGGCTTGTTTTTCTCGACGCAAACGCTCACCTTCATCCCAATACGCAATGTCAATCAAGCGGCAGGTAGGATCTTCCAACGGAACCTCTTCACCGCCAAATAAATCGCCCTGCCCTGAACGTATATCCTGCTGATGACGTTGAGCTGCTTTAACGGCAGACTCTAAACTAGCAAACACGCTAGCTCTGTTTTTAGAGAAGCAATCAAAAGCACCAGACTCAATCAGAGGTTCTAGAGTACGCTTGCTGACTTTCTTCAAATCAACCCGCCTGACAAAATCAAAAAAGTCTTTAAACTCTCCATTACTATTACGTTCAACCACAATCGCTTCAACAGCTTGCTCACCGGCACCTTTAATCGCACCCAAACCATAACGAACGGCACCTTCTTCAGTGACAGTAAAGTGATGTTCGCATTCTTGAATGCCAGGAGGGATTAAATTTAACTCCATACGGCAGGCTTCTTGATAAAACGATAATACTTTATCCGTGTTATCCATATCGGATGACAAAACAGCAGCCATAAACTCAGCAGGGTAATGTGCCTTTAACCAAGCTGTTTGATAGGCAATTAAAGCATACGCCGCAGAGTGAGACTTATTGAATCCATAGCCTGCAAACTTTTCCATTAAATCAAAAATCGCTGTTGAAATTTTTGTATCAATGCCTCGCTCTTGCGTACCTTTCAAAAAGATTTCACGCTGCTTCGCCATTTCTTCGGCTTTTTTCTTACCCATGGCTCGACGCAATAAATCCGCAGCGCCAAGTGAATATCCAGCAAGCACCTGTGCAATCTTCATCACTTGTTCCTGATACAAAATCACACCGTACGTTTCTTTTAAAATCTCTTCAAGTTCAGGGTGAAGATAGGTTACCTTTTCTCGGCCATGTTTACGATTGATAAAGTCATCCACCATGCCTGATTGCAAAGGACCAGGACGGAAGAGAGCAACCAAAGCAACCAAGTCTTCAAAACGAGTGGGAACCAAACGAGAAACCAATTCTTTCATGCCTCGTGACTCCAACTGAAACACAGCTATTGTTTCGGTTGATTGTAAAAGCTCAAAGGTTTTGTCATCGTCTAAAGGAATGGTGTTAATATCAAATGTTTTGCTATCTAGTGACTTACTGTTATTAATTGCCTCTGCAATGATGGTCAGCGTTCGCAGACCTAAAAAATCAAATTTTACCAAGCCGACCGTTTCCACATCGTCTTTATCAAACTGAGTGACTAATTGCGTGCTGCCGCTCTCACAATACGTTGGGACAAAATCGGTTAAGCGTGTTGGCGCAATCACCACACCGCCGGCATGCCTACCTGCGTTTCGAACCACCCCTTCCAGTTTTTTTGCCAAATCTATCAGCGAACGAACCTCTTCTTCTTCCTGATAACGCGCAGCCAAAGCAGGCTCTTGCTCTAAAGCCTTAGAAAGGGTCATCCCTAATTCGAAAGGAATCAATTTCGCTAAGGCATCGACAAAACCATACGGATGTGCCAACACACGACCCACATCACGTATCACCGCTTTGGCAGCCATGGTACCGTAAGTAATAATCTGAGAGACAGCCTCATAGCCGTATTTGTTCCCGACATACTCAATCACTTTGTCACGATTCGACATGCAAAAATCGATATCGAAATCAGGCATGGATACCCGTTCTGGATTTAGAAAACGCTCGAAGAGCAAACCAAAATGAATGGGATCAAGCTCTGTGATACCTAACACATACGCCACTAAAGAACCCGCACCTGAACCACGACCAGGACCCACTGGGATATTCTGTTTTTTTGCCCATGCGATAAAGTCTGCCACAATCAAGAAATAACCAGGAAAACCCATGCGGTTAATGACGCCCAACTCAATGCTGAGTCTTTCATCGTAATCAGGATACAAACTTTTTTCAACATTCAACGAAGCCAAACGCTTTTTCAAGCCCTGCTTCGCTTGATTTTCCAGATACGATTCAAGCGTCATCCCTTCTGGTACACCAAAGCTTGGTAAAAAGACTTCACCAAAGTTCAAAGCAACTGTTGTGCGTTTAGCGACAGACAAAGCATTGGTAACCACCACAGAGGCTTCTTGAAACAACATATGCATCTGGTCTGGCGTTCTCAAATACTGTTGTGACGTGTATTCTTTTTTTCGTCGATGATCATCCAAGACATAACCTTGATTGATGCATACCCTTGCTTCATGCGCATGATAATCGGATTTCTCTAAAAAACGTACCGCGTTAGTAGCCACCACAGAAACTGCTTGTTGTTCAGAAAATTTAAACAAGGCTGCCAAGTACTCCGCCTCATTGGGAATACCGATGCGTTGACAGCTTATGTAATAACGATCACCAAACACAGATCGCCATCGCTCCAAACGCTCTTTAGCCAGAGCTAGGTCTTGATTCATGACGGCTTGGTTAACATCGCCATCAGGCCCACCCGACAAGACAAGCAAACCTTCTGAAAAATGCGACAACATTTCCCAGGTAATAATTGGGTCACCTTGACCCCTCTCGCAATACGCTTTCGACAGTAAACGTGTTAACTGTCGATACCCATCTTTATGACAACATAACAGTGTTTCTTTCGATAGCTTACCATCATGCTCTAATACAATATCTGCACCGACAATAGGCTTAATACCTAAGGACTCTGCTTTTCGATAAAATTTAATGGTCGCAAACAAATTCATGTGATCCGTTAAAGCAATAGCTGGCATACCCATGGCTTTTACTTTATCTAAAAGCGCCGGCAATCTAACTAAACCATCGCAAATAGAATACTCACTGTGACATTGAAGGTGAACAAAGCTCATATTACCGCCTACATACTTGTTCTTTGCAACGATGACTGTAACTTTTGTCGAGATACAGCCAAATCGATTAAATCATTCAGAAGTTCCGGCAACTCTTTTCCATTAGCCTCCCACATTTGTGGATACTGACTAATCGAAGTGAATCCTGGAATGGTATTCGCTTCACTGAAAAAGTAATCGCCTGACTTTGTTAAAAAGCCATCGACTCGCACCATGCCTTCACAGGTCAAAGCGGTTGCAATTTGAATAGCGATCTCTCGAATAGTAGTCGCCACTTCTTCAGGTAAATTCGCTTTAGGCATCAACTTGGTTGTCGAGCTATCTGCGTATTTTTGATCGTATGAGTAGAAGGTTCCATCGGTGATGATTTCTGCTGGCCCTGCTATTTGATACTGCCCTCTAGAACCAAGCACGGCCACTTCCAACTCTCGACCATGCATCACCGGCTCCACCATCACATGTGAATCAAACTGAAAAGCCTGCTTTAGTGCTTGTAGATAATCCTTCTCATCAGACACACGTGAAATGCCTAAGGCAGAACCTAATCTAGCCGGCTTCACAAATACGTCTTTATCCCATTTATGAAATGCTTGAAGCGCGTGGAATTTATCGTACGTTGGCTTGTTCATCAATTGAAACGGAATGCTCTTAATGCCATAACTTGCCAAGACATCACGAGCCACCCCTTTGTGCATACACAGAGACGAGCCCAATACATCCGGCCCCACATAGGGTACACCCAGCAACTCTAAGAGCCCTTGAACCGTACCATCTTCACCCATTGGCCCATGCAGCACAGGAAAAACACAGTCGCATGCATACGTTTTTTGGGGATTCTCTAGACTCACCCAAGGCTCAGTCGGAAACCCAAACCGAACACTTAGTGGCTCTAAATGCTTCGCTCGCTCAGGGAGGGTTGAAAAATCAGACGTATCACCCGCATGAAACCAGGCGCCTTTGATATCAATGTATATTACAGTTACTTCGTCCCCTAATTCTTGCAACCCTTTGGTGATATTTTGAGCAGATAGAAGGCTTATTTTATGCTCTGGAGATTTTCCTCCACACACTACCGTCATTCGTCGGGTCATCATTACTCCTTTTCTCAGAAGGCCCTATTGTTGTCTAAAGAAGGACTCAAAGACAAGCAAAAATAAAGTAAATTCAGAGCTATGCACTATAGGTAGCGCGAATTTGGATTGCCGTGATGGCAAAAACTCACAGGCGTATAGCCAATCCACACAATACCTGCCCCTAAAATGATGTATAATTAGACAGAGCCCACACACAACCCAAGGACGGATGCTGATGGACACGTTTATCACTTACTTTTTTACCTATGTAGAACTATCCATGCTGGCCGTAGCTATCTTGCTATCAGCCATCTCTTTCATAGCGCGCCATAAGCAAATCTCGACGCTTGAAAGCGGAAACATTGGGATTATGTACATGCTCCTTTTTTGTGCAGGACTAAGCTTTCTTTGGCAGGCTGTTTTCTATGCCACCCTTCCACAAACAGCAGCTATTGCTCAAGGCTACCTACCTAGCCCCTTTGAATGGCAAATAAGCGCCGCTTATGTTGGCATTGCAGTGATCGCCCTAATTGGCGCTTTCAGCTCAACACGCTTCCGTCTTGCAGCCATCTTGTTGGCCACAGCTGTAATGTGGGGCCAAGCCACTGCAAAGCTTTATTTGGGCGCAATGGGACAAATCGACCATGTCATGCTTGATTACCTGAACATGGGTGCGCAAATCATCACACCTTTCTTGTTGATTGCGTTTTACAGAATGTCTCGGCCTAAAAGCACACAAAACCAACCCTCTGCTGCTACTGCCTAATGACTCGGGTGCCTGATGGCGCCCAAGCCATGATATACTAGCTTCTTTCTCTCCTGGACAAGGAAACAATACTCATGAGTTTTGCATACGTTTCTGACTTTACCACCTACCATCATTTTTTTATTCGCCGATGGGGTGGCATGTATGACTTGCTTCTCCGTGAACAGATGGCCTCTAATTCAGACGCATCAAAAGGGAAACCTCAGATACTAAACGACAGCACCTTGAAAAATGCATTCAACGGAATCTTCTCTGGATTCTTCCGGATGCATTTACAAAAATATACCGACATCACTAAAACCCGCTTTGCTGGCCATATCAAAAATGATGAGGGCTTAAAGCCTATCGATGAACTTTACAAACAGTTAAACGTGTCCGAGGACTCTATTGAAAGTAATTCCGAAGCGAAGCTTAGTAAGCAGCAACGAGAGTTAAACGCTTTGATCAAAGAACACCACGAAGAATGGGTAGCCTTTTTAAAAACCGCACAAGACTTCCTCATCACCACATTACGAGCCAACAATATTACTGTGGTCGAAAGTGAAATTGCTGAATTTAAATTAGTAGAAACCCGCCAAGCCTTGCGGGATCGACTCACTGAGTTAAAACTAGATCCCTTTTCTGAGACAGCCGTTTTGACTGTTCGCGACTATCTGTATCACAAAACCATTGTCTCTATTCGCAATACCTTCTATCGCCAACAACAGCCTGAGGAAATTTCTCAAATGAAAAAGCACCTCAAAAATCTCAAGTCAACTTTTTCACAAATCATCACCGATGAAGAAGCGTTACTCACTGCTCAAAGAACGGCAATGGCCACCCTTTCTCTTAAAGAAACAGCTTAGACAGAATCACCTCCCCCTTACGTTGTCATACCGCTGAAAAGCGGCACCCAGGGCAATCTGTGGATTTAAGCTCACAATAATGTCGAAGCGAAGCTTTGCTTCGCGAAGATCCTCCGGCTTGACCGGAGGATCTAATCCTTAATCTTTAAAGATCACTAGTTGTTACGTTGCAACAACGGATCAAGCCTAGGTCCCCGACGTCATTACATTCCTGGGGATGACAAGTGGTTGGGGCTATTTTATTTATGGGAAGCGCAGGCCCGCCAAAAAAGGAGGGAAAAAGAACCCATTTCGACCTCTAAAACATGCCTAGTTGGAGTTTGGCTACTTCCGACATCATACTTTGATCCCAAAGCGGCTCAAAAACAATTTCTACGATTGCTTCTTTAACTTCAGGTATCGCTTCAATGCGTTTTTTAGACTCGCCAGCTAAAACCGGCCCCATTCCACAAGCAGGGGCAGTGAGCGTCATATCCATTGCAACAGCATACTGATCGCCATCTGGCGTCACGTCTACACGATACACTAAACCTAAATCAACTATGTTTACGGGGATTTCAGGGTCAAAGACTGTGTGTAATACAGCCCACACTTTTTCGTCGAGCGTTGCGTTATCTGGCATGTCATCTAACGGACTTATCACTTCTTTACCCAAAGCATCTGCATCTACCCCATCAATTCGGAGCAAGTTGCCAAATACGTTAAGTGTGTAAGAAGAACCTAAAGATTGAGTCACCTCCACTTCTGTTCCTTGATGCAACATCACTCGCGCACCTGATGGAACCATCAAAGCAAACACATCTCGATGAAGGCAAATGGATTCTCGTTTACGAGAGCTCATGATTCATCTCCAGGCACATTAAAACTTTCACCACAACCGCACTCATCTTCTGCATTAGGATTAAGAAACACTAACTGACTTCCCAAGCCTTTGGAAACATAATCAATCGTTGTCCCTTTGACTAAAGACAATGCATCATCACTCACTAAAAGCGACCATTCATTATCAAGAAGCACCTCATGATCTGTTTCTAGTTTTTGATCCAAAAGCTGAGGATCATAACGATAGCCCGAACATCCTGCCGACTTTACATGCAAGCGAAAATAAGACTTATTGGCCTGCTCTTTGATTCGGTCGATATGCTTTCTTGCTTTCTCTGTTACTATTACACTCATGGCTCACCTCGGATCATGGCAATTATTTTTGGCAGCGCGTCTAACAAAGACTGCACATCAGAAGGCTGACTATACAAACCCAAAGAAGCTCGAAGCGTTGCTGTTACACCCAAATGCCTCATTAATGGTTGCGCGCAATGATGGCCTACCCGAACTGCAATACCCCGCCGATCAAGTAAGGTGCCAATGTCATGTACGTGCACCCCATCGACAGAAAAAGCCACCAAACTCACTCGCTCTTTGGGTGGTGGACCATAGATAGTTACGCCATCTATTGCCTTTAGCCCATCGTATAACTGCTTAGTCACATTCGTCTCATGCAAAGACAAAGCATCAGCATCTAATGAAGACATGTAACGAAGCGCTTCACCAAAGCCGATAATAGATGCAATATTGGGAGTCCCTGCTTCAAACTTATGAGGCAACGGTGCATATGTCGACGATTCATCCCCAACATAATCAATCATTTCACCGCCGTATTGATACGCTGGCATTTTATCTAGCCAATGCTCTTTTCCATACAAAACACCCACGCCTGTTGGGCCGTAGAGTTTGTGGGATGAGAAGACATAAAAATCGCAATCAATGTCTGTTACATTCACGGGCTGATGCACCACAGCCTGAGCACCATCGATAAGAACAGCTACATGATGAGCATGCGCTAATTTCGTTAGTGCCTGAGCATCGTTCACCGTACCCAGCACATTCGAGGCATGAGAAAAAGCAAACAGTCGTGTGTTCTTTGAAAATAGCTTTTCTAAAGCATCAACATCGATATGACCATTATCGGTAAGTGGTGCTACTTTTAAGCTTGCACCGTATTGCTTGCAAACCACCTGCCAAGGCACAAAGTTTGCATGATGCTCCATAGCAGTCACAATGATCTCATCACCTGGTTTTAGCATGATAGCTGAAAAACACTGGGCCACCAGATTAATCGATTCTGTTGCACCTGAGGTAAAGATAATCTCACGATAACTACTAGCCCCTAAAAAATCAACCACTTGATCTCTTACAGACTCAAAAGCATCTGTCAGACGCTCACTTAAGGTATGCAAACCACGATGAACATTAGCATATTCGGAAGAGTAGCATTGCATGATAGCATCTAAAACGCATTGCGGTTTCTGCGCACTGGCAGCCGTATCAAGATACACTAAAGGTTTTCCATGAATGGATGTTTTCAAAATAGGGAAATCATTATTCCATGATGACATAGCCTACTACTCCTCTTTTCCACGCAACGCGATAGCGTCGGATAGAAAATCATAAGCAGGAGAATCCTTCCAAGGGTCGGTTGTCACTCCAGCAAAACCATCGACCAACAAAGCAGATGCCTGATTTTCAGGAATGCCTCGAGAACGCAGATAAAACAATTGATCATCGGCCAACTGGCCTGTGGTAGAGCCATGAGAACAAATCACATCATCGGCATAAATTTCTAACTCAGGCTTGCTATTGGCTTGCGCTCGTTGACCAAGCAATAAATTAGCGTTGTGTTGATACGATGCTGTTTTTTGAGCGTTTGGAAGCACATGAACTCGCCCATAAAACACAGATTGCGCTTTATCATGCACAATGCTTCGGTATTGTTGTTTGGCACTTGTGTGTGGAACACCATGAGTTAAATGCGAATAAATATTGGCAAACTGGCCTGTTCTTGGAAAAGCTGTTCCAGACAATTCAACGCGCGCTTCTGTTCCTTGCAAAACCACATGCACTGCATCACGAGATACCGAAGCACCTAACAGAAACTGCCCTAAGTGAGCTTCTGAACAATCTCCTTGAATCACTTCTTGCTGATGAAAACACAAGGCCTCTGAATGCATTTGCTGAATTCGCAAGGATGAGAAGCGAGCCCTTTGACCTAAGTCAATCACAGACACTGTATTCACCAAAACATCTGAGTCAGAACTTTGATGCATGATAACGTCGAAAGACGCATCCTCTCCTAGTTTTATTACATAACGAGCATTCAAACATTGCTTAGCTACCTGAGATGTCGTGTGATCAATAATGACTAACGGCTTTTCCACCTTAATGCCAGCATCGACTTCAATCAGGAAGCCATGCGTCAGGCAGGCTTGGTTCAAACGAATCCAAGCGTCTTTTTCTGAGAGTTCATGCGCGACAAATCGAGACTGTTCTTCATCACACTTAGATAACGGCGTTATTCGAACACCTTTAATCACATCGGATGAGATCAATACCCCATCGATGCATTGCAGGCGATACACATCCCATTCTAAGCTTGGATGATCGTAACGAGGCTTTACTTGGCTTGGCTCAGCATAAGGCTTCAGCTTAGGTACACGGCGGTGCGGGACATAACGCCAGGCTTCATCTCGCCGTGATGGAAAACGCAACTCCGGCAATTCAGCTCGAGCTGCTTTCTGCCACGATGCCAAGGCATCGGAGATAAGAGGCTGATCAAGCAAAGCTTGCCAATTAGGAGAAAAGGACGCTACTTGCATTAGACCTCCTCATTGATCCATGCATAACCTTTTTCTTCAAGCTCTAAAGCTAGGCTAGCATCACCAGATTTAACAATTTTACCATTCGCTAGAACATGCACAAAATCAGGCTTAATATAATCTAACAAGCGCTGGTAGTGAGTAACCACTAAAAAACTACGCTCTGTATTGCGCAGTGAATTCACAGCATTTGAGATAACTCGTAAGGCATCGATATCTAAACCAGAATCCGTTTCATCTAAAATGGCAAGCTTAGGCTCTAAAAGCATCATTTGAAGCATTTCATTTCGCTTTTTCTCACCACCTGAAAAACCATCATTCAAGGCGCGCTTTAAAAAATCAGGGTTCATCTCTAGCTCGCCGCACAGCTGTTGCACCTTCATCATAAAAGGATACGCTTCCATGGGTTCTTCGCCATTGGCTTCTCGTTTCGCGTTAAAAGCAGAGCGCATAAAATAGAGATTGTTTACACCCGGTATTTCTACGGGATACTGAAAAGCCATAAAAATGCCTTTGTGCGCACGTTCTTCTGGCGATAACTCTAATAAATCTTCGCCACAATATGCAATCTCACCATCAGTCACTTTAAAAGCGTCTCGCCCTGCCAGCACATTTGATAAAGAACTTTTGCCCGCGCCATTTGGACCCATAATCGCATGCACTTCACCGGGCTTAATTTGCAAGCTTAAACCTTTTAAGACTTGCTTTTCTTCCACGCTCGCACACACATTTTTGATATCAAGCAATAAATCTGAACTCATGATTACCCCACACTACCTTCTAAGCTAACAGCCAATAAGTTTTGCGCTTCCAAAGCAAACTCCATTGGTAATTTTTTAAATACTTCTTTGCAAAATCCATTCACAATCATTGACACAGCATCTTCTTCCGACAAGCCTCGCGACTGACAATAAAACAGCTGGTCTTCTCCAATTTTTGAGGTGGTTGCCTCGTGCTCGACTTGCGCCGTTGATTCTGACACTTCCATGTAAGGAAACGTATGCGCCCCACAACGATCACCAATGAGAAGCGAATCGCATTGGCTGTAATTTCGCGCCTTTACTGCTGTGGGCGCAATACGAACCAATCCTCGATACGCATTCTGCGCTTGGCCTGCTGAAATACCCTTGGAGATAATCACACTTTTAGTACGCTTCCCAATATGAATCATCTTTGTGCCTGTATCGGCTTGCTGATGATTGTTTGTGAGCGCAACAGAATAAAACTCTCCAACGCTATCATCGCCTCGAAGAATGCAACTGGGGTACTTCCACGTGATAGCAGAGCCCGTTTCGATTTGCGTCCAAGAAATTTTAGAACGATCACCCTCGCAAGAGCCCCGCTTAGTCACAAAATTATAAATCCCGCCTCGACCTTCTTCATCGCCAGGATACCAGTTTTGCACGGTGGAATATTTAATTTCCGCATCGGTTTTAGCAATCAACTCAACCACCGCAGCATGCAATTGGTTTTCATCACGCATGGGAGCCGTGCAACCTTCAAGGTAGCTCACGTAGCTTCCCTCTTCTGCCACAATAAGCGTTCTTTCAAACTGCCCCGTGTTTGCTGCATTGATTCTAAAATAAGTAGACAGCTCTAAAGGAGAGCGTACGCCTTTTGGAATATACACAAAAGACCCATCACTAAACACGGCGCTATTTAAAGCGGCAAAGAAATTATCTCGATAAGGAACAACCTTACCCAAATACTGTTTAATCAACTCTGGGTGTTTTTGTGCAGCCTCTGAGAACGGACAAAAGATCACACCCACTTCTTCGAGCTTGTCTTTAAAGGTAGTTGCCACAGAAACGCTGTCGAACACTGCGTCCACTGCCACGCCCGCTAATCGTGCTCTCTCATGCAGTGGAACACCTAGTTTCTCATAGGTTTCGAGAAGCTTGGGGTCCACTTCGTCTAGGCTCTTTGGTGCATTAGCGTTTGATTTGGGTGCAGCAAAATAGCTGATCGCCTGAAAATCGATAGGAGACATCTTTAAATGTGCCCAATCTGGAGGCGTAAGCGTTAACCAATGGCGATAAGCCTCAAGCCGCCACTCAAGCAGAAACTCAGGTTCGTTCTTTTTCGCAGATATAGCCCGAACAACGTCTTCCGATAATCCAGCGGCAAACTGCTCACTTTCAATATCGGTAACAAATCCATGTTCATAGCGCTTACTCACGAAAGAATCAATGCTGGGATCGTGTCGTTTAGCCACTCCAACCTCTTTTATCAACAAATTCTTTTCAGGGCGCATAATACCACAACTATATATAGAAACAAGACAGTGCGGCCCTGCCATGATCAAAAAAGGCTCTCTCAAGAAAACTCACAGCTTGACGATGTAAATCAAAAAAACCTATAAGAAACAATGTCTTTTCACTGAACGAGGATACAATCATGCGCAGAGGCAAAGATCCAAGAGAAGAAAGATTTTCCAGCTCTCCTACTGCCACCCCTGCCAGAGGCCAAGGAGGCCTGGGAATTAACAGCCTAAGCCCAGAAGCTCAACAAGCAATCGCTAGAGCTGATGAATCCCGGGAAGAAATTGAAAGCCTTAGAACTGAAAACCAGCACCTAAAAGCTCAGCTAAACGCTCGCAACAGACAATCCCTAGTAAGACATGCCAACGACTTAAAACCAGAAAGCCCTCCTGCTGGGCCAGATCTTGACTCATTGCAATTTGAAAGGAATGATCTCAAAGTGACTCTTGCTCATCTTAAGGAAAAACACACAAAAACTATTACAGAAGAACAAAAAAAAACAGAAATAGTAGAAGGCAAGCTAAATGAACTCTCTGACAAATTTAGTGATCTAAAAGGAACACTGAACATTGAAAAAGAAGCAACTGAAATTGCCGAAGCAGCTTTAGAGGAAGCAAAGAACACCTGCAAAGCTCTTAGAGGGAAGCTCAAAGAGAGGACTGCCGAAATTGAAGCAATGAAAGAAAAGGATCGTCAAGCTAAAGAAGATGAGCTGGCACTTGCCTTTCGGCAGCCATCAGAAAGAACTCTCGACACTGAAGAAGAGGGACTGGTAGCTAGCTTGCAGCAGCCAACAGCAACTCAGGGGTCACTTTTTGACGATGAAGGACCATCCCCTTTGGGTCTAGAGACTGCAGACTGGCAAGAAGATACTGCAGAACAAGACCGATTAAAACGAGAACGCGACCTAGCCATTCAAAACGCAGAAGCCGTGCAAAGAAGCTTGACCGAACATCAGAAAAAAATGGCTGATCTACGGTCAAGTATTCAAGAAAATAAAGCAACTCAAGAAAAAGCCTTTGATGAAGCAATCAAAGCTCTCCGAGAAAGTTGGGAAGCAGAAAAAGAAAAGGGAACAGGAAAGCTTCTAAGTAAAACACAAACATGTATCGATGAATTACATAAAAAAGTAAAAGGCATTACCTTAGACATTTCAACAGAAAAAGAAAAAAGAGAGGAAGCTGAAGAAACGTTTAATAGATCGAAACAAACCATTGACCATTTACTCGACGTTTTAAACAACGCTAACAGCGAAATTAAAGGTCTCATTTTAAAGATCCCTAAAAAACATGAAAAATCAGGTGGCACGTTCACACAGCTCAATATAGAGAATGTAGAGATTCAGAGAATCAATTTAAAAAATCAATTACTCGAAAAAAGAGAGCGCTTAATCGGGAAAATTTATTTCTCCATTGGATCGGCAGGAATAGCAGTCACATTAACAGCTTTCTGCCTAGCTGCCTCCTCCATAGCAAATAGCCCAAGCTTTGCCGCAGGATTCGGCAGCCTAAGCAGTAACCCCGCAGCAGTGGCCAGCACCGCGCTGGTCTTAGGAATTTGCTTAACACTCATGATCTTAGGTGCCATCAAGGCTTGGAAAAAGCCTACATTAACCCTTATTACTGCACATAGCATCACAAAAACCCCACAGGCATCTCCCAGAAGCTCTCGGAAAATCAACCCCTTAGCTAGAACCACAGCTAAGGTTTAGTGTAAGGTTGACTAAGTGGCCCTTTTTAATGTATCTTATGGTTAAATTTTAATCAATCGTAAAGGTGCAGTATGAGTCGTGAAGAAGGCGGGCCCAAAGAGAGGCAACCAGCAAGTACACCACAAAAATCAGCCCGCCACTTTGGGAACGAACTAAGCAATTTAGCCGCACAATCTCCCTTGCTAAAAAAATGGCTTCAGAACCCTTCAAGCAGCATGAGTGGCTCAAGCAAGGAAAGAGCTCAAAGCCCTCTTCAGACCTTACTAACTCCAGGGCCTGGCATTAAAATGTCAGAGCAATTTAGCGCCCTAGAAGAGCTCTTAGCTGGTGCCACTGCCGCTGCAGAGGAAACGCTAGTAGAGGGAAATAAAACTTACCAAAAAATGCAGCAAGAACGCGAAAAGGCAGAAACAGAAGCTCGCGAATCAAAAACAGCGCTGCAACAAGCCACTTTAACGCATGAGAAGGAACAGTCTGACTCCGATAGGAAAATGACTACTGTTAAAAATGATTTAAAGCGAACCCAAGGCACCATTAAAAAGCTATTTAAAGCCCTTAACAGCACGACAAACTCGGGTCAGCCTGAAGAAAAGGCTCTCTTACAGAAAATTGCAGCTTACCAAGCAAAGCACGCTGAAAGAGCGCAACTCCTAGAACAAGCTACTAGAAGAGCAACACAAGCTGAAGCAGCAAAAAAGAAAATCACACAAAGGAACGCTGCAAAAAAGAAAAAAATTGGCGAGCAAGTAATAAAAATAGAAAAGCAAGAAAAAGAAATTGCAACTCTAAAGGCACAGCTAGCAGAAGCCTCCACCCCTAAGCCTGAACCAGAAAAGCTTGAAGAGACGCTTACGCAAGTAAGAGCTGACCTGGAGTCTGCTAAAGAAGCCACTCAAAGGGCAGTACTCACAACAAAAGAACAAGCTATTGCAATAAGCTCACTAACATCCGAACTACGCTCTGAAAGGAGATATAAGGTAGAGCAGGAACAGCAAAATACTCGATTGCTCTCTAAAATTCAGACACTAAGCACCGAAAAATCTACTGCACTCCAAGCTACCTTACAAGCAACGACCGGCGAAGAAAGGGCTCTCAATCAAGTAACTCAAATCTCGTCTACAGCAACAAGCAGGATTGAAAACGTCACCGGCCAAGCGACTGGCATTATTCAGGAATCCAGAACTATTATTTCTGCGGCACAAACTCAACAGGCCGAGGCTTTAAAGAAGACCAAAAACACTGGCACTATTTTCTTGGGCGCTGGCGTGAGTGGCTTAGCTTTAACAACGACCGTCTTATGTGTGATCGCGTCACAAGCCAGCTCTCTTTCTTTTGCCGCTGGGTTTTCTACCATGATGAGTCAATCTGCGGCGATCCCTCTAATTTCCTGCTTATTAGCTGGTGGCTTGCTTGCTTTAATTGTCTTAGGCGCTATAAAACGCAAGGCAAAATCCTCTGACATTCCTAGCTTAAGTACAACAAGTATTTTGGTAGAAACATCCGAACTCACAACTCCACCAACAACACAGCAGCAGCAGCAACAACAACAGCAAGAGCAAGAGCAAGAGCAAGAGCAAAATGTTATTGCTTCTGCGCCATCTTAGGGGGTTATCAACATGCCGAAGCAAAACGATGACACACCTAAAAAACCAAGAAGGCGACGACGCCATCACCTTCCAACACCTGTCAAGAAACTTATCATAGCCACTGCTTCTGTAGCTCAAAGAAGGCTTGATACGACTAGAACTGCACTTTCAGACGTTAGCAATGAACGAAATACTTTCCAAAGAGAGGCGTTACAAGCTAAGCAACAATTAGCAGTAGCAAGGCAAGAGAACGAGTCTCTAATAAAATCATTAGAGAGCAAAAAATCGGAAATTGGCGTTTTAAGAGCACACTCTAAACGAGCAGCAAGCACTATTTCAAAACAAGAAAAAACGCTTGATGAATCGGAGCAATCTATTCAAGAACTAACTGATAAAGCTGACACTGAAACGGTTAAACGACAAGCGGCTGTCAGAAAATCCAACGAAGCCTCAAGCACTCTAAAAGCCTCTGAAAAAGCTTTCAAGCAAGCACGATCCAAGTATAGCAGCGTCTTAGAAGCAGCCATTTTAGCAAGAGATGAAGCACAGAAAAGAGCCTTGGCCGCTGAAAAATCCATGCAAGACGCTTTTTTAGATTCTCAGAATGTTTTTCAAAGCATACCCGCATCCACCGAAGAAAATAGCGGCTCGCAAACTATCTCTGAGCTCACACAAACAATCAGCGCAACACACAGCAACAAGCACACACAAGGCTGGATCTCTTTAAGTACTGGCGGCCTTGGCTTACTGCTCTCTTTGGGCGGCACCTCTTTATTGGCAGCGCAAACGCCTGCCGTAAGCTTCATGGCTGCTCTTGGCACTTTAAATTCAGGCGCCTTAATCGGTGCAGGCATCATTGCTGGATTAAGTCTTGCTCTGCTCATTTTGGGCGTCATCAAGCTCCGTAGTAAAAAACCAAACCCTCGCGTCTCTCACATAGAAAGCCCCCTTAGAAGCGAGCCAAACAGCCTAGGCTGCGATCTTCAAGCACTTGAACAAACCTCTACCCAATAAAGCCTTCTGCCCCCTCTATCGCATCAAGCCATAAATGGATATACTAAGAAACACCCTAGGCCCTGAAGCAAAACGGCTGGATACTCGCATGTCAAACACCTTACGCACCATTAAAAAAGTCAGCCTAGTTAGCGCGCTGGTTAATTTTTTACTCGCAGCCTTCAAGGTAATTATTGGCCACATTGGTTTTTCACAAGCCTTAATCGCTGATGGCATTCATTCTCTCTCCGATTTACTCACCGACGGCTTGGTCATGCTCACAGCCAAAATGGGCCAAGAACACCCTGATCACGACCACCCCTACGGTCATCGCCGAATCGAAACCATCGGCACCATTGTCATTGCCATTCTAATCATTGTCATCGCTGTAGGCTTAGCTGCAGACTCTCTTAGCAAAATACACCATCAGTCGCATACCTTGCCTTCTCTTTGGGTTTTAGTGGTGGCTGCTTTCTCTGTCGTTGCTAATGAAGGCTTATTTCGCTACCTGATGTATCACAGCAAACGCATTCGCTCATCGTTACTCGAGTCAAATGCTTGGCACAACCGTAGCGATGTCTATGTCTCCCTCATTGTTCTCGTTGGCGCTGCTATGCAATACGCAGGCCTGCATTATATTGATCTCATTGCTTCTTTTTTAGTTGCCGCCATGATCTTTAAAATGGGTGCCAGCATGATCATGCGCTGCGTGAGAGAGCTCATCGATACCGCTGCTGATCCAGAGACACAAGCAATCATCACAGACATCATTGAGAACACGCCCGGCGTCCTTGGTATTCATCACCTACGAACACGGCTGCATAGCGGAGACATTTTACTCGATGCTCACCTACAAGTGAAAAACACACTAACTGTCTCAGAAGGTCACCTCATTGGCGATCGGGTCATGCATGCGCTCTACCATGCAATTGATCATGTGGTCGATATCACCATTCATATCGACGCGGAAGACGATGACCATATTTCTCCTGAAACCATCATGAATTTACCAACCCGCGAACAAATCATCGATCATCTCAAAGCTCACCAAAACAAGCTGACGCATCTTGCTCGTTTAATTGATTTCTATCTTCACTACGAAGATGGAAGCTGCCGCATTGAACTCATTTTTCCAAGCAGTTTGCGGATAAAAAACACCATAGACCTATTAAAAGAGTATGATGATGTGCTCTCTCAAATACCCAGCCTAGAAGAAACCACGCTCCTCATTCAATACCCCTAAAGGACTCTCATGAGCACGGATAGCTTTTTATTTTACGACATCGAAACCACCGGACTAAACCCTTGCTTCGATCAGGTACTTCAATTTGCAGCCATTCGAACCACGCGTGATTTAAAAGAAATCGAGCGTTATGAGTATCGCATCAAGCTTAATCCAGACACGATCCCTCACCCAAGAGCCATGCTGACCACAGCGCTCTCTATGAACGACATGCAACAAGGTGATTTAGAATACGACGTCATTAAAACCATTCACAAGCTCTTGAACGCTCCCAACACCTGCTCGCTTGGTTATAACACCTTAGGTTTCGACGATGAGTTCCTGCGCTTTTCCTTTTATCGAAACTTGCTTCCTCCTTACACTCATCAATACGCTAAGGGCTGCTCACGTGCCGATATCTATCCTCTCACCATGCTCTATCATGCCTTTAAGCCTGACCTATTAGAATGGCCCACTCGCAATGATCGTGTCTCTTTGAAGTTAGAAGACTTAAACAAAGCAAATAACTTAGCTAGCGGTCAAGCGCATGATGCTATGGTTGATGTAGAAGCAACACTTGCTTTAGCCAAAAAACTGGCCGAAGACACTCGCATGTGGGAATACGCTTTAGGCTATTTCGATAAAAACACCGATAGCAAACGTTTTGATGCACTACCAACTCTTGTCTCGCAAGGGCAACATCACTACCGATCTGCGCTTTTCCTAAACCCTGTGTTTGGGCATGCACAAAACTATTTGGCTCCCATGCTTTACTTGGGGCAACATCAACTCTATCGCAATCAAGCCTTGTGGTTGAGACTCGATCAGGCTGACTTATCGGATGTTATCAAGCCTAAGGCATTAATTCCTTATCAGCTCATTGTGCGCAAAAAAATGGCCGAAGCGCCTATCACCCTTCCACCTGAAGAACGATACATGGCTCGCCTGCCTCAAGCCATACGAGATCAAAGCCTCGCCAATATAGAATGGCTCAATCAGCATTTAGATATATTACAAGACGCAAGGTTACTGACTTGCCAAGAACCCTACCCTGAAATCATGCATTGTGAAGCGCAAGCCTCTCTGTATCAGGCTGGCTTTCCGTCTTCTGAAGACAATCGTCTCAATCAACGATTCACAGAAGCCAACTGGAACAAAAAAGAAACCTTATTAGATAGCATGGGCAACCCACTGTATTACAGCTTAGCTGTTCGACTACTGGGTAAAGCAGGCATAACATTGGAAAACACTCACCAAGCGATTTTCGATGAATACATAGAGCAAGTCTGGCAAGGTAGCCATAGCAACGACGCCAAAGGTAAGCCACGTTTCACAGCTGCTGATTGCTTGGAAGCCATAGAAGAATGCTATGTCAATGCGTCTTCGAGCGAGAAGACTTTATTGGATGCGCTTAAAGACTACGTAAGTCGTTAAAAAATATCACAAACCATAAACCCTTATCTCTTCGTCAGTAAAGCCGAGACTGATAGGGCCTCTTAAAGCAAATCCTCGACCATTTCCGCCAGCACTTTTTCTTGAAGATGAATTGCCTGTAGCAGCGCCCGATCCATCCTGCTTTAACTCAATTATATTGACAACTTCTCTCTCAGCGGCTTCGTTCTGAGCATTCTCTTCTGCCTGCCTATGCTCTACTGCTGTGGGAGATTTAAAACGACTCTTAAAGCTCTTGATCCGTTTAGCATGCTTCGCTTCTTGCGATCGCTTTACCAAAACAGTTATTAAAAAAGTAAGTGCCAAGCCTGCCACCAAACCAATCGCTGCGCCAATCAATAGCGATGACACAAGCGGTGATAGACCTGCAACTGACAGAGCAGTAGAAGACGTAGCTGCAGCAGCTGTTGATGCTGACGTCACAAAATAAAGACCCGTTCCAACTCCTGCTCCGACCCCTGCACCAACGACTCCACCTGCAGAGAAAATACCCAAAAAACGCCATACATTCGCGCATTTATTTTTCTTAAGTCCGTTTTCAAATGACTCAAAATGCTCTCCTGACAAATCTGAAGGCTGAAGATTTTTTCTTTCATGTTTACTCATTGCCGCCTCTAAATGTGAGCTATTCTACTAATTATACAGAAGCCACATTAATATAATATTAAAAAGCACAAAAAAAAGCAGATGTAAGAACACCTGCTTCCCGACTCGTCGTGTGTCACCAACCTAAATCACCAACACCAACCAGTTACTTAATTACTTCAATGGTTTTAGGATAACGGAGCTATGTTAACTCAAGCTTAAAAAAATAAGGATTTTTATTAGGGTTATCTTAAATTGACCCACTTAATTGAAAAAAACCATAAAAAAAGCAGGTGGGAGACCTGCTTTTCTCGAACTTGCTGCTGTTACCAACCTATATTACCAACATCAACCAATCACTTCATTACCTTACATACTTTTACTATAGTCAGTGGAAGTTAAGGATTTCTTAAAAAAAACGATACTTTCCTTTAGTTTTTCTTATGGAAAATAGGGACTAAACCTTTGCTTTGTTGTGCTTAAAGCTTAAAGATTTCCAGACATAAAAAAAAGCAGGTGGGAGACCTGCTTTTCTCGAACTTGCTGCTGTTACCAACCTATATTACCAACATCAACCAATCACTTCATTACCTTACATACTTTTACTATAGCCCGTGAAAATTAAGGTTAGCTTAAAAAAAACAGCACTTTCCTTTAGTTTTGCTTAAGCTCCAGCTCTTCCCAACGAGCATAAAGAACCTCACATTCCCGCTCCAAATCAGCACACTTTTGTTGACTGGATTCAATCTCCTTTGGGGAGCCCTGATAGAAGCTCGAATCAGCCATGATCTTGTGCAGTTCTGCAATCTTTTTTTCTTTAGAGGCAATGCGACTAGGTAAGCGATTATATTCTTTTCGTTCATCATAACTCAGAGCCGACACAGAGGGTCCCTTCGTGTTCCGATCTTTTGACTTTTGCAACTCTTTTTGGGACATAGCTTGCAGATCAACATACGAATCTAAACCTCCGACATGCTGCTCTATCAAACCATTACCTTTAAATAACCACGTCTGTGTCACCACGTTATTTAAAAACGAACGATCATGACTGATTAAAAAGACTGTGCCTTGGTATTGACACAAGTAATCCTCCAAAAGCTCCAAGGTTTCAATGTCTAAATCGTTGGTTGGCTCATCAAGCACAAGCACATTGGCTGATTGAGCCAAATACTTTGCCAACATAACCCGATTTCTTTCCCCGCCCGACAACGTACTGATACGAGCCCTGGCTTTATCTGGGGTAAACAAAAAATCTTGTAGATAAGAGTAAATATGCTTTTTTTCACCCGCTATCTCTATAAAATCACATCCACCGGCGACTGCTTCAAGAATCGTGTCGGTATCGTTTAAAATCCTGCGATACTGATCAAAATAAGCAACAGACAATTGTGTTCCCAAGCTTACTTCCCCTGCATCAGGGGTCAACTCTCCTAACATACAACGAAGCAAGGTGGTTTTCCCTGCGCCGTTAGGACCAACAATCCCAATTTTACTAGCACGAGACACAAGGCAAGAGAAATCCTTAACAATCACTTGATCATCGAAGGCGTGAGTCAAACCCTCAACCTCTAACACTAATTTCCCTGAGGAGCGAAGCTCTTGAGAAGACAAGTTCACCTTCCCTACTTTTTGCTTGCGGGCCGAATGCTCTTCTCTCATCGCCTTTAGCGCACGAACCCGACCTTCATTTCGTGTTCGCCTTGCTTGTATGCCCTTACGAATCCACACTTCTTCTTCAGCTAAACGTTTATCGAATTCACTTTCTTCTTTTTCGCGCGATGCTTCTTGATTTTTTTGATGCGCCAAGTAGCCCTGGTAGTCACCTCGCCAAAGCGTTGTACCATACACATCTACGGTTAAAATAGCGGTAGCCACTGCTTGCAACAACGATCGATCGTGAGTAACCAATAAAAGTGTTATTCTTGAATCAATCAAAAAACGCTCTAACCACTGAATCGCTTCCATATCCAAATGATTAGTCGGCTCATCGAGCAATAGCACATCAGGCTTTTGAATCAAGGCTTTCGCCAAAAGTACTCGCCGAACTTGCCCACCCGACAACTCTTCCACACGTTTTTCTTCTGAAACACCCAAACCTAACAATAAAGGTTCTAACTCATGTTGCCTTTCCCAGCGTTCGTCCTCACTCAACACTGACATCACCACATCACCGACCAAGCCCTTGCAGTCAGCTGGAACAGATTGCGGTAAACTAGCGATTCTAGCGCCTTGTGTATCAAACTGCCCTGAATCTGGCTCAATCTTTCCTTCTATCAAACCCAATAGCGATGATTTTCCTGCGCCATTACGACCAATGATCGCTACTTTTTCACCTACTTGAATCGTAAATGAAGCATTGTCTAAGAGCGACTTACCGCCCAACTGGAGGCTCACTCCTTGGCATTTAATCATACTTTCTCCTGCGCTTTGTGAATCATACGCAGCAACTGCTGCTCATCGTTACTACCAACAGGATAAAGCGGCAAAGCCTTCTCCCAAAGGGAAATCGCTTCTTTATATTGCTTCTCTCGATAAGCATGAATCGCCAACAAATTTAAAAGTGCTGACTTCTCTGCAATATCTGAACTAGCTCCTAAGGCATGATGACAGTGAGTCAACAAACCTTTTGGTAAGGGTTGATTGGCCAACAGTAAGGCTTCACCTAAACCAATCGCATAAGAGGTTGACGGAGAGATCTTCCAGGCCTTCTGATACGCGCTCACCGCTTCCTTCGTTTTGCCTTGACTCATTTTAATTCTTCCGAGTAAAGCCCAGCCTTTAGCTCTCTTGGGTTCTTTTTTTAATAAGGCCTCTAGACGATCGACAACTGCCTTTTTAGATGGCATGTGCTCTAAAGCTTGCTCTGCTTGACGTTGCTCCGAAAGCTGTTTCCAATAGGCTCGCAAAGACGGCATGGAGCCAAAATAGCCATAAAGCAAACCCGCCAGCACAGCAATAATCAACACATACACTAAAGAACGTTTTTTACCTAAAGACACATGTGGCTTTGTGAGCGGCAAACACAAGCAAAACCAAATAATCGCCAACATGACGCACACACCCAACACCCAATACAACTCACGCATCGTGGTTCTCCTTCGATCGTTTTGAGAATCGCCATAAGATCAAAAAACCTAGCAATAAAAAAAGAATCGGCAGTAACCACAACAACAGCGTTCGTGTCGCTAAAGGTGGCTCTAACATAATGAAATCACCGTAGCGTCTGACCATATACGTTTGAATAGCTTCTGAGGACTTTCCAGCTTTTACCATGCCATATAACTGATCTTTCAATTGCGTGGCCAAGGTCGCCTCTGAGGCTGCTAAATCTTCGTTCTGACACACCATACACCGAAAGCGATGCGTTAACTCATCAAATTGAACGGCTTGCTGCTGATCTTGAAAAGGATAACGTTCAGCAGCCCATACAGGTGCCGATATTCCCAACAGTAAAAAAACGCATAACAAGACCTTCATGACACTCCTCTTAGAGTGTTAATTCGAGGTAACCATTCCTGCTTCCAATGATCCATGGTCATGGCTCCTACTCGTTTGAAACGTATCATGCCTTTGGCATCGATAAGATATGTTTCAGGAACACCATACACGCCAAGATCAATTCCCAATGTTCCTTTGGAATCACTAATTACGTCTGAAAAAGGATTGCCTCTGTCTTTTAAAAAACCTTGCACGTGAGCTGGCGTATCCATGTAATCCAAAGCAACGAGCTGAACACCTTTCGGCATGGGGTGATCCATCCAAAACAGATGCTCCACAGCACAAGTCTCACACCAAGAAGCAAAAACATTTAACACTGTCACATGCCCCTTCCAAATAGAATCTGTCAGTTGCTTAGACTTATCCATAGCTGATGGTGCTTTAAAATGTGGCGCAGCTTTATTAATGAGTGGTGACTCAAAATGCCGAGGGTCGTGCGACAAGCTCACCCAAAGAACGGTAAAAAACACACCAAGCGTTAGCATCGTTAACAAAACTCGTTGAACTCTAGACATCATTTTAACGTCTCCTCTGTCGCCATACACCGAACACAGCAGCCAATACCATGAACAAACCACCCAACCAAATCCATCGCACCAAAGGTTTCACATAAAAACGAACAGCCCAGCGGCCATCTGGTTGCTTGGAACCTAAGGCAACATACACATCACGCCAAAGATTCACTGCCATAGCTGTTTTGGCAACGCTTGTTCCAGCTGCAGGGAAATAACGCTGAGCTGGATGCAGAATCGATAATGGCTTACCACCTTGAGATAACCCAATGTCAGCCACCGTCGCATGGTAATTGGCACCCTTCTCTTGATGTAAGCGAAGCAAGGTAATCGTGTAAGACCCTAAGGTAGCTTGATCTCCCAAACGCATGGACAACAGGCTTTGCCTGCTTTGTGTTGCCGCTACAATCACCCCTAAAGCCAACACAGCCACACCCACATGTGCTAACAACATGGGAAGACGATGAACCAAAGGTGCTGCTCCGTGCATTCGCTTTAAGCGCATGGAAAGAAGCGTTGTCATGAGTAACCAAACAGCTGCGATCATGCCAAAAACAGATAACACAGACCAATGCCGACCGCTTAGAAAAATGCCTATGCCAACAGAGATAATCGCTAATAGGAAAATACTTGCAAATTGCCATCGAGAGATCGCCACCTGCAAACCCCGCCATCGAAAAAACGGTGCAAAACCCATTAGTAACAGCATTGGTAAAAACATGGGTAAGGTCATGGTATTAAAATAAGGAGCGCCAACTGATATTTTTGACCACCCCAAAGCATCAATAATCAGTGGGTATAAAGTACCTAACAAGACAGTCAGCATGGCAGTAAATAAAACCACGTTATTTGCCATCAAGAGCATTTCACGCGACTTAACAGCCAAGGTATCGTTAACCATCAAACGATGCGATCGCCAAGCATACAAAAACAAAGAAGCACTCACCACGATACCAAGGAAAATCAACATCGCCAAACCCCGCTTAGGATCAGAAGCAAAGGCGTGTACTGAAATCAAGACACCCGATCGAACCAAAAAAGTGCCTAAAATACTCAAAGAAAAACTGCACAAAGCCAATAGCGCTGTCCACGCCTGGCTCACGTGACGTTTTGGGGTAACAATCAAGGAATGAATCAAAGCGGTTCCCGTCAACCAAGGCAAAAACGAAGCGTTTTCCACGGGATCCCAAAACCACCAGCCGCCCCAACCTAATTCGCGGTAAGCCCACCAACTACCTAAAACAATACCAAAACTTAAAAAACCCCATGCGCTTAAAGTCCAAGGTCTAGCCCACTTAGCCCAGCTAGAATCCAAACGCCCGTTGAGTAAAGCAACCACGGCCATAGCAAAAGCAACAGAAAAGCCGACATAACCCATATAGAGCATCGGTGGATGACTGACCAAACCGAGATCTTGCAAGAGTGGGTTTAAACCAACGCCATGCAAGGGAATGTTTGGCAGCAGTCGTTCAAAAGGATTTGATGTCATGATGATAAAGGCATAAAAACCCAAGGCTATCAAAGCCAACACACCCTGCGATTGCGCACGCATAGCTAGCGGCATCCGTTTTGAGAACACACTAATCGCGGCCATCCAGACACTTAAAATAACCACCCACAATAACATCGATCCTTCATGAGCACCCCAAATAGCACACAGGCGATACACCAATGGCATCAGCGCATTCGAGTTCACTGCTACGTAACGCAAACTCCAATCATTTTGAATAAACGCTAAAGCCAAACACCCCATCGACAAAAGCAACATGACACAATGAGCCACTGACAATCGCAGAGTTAATCCATACAAGGCAGGCTTTCGTTTACGCCAAGCAATCCAAGGTGATATGGCTTGAAATAAAGCTAAAACCGAAGCCAGAAGTAATGCGAAGAAACCCCACTCACCGAGCATTTAAATTTTCCTTTTCTGAAGCAGGTAGCGTTGAGATACCTGGCGGATGGTAATTAGCATCATGCTTGGCCAACACTTGAGTTGCCCTAAACCCTTTTGACTTCATCCAATACCCCACCACCACAATACCTTGGTTTTCTCGAAACAAGGATGGCAGTAAACCGCTATATTGCACTTCTACCGACGCCAAATGATCGGTCACACGAAAAAAGACTTCCGTGCTTTTTGACATGTGTTTTACTGTGCCAGGCATCACCCAACCACCCAAGCGTGTTAACTGCGTTGTTGATGGATCTGCTTTCACTAACTCATGAGGTGTGTAATACACATTAATGTTATGCCGTAACGCGGTAAGCGCCAAAGCTGTGATAGCAATCGCCGCCACAAACACAATGACAATCACTCTAATTCGCCGCTGTCTACTTACTGACATGCCCCGGTCTCCGATCGAACCTGCAGCTGCGCAAGCACTTTCTGATAACGCTTACGTGTTCGCCAAGCTGTATAAGCCACACAACCCAAAACCACACCGTAACATCCAAACACTGTCGGTGCATAACCACCCATGTGCCAGAAATGTTCTATGCCTTGCCATTGCCCTACCATCATACTCTCCTCTCTAGCCATTCCTTTACCCATTGCGTATCACGCTTCAAAAGTAGCAGTTCCCTCTCACACTCAGACATCGCCCACCAAATGGCGAACGTAATAAAAGCTCCCAAACATAACAACAAAGCTGGGAGCATCGATACATCCATTTGGGGAGTTCCCCAACGAAGCAACGTGGCACCTTGATGCAAGGTATGCCACCACTGCACAGAATAATGGATGATTGGAATATTCACCGCTCCTATGCAAGTCAACACAGCCATGATGCGTTGCGCTTGTGTGGTTTTAGGTAAGGCTGATCGTAAGCCAATCACCCCTAAATAAATAAACCCTAAAATGAGCTCAGACGTTAAACGCGCATCCCAAATCCAATAGGTTCCCCACGTTGGCCTACCCCACAAACTGCCTGTGATAAGCGTGAGGCCTGTGAACAATAAGCCTAAAGGCGCCAATACTCTTGCGATGATACCCGCTATGGTTAAACTCCAAATATACGCAAACACCTCGGATAAAGTCATGACCATATAACAAGCCAACGATAACACGGCGCAAGGCACATGAATGAAAAGGACCCGATACACTTCACCTTGCTGATAATCAGGCGGGGCAACCCAAAGGGCTTCGTAGAGACCGAAGGCAAAAAGAGCAAAACTTAAGCACCCAAACCAAGGGCGATAGCGCCGGCAAAGGAAAAAGCTACGTTTTGGGGCGCCTAAACGATGTATCCATGACCACATAGTGGTACTTCCTTAAGCGATAAGACAAAAGGCATGCATTATACAGGGCTTTTACATGAAAAAAAGCAATCCCCTCAAACTTGTCACTCAGCAGCTCCTGATAGCAAAACATTTAATGCATCTCTAGCGAACTTCCAGCAACCCAATCCTTTGTTTTTATTGACAACAGATCTTTTTACGTGGTATAATTTAAATATCAATGCACCAAAAATAGGTAATTCTATGTTTTTAAACCGCTTAATTAGAAAACTTGAAGGAGCTGAAAAGGAATATCAGTCTAAACTGCGAGCTCTTTCCCTTATTGGCCCTTACTTTAAATCACTGACGGATGAAAATAGCTCAAAGAATCTCTCTGATGCAAAGCTTACTGAGTTACTAATACCAAAAGGCCTCTTCCCACCCACTGGGCTCGCGTTAGAATCACTTAAAAGCCATTGCCAGAAAGAATGGAATCAGCTCACCTCTCCTTCTGGGACAACTAAAAGTTTAGAGGAGCAACAGAAAGAATATCAAGATGCTGCTGTGATTGCTGGATATCTTCTGTATTGGCTTCAGAATGATCGAACCGTTGCTGATGTAAAATCAGATATTGACAACAGTACGTTTGG
Organism: Gammaproteobacteria bacterium; assembly: GCA_024279495.1. Classification (GTDB taxonomy): domain Bacteria; phylum Pseudomonadota; class Gammaproteobacteria; order JAJRRL01; family JAJRRL01; genus JAJRRL01. The sequence goes on along the minus strand of JAJRRL010000040.1, from coordinate 74,014 downwards.
CGATGGCAACGGTCGGCTTTACGATAACTTAAGCACGAAAGAAAAAACACATTTTGAACAAATGACTGGTGACGATTGCCAATCTGCGTATGCAAATATTATGCATACATACGGAAGAAATATGTATTCCGATTTCATGAACATTCATGAAAAAGCGCCAAAGATTGGGTATGCCGTTCTTGCCACATTATGCTTCGCTTCTTCGGCGGTTTCTGCAGCATCCATCGCTTTTGCAAGTGCCTCATTAGGAGTTGCTCTAGGTGTTGCGATACCTTTATTGTGTTTAGCTCTATTTTGCACGGTAGGTGCTTCTCGCATAAGTAAAGACACAGAGAATGCTAATGATTGTGGTAACTTTGACACAAACACTTGGAAAAATGCATTTTTCCTTAAACTTGCTTTGCATCCTTTCAAGCCTTGCTTAGAGTCAAGCTATCAAAAAAGGCAAGAGTTCATGGGTGACAAAATCAGTGAAGAGGATCATCCTATGCCGGCCTTACTTTCTTACGATTGAATTGTGTAACACAAGCTCTAATTTAATTTTGAAAGAAAGCAATACTCCTTGATACGCAGCTGAAAACGCTGTCATCCCGGCAAACAAAGTTAATACGACTTGAGTGTGATAGCTAAGTTGCCTTGTTAGTCGACTAACTGCTTGTTTTAGCATGATGAAAACCCCGAACTCGGGTCTTTAAACCCGAGTTCAGGCCGCTGATAGTATTTTGACCTATCTTGTGTTAGGATCCCCCGTTTGTTCAAAAATATCGCATTACTCGCATTACATAGTGCTAGTGCGGCCAGTTAGGGGGCTAACCATGTCATTTTCATCATTGGGGCTGAACAAGCTTTTGTTGCAAGCTATTGAAGAATCAGGATATACGAAACCTAGACCCGTTCAAGCGAAGGCTATTCCTCCCATTCTTCTAGGGCGAGACGTCATTGCTTCAGCTCAGACAGGTACAGGAAAAACAGCGGCTTTCACTCTGCCATTGTTGCATCGTTTAGCCGAACACTCGGGCTCAGGGCCAGGCATTCGTGCCTTAGTGTTAACACCAACCCGAGAGCTTGCGGCACAAGTAGCTGAAAATCTTGCTACTTATGGAAAGCATTTGTCGATTACTTCTTGTGTTGTTGTGGGTGGTGTCAAAATAGGGCCACAGATCAGTCGCTTGAAAAAATCCTGTGATGTAGTGATTGCCACGCCGGGTCGTTTTTTGGATTTATTGAACCAGGGTGTATGTCAGCTGTCTTCTTTGGAAATATTGGTGCTGGATGAGGCCGACCGCATGTTAGACATGGGATTCATTCGAGATATTCGAAAAATAATAGCGTCGATGCCTGCGAAGCGACAGAGTCTATTATTCTCAGCAACCTTTTCAAATGAGATTAAAGTGTTAGCAAAAACATTTTTAAATAACCCTGTGAATGTGGAAGTAGCCGCGCAAAATGCCACAGCAGATCGTGTCACGCAGGTGGTTCATCCCGTTGATAAAGCTAAAAAACGTTCTTTGTTGTCGTACATGATTGGTTCAAAAAATTGGAAACAGGTGCTGGTGTTCACACGTACGAAGCATGGTGCAAATCGTTTAGTAAAACAATTAATAGAAGATGGTTTAACAGCAGCAGCTATTCATGGGAACAAGAGTCAAGGTGCACGAACGAAAGCGTTGGCTTCATTTAAACGAGGCGATGTGCGTGTGTTAGTGGCTACAGATATTGCTGCAAGAGGTATTGATATTGACGCCTTACCCTATGTGGTGAACTACGAATTACCGAATGTACCTGAAGATTATGTGCACCGCATTGGCCGTACAGGTCGATCTGATTATGCAGGCTTGGCTGTGTCGTTGGTGTGTGTGGATGAGTTACCATTTTTAAGAGACATTGAAAAATTATTAAAACGTCGTTTAACTCAAGAAGTAGTGCCCGATTTTGAAGTGGATACTCGAATCGCAGCAGAACCCATCATATTAGGTGGTCAAAAACGAGGGCGGTCTTCTCATGGAGGTTCTCAGTCAAGGAATCGCCGCTCCAGCAGTGACGCTGATTCAGGCAGTCGTCGCCGCAGTGGTTCAGGTCAAGGGCCTCGTTCGCATGATTCCGGTGATCATGGTTCAGATGGTGAAGGTCGCAGTGACGATCGACGTCGCAGCGGCTCAGGCCAAGGGCCTCGTTCGCATGGTTCCAGTGATCGTCGTTCAGATGGTGAAGGTCGCAGTGACGATCGACGTCGCAGCGGTTCAGGCCAAGGGTCTCGTTCGCATGCTTCCAGTGATCGTCGCTCGGATGGCGAAGGTCGTCGCAACGGCTCAGCCCAAGGGTCTCGTTCGCATGGTTCCAGTGATCGTCGCTCGGATGGCGAAGGTCGTCGCAGCGGCTCAGCCCAAGGGGCTCGTTCGCATGGTTCCAGTGATCGTCGCTCGGATGGCGAAGGTCGTCGCAGCGGCTCAGCCCAAGGGTCTCGTTCGCATAGTTCCAGTGATCGTCGCTCGGATGGCGAAGGTCGTCGTAGCGCGTCAGGTCAACGTCGTTCTGGAGCGACAAGAACTCGTAGTCATTAGTGATCGTTTCTAAAAAGAGAAGTCAGGGTCACTATTATGTTCGGAAACTCTCTCATCGGTTTTTGAAGTAGCTTGAGAGTTCTTGATTGGCTCCCTTTCTTCCGTAAAAACATTAGGCCTTTTTTCTGATGAATAGAGATTCTTGCCACTGTCGATCCGAAGAATAACAGGAATTAAACTACCTTTAGCAATGTTTGTTCGTCAGCACGACTTAACACACATAACGAATAACTCACCTCTTTCCAGCGGAAAAGCGCATGCTAAGCCTCTGTCTTTCTCGAATGTATTTGATGTTATCAATCAATGCATCTTAATATCTTCATCTACTTTTTTATTTTCATAGCAAAACGAGTCGATTACATTCAACAACCTAGACAGCATTAAATCAAGCCTTTCCTTATTTTGAAAGTCGTCTTTTACCGCATTATGCAAGTCGTTTAGTGAATTCAGTAAGGCGGGTCTTTTTATATAGCAAGCCCCTCCCTTAATGTGGTGCAATGCTCTCCTAAGAGCGTGAGAATCCCTCGCCTCATGGTTGGATATCAGCTCATGCCTCTTTAACTTTAAATCTCTCACAACCGCATGGATTAATTCTCTTTCATTCTCTTTCGGGGTCTCTTTTGGCACCTCTTTCGGCTGAAATTTGTAGCCTTCAAATGATTTTGAATCATCGCTTAGTACTTTCTCCATCTGATTTTCTAATAGAGGTTTAGGGATTAAACCTTGCATCCCCGAATCGAGGCACTTTTCTTGCATATCAATGTGAGACGTTAATGCGATGATCTGTACGCAAGATCTAGTGGGGTGATCCAATTGTCGAATCTTCTCAGTCACCTCGAAACCAGTCATATCAGGCAAACCAATATCCATCAAAATGAGTTCGTAATCATTGCTAGACGCCATCAAAACAGCTTCCGATCCTGTCTTAGCATGATCGACCTCATGACCTAGCTTTTTCAATATGATCTTTACTGCCGTGCTCGAGGCTATGCTATCCTCTACAAGAAGAACTCTTTCAGGTTTGTCCATGTGGAACCCCTTTCGTTATTTACTTAAAATACAGAAAAATCAAAACGCATTTTCTTCTTCACACGCCATTCCCAGCTGCAAAGCTAGGCTCGTCACACTTGGTGTAATGCAGACGCAAAGAATCGCTAAAATCGCCAGCCAAGCCATGGGGCCAGCGACCATCTCTTTATGCATGGCCAAACGGCCAATCGCCGAAACCAAAATTAAAGGTGGCACGCACAAAGGAAACATCAAGCAACTTAAAAGCCACCCTTGCCGAAGCAAACGAACCAGTAAAGCGCTCAACACGAACCCAATGCAAAACACCATCCAACTTCCTAGAAAAACAGCGAGCTCGCTGATTATCACAGCATGGCCCGTAAAATGATACATAAGCGCCAACAGTGGATAAACGCATAAAAGTGGTAACATAAATCTAGCCCAGCGACACAGCATAATCGGCAGCACAATCCACGACAAAGGGAAGGGAGACATCTGCCACATGGATAAAGTCCCTGTTCGTTCATCGTTTGAAAAACCACCGAGCAGAGACAACTGCATTGCCAACAATAAGCCCATCCACAATACCGCAGGCCCTGAGGCACTCAAGACTAACGGTGACACAGGCAAACCCAAAGGTAGCAAACAAGCGATTAAGACATACACCATCAGCGGCTGAAAACCCAAGCCTTTCTGACGTTTAAGCAAACACCATTCTCGCGTAAAGACGCGAAGAAAACACTGCCAATCAGTCATCTTGAACCTCCACATCAAGTCGGTACACAGATAACTGAGAACTTAGCTCACCCAATGCTTGATGACTGCTAATAATCAGCAGTCCGCCTGCAAGCAAATGTGCTTGGCATTTAGCAATAAGAATGGCTTGTGACGATTTATCCAGCGCAACCAAGGGCTCATCTAAAAGCCATAGAGATGCTTTAGCAAGCTCTAAACGTAACAACGCAACTCGCTGCTTTTGGCCTGCCGAAAGCTCTGCAACATGTCGATCTGAATCCAAGGGCAATTCCCACTCTTTCATACCTTGCTTGATCTCTTCAAAAGAACAAGCATCACAACGTAAATCTAAGGTGATATTTTCTACAATCGTTAGCTGTGGATCCAACAATAACTCATGCCCGACATAATGCATAGCCTTGCAATAATCATCGTGAATGGCTGTTATGGGTTGATCAGACCAACTGATTTTACCGCCTGAAACAGGCAAAAGCCCAGCCAAAGCTGAGAGCAAACTTGATTTGCCACTTCCATTAGCCCCCTGCAACCACAGGCCCTGGCCTGGCTTGAGAGATAGGGATAGTGGTGAAAAAAGAGAACGTCCGTGCCGCTGCACTGAAAGATGAGAGATGGAAAGCATTTAAAATCAAGGCCTTATGTTTTTTTGCGTCGCTGAAAAACCCGCAAACATACTCTATAATAAAAGGTGGGATAGCACAATCATAAGGTTAAGCAGCGATGCCAGAACCAGAAGACAAAAAACAGACTAGCGCAGATAGGAATGCTGAAGCACAAGGCAAAACCCTGCTTGCTCTAAGAGCAGCTAACACGCTAGCAGAAACAAAGAAAAAAGACATTGACCACAAAAACAATTTAGGGACCGCTCAAGCTGCTCGAGCTATCGCCGACGCTGGAATGGGCTGTGCCTTTATGGGTACGGTAGCAGTCGCTCAAATTAGCAATATCGCTCCGGCAATCGGCAAGGCTGCCAAATCCATGGCTTCTGGTGGAGGCCACACCACTGTTGCTTTTGCTGGGTTAAATATCATGCTATCACTAGGTCATATGGCTCACAGCTACCACATGGCCAAGAAAAAGAAAGATCCCCGCATCATTAAAAAATTCTGGTTAGGCGAAAATGGGCTGAAAACCTTAATTCCCGCCGGGCTAGCCATTGCCGCTGGTACATGCATGATTATATTTGCTACTCAGATACCGCTAGTAATTCTTCTAGTCTCCTGCGCTATTGCCGCACAAAACATCACAGACATTATTTATCATGCAACACAAGCTGGAAAAGGCAGAAACAAACTTGGCTCGCTTGAAGATTTACAAAAATTAACTCAAACCAGAGGAATGTCTGCCCAAGAGAATGCCCTGGCATTACTAGGTCCTGAACTTTTGTACAAGCATGGATTTTTGGGAAACACTACAGCTAAAGAAGACAACAGCGAAAAAACAAATGAAGAAAAAATGCTTTCAGAGCGAGAAATGGAAGACGCTATAGACATGGCTCTCGCAAGACCCAAGCAATCAGCCGAGACTCACGATTTAATCAATAACTTCAAAAAAAGACAAGACAAAGCGTCTAGAAATAAATCATTACCCAAAAATTCTAATGCTATCTCAGCCGATGCCACAGAAGCTGACACAAAGCCAATGCCTACTCCTCAAGAGATGAAAGTGTTAATCGAAAATTTTAAAAAGAAAAAACTAAGCAATGACGAGATACGCTCACTTGGTTCTTTCTTTCGACCGGTAAAAAATAAAATCAGAAACGAGATCTCTGCGACAAAAAAAGAAATACAAATGAGCGAGAAAAAATTAGCTATCTCGGGCATTGTGACACTAATTTGTGCCGCAGGGCTTAGCTTGGTTAGCGCTGGAGTCACCATGGCTAACCCAGTTGTTTTGGGCATTGGCGCTGCCATCATGGCTAGCTTGGCTGTGTTCGGTATTGTCATGGGGATTATAGGTTTAGTCAAAAAATACAAAGAAAATAAAACAGCTCAAAAACCCATACTTAGTATTGGTGCAAACGCCCTATTACCAAAAGCAGAAGAGCTCGCTAATACAGAGAAAATAAAAGCACTAGAAAGTGCTGAACCTTCCAAAGAAAAAGGGGATGCTACAGAACCAGAAAAAGTAATTGAAAAAGCTGAGGGAAGCAATACAGATACAAATACAGGAATAGCAGACCCAAATGCCACCACCGACCTAACATCACGATGCAACAAGAAAAAAATGCTAACTGAGGCCACGATAACACAAGAGGACTCTTACTGCCCAAGTAAAAAAGAGTCAGCGAAGACAACTAAAGGTAAAACTCATAATAATGCTTTTGGCGATCAAACCAGGGTTAATACAATGCCTCCTTCGGTAGCTGCTCAGCGCAGTGAACTAACGCATGGCGGCCTACCTCCAAGAACAAAGAAGCCCATCAAGAAAGAAGCTTCCAAGCGAGCCGAAAGAAAAGCCGCTAAGAAAGCCCTAAGTGGCATGACGCGCTCACTCAGAAAACATCCAAGCGGAAATACACCTAGAAAGGCTCAAGGTACGGGGCTTGGAGCAACAGCAGCTGGATACAACGGCACTGATACAACAAAGAGCCCTACCACAAGAAGAGTCAGCTGGCTCAGCAATAAAGGCGGAGCAAGCAGCCTGGCCCAAGCTGAAAACAGGACATCGCACTCACCAAGGCATGAGCAAAGCTCTACTGGCTCTTTTCGTGCTAGCCCCTAACGCTTTACTGATACCTGCTTAAAGCTGGCTATAATCAAGCGGCAATCTCTGATGTGTGCTTCTGTCACTGCTGTGCATGTAATAATAAGCAAGTTTTCTTTATCGTTAATCACAACATGAAACGATCGCTGCACATGTGCTTTAGTTCTTTTCGTACTCCACAGCACATGCGATTGCGTTGTCGTCTCTTGGGTTTTAGAGCTAACATCGCTAATCACTGCCTCTATATCACCAAACGACTTCTTAAACACATGATTCAATACTCCCCCCGGCGTTTTATGCACCAAATCGCGGGTCACCTCATCTGCATCTGACTCATTAGCTCTTAAAATAAAAATACTCACATTCGGGGTTGTGATATCCATATTCGGAGCAAACAGCGCAGCCATACCCTGAGCAGGCGTATTAGATCGCCTAGACCAATCTCTGGGAATTTGAATGGTAAAATCATGATTAACATGCACTAGCTGAGGCGAATAAGCATTCGTCTTAGCCAGGCTTGTTTGGGAGTAAAAAAAGAATAATATCCCCAAAAGAGATAAACAGAAACGTTTGCACATATGCCCTCCTTGCTATGCTAGCGAGTGCCTATAAGGCACCCCTAACATGCTAGAGGGAATAGAGTAAAAGCTCAATGCCCAGATATGGTTAAATATGGGCCAGTTTTAGGCATACTACGCCATGCTTCCACACGCGCCTTACCAATACCGGAAACATGCTTTAGCTCATCAAGGCTTGCAAAGGGCCCATGCTGCTTTCTGTATTCAATAATGGCATCAGCCTTTTTAGGGCCCAAGCCTGGAATTTTTAACAAAAGCTTGCTTGGCACTGTATTCACATTGATAGCAAACGAATGCTCTGGTTTTTTATGAGTAGCTTCAAATAATTTTTGAGGACTATTAAAATGATGGTGCGCCCGCAAAGCAAAAGCACTTGAGCTTATAAAAATAGCTGCAACACAAGCAGCTTTAATGAAGTTAGGCATGTTCGACCTCCTTTATTGTGAATCACGCAAGAGGAAGTCTACCTATCTCAAAAAAATAAAATACCGTAATTACTACAGTGGTTTTTATAAGTTTGAAGGTATTTGATTTGTTTCTAAAGGCAGTCTGCAGGGTTTAAGTTATATTTTTCAAAGAAATCTGCAGGGTTTAAATTATATTTTTCACATCAGTCTGCAGAGTTGCACTCACAATAATGTTGGGGCTGAATTATAAAGATTTCTAGTCTCAGCTAAAGCTGAAACGAAATCCTTAAGATGGGTCCTCGACGTCACTTTGTTCCTGAGGATGACAAGTGGCTAGGGCTATTTTAGGGCTGGATTTTGAAAGATCCTAGTTGTTACTTCGCAACAACGGATCAAGCCTGGGTCCCCGATGGCACTTCTTTTCTCGGGGATGACACCCGTGGGGATAGCTGCTTTTTCGCGAGTGATCAGAAGCGCAAGCTCAATACCGTTTTTCAACGGTGCAAGTAAAAGGCTAGGACTGTTTTATTTTAGCCAAAAATGGGGCACATTAAATTTTCATTTTTAAGACAAGGTTGGCCAAAAATGGGGATTTTAACTTCTATTGTTAAATCTCAGGAGGTTGAGCAAGCGGTAACCGCTCCGCTATTTGAACAGCATTAGTAGCCGCACCTTTACGAATATTGTCGGAAACCACCCACATATTTAGGCCATTGGGATGCGAGATATCTCGTCGCAATCGACCCACATACACGTCATCATGCTCAGTTGCCATCATGGGTGTTGCAAACGCATTGATATCAGATGCAAGCACCAAACCTTCTGCTTTTTTCAGATGCTCTACCACATCATCTAGCTCAAAAGGTTTTTCCGTTTCTAGGTGAATCGCTTCACTGTGACCATAAAAGACAGGCACTCTTACTGCTGTTGGATTAATTTGAATGGACTCATCGCCAAGAATTTTCTTTGTCTCCCAGACCATCTTCATTTCTTCGCGCGTATAGCCGTTATCTTGCATGGTATCGATATGTGGAATCACATTAAACGCCATGGTGGTAGGAAACACATTTGTTTCAACCGTTTGCCCAGCCATCAGTTGAGAGGTTTGCGTCGCCAACTCATCCATCGCCTTCCTGCCTGCACCAGAAACAGCTTGATACGTGCATACATTCACGCGTTTAACACCATACGCTTTATGAATAGGAGCAAGCGCCACACACATTTGCACGGTTGAACAATTTGGATTAGCAACGAGAGCCGGCAATTTCATCTTTACCAAGCACTCCCCATTTACCTCTGGAACAACTAAGGGAATCGCATCGTCGTAGCGAAATGCAGAGGTGTTATCGATTACCGTCGCTCCTGATGCCACCGCTTTTTTGGCGTATTTTTCAGAGCACTCTTCTCCTGCCGAAAAAAACGCAACTTGCACGCAGGAAAAATTAAACTCTTCTATGTCTATGCAAGTCACAGGCATGCCATGGAAAATCACGTCTTCACCAGCTGATCGTGACGATGTGACTGGATGCAAACGTCTCACTGGAAACTGGCGTTCTTCCAATATTTGAATTAATGCTTGCCCTACTGCTCCTGTTGCACCAACAATCGCTACATCAAACCCTTGGCTCATGATATTTCTCCTCGATTAATAACCTGCTTTTTGCAAATCTTTTTTTGTTAACATAAAAATACCTTCTCCACCTTGCGAACAAGACAACCAGGTAAACGGCAACTCTGGAAATAAAGCTATGATGTTATCACCATACTGTCCTACTTCCACAAACAACATGCCATGATCACTTAAGTGTTTAGTCGCACCACGAAGTAAAGACTCCACCACTTGCATGCCATTATTCCCTGCAAACAAAGCACTTTCTGGCTCATGACAATATTCTTCTGGCAAAGACGCTTGCTCTTCATTTGGAACATAAGGTGGATTACTGATAATTAAATCATACACACGATCACCAACAGCTGACAAACCATCGCTTTCAATGAGATTAACACGATCAGCTAAACCATACTCATCCACATTGTGTTTTGCCACAGCCAAAGCATCGGAGCTGATGTCGATCGCATCAACACTAGCGTTATCAAACACTGCCGCACTGGCAATAGCAATACAACCGCTACCAGTACCAATATCACAGATGGATGTGATTTTATCAGCATCCACCCACGGTGAAAACGCCCTCTCTATCCATTCTCCAAAAGGTGACCTGGGAATCAGTACGCGTGAATCCACATAAAAAGGCATCCCCATAAACCACGCTTTTTTGATGATATAGGCCAAAGGCTCTCGCTTATTCACTCGCCGATCTAGATAATCAATGATTTTTTCGCGTTCATGCGGCAAGAGAGTTGCTTGATACACAAGCTCATCTGGATCCAATGGCAAAGAAAGCGCTGATAAAACCAACTGCAGCGCCTCATCCCAGCACGAATCAATCCCATGCCCTAAATAAATGTCAGCTTGGTTCAAACAACTAAATACCCAGCGTAACCAATCAGATAGGCTAGTCAGGTGGGCTAAGGCCTCTTTTTTCTGCAGGTTCATGTCTGGCTCCAGTTGCGATAGACTAGGCCATGTATCTTAAGGTACATACCTAAAGTTTGCCCACTCTATCATAAATAGCCCCCGAGCTCATCATCATGCCAGACCACCTCTCCGATAAAGAACGCCGCTTATTTCGTGATGCCATTGAGGTCATCAGTGACCAAGGTTATGACGACTCACCAAAGCAATTAACCCCTGAACAAGCCCATGCTGTCGGGGCTGACACACCCCCTTATCATCAAAATGCAAATAGCTTGCTGGATAACCTCTCTGATTCAGACTGGGTAGGCCGTGATTGCCGACTTCATTATACTCAAGGCGGTATTAGCCAAAAACAAATTCAGCGCCTAAGGTCAGGTAAAATCAAACCCGAGCTCCGCCTGGATTTACATGGCCTTATTCCTGAAGAAGCCCAAAGAAAAGCTCACGAATGCCTGCTTCTAGCCCAAGAAAAAGGGCTTCGTTGTGTTCTCTTTATCCATGGAAAAGGCCTTCGAGACACTAAGAACCCACCAAAACTCAAAAACCTGCTCAACCAGTGGTTGCCTTCGCTAGAAAATGTGTTAGCATTTGTCCAATCTTGCCCGAGAGATGGTGGATCCGGCGCTATCTATGTGTTGCTATCCTCCAAAAGGCCTTCTTCGGAATAGCCTCTCACTACCTCGACAAGAGACCCTATCATGTAAAGAGGCTATTACTGTGTCACAGACAATCATTATTGGTATTGCCGGTCCTTCCGCGTCAGGAAAAAGCCTGCTAGCTAGAACTATCGTCTCTGAGCTTTGCTCAGAAAAGGTAGTGATCATCTCCGAAGACTCCTATTATAAAGACCAAAGCGACCTGCCCCTCGAGGAACGCGCAAAAGCAAACTATGATCATCCAAACGCTTTTGAACATGATCTGCTGGTAGAGCACCTCAAAAAGCTACAGGCAGGCCAAAGCGTCGATATCCCCACCTACGACTACACACAACACACTCGAGCAGAAGAAACTCAACACATCGCTGGAAACCAACGAATTATTGTGCTGGAAGGAATCTTATTGTTCTCCGACTCCCAAGTTCGCGAACAAATGGACATCCGAATTTTTATGGATACGGCCTTGGATATTTGCCTCATTCGCCGATTGCAACGAGACATCGCTAACCGCGGCAGACCTTTGGAATCTATCCTGACGCAATACCAAAACACCGTTCGCCCCATGTACCTTCAATTTATCGAACCTGGCAAACGCTATGCCGATGTGATTGTCCCCATAGGTGGCGAAAACCGAATTGCTATCGACATGATCACAGCAAAAATGCGTGAGCTGCTGAACGTTTAGGTTACCTGTTTAGGATTCTTAGCGTGTCTTTTAAAAAGACTACTAGTATAGTATAGTATAGACAGTTTTGTTTATTTTAGGGGATGCATCATGCAGAAAACACTTTTAGCAATAACAGCTTCTAGCGCTCTTTTCTTGGCTTCACAGGCTTTTGCTAATTGCGATTACGATTACAAGAAAATAAATGAGCACCTCCAAACCCATGGCTCACTGGTCACTCCAAGTTGCCCAATGAAGATCGTGAAAATATCAAAGCCTGTCGCATACTGGGGTTGCTACGCACGCTGTTACTATGGAACAAATGGCAAAAAATCAGCTCGCTGCTTCTGGTATGGTGAAGGTAACTGGAAAAAAACATTGAGGTGTGCTTACGGCTCTTGAGGTATTAGAGAACTTTATTGATTTAGAACGATCCTAGTTGTTACTTCGTAACAACGGATCAAGGATCTGTATCAATTTTAATTTTCAAAACCTATCTGCAAGGTTGCATTCACTCTTAAATCACCCCCCTCCGTTGCCTGCACCCCACCCTTGTCACCCCCAGGAATATAATGACGTCGGGGGCCTAGCTTCGATCCAGTTCGTGCGAAGCATGAACTAAGGATCTTTATAAATTTTAATTCTTAAAACCTCTCTACAGGCTTACGCTCACGGTAATGTTGGGGCTGAATATTGAAAGATCCTAGTTGTTACTTCGTAACAACGGATCAAGCCTGGGTCCTCGACGTCACTACGTTGCCTTCGGATGACACCTTTTTTCAACGGTGCAAGCAAATGCTTAGGGCTTTCTGATTTTCGTCTAAGATTGACCGAAAATGGCTGTGGGAAATTCCCAGTTTTAAGTCAAGGTTAGACGAAAAGCCGATGAAAAAGCGGAACGTACACAAAGTACTTGAGCATTTTGAAGAGAGTTTTCGTCTAAGATTGACCGAAAATGGGGATTTCCTTAAAGATGAATCCCAGACCTGGAAAATACATGATGCATAGCAAACACGTTTTTAAGGTTGATCATAGTCCACATGGCTCGACCAATTAAGGCGTCTTTAGGAACAAAGCCCCAGCCGCGGCTATCATCGCTGCCATCACGATTGTCACCCATCATGAAATAATGACCTGGTGGAACCACTAGGTCTTTAAAATTCTTGCCAGGCATATCTGCTCGTCGCCAAATATTGTGTTCAACACCTTTTAGGTCTTCGCGGTATTCTTTCACAGCAATATGCTGCCCCGGAAACTCACGATCTTCGGTGTTTTTCACAAAGGTTTGCTTAGCTTCTTTACCGTTAATGGTTAGCACTTTATTCACATAGCTGATGTGATCGCCAGGCATACCCACCAAACGCTTCACAAACGTAATTCCTGGATTCACAGGCCAACGGAAAAGTACAATCTGACCGCGCTTAGGCTTAGAGACTTTCATTATTTCTGTATGCCAAACAGGAAGATGAAAACCGTATTCATATTGGTTTACCAAAATCAAATCGCCAGGCATTACCGTAGGCTCTAAAGAACCCGTTGGAACACGGTATGGCTGAACAATGAAGCTTCGTATGATCAACACAGCGATCAACACAGGAAACAAAGCACGTGACCAATCGATCAGCCACGGGTAATGCATGTCATTACCCAGTGTTTTTCGTTGCTGCCGTGTGAGTACATAATCCACCAACACCACAATGCCAGTAAAAACAGCAAGCAGCGCTAAAATACCTTCTAAATCTAAAATCATGAGGAGGCCTCCTTCGGGCGTAATAACTCGAGCTGCGGTACATACACAGCCTGACCTTCTAGTCGGTAACTTGCCCATTGGCTAGAAACATTTCTGGCTGTATGCCCCAAAACATTCATGATAATGGCATTAGCTCCATTGGCAGAAGCATCTTGCCTAGCCTTATCAATTAAAGAGCGCTCTTTATCGATGGAAGCCTTAGGAGAATGCCAAACCAAACTAACGTGACCACGCACTTTGTAGAGGTCGGCTGGTAGTTGGTTGGCAGAAAAAAGCTGCACTTGGTTAGCCGGAACAACTCTAGCAGAGACATCGTTGGGCAACAAAAGACCGCTGATTGGATACACCGGTGAAGGCGCTAGCAAATAAAGCACAAATACACCGCACAAGCCAAAAACTAAGGCAAGCAATACGCGGTAAGGCCGCATTCTTGTGAGACACATAGACTACCCCTTAGGAAGTAAATTTTGGATACCACTCTATCATGTTAAGAAGAATGTGAAAAGACAGAAATCAACGGCTAGATCGCTGCGATATCTTAGAAAACACCCACATCGCTAAAGGAAGCAAAATCAGGATATACAAACAGCAATATCCCGCCCATGAAAGCGCTATCACAAATAAGCCTGGTTTAAGCAAAACAACGAACATTGGCGGGAGGTAAGTCAGAGCAATCAGACACAAGCGACGCTTAGGCAAAGCCAAAGCAGGAATGCCGTCAGCCAAAAAATCAATCAAGCACACAGATACACTTAAAAAAGCAGTTAAAGCACACAGCGAGACAAACCACACAGCCACAGGGTGCAACCACGGCATGTGGGTGACCACTTGCAAGGCGTGCATCAGCTGCGTTGTGGCATGAGAGCCCGACCCCATCGCTAACAAACCATGCGAACCGGACCAAGGAACAGAAGCTTGAACCAAAGAAATCCAAACACAATAAAGCAGCAAAGGTAACGTAGAGCCAATGCCTAAAGCCCAGGCTAATTTCCGTCTATCGTCATTTAAATACTGCCTCAAAGAAGGCACAATTACTGCAAAACCAAACGCTGTTACAATCACCATAAGCACTGAAAAAGGTGGCCAATGAGCTTGTGTTTTTGCCAAGTGAGTCGCACCAACATGAGGAGCGATCACCGTCAACAAACCAAAAACCAATAGCAACTTAGCTCCCATTAAAAATCGATTCGTCCAATCAACCCAAGTGATACCTCGATACACCAACGCACTTAAACACACGGTTGCAATCAGCGTTGCTAACCATCTCGGGCAAGGCCAGTGCCACGAACGCAAACCTGCTTGCACTAAATCACTACTGCCAGACAAATAAGCGCAAATCAACGCATAAAGAAGAAGCAAATAAGCAAACCAAGTAATAAGGCGCACAGGTTTACCCAAAGACGCTGACAAACTTAAAAGGTTCGCCGACAAAGGCTGATTTTTTGTGCTTGCAAACAAAGCCCAAGCACCCAGACTCATCAAAATCCAACAGCCAAACAACATTAGAAAAACAATAGGCATTGGCTGCCCTGCTGTCACGATAGGCAAGGCCAACATGGCTGCACCTACGCAAGTACCTAACATCAATAAAATAGAACCGATTAACCTACTCACAGGACCTCCTTGACTCTAAAGCTCGTACTCTAGCTCTTGACTGACACATTTCTCTTCCAAGCTTGCGAAACGCGCTTCCCAAGCAGATAACACACTAACCACATCTGCTTCCAACACAAAATCTGCAAATGCATTCATTGGCGCATCTGGATTTTTATTGATAGACACAATCTGCTTGCTATGCTTCATACCAGCCAAATGCTGTACTGCACCAGACACACCCCAAGCAATGTATAAGTCAGGTGCAACTACCTGGCCTGTTTGGCCAACTTGACACTCGTTAGGTAGCAAACCCGCATCGACAACTGCTCGTGTTGCCCCTAAAGCTGCTTTATAGCGTTTAGCCAAGCGCTTAATGCGCGGAATCAACTCTGGTGGTACACCTCGCCCAATCGTCATCACACAAGCAGCTGTTGCTAACTCTGGCGATTCACTATCTGCTTGATGCATGGATACTCTTTTTGATAAAAGCGGTAGGTCTACTGACGCGTGCGATTCAATCGAAACTGCTTGCTTGAGCGAAGCACACGATTTAAAAGCTGTGGGAGTAATGGTCACACATTGAATGAGATCGTCAGAGATAACATCACACAAAATATGTCCTGCATACATAGCTCTCACATAATGCTTATCGGCAAGGATTGATAAAACGCCATCAATGGGTGACACATTTAAAAGAGCAGCAATGCGAGGTATTAGATTTTTCCCAAAAGCATTAGCCGATGCAAGCACATGCGTTAGCGCTAAAGAAGCAACCCAAAGGGCTACTCTTTCTGCTGAGGCATACTCATAATCAGGGTGATCAAGCACCCAAACAGCATCCAATCCATCACATAAGGCAACTTCAGCTGCAATGGAATCCAGCTGATAGCCAATCACCAAAGCAATAATAGGTTTTTGACACTCAGACGCTGCTGTAATCACATGGCGAGACGATGTTTTCATGTGCTTTCCATCGTGCTCAATCAATACGCCAACCGTCATGCTTCCATCCCCGCTTCATTGAGGACTTGCATTAACTCATTTAGATTGGCTACTCGTTTTCCACCTTGTCGAATGGGAGCTGTGCGATAATTAAAAACACGTGTTTTTTCAGTGAGAGACAGCTCTAACTCACTCGCGTCAGTCACTGTAATAGGTTTTCCTTTTGCAAGCATAATTGCGGGCAAACTTGCAAGCCTAGGTTCAGCTAAACGTAAATCAGCACTAATCACTGCCGGCATTTGACAGACTATTGTTTCTAAGCCTCCATCAATTTCTCGCGTGACCTCAACAGCAGCTTCTTTTTTAAAGCTCACCTTTGAAGCAAACATTGCTTGCGACCACCCCAAAAAACCCGCTAACAATTGGCCTAATTGGTTTGCATCATCATCTATCGCTTGTTTTCCTGTGATGATGCAATCGCAAGGATTCTTTTCCAACCATAGCTTAAGTAACTGAGCCGTTAAAAAAGGTGATGGCGTTTTGCTTGCATGAATTCGATGCGCTTCATCGGCACCCATCGCTAAAGCTGATCGTAATATTTCGTTAGTATCGGCATCGCCTACTGCAACAACAATCACTTTTTTTACCAAACCTGAATCGCGCTCTTGCAAAGCTCTTTCTAAAGCGATTTCATCGAAGGGATTAATAGAATGCTTTACACCTGCAGTGACAATAGCATCTGCATCAGGCCGAATGTGTGCTGACACACGGTAATCGATGACCCGCTTAATGGGAACACAGATAATCATATACTCTTACTCTCCTAGAACTCGAGCTCGGAGTGCTGAGTATACCTCAGATTAAAGAAGATGAATACGCGATAATGCGCTACAGAGTAAAGCCTCTGTCCTCTTCTGAGGAGGCATTAATTGAAGGCGCCGTAGGTGCTTCTTTCGATGGCCTGTTTACATGCCAAGCGGGCTTGCCATCGGTCTTTGAGCTCACCCCTAAATCACGCCCCTGTGAAAAAGCGTCTAGAATACCTAAATCCGGATGATCAAAACCTGTGTTCTTAGCTTTGGCTATTAGGTCTTTCAAGCGGCCTTCTTGGCCATGATGCTTCAATAACTGCAACACAGAAGAAAAGGAGCAGTTGGACCCTTGCCCACTTGTTTCTGCAGTAGGGCCAGATGATGCATTAGAGGAAAATTGATAATGTCCGTCTTTCAAAATAACGGCCATCTGCACAGCATCATCACCAACTTGGTTTTTCACCTCGGCACGTTGTCTAGAATCATCTTTATGGTGATAATCTATCGAAATACCAAGCCTCTTTAGTCATCGGTTTTGAAACGCCTATCGCAGCTTAAAGCGCAGGACTCGAAGAATCGCCAGATGTTCTCTCATTTTGTTTTTCAAATTCACGCAGCCTTTTTGCTTGCTGCTGCACAAATAAAGCCATGTCGCCAGTTGATAGCGGTTTATCCGCATCAAACTCACCCACTGCTTTCATGCAACTCTCAACTGTTTTTTTATAAGCTGTTTCATCTGTTTTTTTGTCGCCACTTTCATGCAAAGCATACTCTTTTGCGTAGGCACTCAAAACACGTCCAAGACTTTTTTTTGTTGGGACTTCCACCACTGCCGTTTGTTTGAATGTGATGTCTCTACCGTTTGCAAAATCTTCTAGAGCAGCAAAACCTTCATGAGAAAAATCAGATTTTTTCGCCTGCTCAATCAAAGGAAGCAAATAACGTTGCTTATCGTCATATTTCAACAACTGCAACAACGAGGCAAACGAACAATTATTTTCTGCAGGTGTTGTTTTTCCTGTTGGACCTTCTTTAGCTTGTGGATAAAACTGATAGTGATCACCTGAGAGGATAACCTTCATGGGTTTATCAGATTTTACAGCATTAGTGATAACCATGGGAGGCGTATTCGTTTCTTGACCCTTATTAGTGACAGTGCTGGCGGGATGGTAAATCGCTACTTTTAATGGTGGCAAGGAGGGCTCAGCATTTGTCTCGTTGATAATATCAACCATCGCTGTATAAGCCCGTGCATAAATCATGTCTTCGAGGGGGTTCTGATACTCACTCCAAAGGGCGACTTCATCAGAAGCTCTCCTTGTAGCAGGAATGTCTCTAACATGAGAAGAAATGACTCGAGTAAGAACACCGTTGCTGTTGTGGTCAGTAGGCTCCTCCAACACAGCTCGGTTAAACAAACCCGAATGAAACATTAAGTGGCGCAAAGCAGGCGCAAGAAGCTTTTGCTCCTTGAGGGATAATTCTTCTTTTCGTTTATCTTGACCTGGCATAATGCACCTCTGATTTAACCTTATATGACTCAATATACCAGACTCTGATTAAAGAAACCTTAACGATTCCACCTTTCAAAGCTGGTTGCAAGTAAAAATCAATCACTTACAGAGTCAATGTGCTTTATTTTACCCTAAAAAAACGCTCAACAAAAGAGCGGCAAGCATCAAAAATGGTTGATAATTCATCCTTATTGATCACCCCGAAGGGAAAGTGCTTTACGGCGCATGGAATTTGAAACTTTGAGGTAAGGTTAGACGAAAAGTCGATGAAAAAGCGGAACGTACAGTTTTAACTTTTAAAATCTCTCTGCAGGGTTACACTCACAATAATGTTGGGGCTTAATCTTGAAAGATCGCTAGTTGTTACTTCGTAACAACGGATCAAGCCTAGGTCCCCGACGTCACTTTGTTCCTGGGGATGACACCGTTTTTCAACGGTGCAGGCAAGTGGTTGAGGCTATCTAACTTTCTAGTCTCAGCTAAAGCTGAAACGAAATCTTTAAAATGGGTCCTCGACGTCACTACGTTCCTGAGGATGACACCGTTTTTCAACGGCGCAGGCAAGTGGTTAAGGCTATTTAATCTTCCGGAAGCACAAGCTCAATACCGTTTTTCAACGGCACAGGCAAAGACAGCGGGAAAAAGGGACAATTTCGACCCTTACCAGGAGAGAATCACCTTGCCGCATTCGCCGGCCTTCATCGCCTGAAAACCTGTTTCGAAATCGGTGTAAGGCAAGCGATGCGTAATGAGTGCATCAACGTTTAAACCGCTTTCTAGCATGGCTGTCATTTTATACCATGTTTCAAACATTTCACGCCCATAAATACCCTTCAAGCGTAAGCTTTTAAAGACCAAAGCATTCCAATCGACTGCAATTTCTTTTTCCCCTGTTATGCCTAACAAAACCATTTTGCCGCCAGTCACACTAGTCTTCACCGCAGCATTAATAGCCGATGCATTACCTGATGCTTCTAAGGTAACATCAAAGCCTTCTTGCATACCCAATCTTGCCATCACGCCGCGTACTTTATCAGCCACTTGGTCGGCGGAACTGCAATCCGATACATTCACCGCAGCAGAGATATCGAACTGCTTAGCAAGCTCTAAGCGATAAGGATTTACATCGGTAACAACCACGTGTCTAGCGCCAGCATGACGCGCAATTGCCGCACACATAATACCAACAGGCCCTGCCCCTGTGATCAAGACATCTTCACCCAAAAGATCAAAAGACAAAGCGGTGTGAACAGCGTTGCCCAAAGGATCAAAGATGGATGCAATGTCATCGGAAATGCTATCAGGAATAGCAAAAGTATTAAACGATGGCATCACCAAATATTCTGCAAACGCACCTGGGCAATTCACACCTATTCCCGATGTTTCTGGGCACAAATGAAAATTACCTGCCCTGCAATGTCGGCACTGCATACACACTAAATGACCTTCACCTGACACACGATCACCTACTTTAAATCGCTTTACATCGGATCCAATCTCAACGACTTCACCTGCAAACTCATGACCTACATGCATGGGAACAGGGACTGTTTTTTTCGCCCAATCATCCCACTTATAAATATGTAAATCAGTACCGCAAATAGCTGTCTTTTTAATTTTAATCAAGACATCACTACGTCCGTATTCAGGGACAGGTGCTTTCGATAAACTCAAGCCAGGCTCTGGCTTGAGCTTAGCTAATACGTTCATCTCACTCATTAAGATTCTCCATCCAAACTTGCTTTAGCTGCACTAAATGCTTTTATCACTTGATCAATTTGTTCTGCTGTGTGCGCCGCTGATAACTGAACACGAATTCTAGCTGTTCCTTTAGGCACAACAGGATAAGTGAAGGCCGTGACATACACTCCCTCTTGCGTCAACTGTTTTGCCATGTTTGACGCCAACACCTCTTCATAAAACATCACGGGGACAATGGCATGATCGCCTTTGGGGCAATCAAAACCAGCATCACGCATACCCGCTCTAAAACGCTTGTGATTATCTTGCAAGCGCTCACGCTCTACATCTGCTTTTTCAACCCACGTTAAACCAGCCAAAGAAGCTGCTGCAATTGGTGGTGCAACTGCATTAGAAAACAAATAAGGACGCGACTTTTGTTTTAACATGTCAACAACTGTTTTTGATGCTGCTACAAAACCACCTGAGGCTCCACCCAATGCTTTTCCAAGAGTACTTGTTAAGATATCGATTCGACCTTCAACGCCACAATGTTCTGGCGTACCTCGACCGTGTGTACCTACAAACCCTGTCGCATGCGAGTCATCCACCACTGTCATTGCGTCAAAACGTTCTGCAATGTCACACACACCTTTTAGGTTTGCAATGATACCGTCCATCGAAAACACACCATCGGTCACAATCATGATATAGCGAGCCCCTGCATCACGAGCAGCTTGGCATTGTTTTTCTAAATCGTTCATGTCGTTATTTTCGTAACGAAATCGCTTAGCTTTACACAAACGAATACCATCAATCAGACTTGCATGATTCAAACGATCACTGATAATCGCATCTTCTGCTGTTAGGAGCGCTTCAAACAATCCTGCATTGGCATCAAAACAAGAGGCTAATAAAATAGCATCTTCCATTTTTACAAAATCAGCTAAACGTTTTTCCAACTCTCGATGCACTGTTTGCGTGCCACAAATAAAACGAACGGATGATAAACCATAACCGTAATCATCAATGGCTTTATGTGCTGACTCTCGCATAACAGCATGATTAGCCAAACCCAAATAATTATTTGCACAAAAATTTAAAACGTGACTACCATCTTCTAAGGTGATCTCTGTTCCTTGTGGACCCGCAATGATACGTTCAGCTTTATACATACCAGATTCACGAATCGCATCCAACTGCTTGTCTAGATGTGTTTTAAAACTATCTGCCATATCTATCTCCTTATGATGTTTTATTTTGCCCTGCTATAACCATGTTATCAAAGCAAATAGAACCTGCGTGTATGCTTGAACGCGTGTCTTTGTCTTTACCCAAAGATCGAATGCCTTTCATCATTGCAGGCAATGTACTAGCAATAGTAATACCCTCTACCGGGTATTGTTTCTCACCGCCGGATACCCAATAACCAGTAGCTCCTCTCGAATAATCACCCGTTAGCAAATCAACGCTTTGACCCATGAGGTCTGTTACCAACAATCCCTCGCCCATTTGTTCACACATAGCATTTAAAGAAATCTGATCATCAGGAACGACGCAGTGATGAATACCTCCTGCATTTCCTGTGTTGATAACATCAAGTTTGCGAGCTGAATAAGCGTTTGTCATTGGATGCTTAAATACACCATCTTCAATAAAGGCAAGTTCTCGTGGGATAGATCCATCTGAATCGAAAGGCATACTACCTTGCTGTCTTGGTGTATATGGGTTTTGTTTCAAGGTGATATCTGGTCGAAACAAGGTCTCCCCCACACGATCGCACAAAAAGCTTTTTTGCCTATACAAACGTTTGCCGGATATAGCTCCAAAAATATATCGCCAAAACCCAACAGCCATTTCGGGAGAAAAAATAACAGGTACTTCACACGATGAAATAACGCGGCCGCCTAATCGACCCAATGTTTTATCAGCAACCTGTTGAGCTAAGTATTCGTTTGCTGACAAATCATCTGCTGATCTTGCGCTACTGTAGGCGTAATCGGACTGCATCTGATCGCCTGATTTGGCCAGAAGGCTAATACTTTTACCATGACTTGTTCGTGAATAATGCCCCGAAAATCCAAGCGTATTCACCAAAAATCTAACGATTGTATATGTGGAAATAGAAGCGCCTTCTCCTGGAAAACAACGCTTATCCATGGCCAAAGCCTGATTTTCTAAATCAATTGCCATGGTCATTGCCTGCTCTGGCGTTACAGTCCAGGGATGCTCAAGATCACAATCAGGGTACTTGAAAGCAATATCATTCAACTCAGGCAAACCCGACATTGGATCAGGTTCGGTGAACGATACCAAAGAAATTGCTTTTTCTAGTGCGTTTTGAAGACCTTGCTTTGAAATATCCGTCGTATAAGCGCTACCTGTTCGGTACTCATGGTACACACTAATACGACAACCCACCTGGTTGTGATAACTCAAAGATTCTCTTTCACCTTGACGAGCACCCGCAGAAAAACCGCAATCTAAGCGTGCTGAGGCTTCAGCATGATCCATACCCAATCGCTGGGCTTCCGTCATTAACGCTTGTAGGCATAATAAGAAATCAGCTCCCAGCATCGTCATATTAGTTCTTTCGCCTGCTACTAGTATGGGTGACACGCTTCCTCAAGGAGGCTGAGGTATCTTGACCCTCCACAAAGGTCCAAGGCTCTGTTGGCATAGACTCTAAAGCCAATCGAAAAGCATCATCAACCCATTGAATGGCATGGATGGTTAGATTTTCAGTAATGACCTCTGGCAACTCAACCAATTCTCGCTCATTGTCAGCAGGGATAATGACATGCTTAATGCCTCCTCTTAGAGCTGCCAATAATTTTTCTTTCAAACCGCCAATAGCCAACAACTCACCGCGAAGAGTAATTTCACCAGTCATTGCAACATCACAGCGAACTTTAATGCCCGTAATAACCGACAACAAAGAAACAGCCATACCAACACCTGCGCTCGGGCCATCTTTAGGTGTTGCACCCTCAGGAACATGCACATGAAAATCAGTTTCTTGAAAATAATTATGGCCCAAATTAAGGTAAACAGAACGCGACTGAACCACTGTCATCGCCGCTCTAATTGACTCTTGCATGACATCACCCAAGGAACCAGTTTGATGAAACTTTCCTTTTCCTGGAAACACCTGTGATTCAATAAACAGAAGATCGCCGCCTGCTTCTGTGTATGCCAAGCCATTGACTTGACCCACACGATTAACTGCATCCACACTACCAAAGCGGTATTTAGTAACGCCTAAGTATTTCTGGAGCTCTGGTGTATCAATATCAATGTGAGATAACTGCTTTGATTTTTCCTGCAAAATCATTTGCTTTTTCACTACTTTTCTAGCGATTTTAGCAATTTGCCTTTCAAGCGATCGCACACCTGCTTCACACGTGTAAGAACGAATCATCTCTTTCAAAGCAGATTGACTGATAGATAGCTCTTTGGCGTGCAAACCACAATTTGACATTTGCTTAGGCAATAAATAACGATTTGCAATGTTGAGTTTTTCATCTTCGGTATAACCTGCAATACGAATCACTTCCATTCGATCTAACAACGGAGGCGGGATATTCAATGAATTTGCTGTTGCAATAAACATGACATCCGATAAATCATAAGGCACTTCTAAATAATGATCATTGAATGAGTGGTTTTGCTCTTGATCCAACACTTCAAGCAAAGCGGACGCAGGATCGCCTCGGAAATCAGAAGACATTTTATCCACTTCATCGAGCATACAAAGCGGGTTTTTCACACCAGAGCGCATGATAAGCTGCATGAGCTTTCCTGGCATCGCCCCCACATACGTTCTACGATGTCCGCGTATCTCAGCTTCATCGTGAACGCCCCCTAAAGCAAAACGCACAAACTCTCTATCTAGAGCAGCTGCTATGGATTTCCCCAGTGATGTTTTACCAACGCCTGGAGGGCCCACCAAACACAAAATTGGCCCACGGATTTTTTTAACACGCCCTTGCACAGCCATAAATTCAAGTACGCGCTCTTTGATTTCTTCCAAACCATAGTGATCTTTATTAAGCTGCTTTTCTGCTTTTTTCAAATCCACCTTAACCTTGCTTTTCTTTTTCCAAGGCACTTGCAGCAAATAATCAAGGTAATTACGACACACAGTTGCTTCTGCTGACATAGAAGGCATTTTCTTAAATTTCTCTAATTCTGTCCGCGCTTTCTTTTCAACGTCTTTAGGCATGCCCGCTTTAAGAATCCTCTTGCGAATTTTCTCGAACTCATCTCCAGACTCACCGCCTTCAACTTTTTGAATCAGATCAGAAACAACACTTTGCTTTTCTCTCAAATAATAGAGTCGCTGTGTTTTCTCAATTTGATCTTTAACCTTAAGCTTTAGTTCTTCTTCTAAACGCCACACATTTTCTTCTTCAATCAAAATGCGCTGTAACATCTCTAGGCGCTTTTTGACATCACCGCATTCCAAAAGCTCTTGGCGTTTTGTAATTTGAGTTGTTAAATGCGCTGAAATATTATCAGCCAATCGGCCAGGCTCAACAATTTGTGCTAAAGAGCTCAGTAATTCAGCTGGAATTTTCCGATTTACGTTTATCAAACTTTCAAACGCTTCCAAGACAGCATGCATCTGCTTATCTAGTTCTTCTGCATCTCCTGCAAGCTTACTATCGATGAACTTAACACGAGCCATCAAACAACCTTTATTGCGGCGAATGCTAACAACTTTTGCCCGCTGCAATCCTTCGACCAAAACCTTAACAACACCATCTTCTGGCTTAAGCATTTGTACAATGCTGGCAACAACACCTACCTTGTACAGATCCTTGGTTGTTGGGTTCTCAATCGATAAATCTTTTTGAGACACCAAAAACACTTTGCTTACTTCGTTGCTAGCTCGCTCCAAAGCTGCTACAGATTTTTCTCTGCCAACATACAAAGGCACCACCATAAATGGATAGACCACTACATCACGCAATGGTAGTAGTGGTAAATGCAATGTGTCTTCGCTCTTTTCTGTGCTCAGGCACAAGTCATCCTGTTTCTCAATTCCCATAAGTCTTCACCCCTTAAATGAGAACAGTGGAAGCGTGAAAGTATGTTACAAAAAGAGAATAAACTACGCTTGTTTCTCTTCTGGCATAGCCAAATCACCATCATTGGACATAAGCATGGTTGGCTCTTTTCCTGCTGTCACTGTTTCTTTATCAACAATAATTTTCTTCAAACCGTCTATCTCTGGTGCGCGATACATTAAATCCAATAAAGTCTGCTCTAAAACAGAACGCAATCCTCGGGCACCTGATTTTCGTTTGATAGCTCTAGCTGCAACGGCACGTGCCGCAGCATCTGTAAACTCAAGGTCAACTCCCTCGAGTTCAAAAATTTTCTGGTATTGCTTGAGCAAAGAGTTTTTTGGTGTTTGTAAAATAGTTACTAAACCCTCCTCGTCCAATTCGTCTAAAGTAGAAATAACTGGCAGACGACCAATAAACTCTGGAATCAAACCAAACTTAATGAGATCTTCAGGCTCCACTTGCTTCATAAGCTCGCCGACTTTAGCATCCACGCCTTCTTTATTGGTGACTGTGGCTGAAAAACCAATGCCTGAATCATCTGTTCTAGCTTGTATGACGCGATGCAAGTTCGCAAACGCACCACCACAAATAAATAAGATATTTGATGTATCGACTTGCAAATACTCCTGCTGAGGGTGCTTACGACCACCTTGGGGTGGAATAGCAGCCACAGTGCCTTCAATCAGCTTCAGCAAAGCCTGTTGAACGCCTTCACCAGAAACATCACGGGTAAGCGATGGGCTATCGCCCTTACGTGTGATTTTATCGATCTCATCGATATAAATAATACCCGTTTGCGCTTTCTCAATATTATAATCACAACGCTGGAGTAATTTTTGAACAATGTTTTCCACATCTTCGCCAACATAACCTGCTTCAGTCAGGGTCGTAGCATCAGCAATCGCAAAAGGAACATCCAAAACTCTGGCTAAAGTTTGAGCAAGGAGAGTCTTTCCCGAGCCTGTTGGGCCAATCAACAAGATGTTGCTCTTACTAAGCTCAACATCATTCTCGGCAGTCGGTTCATACTGAAGACGTTTGTAATGATTATAAACGGCAACAGAAAGCACTTTCTTTGCATCGTCTTGTCCAACGACATACTCATCGAGCTGACGATGAACTTCTTGGGGAGACGGAAGCGCACTTTGCTTATCAGATGAAGAAAAATCTTCTTCCCGTATGATTTCATTACATAAAACAATACACTCATTGCAAACATAAACAGATGGACCAGCGATGAGTTTTTTCACCTCATGCTGACTTTTTCCACAAAAGGAGCAATGGAGATTATCGGTCGATTCCTGAGTCATTAGAATCCTCAATAATTTTAAAGGGTACAGGTAGCCAATGATACCACCGATCACATCAATAATGAAACTGGCATTTCAGCTATTTATTTGTCTTTGATATCGGCTCGACTGTGGAAGACAGAATCGATAATGCCATACTCTCTAGACTCTTCAGCACTCATGAAGTTATCACGATTCATGTCTCTCTCAAGCTCCTCTAGGGAACGACCCGTATGCTTAGACATAATGGCATACAACGAATCACCAACACGCTTCGTTTCTTCGGCGTGAATTTGGATATCGGTACCCTGACCCTGATAACCACCAAGCACTTGGTGAATCATCACTCTAGAATGAGTTAAGCAATGACGCTTACCTGCAGCACCAGAAGCAAGCAATAAAGAACCTGCGCTAGCTGCTTGACCAATACACAAAGTTCGCACGTCTGGCTGAATAAATTGTATCGTATCGTACATAGCCATCGCACTAGTCACTACACCACCTGGCGAGTTAATGTAGAGGTTAATGTCTTTAGATGGGTTTTCAGATTCCAAAAAAAGCATCTGAGCAACAATCAAGTTTGCCATATGGTCTTCAACTTGACCCACCAAAAAGACGATGCGATCTTTAAGCAAGCGAGAGTAAATATCGTAAGCACGTTCACCCATGGAGCTTTTCTCAACCACCATTGGCACCAAGCCACCAGACATGTGAGTTTCATGGGAATGATGCTCAATTGCTTGACATAATTCGTTGATGTTTCTGTATGCTGCCATGATAGGTCTCCTTTCCTTAGGCTGCTGAGCTAAGACTCAGCTTCTTCTTGAACAAAATCAGCAACCTTGGCGTAATCCATGACCACTGTTTCTTTGTCCATATCCTTAAGCAACGCTTCAACGGCTTGATCTTCCAACACAGAGGTTTCGATCTCAGCCAAGCGTGCTTTATCTTTGTACAACCATTCGATAAGTTCGTTTGGGTTTGGATAATGTCTAACCAACTCAAACACTTTTTTCTGAACAGCGCTCTGATCTAATTTTATATCATACTGACGTACAATTTCACTTAATAGCACACCTAATTTCACACGTTTTCGTGCTTGCACCATCATTTCTTGCTTATCAGCCTCAGATTCGCCTTCTGCTTCACCCTCAGGCTCACCTGCTTCAACGCCTTGCTGCTTAGAAAGCGCTCGTAAATAGTCCAATTCGCCATCTAATAGCACTTCTGGCAAATCAAAATCATGCTTATCAAGCAGTTGATCCAAGAAAGCTTGCTTATGCTTGTCATTCAAGCGAGCCATGGCTTCGTTCTGCATGTTTTCACTGGCTTTTTCTTTAAGTTGATCTACCGTATCAAAACCTACTTTCTTAGCAAATTCATCGTCTAAAGCAGGCTCTACTGGTTCTTCAATTCCTTTAGCAGTGACCTGAAACTCCACCGCCTGACCAGCAAGGTCTTTTGCGTGGTATTCATCAGGGAACATTAACTTAAGTTCGCGGCTAATTCCCGCCTCGATACCCAGAAGGCCATCTTCAAAACCAGGAATCATGCGCTTATCGCCAATCACAACAGTAAAGTCTTCTGCGCTACCGCCATCAAAAGGAACATCATTGATGCTACCTGTGAAATCAATGATTACTTTATCACCAGCTTGAGCGGCTCGCTCAATAGCTGACCATTCTATGTGCTGCTTTTTCAAGTCAGACAGCATGCCATCAAGGTCAGAATCGTTCACGGTCACTTCATACTCAGAAGCTTGAACGCCATCTGTCTTAACTTTGCCCACCACTGGATACACTTCAAATTCAATAGAAAAAGCCAAATCAGAACCCTTTTCCCATTCAGGTAAGGTTTCTAAGTTAGGCTGACCAGCCAAGCGTAAGTCTTCTTTCTCAACCGCTTTTCTGAATGATTCATCGATCAAACCCTCTATAAGCTGAGCCCGGATGTGTTTCCCGTAATAACGCTCAACCACATTCAGAGGTACTTTACCTGGGCGAAAGCCCTTAATTTTAGCATTCGCGCCTTCTTTTTGAAGACGTTGCTGATAGCTTTTACTCACTTCTTCAGCTGGAACAGTGATTTGTAGCTTACGCTTAAGGCCTGATAAGGTTTCTAATAACACCGACATGGAAAACACCTCTTATATCTTTTTTCTTTATGGGTCAACATGGTGCGAGAGGAGAGACTCGAACTCTCACAGGTTTCCCTACTGGAACCTAAATCCAGCGCGTCTACCAATTCCGCCACTCTCGCAAGCATACAAGGACATAGCCTCGTCGAAGCTGGCTATTGAACACTAAAAGAGAAGCCTCGTCAATTAGGAAGCGTAGCTTAATAGTCAAACGACTCACACGTTAAACCTGGAACCACCTGTAAAATTCCATTATTACAGGCCAGCAATTGATTATTGTGTGCGGCTGTAAAATCGATCGCTGTTGACACATCCATGGTCTTTGCACAAGAACCAAGGGTAATCGTTGTTTTTACATCATATAAACTAAGCCCTACGTCTGTAGTCATCGGGTCGTCTTGAGTCGTCGCCCAAGAACCATAAACAGAGTAAAGCGATCCATCTGCGGCGAGCTTAGGAGGGTCAAGCCACTCCGAAGCAGCAAAATCAAAACTGTGCGGAACGCCATTACAGATTTCTTGGATATCAGCCTTATCATCATCTGACAAACTATTTATGTAAGTATTTACCTGATCGTCCGTCACAGAAGGCTTTTGGGTGCATGTCATGCTTTCTTTCAATGCATCCTGAGGCGAAGCCCCTTGCATTTTTGTTGCAAAACACAGGCGTTGCTCGGCATACGCTGAGCCAATCACCATTAAAAAACAAGCAGTTACAGCTGTCATTTGTAATAATCTCACGTTCGATATCCTCCAGAACAAAATATGTATAAATGTTAACCAACTCGAGACCTAAAGTCAAACTGTCCTCCCCTTGCCTTTTGACCTTTCCTAATGTATTTTTTAAAGTCATTATATGCTTTTTTTTGGAAAATATTTATGTTTAAAAACACCGTAAAAATACCCGTTACTCTGACCATGACCTGAACATCTGGCGATCTAGTAGGCCAAGCTGTTGAAGCTAAATTCGACACAAGCGCCAAGATCGAAGAATATTTTCTTGCTTGCGCCACTTTGGCCTTAACTGCTGCTGCGGGAACACCAAGCAAAAAACAAAAGAAAGCAATCAACGACGTTGATCCTGGAGTAGATCCTCGCAACCTGAATACACAACTCTTTTTCACAGTATTGCTAAAAAAACACCCCTTCTTTGACACGTCAGCCGAAGACACACGAAAACCTTATGCCGATTTTTTAAAGCAAACAGCCGAGGACTCCAAGCGAATACACCAGGCAGCGCAAATACTCCGTGGAGGTTTTGCAGTAGAACCTCCAGCCGCCATTAAACAGTGGGCTGTTCGGCTGTCTCAGTTTTCAACAGCCACAGCTCGCATTGACAAAGTGCGCGCGCTGGGTGTATTCAACCACGAACAATTTATTGAGGCTGGCATTGACATTAACCACCTTCCAAGCTCAATGCTCTGCTCAAGTACTGGCCGAGTCATGGATCTTCCAACTTACTCCTTCTATACTAACTTCAAGCTAAGCTCTATTGCTGAATACAACGCAGAAGAGGCCTGCCCCAGCAAGTTGGATGCGGAATCAAAACATCTAATTGAATACCTTTTATGTAAGTTATATGCCTACGGTAAAGAAGACTTTAGAGAATACGTAAAACGCCAACAGCAGTGCGTTGTGGATCTTTCCGCTGATCCTATGTTTGAGCTGGGTGTAAAAGCATTCCACGCTCACAAATATTCGCTTGCTTATGACTGCCTTAACATGGCAGGCCTTACCTTTAAACATCATGTGAAAAACCCTGAAAAACAAGCAAACTGCCTTTATTGGGAAGCCATGGCTCTCAGCAAGTCCGCCCAAGATAATCCCGAGCATTTTAAATCAGCCCTAGAGCAAATACAAAAATGCATTAATATCAGAGAAAAGCTAAGTCCCAAACCCGAAGACGATATCACTGCAGCAAAAAGCTTAAAAAAGGAGATTCAAAAATGCCAAAAAGCTCTCTCATTACTTCTGTCAGCCAATGTTTTATTTAAGGAAAAGAAATACAAGGATGCACTTCCTGTATATCAAAAAGCTTTAAGTGAACACCCACAAGGCACAAACGCCAAAACCTTAGCTCTTATGCACTATTGC
This sequence comes from Gammaproteobacteria bacterium, assembly GCA_024279495.1. Taxonomy (GTDB): domain Bacteria; phylum Pseudomonadota; class Gammaproteobacteria; order JAJRRL01; family JAJRRL01; genus JAJRRL01. Next base: position 43,254 of record JAJRRL010000040.1, on the reverse strand, counting down.
CTCGGATCTTGCTTTCATCGACTTGGCGATATCGGCAAAGCAATTATCAACACACGCGTAGCTTTTAACTTACGTAAAGCAACTCTTGGAGAAACACACAAAGCCACTCAAGGAGCTGCAGTAAAATTAGCAAAGCTTTCAGCCTTAACACAGAAAGGTGCTTCTTCTGACGGCGGCAAAAAAGAAACGGATAAGAACGCGACGTATAGGTGAGACATACTGGATCCTCGCCTTCGCGGGGATAACTCTCATAAAAAATGACTCCCCTTCTGTCACCCGAAGGCAACAACGTGAGCCCATACTTGTCACCCCCAGGAACAACGTGACGTCGGGGGCCTAGCTTCGATCCAGGTCGTGCGAAGCATGGACCAAGGATTCTTTATCAATTTTAATTTTTCAAACCAGTCTGCAGGGTTGCACTCACAATAATGCTAGGGCTAAATCTTAAAAGATCGCTAGTTGTTACGTCGTAACAACGGATCAAGCCTGGGTCCCCGATGGCACTTCGTTTCTCGGGGATGACATCCGTGGGGTAGCTTCTTTTTCTCAGGAATTAAGTAAGGTGGGTCCCCGACGTCATTACATTGCCTTCGGATGACAAGTGGTTGGAATAGCAACTTCTTCGCGAATATTCAAGCCCCTTTTGTGTCACCCCCAGGAAGAACGTGACGTCGGAGGCCTAGCTTCGATCCAGTTCGTGCGAAGCACGGACTAAGGATCTATATAATTTTTAAAACCACTCTGCAGGGTTGCACTCACGGTAAGGTTAGAGCTGGATTTTAAAGATTTCTAGTGTCAGCTAAAGCTGAAACGAAATCCTTAAGGTGGATCCTCGACGTCACTACGTTCCTGAGGATGACAAAAGGTTAGAGCTATTTTATTTTGGCCGAAAATGGACCCGCAAGAAATTTCCAGTTTTGAGACAAGGTTAGTCGAAAAATCGATGAGAAAGCGGAATGTACATGAGAGTACATGAGCATTTTAAAGAGATTTTTTGGCTAAGATTGGCCAAAAATGGGGATTTCTTTTTTAACGCAAACTCTGTACCACAAAGCGCGCTAGCTTCTCTTCTAAAGTATCCACCGCTGCATTAGTCGCAATGACCGCAGCATAAGGGCCTTTACCTACCACATCTCGAGAAATAGCAAAACGGCGAGAGGCTATCACAGCATGCGTTTTCTCATTCACTAAGGTAGCTGATAAAGTAATTCGCACTAGAGGCTTAGGATAATAAAAAGCTTCATTCCAAGTTAGTAATCGAGTCGATAATTGATAGGCCGCATGAGCAGGGACAGAACCCGAGACAACCGCATGGAAATAATGCCGTCGAGTAATGCCAGCCACCAATCGCGGCAATAACATTTGCGCAGGCGGAGCAACCCACTGATGCTCTGAAAAAGAAGACACTCGGTACGGTTGAGTCATATACAGCATAGAACGCGTGTTTAAATTAGAGGCTGCTTGTATTGGCGCCACGTACAAAACCTCTGGATGCGAGCCATGCGACATCAAAGCATCTGAGGAATCATCGTTTAAAGCATAACTTGTCATCGGTGTAGATTTAACTGGAGAGCAAGCCGCAAGCAATAAAGACACTGCCACACTCACACCACCAATAATTGTTTTTTTGATTTGCGTCATTCTCCTGGCCCCTTAGCTAGTGGTACTTGTCCGCGTATCAGCACAGATGGATTTTGCCGAATACGATCGGTAATCGCTTTCAAATTATTTGCCAGTAATGAGCTTTGTTGCAACAGCTGATCTAAATTAGGTAATACTGTTCTTGATAACTGTTCGCTTACTCCATCAGCACTACTCAACACATCGCCGGCCTGCTTTGAGACTCGATCCATGGTGTGAGCCAAATGATTCACTGCCTTCATCGTCTCCGGCAAAGTCTGACTCGCCTGATCCACTCGCTCCATGGTTTTATCGAGATGAGCCACAATGTCATTCATGCGCGACGCATTTTGACTCAATATACCAGTGAACACTTCGACATGTGACAAGGTTTTGCTAACAGCTTCTCGATTTTTATCCGTCACCAATTCATTCACATTTTTTGCCAATTGAGAGACCTGCAAAGCCAAGCTATCTAGCATACTATTCAATCGAACAAACAAAGAAGGCCGATCCGGAATGGTCGGTATCGGATTGCTTTTACTCGGCAAAAGAAGCGGCGCTTTAGGCTTCAAGGCTTTTAAACCAACAAACTGAACGCCCGTAATGCCTTCTGTCACCAACGAAGCCACTGTGCTTGTGGTGATAGGCGTTGATTCTTTTAGCTTTAACACAATTTTTACTTCTTGCACATCGTTAGGATTAATGGAAATGGCTTCCACCGACCCAACTTGCACACCACTAAAGCGAACGGAAGAACCGCCACTCAAACCCGACACATCTTCTCGCGCATACATTTGATAGAGTCGATAGTTTTCGCCATGCTTAAACGAACTCATCCAGACAACAGAAGCGAGCAATAAAAACCCGAGCACTAACACAAACGCACCAACCATCGTGTAACTGACACGTTTATCCATTTATGTCTCCCTTCGCGGTTCGAGTGTAACGTTTTGCTCGACCATTTGAAAAATAGGCCTGTATCGACGGATGTGGCTCTAAAACCAACTGCTCCATCGGCAGCGCAGCCAACACACGTTGATCACCCATGAAGACAACTCGATCAGGAATTGTCCACAAGGTATCCAGGTCGTGCGTGATTACCATTAAAGTGATACCCAGCTGCTCTCTTAAGCTCAATAATAGCTTATCAAGCTCTGCTGCGCTTCTAGGATCCAATCCAGCCGATGGCTCATCAAGGAAAATCAACTCTGGGTCCAAGGCAAGCGCACGTGCCAAAGCAACGCGCTTAAGCATACCACCACTAAGCTCTGACGGGTATTTACTAGCTGCTGATAAAGGCAGCCCCACCATCAGCAATTTCACCAAGGCGATTTCTCGACCAAAACCAGGATAAAGCTGTGCGCCTTCTTCAATGGGTAGCATGATGTTTTGAAGAACAGTTAAGGAACTAAACAAAGCGCCAGATTGAAACATCACTCCCCAGCGATGTCGCACCAGTTCTTTTTCTTTGCTGCTACATCGCCAGACATCATACCCAAACAGTTCTACAGAACCTGCTGTTGGCTTCATGAGCATTAGTAGCGCTCGTAGTAACGTTGTTTTACCGCAACCACTTTCACCAATAATGGCAATGATCTCTCCTGGATAAACCGTTAAGTCTAAATGTTGATGGACCAGTTGTTTGCCAAAGCGCGTTTCCAAGCCTTTTACATCAATGATCGGAGATTTGTCTTGCATCATACCCCCGCCATACTGAAAATAATTGAAAATATGGCATCCGCCACAATCACTAAAAACAAGGATTGCACAGCACTTTGCGTGGTTCTATTACCTAAACTAGCCGAAGATTTTTTCACCGAAAACCCTTGGAAACAACCAACCGTTGCAATAATCACCGCAAAAAAGGGCGTTTTTATTAAGCCAACCCATAAATGCTTGATGGCAACCACCTCGTGAAAACGCGACATAAATGTTTGGGGTGCAATAGCCAAGGTAACGTCAGACATCACCACCGAACCAAGCAAACAAAAAAAGTTAGCCCACATAACCAACAAGGGCGTAACCAGCAACAGACCAATCAACTTCGGCAAAACCAAACGCTCAGTTGCTTTAATACCCAACACACGCAGCGCATCCACTTCTTGGTTTAATACCATCGACCCTATTTCTGCCGTAAATGCAGTGCTTGTTCGGCCGGCCAAAATAATGGCTGTTAACAACGGACCAAACTCTCGCAGCGTCATGATACCCGTTAAATTCACGATATAAATGTTAGCGCCATAGGTTTCCAGCTGACTGGATGACTGATAGGTGATAACCACTCCAATTAAGAAAGTGAGCAACGCAACAATAGGAAGCGCTCGAAAGCCTGTGGACTCAATGATTTTTCCAAGCATTTTCCATTGCATGCGAAAACGACCCAGCAAGAGCAAATACAAATAAATGGTTACTCGACCAAAGAAATGCAAAAAATCAAACGCAACGGTAAGTTTTTCAACTGTGCGTTGACCCACCTTTGCCGCTATCGATTCTTTCGGGAGCTCATGCTCTTCTTGAATTTTGTCGACCTCTTCTCTGACCATCTGAATCATGGCTGAAAAAGTATCTGTCATGCCAACATAGTTCACCGTCATCTCAGCTGCTCGCCACTGATCTTCTAGGCGTAGCAAGACTAAAGCGCCGCTTGAATCAAGCTTACTCACCTCTGTCATGTTCACTGTAATTGTTTTTTCGGAAGACAGAAAACCTGTGCGAACGCATTTTTGCACCGCATGTATTTTTTTTATGGTCCAATCACCGAACAAAATTAGATCGGTTGGCGACCCCCAATCGATGGAGGGCTTTTTTGGTTTTGGCATCCTTTCCTCGCTGCAACCAGCTTCCATGGCAATCATAGCATAGGTAACACCTCCAAAGTCGCCAATAGGCTACAAAACCCATTAACCATTGACCTCAAGGATAGGCTTAGGTACTGTTATTGGGTATTTAACAACCACCCGGGAGTCAAGCTATGCCTCAAAACGTAAAAAAAGCAGACGAGCCATCACTTGAAACAACCATGAGCGATATCGATGGAATCGTGGCGAAAATGGAATCTGGACAGCTGTCTCTTGCCGAATCAGTTGCCCTTTTCGAACAAGGCACCCGACTCATTCAAACATGCCAAAAAACACTCACAGAAGCTGAGCAAACCATCACCACATTAATGAAAGAAGAAACCACTCATGACGATCCCAACTGATCACCTCTGGGTAACACATTGCAATGAGCGACTCTCTGACTATGCTGCCTCTTTAGCTGGGCCCTCCAAACGTCTCAATGAAGCGATGGCTTACGTGCTGCAATCAGGTGGTAAACGCCTGCGAGCATTACTCGTTTATTTAATCGGCGAACACTTTCAAGTACCAAGCAATACACTCGACCCAATTGCCCTTGCAATAGAATGCGTGCATGCCTTTTCGCTGGTACACGATGATCTACCAGCCATGGATGACGATGACTGGCGACGTCATCAACCCACTTGCCACAAAGCCTTCGATGAAGCAACGGCGATTTTATGTGGCGACGCTCTTTTATCGGAAGCTTTCACATTGTTAGCAACTAGCTCTTGTAAACCCAGCGCTATTGTTCTGATGATCCAACAACTCTCTTTAGCCATCGGCGTTAACGGCTTGTGTGGCGGACAAAGCTTGGATATGCAAGCCACTGCAGATAAAACCTCAACAGAAGACATGGCCGTCATTCACGCGCACAAAACAGGTGCTTTATTTGCAGCTGCTTGTGAACTACCTTATCTTGCGAGTGACAAAACAGATTCAAACACGCAACATCATCTTCGTGAATTAGGCTATGCCATTGGTCACTGCCTACAAATCAGTGACGACATGCTTGACCTTTCCGCCAACCAAGAAGAGCTCGGAAAGACACCAGGAAAAGATAATCAGCAAAACAAAGCATCCTACAGCAACCTACTTTCTTTTAGCGAATGCGCTAAACACTGCAATCAGTGGCAAGCACAAGCAAACACCCTGCTAGAAGCTCTCAACATGCAAAGCCCTGCACTGCACGATGTCGTCGCTTATTTATGCAATCGTGCAAATAGAGAGAATTAAAAATGTGCATAAAAAACAATCTCTTGACCTAACTGCCTAGCGGAGATACAATTTTATTTGGCTGATACTCACATGGATCGTGCAAAGGGATTCTGCCATTGATACATCATCAGCTAACTGGTTTTGCGCAAAGGAATGTTAACCACTAGGCAGGTTATAGTGTTTGGACAAACACGATTTTTAAAGCGATCACTCAGACAATTAACGTGTCCCGCATACTATTACGATACACAAGGTCGTATCATTGCTTTCAACAAAGCTTTTCAACAGCTGCATCCAAATCAGACCTTGCTTGGCACACCGATTCAAGCACTCTACCCCAACAACATCTTTCCAGCGGGCAAATTACCTCCATCTCGCTGCGAACACATTGCCATCCACCATCCTGAGGGCCTGCAAGAACACACGCTCACACAGCTCACACAACGACAACGCACCTGGACCTTAGGCCTGGTCAATACCCCACCAACCGACCACAGCAACAACTCAACTTTCCCCAGTCAGCTTGAAGAACACCTCTTGCAACTACCTGCCTATGCCTATTGGCTAGATAAAACAGGCCGACTCATCGGTTGCAGCAATCAGTTATTGGCTCTCACTGGTCTTTCCCGCCACCAAATACGCTACAACGACAACCTCATAACACTCGGTGAAACAGCTGGCATACTCGCTCACGACCTTCTCACCTTACGTGCTCATGACTTAAAAGCCATGAAAGAGAAGTGCTCACGCAACTTTGAAGAGACTGTACGCATTCACAACACGTCGCATGTGTTTTTGTCTTGCAAACAACCTATTTTCTCTGATGGCGAGTGCGTGGGCTTACTCAATGTCTCCGTCGATATCAGCGAATACAAAGATCAAACCAGCAAGCTCAAAGAATCTGTTGAAGCACTCAAAGCCGTGCATCATACTAAGTCACACTTTATTGCCAATATTAGTCATGACCTCCGAACACCTCTGCACACCATCTTGGCCACCACAGAATTGCTTCAAATGCAGCCTCACCCTAAAGAACAAAGTACGCACCTAGATACTATGATGGAATGCGGCCACACTTTGTTACGGCTGGTTGAGAATGTTCTGAATTTCTCAAAACTCAATACAGATAGTGTCAGCGTTTTAGAAGAAACCTTCGATATTCGACATCTTATTAACTCCCTCGTAGAAACAGCCAAACCTTTGGCCGATCGAAAATCACTTTCTCTTAATGTTTCCTTAGACAAGCGCTTGCCAACAATGCTCACTGGCAACGCTCACGCAATCAGCCGCATCATTATTAACTTAGTTCAAAATGCAATTAAGTTTACCGTGAAAGGCAACATTGACGTCTCTCTCACTGTCGACACTTTAGATGAACAGCAAGCACAGTGTATCCTAAGCGTTCAAGACACTGGTATCGGTATCGACCGAAACGCACAAGAAGACATCTTCAATCGCTTCTACCAAATGAGCCCTTCTTGGAAAACCAACCAACAAGGCTCCGGCTTAGGCCTTGCCATTGTGAAAAAATTCACTGAGCTGCTCAATGGCGAAGTCACTCTTAGCAGCGAACCAAACGTCGGCACAACTTTTGTCTGCCGCTTTCCGCTAACCGTTGCTGAAAACCAACAGGCTCCTATTAAAGAAACCTACCCCACCCACCTAACCGATACTCGCATTTTATTAGTTGAAGACAGCCCTCTAGTCCAGAAAGTCTGTGTGCATACCCTCGAAAATTTCGGCTGCCAAGTAGCCCTTGCTGAAACAGGCCAACAGGCAATCGATATCACGACACATGAATCCTTTGATTTAATCTTTTTAGACATGGGTCTACCTGATATGGATGGCCTGTCTGTCGCAAAAGCCTTATCCAAATACACCGACACACCTGTTGTTGCGCTTACCGCTCATGATGACCCCGAACTGAAACAAGCTTGTCAGAACTTAGGGTTGGTTGGGTTTATCACGAAACCTGCCTCATATCGCGATCTGCTTAAAGCAATCACAACCCACGTCAAGCAAGAAGAGGCTGTTGTTTAAACACCCCCTTTTTTTAGAGTAATGTGCAGAGTTGAGCTCACCCTTAAATTAAACCATCTCCGTTGCCATGCCGGCGAAAGCGGTGTTGTTGCATAATAGGTTTGGGTCCAGCAGCACTTCTCTCTGTGTCACCCCAGGAACCACATGCCCCCCACTTGTCACCCCCAGAGACGAAGTGACGTCGGGGGCCTAGCTTCGATCCAGTTCGCATATCATGCGGACCAAGGATCTTTATAAATTTTAATTTTTCAAAGCCATCTGCAGAACTGAGCTCACGGTAATGTTAGGGCCGAATCTTGAAAGATCGCTAGTTGTTATTTCATAACAACGGATCAAGCCTGGGTCCCCGACGTCACGAAAGTTCCTGGGGATGACATCCGTGGGGTAGCTGTTAATTCGCGAGCGGTAAATACTTAAATTTAGCTGTGGTGAGTGACATCAAAATAACGTCGCTCAAATCGCTCCGCGATACCGAGTGACACAACCCCGCCGGAGTGCTCGCACTTGATGCGAGTGATCGGAAGCGCAGTCTCGACAAAGAAGAAGGGAGAAAGAAACTGTTTCGACCTATATAAGCCAGGCTGGCACACGCCCGCCAAACCCGCGCTTAGCCTTAGCTCGCTCTTTTTCTGCTTCCACTTTACGTCCAAGCTGTCCATACGCTCGAGCACGCAAAATACTAATCTGCGCAACAAAAGCTTTATCAGACACAAGGTCTAACACCGCTAAGGCTTTTTTCGGATGATTCTGTGCTAACAAGAGACGAGCCAATCGACAGCTTGCCAATGCTTGATAAGCAGGTGCTTTAGCATGGTCGATTACCCACTGATAAGAGATTTCTGCTTTTTTATACCGGCCTTTCTTAACCGAAAAACCAGCAGCATCAAGCTGAGCCATCACGCTATAAATAGATTTTGGATGTTGGTTCACCAGCACATTCAAGACATGCTCATTAAGCGTAGATTTACCTTTCTCATGATTAACCACCGTCATGTATAAAGCAGACGCTTGCTGCTCTTGAATGACTTGACGATGCTTCCAATACTTCCATACAAAACTCAACATCAATCCAACAATAACAGCCAGAAGTAAATATTTCCCTGTCTCGTTCCAAAAAACCTTAACCTTGGCCGCCTGCGCTTGATCTTCTAAATGATCCATATTATGTGTTCTCCCTTAAGAAATCGATCAGGTCTGTTTGCGTTGAACAAGACCGTGATTCTCGTGTTTCCAGATTTTTTACATCAAAATAATGCATTCCTGATTCATCTGTACTGATAACGCAGGTATATCTGGGGTTTAACTGAAATACTTGTTTCATTGTTGCTTTTAAACTTCTTCCAGCCAACTGCGATGACACACGCCAAGCTGGAAAATGCTCTCGAAGTAAAGAGGCTACTTCAAGAGTGGTGGGCATAAAGGCAGGGTTTCCTGGAATGACACATAAATCAGGTACAGACGTAAGCTCATCTCGCTCCTGTAAAATCAAGATAAGTCGCTCCAAACCTGCTGCAAAACCAAAAGCTGGCGTTGCTCGACCACCAAGCTGCTCTACCAAGCCGTCATAACGTCCACCGGCGCAAACTGTTCCCTGAGCACCTAAAGACTCAGTCACCCACTCAAACACAACACCTGTGTAATAATCCAAACCTCTAACCAAACTTGGGTTCACAACTGTTTGAATACCCAAAGACGACAACATCTCTTGCAATTGTGACAAATGCTCGCGAGATTCATCGGATAGAAAATCCATTAATGTAGGAGCATCTTGGAGCAGCTCTTGAGTAGCTGGCACTTTAGAATCTAGGATACGTAAAGGATTAGTGCTTAAACGACGCTGACTGTCTTCATCGAGTTTATTTTTATGTGGAGTAAGATAATCAACCAAGGCTTCTCTAAAAGCAGCCCTTTCTGAGGCCTCACCCAAATGATTTATCTGACAAGTAACCTCATCTAAGATACCCAAGCGATTCAATAGCTCATGGCTAATGGCTATCACCTCTGCTTCTATAGCAGAACCTACATAGCCATAGGCCTCAACGCCTGCATGATGAAATTGACGATAACGCCCCTTTTGTGGCCTTTCATGACGAAACATCGGGCCCACATACCACAGGCGCTGCCATTGGTTGTGAAATAAACCTGCTTGAATACCAGCTCGCACAACACAAGCCGTTCCTTCAGGTCGCAAACTTAAAGAGTCGCCATTTCTATCTTCGAAACTATACATCTCTTTTGAAACAATATCGGTTTCATTGCCGATACTTCTCGAAAACAAAGCCGTCTCTTCCAAAACGGGTGTTCTGATTTCTTGGTAATCGTAAGCGCTCACCACATCACGAAACAAAGACTCAACGTGCTGCCAATAAGGAGATTCCTCTGGCAACATGTCTTTAGTTCCTCGAATGGCCTTCAATACATTACCCATGGATTAATCACTCTCTGGCATGTTTCGCCGCAAAACTAAAGGCCTAGATGACGCGGCTTGTGAGCCATTTAAAGAGACCGTGTTAGTCGATAAACCTGCTTCAGTTGCCCCACTTTTCACCCAGCGAAACACGAAAAAAGAAGCGGTAAGCAAAGCCAAAAATAAAAAACATCGCCTACCCCAGCGTGTTTTAGAACGCCTTTTTAGGCGACGACGAACTCGGGCGGAAGGCTTTTTCATGCGCATACTAACAAACTCTGGCGCTGCAACAGGAGCCTCTACTTTTACTGGATAAAGCACATCAAATCGGCGTAATATTTTTTCTGTAGGCAAGCCTAAAAGACCTGCATAAGCCCGAATATAACCCCGAACAAATAAACGTGGTGGTAACTCATCGAACTGATCGCTCTCTAGACATTCGATAGTATGCACACTCAAATTAAGTTGCTTAGCCACAACCTCAATGCTTGGCTGTGAAGGAAGGCGCTTTCTGGCCGATGCAAGCTCAACACCAAGCGATGTTCGCTCACGCACGTCGCCGCTTTGGTGATTCACCGAAGAAACCGGTGTTGGCGTAATGAGTTCTGTCATCGTGGCTCCTATTGCCCTCTCTCTAAAGAGCTGTAGTATCACAGACTGACCAACAAATCTCAACCATCTAAACCCTGCGCATGCAATAAGAAATCCCCACTTTTGACCAATCATGTGTCACCCCCAGGAACTTTCGTGACGTCGGGGGCCAGGCTTGATCCGTTGTTACGAAATACAACTAGGATCTTTCTAAATAAACAACACGCTAATTTTTATCCCGTTTGATCCAGCGCACTTTCCGCCCTGTTCTGTCTTGAAAGTCTCCAGCCAGTTGACCGCAGGCCCCATCTACATCCTCACCGCGAGTTCTTCGAATGGTGGCAATGTAACCCGCTTTCTGCAACACATCTCTAAATGCCTCAATTTGCTCTCTTGAAGAACAGGTATAGCGCGCGCCAGGATGCGAATTAAAGGGAATTAAGTTAATTTTCGCTGACACACCTTCAAGTAATCTGGCCAAGGCCTTTGCCTGTGGTATTTGATCATTAACACCAGCCAACATCACATATTCGAACATAATATGACGAGACGTTCCTTCAGGGAAGTAATCTCGACACGCTTGAATTAGCATGGCTAAGGGATATTTTTTGTTAATTGGCACTAACTCAGTACGCAGCTCATCGTTAGGCGCATGCAAAGAGATAGCCAAAGCTGCCGTGGTATCGTTTTTAAGTTGATTGATTTGCGGAACCAAACCAGACGTACTCACGGTTACTCGGTATTTTGAAAGGCCATAAGCGTAGTCAGACAACAGCAATTGCAAAGTTCCAACCACAGGGTCGTAGTTAAGCAAGGGCTCACCCATCCCCATAAAAACCACATTAGTGATCTTATTACCGGCGTCCAGCTCAGCAAGCCTATGCTGGGCCAACCACACTTGCCCAATAATTTCAGATTGAGACAGATTGCGATCGAAGCCTTGCCGGCCTGTGGAGCAAAAAGTACAATTTAATGCACAACCCACTTGCGACGATATACAAAGAGTGCCTCGATTACCTTCTGGAATATAAACAGTTTCAACAACAGGGCCTCCAGCAAGCTGGCATAGCCATTTACGAGTCCCATCACGTGAACAATGCTCTTCTGAAAATTCAGGCAACTTAAAACAAACAGACTCGCTCAAACGAGCACGCAAGGTCTTGCTAAGATCTGTCATGGCATCGACATCAAGGACACGCCTTTGGTGCATCCATTGAATGATTTGCCGTGCGCGATATCGCGGCTCACCCCAAGACTGCAACAGATCACCCAAACCTTCCTCGGTAAAATCGAGTAAATTCAAGCGTTCTTTTTGATCTTCAGCGGCTATGTCGCTGTCTGGAAGTGAAGCTGACATGAATTTACTCGCCTTCAGCTGGAAGTTCGCCGAAAAAGAAAGCTGCTTCAATGGCTGAGTTTTCTTCGCTATCTGAACCATGAACAGCATTGGCATCGATGGATTCTGCAAAATCAGCGCGCAAAGTACCTGGAGCAGCTTCAGCAGGGTTAGTTGCGCCCATCAAGTCACGGTAAGCAGATACTGCATTGTCGCCACGCAGAGCTTGAACCATCACACGACCAGAAATCATGAATTCAACCAAGTCTTTGAAAAATGGACGTTCTTTATGAACAGCGTAGAATCCTTCTGCCTGCTCACGCGTGAGATGCATCATCTTTGCAGCCACAACTGTTAGACCAGTTTCTTGAAAACGTTGATAAATCGCACCAATGTGACCTTTTGCAACAGCGTCTGGTTTGATGATAGATAAAGTAGTTTGGATAGCCATGCGAGCTCCCTGAGTTGTTAAAATTTCGACCATTATACGAGGGCAAGCGGAAATTGCAAGGTCGAAGGCCTGGTAGCGCCCCATACCTGGTACCACCTCATAGTTAAAGGTAATGAACAAGCTTGCACTCACGCTGCAGTGACATCCCTAAATCAGTGTGGCACAATGGCCCGTTCAGAACCCATTTAAATAAGGAGTCCTTTCCATGCTTCGACCTCTCATCAAAATCTTCCTCCTGAGCGCTACGCTTACCTCTTCTTTCGCTCAAACCGCCTTAATTGCTACCCCTGCACCTAACGCTCCGCCCATCGTCCTCCCCAAAAGCCCTTCTCTTCCTGTGAGCTCTTACATTTTGGTAGATGACCACGGCTACGAACTTGCCTCAAAGAACCCTCACAAAAAGCTAGCTCCTGCCAGTCTAACTAAGCTCATGACACTTTACGTGATCTTCGATGCTCTACAGCGTAACCAAATTAGCTTAGACGACAAAGTCCTGGTTTCAAACAAGGCATGGCACACTGGCGGTTCACGCATGTTCTTGAAACCTTCTAGCAATGTGTCTGTTGATAAACTTATCCAAGGCATTATTGTGGAATCTGGTAACGATGCTTGCGTCGCCATGGCTGAGTATGTCAGTGGATCAACCGATAACTTTGTTGCTCTCATGAACGCACAAGCAAAACACTTAGACATGAATGACTCTCACTTTGACAACGTGACAGGCCTACCACACTCAGGCCACGTCAGCTCTGCGTATGATCTCTCAGTATTAGCTCGAAGCATCCACAATACCTTCCCTGAATACTATCACTACTTCTCCAAGAAATGGTTTAGCTTCAATCATATCAAACAGCCCAACCGAAACCGCTTGTTATGGCGAGACGCTCATATCGACGGCATGAAAACTGGTCATACCGATAGCGCGGGCTACTGCTTGGTCTCCTCTGAAAACAAAAATAGCATGCGTTTATTTAGCGTCGTAATGGGCGCCAAATCAGACATGGAACGAGCCAACACATCACAACAACTCCTTAACTTTGGCTATCACTTTTTCGAAAGACACACTCTCTTTGAAGCCAAGCAAACGCTAGTCACACCACGCATTTGGAAAGGAAAAATAAGAACAGCCGCTATGGGTTTAAATACGCCTCTATCCGTTGTTATTCCCAGAGGTCACTACCGTGATTTACAAGCAAACGTCGCGTTTAACCATGATCGCTTGTTTGCACCTATCGTTAAAGGAAACACCTACGGAAAAATTACACTCACCTTAAATGGCGTTCCAAGAAAAACTATTCCACTGGTAGCCTTAGAAAATGATCCCGTTGGTAATCTCTGGCAGAGAACACGCGACTGGGTATTATCTTGGATGAGCTCTTCCGACAAAAAAGGCAATTAAACATGGACCTCGTTTATATTAACGGAGACTACTTCCCCAAAGAAGAAGCAACTATATCGGTGTTTGATCGTGGTTTTTTATTTTCAGATAGTGTCTACGACATGGTGCCTGTTTTAAATGGGCAGTTCTTTACAGCGCATGAACACATTCAACGTCTCATCCATAGCGCTAACGCCATTCGTATTCGATCACCTTTCACAGAAGCTGAATGGCTCTCCTTATGTGAGTCTTTCCTAAAGAAAAATGGTGCCGACAAGACGTACAATGGCAGCATTTATATTCACGTCACCCGCGGTAATCACGGCGAAAGAAAACATCGCCCTCCAGAAAACCTAACACCTACTGTTGTTATGTTTTGGATCCCCCTTCCCAAAGAGGACCCTCTTATTGAAGGCATCACCGCTATCACCGTTGAAGACAGACGACGACAAAATTGTTCTTACAAAGGCACTTCTTTGCTGCCTAATATATTAGCTTGCTACGAAGCCCAAGAACAATCCTGTTACGAAGCCATCCAAGTGCGTGATCACTGGGTGCAAGAAGGCACAACCAGTAATGTGTTTGTTGTCATAGATAATGAAATCATCACCCCCCCTCTAAGCTCTTCTATTTTACCAGGGATCACCCGCGAACTTATCATTCAAACAGCGGCTTATCTCGGCACTCCTTGTCGAGAAGAGCAGATCCACGAAAATAGCTTAAAGCAATGCAGTGAAATTTGGATCACCGGCTCTCGCAAAGACATTTACCCTGTCATCAGCTTAAACCACAAACCGGTTGGTGATGGAATCGTTGGCCCTGTATGCAAAGCCTTGATGAAAGCCTTCCAGGAAAGAAAAAATGCCGAGACCCGAAAACATGACAGAACAAAATCCTAAAATCACACTCCCTTGCGACTTTCTAGTGAAGATCATTGGGCAAGACAGCGAAGACTTTAACAGCTTTGTGAAAAGCCGTGTTTTGCATCACTTCCCTAATACAAAAGACAGCGCTTGGAACAAAAAAGATAGCAGCGAAGGCCGCTTCACTTCTTTTACAGTGACCTTGCATTTAACCGATGAAAACACCCTCACAACACTTAAACAAAACCTGGCTGAGCATGCTGATTTCAAGCTGATGTTGTAAGCCCACCACAACACTTAAAAGCAGCCTGCAGATTTATGCTTTGTTTTTCACAGCAATGTGCAGCGTTGAGCTCACGAATCCCTTCCCACTTGTCACCCCGTTGGAAAACGGGGCCCAGGGTAATGTACGATTATGTTGAGTTTGTCACTTTGTTTCTAAAAGCAGTTTGCAGGGTTTAAGTTATATTTATCACATCAGTGTGCAGAGTTGAACTCACGACTCCCCTCCCACTTGTCACCCCCAGGAACTTTCGTGACGTAGGGGGCCTAGCTTCGATCCAGTTCGCGCGAAGCATGAACTAAGGATCTATATAAACTTTAATTTTTCAAACCTATCTGAAGATTTAAGCTTTATTTTTCGCAGCAGTGTGCAGCGTTGAGCTCACAATAATGTTAGGATTGGATTTTTAAAGATCGCTAGTTGTTACGTTGTAACAACGGATCAAGCCTGGGTCCCCTACGTCATTACATTGCCTTTGGATGACAAGTGGCTGGGGCTATTTTATTTATCGGAAGCGCAAACTCGACACCGCTTTTCAACGGTGCAAGCAAAGAAAGAGAGACAAAGCAGCTCTTCAAACCAACCCTAAAAGTCAACGCCGGCTTTTAGATATACACCCTGATTAGTCACATTCCGAGCTCCCGTTAAGGTCTCAGTAGCCAAGTCAATATTTTCCACCGCACTCCAATCTTTAATGGCGCGATAACCTATCTCAAAATAGCAATCAGACGCATTCTCCGGCATGGATTTATCCAAATAACCACCAGCTCTACTTTGCTGCTTTGTATGAGCAGTAAATCGCAAACCAATATTCAATTCCATTTCAGGAATAATTTTATGGGAAGAGAAGCTAAAAGCTGCTCTATCGCCAGATTCTGCTTGCAAATTAACATTAGTCTGCAAGTACGACCCTGTTGTTGAGTTAATATGGTTACCACCTGATTGAATATCACGAATCGTGAAATCCGTAGTATAACCATGCGTTTTTAATTTAGCATAAGGCATTGCCATCGCAATGCCAGTTCGGAAAGATACATGCGAACCAAGGGAGAAAGAAGTATCAAAACCTAGTTTCGGCCCAACCCCGCTGAACTTGCTCGTATAGCTCGGAAGCAAAGTCGATAACGTCGTATCGTACGCTGAATTATCGACCAAATAATAGGTATCCGCTGCGGTCGATGTTTTAGAAAAATAAACTGTTCCCGAACCACCAATATCCACCTGCATGTCTCCATGCTGTAACTCTTGAACGTTCTCACCATCGAGCGTGAGTATTGTTTGATGGCTAGTAACTGTTGTCCCAGTCGCAATGTAATCTGTTCCACTAACAGGTGCCCCACCACTTCTAGCTCCAATCGAGGTAAAGGTCATTCTATCTTTGTATCCAATATGACGCCAAGCTAAGCCTAAATAAGGATGTATGTGGAATGAGCTAGTTAGTGAAAACAGATGCCCCCACCCAACATTAGCTTGCTGATAAGAAAATTCACCTTGCTCCGTCAGAGTGTCCGTTGCAACCAGATAAGAAAAAGTTTTTCCAAGCCCTGCAGAACCACCAATACTATAACCATCTGAGTAAATAAAGTTCCAATCACCCGAATTGCGATAGTAAGTTCCCGAGATAATGTTTGCCTCAATGCTTCCTAATGACGAATAGACATTACTTGTAAGATCTGTTTTCTCTTGACTATTACGGTATGAAAAAAAGACATCTGACCCTTTGGTGAATTGATAATCTAGATCAACCGCCCATCCCCAGCTCGCATTAAAGTTTGAAAGCGTTGTACGAGACAAAAGAGTCGTCGTTGGACTAACAATGTCATCATTTGAAACATCCGTCACCCTAAACATAGAATCATAATTACCTTTGCGGCTTCCCCTAAAGCCCTCGACACTTATACCAAAAAGTGGATGAGAACCTGGCAATGTTCGCATTGTCTGAATAGGCGGGCTCAACTTAATTTCTTTAAGCATTGCTTTTGCTTTTTTCAATTCGTTTTTTTGACGGCGAGGATTTGGTTTTTTTCTAGGTGCAGGTGCATTTTTTGGGATATGCTTTTCTATATCGTCAACATGGGATTGATCTGTAAAATCTGCAGGAAGCTTAGAGCTCAAAGCAGACTTGTGTTTGGGTTGTTCAGCATGAGCTGAAAAAACCTGACCGGCGCACATTAATGTGATAACTGATGCTGCCGTAATAAACCTGTGTTTTTTCATCGCTGCCTCCTTGCATATGAATGTCTTTTTAATCGCTCTCTTCCTGAAAACGATAAAACCAAAGCCAGGAAACCCCAGCTCTGGTTTGATTGTAAAGCAGCCATTCTAAAGATCAAGCTAGCATGGCTAAAGGCTCACAATACGTTACGTACCGAAGGTGATACCTGCTTTCAGATAAGGACCAAAGTTGGTGATATCTAAGTAGCTGTATCCTGAACCACCGTTACCCCACAGGTTGGTTTGCGTGCCATCTGTCGTGCTTGTAGTCGTACCATTAAGATTTAGGTTCTTCACAGCAGACCAGTCTTGAATCACACGGTAACCCAGTTCTAGGTAGTAAGCCATGTCGTCATCAAGAGTGATGTCATTAGCAAATCTGAAACCAAAATGCACTTCCATTTCTGGAATGAATTTATGGTCTGTGCTGCTAATGGTGGTGGTGTTTGTACCATCAGTTGCTTGCAAGTTCACACCTGTTTGAACGTTCGTTTTGCCATAAATTCCATCACCGCCAGAAGCCAAGTCACGTGTACTGTAATTAGTTACTTTACCACTCACTTTTAGCTTCGCATAAGGCATGGTCACAGCAACACCACTGACAACACCGAAATACTGACCAAAGGAGTAGGTGGTATCTAGACCCACACGAGGACCAAAGCCACTAAACTTGCTGGTGTAGCTAGGCAAAGAAGCCGCTAAGTTAGTGCCATCGTAAGTGATGTTGTCTACATATCCATAAAGATTACTTCCAGCCGATGATCCACCTGTGCTAAAAGTAGGAGTGCCCGTTCCTACAACCTGTATGTCATCTGTAGACGATGTGAGTGGCGTTGGAACAGCATTGCCTCCAATGGTTAGATTTGAACCGCCACCACTAGCTGTTGCCACAACTGTTCCAGTCAAGTAGTTCTCCGCATCTGTTGTAGACAAAGCACCTGTAAAGGCAAAGGTAACGGTGTCTTTATAACCCACACTACGCCAAGCAGCACCCACAAAAGGATGTAAATAGAAGCCTGACCCTAACTTGAAGGTATGACCCCAATCAAAGTTGAGTTGTTGGTATTTGACTTCTGCTTTTTCAGTTAGCGTGTCAGTACCACTGACAAAGGTAATGTATTCAGCAACGCCATCACCAAGTTCAGCGCCTGAA
This sequence comes from Gammaproteobacteria bacterium, assembly GCA_024279495.1. Taxonomy (GTDB): domain Bacteria; phylum Pseudomonadota; class Gammaproteobacteria; order JAJRRL01; family JAJRRL01; genus JAJRRL01. The sequence goes on along the minus strand of JAJRRL010000040.1, from coordinate 24,860 downwards.
TCACCAACACGAAGCGCGCTAGCAAAAATACCGCTACCTGCATAAATCTGCGTGAGAGAGCTATAAGCATGTGTCTTCGTGCTCATTTTTTCATTCATGTTTCGGTAAGAGATATTGAAATCAGACTGATCATCGAAGGTATAGCCTAAATTAAACGCCCAACCTAAGCTGGATTTAGCATCTAACTCATCTGGTGAAGCCGTGCTGTAAACAGGACTAGCAGAGTTAGCTTGGTTAGTCACGCTAATGATAGAAGAAAACTCATTGCTTCGAGCACTAATACCTTCAACACTGACATTCACATGAGAATCAGATACTGCTATCGGTGCTGTTTCAGGACCACCCGCTAGTGCTTGAGTCGCACCAACAAAAGCAACAACTGAGGCTGCGGTGAGTAAAGTGAGGTGTTTATTCATAATGTATCCTTACGTTTGAGACCATCCTTCAAGTAAAGGCTACGTCTATTTTAAAGTTATTTTTTTTGCGAATGCAAGTTACTTTTCCCATTGAGTAAACTTTTTTGGGCCAATATTTTTTATCGTTTCTAATTTTCAGAAACGCTTTTTGTTTTTTTAAATGAGTTATTTGAACCGCCCTGCCAGACATTAAAGAAGCAAGGCTAAGCTCATAGTAATCCTAAGTACCGAAGGTGATACCTGCTTTCAGATAAGGACCAAAGTTGGTGATATCTGAGTAGCTGTATCCTGGACCATTATTGCCCCACAGGCTGGTTTGTGCGCCATCTGTCGTGCTTGTAGTCGTACCTCTAAGGTTTAGGTTCTTCACAGCAGACCAGTCTTGAATGACACGGTAACCCAGTTCTAGGTAGTAAGCCATGTCCTCATCAAGAGTGATGTCATTAGCAAATCTGAAACCAAAATGCACTTCCATTTCTGGAATGAATTTGTGGTCTGTACTGCTAATAGTCGTTGTGTTTGTACCATCAGTTGCTTGCAAGTTCACACCTGTTTGAGCATCCGTTGCGTGGGTAACATCATATGCGTTAGAAGCCAAATCACGTGTGCTGTAGTTGGTTACTTTACCACTCACTTTTAACTTCGCATAAGGCATGGTCACAGCAACGCCACTGACAACACCGAAATACTGACCAAAGCTATAGGTAGTATCCAAACCCACGCGAGGACCAAAACCACTAAACTTGCTAGTGTAGCTAGGCAAAGAAGCCGCTAAACTAGTTGTATCGTAAGTATCATTGTCTGTATACAAGTATACATCGGTGCCAGCTGCAGACGTACTAAACGTGACTGTTGTATGTGCACCTCCACTCTGTGTAACCACCTGAAGATCGTAGCTAGATGTTGTTAAAGGTGTTGGAACATTGTTGCCACCAATAGTTAGGTCTGTACCACCCGTAGTAGATAATGCCCCTCCTATTGTGCCGGAAAGGTAGTTCTCAGCTGCTGTAGTGGACAAAGCACCTGTAAAGCCAAAGGTAACAGTGTCTTTATAACCCACACTACGCCAAGCTGCACCCACAAAAGGATGTAAATAGAAACCTGACCCTAGCTTGAAGGTATGACCCCAATCAAAGTTGAGTTGTTGGTATTTGACTTCTGCTTTTTCTGTTAGCGTGTCAGTACCACTTACAAAGGTCAAGTTTTGAGCAATGGCTTCATCACCAATTGCGGTGACAAGATTACCAATAGCTAGCTCAGTGTTAGTGTTAGCTGTGCTACTCGATTGAATCTGTGTAACAGAACTATAAGCATGCGTTGCTGTGTTCATTTTCTCTTTCATGTTTCGGTAAGAGATATTGAAATCAGACTGATCATCGAAGGTGTAACCTAAATTAAACGCCCAACCCCAACTGGATTTAGCATCTAACTCATCTGGTGAAGCCGTGCTGTAAACAGGATCTGACACGTTAGTTTGGTTGGTCACGCTAATGATAGAACCAAACTCATTGCTTCGAGCACTAATACCTTCAACGCTAACATTCACGTGAGAATGAGATACCGCTACCGGTGCTGTTTCGGGGCCACCCGCTAGTGCTTGAGTCGCACCAACAAAAGCAGCAACTGAGGCTGCGGTGAGCAAAGTGAAATGTTTGTTCATAATGTCTCCTTACGTTTAAGAACATCCTTCAAGAAAGGCTGCGTCTATTTTAAAGTTATCCTTTTTTCGAATGCAAGTAACTTTCTCTATTTACTAGACTTTTTTTTTACGTGATCTTTTTTTACATCGTTTCTGATTTTTATAAAACGTTTTTTGTTTTTTTATGTGCTGAGCACTTTTGGATCGAGACTCTTTTGTAATTCTTGCATGCGCCACGCAACATCAATTGCATCTGCACCTTTATCACTATGTTCGCCCCCTGATCTTGCTAGAGCTTGCGCTTCTGTATCTGTGGTTAACACAGCAAACACAACAGGTAAATTGTATTGTAAGGACATTTGCTGACAACCTTGACTAACTTGTTCGCACACGTAATCGTAATGGCCTGTTTCTCCACGAATCACGCAACCTAAAGCAATAATCACAGAATAATGATCCGTCTTCGCTAGCCATTGAGCAGTCAATGGAATTTCCACCGCACCTGGTACGCGGTATAAATCAACACACGATTCATCTAAACCCAATTCTGTCACACGCGCTTGCGCACCTGCTAACAAACGCTCAGTCACTGGCTCATTAAATTCGCTTAATACAATCGCCCAACGCTGGTTAATCTGCTTACCCATGAAACACCTCGTCTGATTCTAACAAATGACCCAACTTTTCTTGCTTTGTACGCAAGTACGATCTGTTTTTTGGATTAGACGGCATCACCAACGGCACCCGTGCGACAGAACGTAATCCTGCTAACTGCAAATCAGCCACCTTCTGCTGATTGTTTGTTAAAAGGGTTACGTATTGAATACCCAAAGACTGCAGTATGGAAGCGGCTTGTGCATACTCTCTTGCATCCGGCGAAAAACCCAAGCGCTCATTGGCTTCAACGGTATCGTAACCTTGATCTTGCAAAGCATACGCTTTAATTTTGTTACGCAAACCAATGCATCGCCCTTCCTGACGTAAATAAATTAAAACGCCTCCTTCATCGGCGATTAAACGCATGGCCTCTGATAATTGCTCTCCGCAATCACATCGCATAGAGTCAAACACATCGCCTGTCACGCATTCTGAATGAATACGAACCAAACAAGGCTTACTCACATCCAACGTTGGAGACATCAACACTAAATGATCAGCTCCACCACGATCATTGGCAACCGCATACGTTGTGAAATCTCCCAAGCCATGCAAAGGCAATGACGCACAAGCCGGTACATCTATTTTCTCCATAATATCAATAGGGTCATGTTCAGCGCGCCATTTTTTCAGCGCTTCGATGGTAATCATTTTTAGCTGATGCGTTTTTGCAAATACTTTCAAGTCACTTTGCCTTGCCATGCTGCCATCGTCGTTCATAATCTCACACAAAACAGCTGCTTCATCAAAGCCGGCTAAACGAGCTAAGTCGGTGCTTCCTTCTGTATGCCCTGCTCTTGTTAAAACGCCACCTGGAGCCGCCTTCAGTGGAAACATATGGCCCGGCATTAAGATATCATCAGGCCTGCTATCTGGATCTATTGCCACCGCTACTGTTTGCGCTCTATCACCAGCAGAAATACCTGTGCTTACTCCCACTACTGCTTCAAAACTCACACCAAAAGCTGTTTGATACGGTGACCTATTTCGTGTTGTCATCATGGGGATATTCAAACGATCAAACATCGCAACCGACATCGGCAAGCAAATCAAACCGCGCCCGTATGTGGCCATAAAATTAATCGCATCTGCATCTGCATACGCCGCCGGAATAATAAGGTCTCCCTCATTTTCTCGGTCTTCATCGTCTGTCATGATTAGCATTTCGCCTTGCTTAAACGCAGCGATTGCCTCAGGGATACTCACCATTAATTCATTCATACTATTGTCTCCTCAGATTGCCAGCGTGCAGCCACACCTTTTAATAAATAATCGTACTCCACATGATAACGCTCTCCTTCACTCCATTGAGAACAGTGCGTTATGTCTTGTGTGTGTGGAATACACATCACGGTAAATCCGTCGTCGGTCAATGCATTAATCGTTAAGCTAATGCCAGCCAATGCAATCGGCCCCTTTTTAACACAATACACACGACAGTCTTTGGGTACTTCTGAAAGCGTAAACGCTAAGTAATCACCAACGACTTCGCGCTTGGATAAACGCACATGGCCATCGGCATGACCTGTTACCCAATGGCCTCCTAATCGATCGCCTACACGTAAACCTCTTTCAACATGCACTAATCGATTCGGCTGGTAGTCATTGAATAAAGTCACCGCTAAGGTCTCGGGCGAGACATCAAAACTCAATAAGCCAGACGAATCATGCTCGGCTACCGTTAAGCAAACACCATCAATGCTAATGCTTTCGCCTAAAACGGGATCTGTGATGTGAGTGGCTATTTGGAATCGCAAACCGCCTGTGGCATTTGGCAGGCAAGCCTGAATGCGCGCGGTATGAGAGACGATGCCGGTAAACATAAGTATTCCCCTTATTTTTTCTCAGGGGAACAAGCACAACCACCACCTGTGGCAGGTGTGTGCACATTCTTCTTTCATCCGGACTATGACCGTCGGCTCTGGCATCTCACCAGATCTGCTGACCTTGCCTAAACAAGCGCTCGCGGGCTCTGCATGCTGCAATACCGCCGGTGGGGAGTCTCACCCCGCCCTGAAGACCCTAAGACGGTACTCTTAGGTTATAAAAAAGTCAACTTAGTACAAAATAGTGCAACGCGCTGTTTCCCCTAAAGGCTGCCACTCCACCGAGCTCGACCCTTTCATTAAATCACCCACAGCCTGAAAACCAGGCATGGCGTCAGGCCCCAATACACACGGGCTCACGCTTACAATCAACTCATTCAAATAGCCCGATGCTAACAAAGACTCCACCAGCGTCGGCCCAGCTTCTACCCACACCTCATGCAAGCCTTGAGAACCCATATCCAAAAGTAATGCTTCCCAGCTCAATCGACCCGACTCATCTTCCGCAATCGCCTGTAGTTGAGCAGCTGTCTTAGAAAAAGCGCTTAAAGCATCTTTATATAAGGTATGGCTATGGCACAACACTAACTGCGAGGCTGTGTGCCACAAACGAGCAGACTTTGGGAACCGCAACTTAGAATCGAGAACCCATACTGGTTTTGGGGTGATTTTCCCTTCTTGACGAACATTGAGCTGCGGATCATCCGCCAAGACAGTGTTGATGCTTGTGAGAATAGCATCGGCGTGCAAACGATCAATTGCTGTTTTCCTAGCGGCTTGCTCACCGCTAATTGCCGCTGGCTTTCCGCCAGCATGCGCAATCTTGCCATCGAGTGAACAAGCAAGCTTAGCGCGCAGATAAGGCCTACCCGTTTTCACCCAGTGAGCATAAGCTCGATACATAGCAGTGACCTCAGGCACATCCACCTTCTGGCAAGGAATACCCGCCGACTCCAAAATAGCAGCGCCTTTTCCTGCCACAAGCGGGTTAGGGTCGGTGTAAGCATAGAAGACTTCTTTAATGCCCGCCTCGATAATGGCATCAGTACAAGGTGGAGTTCGCCCATGATGGCAGCATGGCTCTAGCGTCACACACAAAGTGGCGCCCTGGGTTTTATCGCCAGCAGCACAAATAGCTTCGACCTCTGCATGAGGGTTTCCGCAACCCCTATGAACACCTTCAGACACCATCTGACCCTCTTTAAGCAAAATAGCACCTACTGCTGGATTTGGGGCACAGCGTCCCCGATATACCTCAGAAGCTCGCTTCGCCCTTAGTATTGATTCAATTATGATCACCTTTAGATGCCCTTTAAGTCAATTTGGCCAAATTATATCACATTTTTATTAAATTTGATTTGACAAAGGCTGAAATACAGCAGTACCATAGGCCCTCTATCCCTACCCATATTTAGGAGAAACACATTATGAGTAAACAAGCCCCAGCAGGTTCTCGACAGAGCCTTCCTCCACAAGAAAATGCAGGAACAACCCTATCAGATTCACAAAAGAAAGCAATCTTAAGCACAGATCTAGCTACCTACAACACCGTTGAAGAGCTTGATACCTTTTTAACAGACTTAGATGTATATCGAACAGAAATCAACGGCGACACAAGCCATGAAAAGCATGACGCTGCAGAAACCAAGTGGTCAGAAGTAGTCGCTCGTAAAATGGCGCTACTACAACAAGCTCTTGCCGAACAGGTAAAACTTGGAACAGATAAAGAAGGATTACAAGCTGCACTTAGCGCATTTCAAAGCTACGAAGCTGCTTTAGACACGGACTGGGCAACATGGGCTCTTAACACTGCCAACACGGCTCGAGGCGAAGACAATCAAATTAACCAAGCCGAGCTAATGCAAAAAGCAAACGCTAAAATAGCAGAGCTAGAAGCAACTCCCTTTATACCACCTGCTCCTCCTCTTCCAAAAGATGCCACTCGGAACGAGACTGAAACTAAAGAAAGCAAACCTCCTGCCCCCACTAGACGCACAAAGAAGAAATCTACTACAACTAAAGCTACAACTACAGCTACTGGCGCTGAACCTGTTCAAGCTCAAGCTCAACCTGTTCAAGCTCAAGCTCAACCTCCTCGGCCTCTAACTGATCAGGAAGTAACTGACGCTCGTCGCAAGAAGGAAGAAGAAGAAGAAGAAGAAGAAGAAAACAACAACAACAACAACAACAACAATGATAATGCCGATGTGGCGGACGCATCCACCGCTCCTGTTGAAGTAAAGGAAGAGGGCGACGCTCCCAAAACTCCTCGCTGCAAAAAATCACCTTACCACCCGATCACTGCCGCAGCCATTGCTACAGCGTCAGCCACTGGGACTGCTGCTATAGGTCTAACAGCCTATGTGGTAGCTAACCATGCTATGGCCATGATCGCTAACGAAACCATGAAAATGGGTCAAGCAATCGCTCACGGCTTCAACGCTATTCCAACATCACAATTCGCTATTGCGATCTATGTGCTTGCTGCAGTAGCCATTGCCGCGACTATAGCTGCTTGTGTGCATCACTCTAAAGACAAGCAAACTGGCTTCTTTAAATCTAAACCGAAAGTAGAAAAAGAAGCAGAAGCAACTGCAACTGCAGCTGCTGGAAGCTAATCAAACCTTTAGCCTAACACTACAAAAAAACGCTCCTTTTGGGGCGTTTTTTTTTGCTTCGCATTTAACTGATTCCCCTCACCGTTTCCTGCGCTGGCGAAAGCCGTTGTCATCCCGTTGGAAAACGGGGCCCAGGGTAAAAAATACTTTTGCTGGGTTTTTAGTTATGCTTTTAAAACCTATCTGCAGGGTTGCACTCACAATAATGTCGAAGCGAAGCTTTGCTTCGCGAAGATCCTCCGGCCATCCTTCGACTTGACCGGAGGGCCGGAGGATCCAATCCTTAATCTTTAAAGATCGCTAATTGTTATTTCATAACAACAGATCAAGCCTGGGTCCCCGACGTCACTTCGTTCCTGGGGATGACACCGTTTTTCAACGGTGCAGGCAAGTGGCTGGGGCTATTTTATGTTGGGGTTGAATCTTTATAAATTTTCATTTTTTAAAGCAATGGACAACTTACGCTCACGGTAATGCTAGGGTTTGATTTTTAAAGATCCTTAGTCCGCATGATATGCGTACTGGATCGAAGCCTGGGTCCCCGACGTCACTTCGTTCCTGGGGATGACAAGTGGCTGGGGCTATTTTATTTTCGCCTGTGCTACTCGTGTCAAGCACGAGCACTTCTACGGAGTAGCGCCTCTCTAGCGCTTTGCGCTTCGTTCGGTATTTTAATTTATTCGTTTGCCGGGATGACAACTGTGGAGCTAGCGGCTTATAAGTAAGCCTTAAACCCCCCTCTGTTGTCACCCCCAGGAACAACGTGACGTCGGGGGCCTAGCTTCGATCCGGTTCGTGCGAAGCACGAAGCAAGGATCTTTATAAATTTATATTTTCAAAAGCAATCTGCAGAGCTAAGCTTACACTTTAGCTCTTCTACCCCCCTCATTTGCACAAATATAAACGTAATAGTACTATCTAAGGGAAAATAACTAGCCTTAAGGATCTAAGCATGTCTAAGAATGAAACCGCCGCCCCAGAACAAGAACCCCTATCCGATGACAGAATTGACAAACTATTCAATGCAAATTATGCCACAATCCAAGATCCCTCTACACTTGCTGAATACGCTGAAGACTTGCTGATACTACGCAAGGGAAATGCCGTTGATTACCAACCGCTTATCCCAACAATGGCAGAAAATAAATTACGGCAAAACCACTATCAGCAGTTTCGCCTTGGATACAAGGCTTTTATTCAGTTACAAACAAACGTCCCCAAAAGCATAGACTCAAGCAAACGCCAAGAATATGCCAAACACTTTCAAACTGCCTTCACTTTAAAAGCTGTGCTTCAAAACTTAAAAAATGAAGGTGTCTCACATTGCGGAAGCGAGCTTAGCTACCTAGAAAAAATCAACGAACCCCTCGACACTCCTCTAAACGAAAATGATATTGGTCCAATCCACAATGCCAGAGTCGCTGCTACTCTAGGGTCTTTCCGAGATGCATACTGCCAAACTTTCGAAAACTTTAATCCCAACTTTTTAAATGCTGATTGGCAACAAGCAGCAGACCCTGAAGACCTACAAAAAGCCTCTGACGCTCTGCTCAATTGTCAACGTGCAGCAGAAGCTAGGCATGGAGCATTAGCCGATTCTATCGATACCAAACTCAAACTTATACAAACCAAAACCAAAAAAACCGGAGATACAAGCACTCCTCCCCCACCCTCTGCTTCTCCAGAAATAGCCACTCAAGTGAAAGCTCTCTACGACGCGCTAGAAAAAGCTCTAACAGGCGATTCGCTTAATCTAAACTCCCACTGGCAAAACTGGGATAAAGCAAAGGCCCAACAACTCATCACAGACAAAACTCTTCAAACTGCTGGCATAAAAAAAGAAGCAGTCGAGCAAATGCTACAAGCTGTTACAACAAAACTCGAAGCACGACGAGCAACACGCGATAACAAAACTCTAAAAAAGGCAGGACCAAAAGCCGTTGAAAGAAACGAGCAAGAAGCAACAACCATGCCCAAACCCCACAAATCACCAGCCCCCAGTGTTTTGAAACGTCTAGAAACCCCTGCCTTTGTTCTTGCTGGTGTACTTGGAGTAGGTGGCGGAGCTTTGGGGGCAGTCGCCATGCTGCTTAGTCAGGCCGGCTTAAACGCTATCAGCACAAACCCTGCTTTTAGTATTGCAGCGATTGCCATCGGTGCTTTGGCCGTTTTTGCTCTATCAGGTGCTCTAATCAACCATTCTCGAAATCATCGCTACGGCCTCTTTTCTGATAAAATCAAATGCTTACCGGACACCAAAAACGTAGAAAATCGAGAAAAAACAGTCCCTTAAGTCAATTTGGTGATTGCACATAAAAGCCAGGCTTGAACTTGGCTATTCTGTCCATTTCTGGTACTATTTGTCCCTGGCAGAAATGAAGCCACACTCATCGGCATACGACAAAACCAAGCATATGCCATGACAGGACGTCACGTACTTTTGGGAGGAATCACCATGACTCAACGCATCAAACGCTACCACCATGAAGCGCTCTCTCGCTATGCACGCCGATTAGGAACTCAAGAAATCCATACCCTTATCCGGCCAGATATCGATTTACACGCTCTAGTGGCCATCCACAGCACCAAACGTGGCTCAGCCATTGGTGGCTGCCGACTGCATGCCTATTCGGGCTCAGGCCTCGCCTTAAAAGACGTGCTTCGTCTTTCCTATGGCATGACCCTCAAAGCTGCTGCTAGTGAACTACCTCACGGCGGAGCCAAAGCGGTCATCTTACTTCCTAAAGTCATTCGCGATCGCAAAGCTTTATTCGAAGCCTTCGGTGACTTCATCAATAGCTTAGAGGGTCGCTACATCACGGCTATGGACATGGGGACAAGCAACGCTGACATGGACATCATTGCCACTAGAACAGCACACGTTATTGGTGCTTCTGGTCAAGACGACCTACAAAAAGACCCCTCTCCTTACACAGCTGAAGGTGTGTTTTTAGGCCTTAAAGCTGCCGTAGCCTTCAGACTCAACAAAGAATCCCTCGACGGCGTTCGTGTGAGCTTACAAGGCGCAGGCAAAGTAGCGAGCACTCTTTGCAAACTCTTAGTCAATGCTGGCGCTAATGTCACCGTGTGTGATTATCACCAAGAAAACGTTCAAGCCTTAGTGAGCACTTACGGCGTTCGTTCTGTTTCTCCTGACGAAATCATAGACGTTCCTTGCGATGTATTTTCACCTTGCGGTATTGGCTCAACCATTAACGCTAATTTCTTGCAACGTTCCTCTGCTACTGTGATTGCAGGAGCCGCCAACAACCAACTGTCTCACGCTAGCCTTGCTGAAGCTTGCCAAGAAAAAGGTGTGCTATACGCACCTGATTATGTGATTAATGCCGGAGGCGTTATCCAGGCAGCCAGTATTCACGATTACCGAGATCTCGACTATGCCGATCACCTCATTGAAAAAATCTACGGCCGCATGCTCACGATTTTTGAGCGTTCAGCTCAGAACAAGCAGACAACCAGCCAAGTCGCCCACGCAATGGCGTTACACAACCTATCACAAACAGTACAACCTCAACGAGAGGAAGTGGCTCAGTGATAACATCTGCACCTTATCAGTTTTCTGAGCTTGCTCAGTTTCATGTGCATCGCCTGCAGTTCATGAACGAACAAAGCGAGCTCACACAAGCTCTACCTGCTTTTGCTACCGACGAAACGCTCCTTGAGCTGTATCGTCTGATGTGTTTTACACGATCCGGCGACGAAAAAGCAGTTAACCTGCAACGCACCGGTCAATGCGGCACCTACCCAGCCTCCACAGGGCAAGAAGCCATTAGCACTGGTATCGGTCATGCTATGGCAGACTCAGATGTGTTTTGCCCCTACTATCGCGATCAAGGCACTTTGTTGCAACGTGGCGTTCGCTGGGAAGACATCTATACCTATTGGGGCGGTGATGAAGCAGGAAACCTTATTCCAGAAGCCGTAAACACACACGATTTCCCTGTTAGCGTGCCGATTGCTAGCCAATTTCAATACGCCGCAGGCATTGCCTTTGCGATGGCTTATCGTGGCGAATCAAATGCTGTCGTCGCCACTGGTGGTGAAGGCTCTACCTCCGAAGGCGATTTTCACGAAGCACTTAATTTAGCTGGTACCCATCAACTGCCACTCGTGGTTGTCATCAACAACAATCAATGGGCCATTTCAGTTCCGCGCGATTCACAAACAAGCTCTCAAACCATTGCGCAAAAAGGTATTGCAGCCGGCGTTGACTGTTTACAAGTCGATGGCAACGATGTGATTGCTGTTCGTGAAGCCGTGGCTTTAGCTTTAGAAAAAGCCCGATCAAAAGGCGGACCAACTCTGATCGAAGCTTTAAGCTATCGTTTGTGCGATCACACAACCGCCGATGATTTTTCACGTTACGCCGATGAAGCACATTTAAAAGCTGCCAAAGAGCACGAACCCATTGCTCGTATGCGACGCTATCTTACTGAGCATCATCAATGGAACGACGACAAAGAAAACGCTTTGCTTTCCGATTTAAACTCACACGTACAAGAAGCTGCACAAACGTATTTAAATCGAAGCAAACCGAAGATTGATGATATGTTTAATCACATGTATGCTCACTTACCTAAAGAACTGGAAGAACAACGCGAGCTGGCAAAGGAAGGATATTAATGACTGCCATCACTCTCATTCAAGCCATCAATCAAGCCATGGCATATGCTTTGAAACACGACCCTGACACCCTTGTTTTTGGTGAAGACGTCGGCCATAACGGCGGTGTGTTTCGCGCTACCGATACCCTGCAAGAGCGTTTCGGAAAAGAACGTGTGGTCGATACCCCACTTGCTGAATCCATGATTGCGGGCATGGCCATTGGCATGGCCTCTTATGGCTTAAAGCCCATTGCTGAATTTCAATTTATGGGCTTCATTTACCCCGCCTTTAATCAAATTGTCAGTCATGCTGCACGCCTCCGAAACCGAACACGCGGCCGATTACACTGCCCACTCGTCTTTCGTGCTCCTTATGGCGGTGGCATTCACGCGCCAGAACATCACTCAGAAAGCACAGAAGCTTTGTTCGCACATATCCCCGGTCTTCGCGTGGTGATTCCATCCACGCCTGCTCGAGCTTATGGTTTATTACTAGCAGCTTGGCAAGATCCTGATCCCGTCTTGTTTTTAGAACCCAAACGTATTTACCGAGCACTAAAACAAGAAGTCCCCGACGATGGCAAAGCCTTACCACTAGACAAAGCCTTTTTGGTACGTGAAGGAAAAGACTTAACCCTAATTAGTTGGGGTGCTTGCATGCAAGAAACATTGCAAGCCGCGCAATCGCTTTCCCAGCAAGGCGTGGAATCTGATGTGATCGATTTAGCAAGCATTAGCCCAATCGACATGGAAACCATCCTTAATTCTGTCACCAAAACAGGTCGCTGCATGATTGTGCATGAAGCCGCTCGACAAGGTGGCGTCGGCGCAGACATCGCTGCCCGTTTAGCTGAAGAAGCACTGTGCTACCTACGCGCCCCTGTGGTTCGCGTTACTGGCTATGATACCACCATGCCTTACATGGCATTGGAAAAACAGTATATGCCATCTGTACAACGCATTTTAAAACACGCTCAGACAGTCATGGAGTTTGCATGAGTTTATTTAAATTACCCGATCTTGGCGAAGGCCTACCTGATGCAACCATTCGTGAATGGTATGTCAAACCTGGCGATACTGTTAGCATTGATCAACCGCTTGTGGCCATGGAAACAGCCAAAGCCTTGGTAGATGTGCCTGCCCCTCAAGATGGCGTGATTGCACAATGCCACGGCGATGTTGGCGATACCATCGATACCGGCGATCCTCTCCTAACGTTTGTCAGCAAGAATAAAGACGCTAGCGCAGAAGCACCCAAAGCCTCCTCCGATGGTGGCACAGTCGTTGGCGTGATCGACGATAGCGAAACACTTATCACGCAAGATGCCATTGCTGTGGCACAAACAAACGCACCGCGTGTGTTAGCAACGCCTGCTATTCGCCAATTGGCTTTGCATTTAGGGGTTGATATCGATTCTCTAAAAGCACCAGGACAATGCGTTAGCACAGACGAGGTCAAAGCCGCTGCAAAAAGAAGAGCTCCTGTTTCTCAAGCTAAAAAAAGCTTCTCTGGCGATGCACTTGCCTTAAGCCCTGCCAGACGCGCCATGATTCAAAGCATGGAAGCCTCTCAAGCTAGCGTCGTTCCCGTCACGTTAACCGGCGAAGCTAATATTCAAGCTTGGTTAGGCAAAGAAGACATGTCTTGCCGCATTTTAAAAGCGCTTTGCGAAGCCCTTAAAGCAGAACCTAATCTAAATGCGTTTTTCGATGCTGACAAAGCAACGCTATACCGACAAGAACATGTTAACTGCGGCATTGCTGTGGATACGCCAGATGGTTTATTTGTTCCCGTTATTCGAGACATGGATACCTTATCTAGCGAACAACAACGAAGCGTTATCAATCGCTTTAAAGAACAAGCAGCCAACAAATCGTTTCCTGCAGACGATTTAAAAGGCGCTAGCATTATTTTATCTAACATCGGGACTGTTGCAGGCTTGCATGCCAATCCTATTTTGCCACCACCGATGGTGTGTATTGTAGCCACCGGTCGAGCTCGCGACATGGTCGTTCCTATCGATGGAAAACCAAGTGTGTGTCGTATACTTCCGATTTCTGTCACGATTGATCACCGCGCCATTACAGGCGGCGAGCTATCACGCTTCTTGAAAGCATTTATTTCAAGCTTGGAATAGCGCTAGAGCTAGATTTAGCCGCCCCTCCCTGCTTAAGAGCCTACTTTGAGGCAACTACTACACTATCTGGGCTTGGCTGGCTTTTCGTTAGAGGATGGAATATGCTCCTCCTCTAAAGAGAAAAAAGAAGCCGCTTCTCCACCTCCATCATCTCTTGGAAAAAAGAATCGTTTTCGTATTTCCTTCTCACTTCCCAGCGATAACAGATCACGAACCATGGCAATGGATGGGCTCCCTTTCGATTTAATGAGATAAGCTACCGCCAAACGCAACCACACTCTCGATAAAGGGATTTTGTGTTGATTTTTCAACATTTGAAAAAAAGGAGTCCAACTTTTACCTTTTGATTTACACATATTTTCTTTTTCAAGTCGGGTATCGTCAGACTCATAACCATCCTCTTCTTCTGATTTATTTTTTCCTCGAGGAGGAAGAGTTAATATCTCTTTCGACCAAGCTTCACTGTAATTAAACACAACCTCTGGATCAATTAGCTGAATAGCTTGATTGTCATCTCTAGCAAAATTAAACGGACAAGCATCTAAATTTAAGCGCCCTTTTTTACGTAGCAATAATTGCAAATAAGCATGGATTTGGGCATCAGTGATTGGATCAGTCGTACTTAATAGTGGATAAAAAGAAGCCCTTAGCTCAACAACAATTTCCCCTACGGTGACAACGGGAATCTTTTGAATGTCTGGCTCGTAACTTGACAGTCTTTCATCCTGAGACAAGCTCCATGACATTTTCTGGATGTCCGCATCATGCTGGGTGTAATAGGCTTGATAAGAAATCTCTTTAAATAAAAGATCTTTCACCTCCTGAAAAATACCTTTAAATGTTTTCTGCTCAAGCATCGCCTGCTCACAGATCGCAATGTTATCGGGCTGAATATCAGCCTGACATCGCTTCGCTATAACAAGCAATTCCGAATAACGCTGCTTCAATGCCAATACCTGCTGTAAACCCTCATCTGAATGCGTCACAAAAAATTGATACATCTGATCAGCAACCTTGAGGTAAGCCGCAGACATTAAGGCTCTCCTCGATATTTTAAGCACCACGTTGTCTTCTCTATTAAGCCATACCGCTTGGTTTTTTCCTTTATCCGCAGGCACAAAAAGATTTTTAGGAATGCTTTCATACCCACCCACACACTGAGCTTTTGCCTTTTTATTCAACCCAAGAGCTTTTTTGACTTCAGCTAACTGCCTTTCTTTTACCGCTTCAAGCAATTCGTCAGTGGGCTTTAATTTTTTCTTTTCAAACCTTGGTTTTTTAGCTTTTGTTTGCCCATTCCTTGGTTTGATATCTGCTTTGCTCATAATACTCTCTTCTTAGTATTTAGTTGCTATCAAGTATAAACAACTGATACTGAGAGTACTCGAATGCTGGCTCATAAGCAGCTATGGCCACCAAAGAAGTTAGAACTGCATTATAAAGAGGAAAAACTCACGCGTCGCTGTCGGTAACGCCACCACTGATACATCACAGTACTGTGGATCAACACAGCTATTGGTGCGCCATAACGGCTCGATGGACCCCAATGAAAATGCCAGGCACACACAATATCAAGAAGCAGCCCAAGAAAACCTAAACTCAAAGCAAAAGGAGACACCGCTCTTGCCTTGTCGGGATCGCGCCATTGGCTTGCAATTTGAGGCATCATATAGGCCCAATAACTAATACGCTCTACCCAACCAATAGCAAAGAAAAACCATGCATGGTGAGAAGCATAATGCCAAAAAAGCATTAAACCTAGCATTAATAAAACAGAAAAAACGCCTATGAGCACCACTCGCTCATGTTTTTCTGGCAACTGTCGCGTTACGACCATTAGCTGAATTTGCTGAATCACTAACACACTCAACATCACGCAAGACACTGCCCGGTATTGCCACTGATGCACCACACCAAAACCATAAAACACATCACAACTAGCCGCGACAATTAGCAAAGCATGCCAACCTAAGTGTAAAGCTTTTAAATTATGCGCACAGCGGTTGCGCCATACTTGCGGCAGGTAAAAAACCAAATAACTCATCGCTGCGATATTTAATAACCATATATACATATTACTTTTTTCTTTCCAAAAAAAAGCTGACCACCCTTAACGTGAGTGGCCAGCCTTAGCCTATAATCGCTTAAGATTTATTTTCCAACTGATACAAGGTGGATTTTAAAGATCAAGGTTGCGTTAGGACCAATCGGCGTGCCAGGCATACCCATTTTTCCGTAAGCTAAATCACCTGGAATAACAACTTCCCAAGTTGCGCCCGGCTTCATCATTTGCAAGGCTTCTTGCCAGCCTTTAATCACACCATTTACTGGAAAAGTAGCAGGCTTGCCGCGTTTGTAAGAGCTATCAAATACAGTGCCGTCTACTAGTTTACCTTCGTAATCAACAGTGACTTGGTCGGTGGCTTTTGGTGAATTGCCAGAACCTGCGTCTATCACTTTGTATTGCAAACCGCTTGGTGTTGTTTCCACACCTGGCTTAGCTTTATTTGCTGTTAGGAAGCTACCACCTGATTTACTGTTTTCTGTTGCTTTCTCTTGCATTTCTTTGGTCCTCTTTGCCATTTCTTGTTGTCTGTAAGTAGTCAACACTTGTTTCATTTGATCGTTAGTCATGCGTGTTTTAGAGTCTGTGAAACCTGCTTTAAAACCATCGATGTATGATTGTGTATCGATAGAAATAGTACGGGCTTTAAAAGCTCGACCTGTCATCACGCCAATGGAATAACTCATATCCGCTTTGTTGATCGGCTTTACATCTACTTTTACAGATTTTGCAAAAGAAGCTCCGCCTAGCAATAAAGACGTAGCAGCCAAAACAGGCAGCATTAATCGTTTCATGTACACCTCCTCAGGTAAAATGAAGCTAGAGTATATCAGTCACCCAAGACTTAAGCCACTCGAGCAATGGATTCCTGGATGATCTCGTGAGCTTTATCAAGCTCTGCCCAGCCAGTCACTTTCACCCACTTATTAGGCTCTAGGTCTTTGTAGTGCTCAAAAAAGTGCTTGATTTGATCGCGCATCATCTGCGGTACATCGCTTAAGTCATTAATATGCGCCATCATCGGGCATACTTTCTTGGTAGGAACCGTTAGCACTTTGCTATCTAGACCTGCTTCGTCTTCCATAAGGAGTACACCTACTGGGCGAACTTCGATCAGTGTACCAGGCAAAATGTTATCGGGTGATAAAATCAGCACATCCAGAGGGTCTCCGTCTTCTGCCAACGTTTGTGGCACAAAACCATAAGAACAGGGATAACGCATGGTTGTGTTCATAAATCGATCAACCATCAGCATGCCGCTGTCTTTATCGAACTCGTATTTCACAGAACCGGTATCGGGTGTGATTTCAATCACTGCATTCAAGACGTCAGGTGCTTTTGCGTGCATTTGCAAGCTTTCTAAACCCATGGCAAGGCCCTCCTTATTGAGTAGAGCTGCATGATAATTGATATCAGCTTAGAGGTCCACGCCTACAAGGTCTACGCATGGAAAAAACCTCCCTTTTTTGGTCACTTTTAAAGTAGCTCCAAGCTTTTTCCTGAACCGCTGAAACAACAGTGTCACCCCCAGAAACAGTGTGACGAGCTTGTGCCCAGCGAAGGCAGGTAGGAACCCAAGCTCGATCCGTTATTGCAAAGCAGCAAGCAGGATCTTTCTAAATCAACAAAACTCAAAATACTTATTCATTCCCTAGACGCTCACCTGACAATCTCGGATTAGCTTGATCACTACTCGCTAAACTCCAGCTCTGCTTTCGACGTTGGCACTTTCTAACAAGCAGTGGAATCGCCACGGCAAGAGCTGTTACCAATAAAGCCATCGCCACGAATGAGATCGTGCCTCCTGCCGCTGAAAAAGCAGCTGACAATGCGGGCGTAAAAGCAAAAGTAAGCGCTGAAGCTGTTGTCAAACCAACTGCAATACCACCGCTACTCAAAATCCAGTTGCGTGTTGCTTGTGAATACGCTTGTTTTGCTTTCGTTATCTGCTCCGCTTCGCGCTGCTGCTTCTCTGCTTCGCGCTGCTGAACAAGACTCGGTACAGACAATAGGAACTCAGCATGCCTTCTTGACTTAACATTCTGAACGCGACTTTCATCTATCGCTATGGTGATTTCCTCTAGCTTTAACAAAAAATCTGAGCTGGCACATTCAGCTGGCGTTCTCCTATCTTCCCTGTCGTCTTTTGCATCTAATGGCGCGCCCTGTTCTATAAGCAAGCGGCAAACAGCTTCGTCTTCATGTAATACTGCATGATGCAATGCTGTTAGTCCTGATACGTACCTAGTATCTAATGCCACACCTTTGCCAATCAACCATTGGCAAGCGGGTTCGTTTTCATTAACTACGGCATAATAGAAAGCCGTAACACCTTCATCATCTTTTGCATGGATTTGAAAGTTCTTTTTTTCTTCCTCACTCCAGCCTAAAAAAAGCGTTCCTTTTGCAATTGCTGCCTCATAATCTTTTCCTGTGGTGTCTTTTTTAGAAACAATTTTCATCAGAGGTGTCACACCTCTTTTGCAAGTGTAATCTTTACAAGCCAAAATCAAAGCCTCACGAAGAAGTGCATCCCCTTCTTGATCATCTACGAAGACAAAATCTTCAAGCTTAGACAAATCTGAGCTGCTTAAACAGGTATCTCTCTTCGCCTGGCTGTAGGTTTTTAGTAAAATCTTTACTGGTGTTTTGAGTCGAGCAGCAGAAAAAGCTGCCCTACCAGGAACGAAGAGACGAGGAAACTCAGCACCAGCTTCGAAAAGCCTAGGAATAAAATCATGAAGAACCTTATAGCAAAAACACACGTCTAAAAGTTTTGTGCGATCTAGCGAAGAAAGCTTATCAGAGCCATCGGTCAGTGCTTTTTTTATCAGTGCCTTAAAAAAGAACTTGTAGTTCTTTTCCCACGGCTTATTCGTGATTTTCTGTGCTCTAGCTTTATCTAAAAATGCATCACACAGCTTGCTCAAAAGAGAAGGCTTCGCCACTAATGAACCATCAGACATCCTCTCTGTCTGAGGTGCGCATACAGAATCAAGACTAGCGTCTTCTTTAGCTATCAAAGACCGACACAAGCCCAAGTAATTTCCTTTATACACTGACGCCTTAGAAAAAGAGACCTTACCTGAAATATCACCTCTTAGTTTTTCCATTGCCGCTGATAATGCCGTTTCTCCCTTTTCATTCATTGCAGCAAGATTTGCCCCGGCAGCAAGCAATTCATTGATATGCTCGATATGACCAGCCTTTGCAAAATCTGGTAGCGCTCGGTTCAGATCAACACTCAATGCGTCATGATTTTTTAGCAAATAATGCCATGCCTTTATCTGCCAAAGCCTACACTTTTTCTGGAAACTTTCATCATCTATTCGAGCATCAAGGTAAGAGTGGCTCACATTGCCCAATAGCGCTTGTTTTAAGATGCTTTCGTTATGAGTAGCCTCATATTCTTGAATAAGCGCTTGTTTCTCATTTAGAGCAACATCTTCTTGCTGTATTTTTGTTAGCACTAAGCAATAAAAATCCTCAGCCTCCAAGCTTGCTCGAAACGCTTTAGGATCATCTGCTTGAGCTTCAATCTGTGAGTAAAGTTCAAGGCTATAAGCAGAAAAACCAGAAATAGCAGAAGAAATAACATAAGAAAAAACAACAACAAGAAAATCTTTTGGAACAGCTTCTTCTTTCTCTTGGCATTCTCTTATTATATTTTTACACATTTCCAATAACAGCGCGTTCTTTTCTTCGACCTCAGCAGGCCACACAAAGGCAAATTTCCGATTAATGGAAGAGATAAGATCGCGCCAATCATCATAAACAGGAGCACCGTTAACTAACAGATCATGAACAATACGGTAAGACACTGAATATTGCTTTAAAGCGATCTGCAAAAAAGATAAACCGTCATCATCTCGTTGCGTGAGATCGATATTGTAACGCTTTAATATGTAATTAAACGCTAATGTGCCACCTACTATGGCCTGCTTAAATTCCTGCCCAGCCTGATCTAATGGCATAAGAACTCTCTCCCAACGATACGTGATTAAAATAACAAAATAAGAAATTTAAAGTGCTATTTTATCATTTATGAATGAGAGTTTCAATAATTAAGTTTTATCTGGCAGAGCCTACGTACGACACTTGGAGTTCGCTTCACATCTCCCGTTTTGGCCAATTTCGCTAAGCTACTGAGAAGATGGATCGGGCTGCTTGCCAAGTAATGCCGAATGGCTTTGATCACTGCTAGATAAACTCCAGCTCTGCTTTCGACGTTGGCACTTTCTAACAAGCAGTGGAATCGCCACGGCAAGAGCTGTTACCAATAAAGCCATCGCCACAAATGAGATCGTGCCTCCTGCCGCTGAAAAAGCAGCTGACAATGCGGGCGTAAAAGCAAACGTAAGCGCGGCTACTGTTGTCAGACCAACTGCAATACCACCGCTGCCCAACAGCCAATTTCGTGTTGCCTGTGAATAACCTTTTTTTGCTTTCGTTATCTGCTCCGCTTGCCTTGCTTGCTCCGCGCCCCCTTGAGCCTCTTTTAAAGAATTAAGATGCAAATCCTTTAGAGCAGGAAAGGTGTCACACACTGCCGCTAAGCTTTCTAAATCCGAGTCATCCATGAGCAACAGAAGCTTAGGCTCAGCTAACAGCTCCTTAAAAATACCTCTAAAAAAAGTCTCGTAATCTTTTTGCCACTGCTCTGAGTCAGCCTCTTTAGCAAAACGCCCGTCTTTCACTTGCCTTGCAACTACCTGACATAAACGACCAAACACAGAAGGCTCTTTTGTAGGTGAATCACTCCTTTGTGTGGCTTGTTGAGGCGCTAATACTGAGTCAAGGCTAGCCCCCATACTTATGAACGACTGACAGAGAGCTAAATCAATACCTGATGAGCGCGTTACAGCATCAAGGCGTTCCGTAACATACATCGTATGTTCTTTCATAGTAGCTGATAACGCCGTTTCTCCTGCCCGGTTAGGAGCGTTAATATCAGCACCAGCTTTAAGTAAATCGTCAACCCGACCCATGTTGCCGACCTTTGCAAAATCAGCTACAGCTCGATTTAAATCCACACCCAGTTCGTTATGATTCTCTAGCAAATACGTCCATGCTTGCTCATAGTGCTCAGGTAATTCTACTGTATAAGCTCTTCCTTTTTCACGCTCCAGATGGGGATGGCAACCTGAGTCATCATATTTTAAGTAAAGCGCTATTACTAAAATACTGCTATCGCTAGTCCTGTGGTAATTGGGCTTAAAATGGCTTTCACATTTTGTGATCAATACTTTTTTCTGCTCAAGAGGGATATCGGTTTGTATTTTTTTTAGTGCATATTGACGAAAGTAGCCGCTAACGCTATCCCAGAAATCATTCAGATCGCTCGGCCCCACCAGAGATTCAATGCACGCACAACAACGAAGATCATCGCATATACTAGCAAGAGAAAAAAGGTGTTTAAAAAACTCTTTTTTCTTTTTAAGATCAGTAAACGAATCAGCGATTTTTATTATTTGCTCATCTGAAATGGAGGACGTGGATTTTAGGTTTTTAACACACTTAAGTAAATAATCATCGCTAACAGGGTCCCCTTCCGATATTTTTCTCAACACAACAGGTATAGAATCAGTTTTCTCTTCAAACACTTTATTCGCGAAAGCAGTAAGTTTATCATATACCTCTTGACGCGATTGAGACCGTTTCATGGGTAATTATCCTATTATTTCCAACACTAGCATTATAACTAATGGTCAAATAAAAATCAATTCAGCTCTCCCTTACCGCCTAGCTTTAAAAAACGCTTGAAGCAAGGCAGCTGATTCGTCTGCCAAGAGCCCCTGATCCCAGCTAACTTTATGATTATGCATGGGGTTTTCTAGGATCTTGGCTTGACTAATTACTGCGCCAGATCGAGGCTCGCAAGCGGCAAACACCAAGCGCTCGCATCGTGCCTGAATCAAAGCCCCTGAGCACATGGTGCAGGGCTCTAGCGTGACATACAGCGTAGAGCCTGGCAGGCGATAATTGCCGATGCGCTTGGCAGCTTCCCTAAGCGTCATCACTTCAGCGTGAGCGGTAGGATCTGACAAAGCAATGCATTGATTCCAAGACTCAGCCATTAGCTCGTTATCGCGCACCAAAACCGCCCCCACAGGCACTTCGCCTTGAGATCCCGCAAAACGCGCTAGATCCATGGCTCTTTGCATCCAATGATTGTCTGATTTTTCTTTTATATTCAATTAGCTAAGTCTCTTTTACGTGTGCCGCCTCTACAGACCCGTAGTGTGCCATTTTTGACCAATGAAAACAAGCTTAGGCCTAAGATTTTAAAGATTGCTAGTTGCAGCTAAAGCAACAACGAATCAAAGCCTGGGCCCCCGACGTCACGAAAGTTCCTGGGGGTGACACGTGTGGGGGATTACTACCTTCCTGGGCCCCTACTCGCCTTCGCTGGGCACAAGGTCGTCACGCCGTTCCTGAGGGTGGCCAATTGGGAGAAAGATTGCTAGTTGCAGCTCAAAGCAGCAACGAATCAAAGCCTGGGCCCCCGACGTCACGAAAGTTCCTGGGGGTGACAAGGTGGAGTCACGCCGTTCCTGGGGGTGACAAGGTAGGGTCACGCCGACCCTGAGCCTCACTTGCTTTAGCCTGCCTTAGGTGAGATTATGAGCTCGCCAACTATCAACTATTGAGGTCATTCATGACTAACCCCCTTCGCACCGCTGTTATCGGCACTGGTTATCTCGGTCGATTCCACGCTCAAAAATACCAACAACACGCAGACTGCAACTTAATCGCCGCCTGTGATCAAAACCTCGATCGCGCTCAGCGAGTCGCTGCCGAGTGCCATTGCGAAGCCATCACCAATCACCGCGATCTTTTTGGAAAAGTGGATGCTGTTAGCATTGCAAGCACCACTTCTTCTCACGCAGAAATTGCCAGCGACTGCTTAAAACAAGGCATTCATGTACTACTAGAAAAACCCATGACGACCACCATAGAAGAAGCCGACGAACTCATCGCCTTAGCCAAAGAACATAACTGCGTGCTTCAAATAGGCCACCTTGAACGTTATAACAACGCCATGAAAGCCGCCCGCCCCTTGCTAGAAGAACCTCGCTTTATTGTGTGTCAACGCCTAGCTCCTTTTCAAATTCGATGCACAGACGTGAGTGTGGTATTAGATCTGATGATTCACGATATTGATTTGGTCTTATCTATTGTCAAATCACCGATTGCTGATATTCAGGCCTCTGGTTTTCAAATGTTAAGTGATCACGTGGACGTAGCCAACGCCAGACTTACGTTTAAAAACGGTTGCGTGGCAGATCTCACCGCTAGTCGAGTCAGCGAAGAACCTTACCGCACCATGCGAGTGTTTCAGCAAACCACTTATCTCGATATCGACTTTAAAAAGAAACAACTGATCAAGCATCAACCCGACGAACACGGTATGGAACGTCACACGCAACGGCTAGACCCTAACGATGCATTAGCCGAAGAAATCACGGATTTTTGTCATCACATCCGATCAAACACTACGCCCGATGCTGATGGCGTAGCAGGAAGAGAAGCCATGAAGGTAGCGCTTTCCATTAGTAATCAAATACACGCTCAACATAACGCGGGTTAAACCATGAATAACTCACCGCAAATTATGTTGCTTGCCGGTGAGGCTTCTGGTGATCACCTAGGTGCAAACCTACTGAAAGCCATTAACGAGAAATGGCCTAATGCTCACACCTTTGGCATGGGCGGCGATCAAATGCGTGAGCAAGGCATGAGTGTTTCTGTGGATTCTCGCGACATGGCAATCATGGGCGCTTTTGAAGTGTTAACGCATGTCGGTAAAATCATCCGCGCTTGGATTTGCCTTAAAAAACAGCTTAAAAAGCATAAGCCCGTTGTGATTCTTATCGATTACCCAGGATTTAATTTACGATTCGCAAAACTCGCGCATCGCCTGGGTTGCAAAGTCCTTTACGTGGTAAGCCCTCAAATTTGGGCATGGAAAGTGGGTCGACTCAAAACCATTACGCATGTCGTTGATTACATGGCTGTGCTGTTCCCTTTCGAAAAAGAGATCTACGACAAAGCTGGCGTTCCTTGCTCCGTCATCAAACACCCTCTAATCAATTCTACCAAGCGAAGCATGACCTCACTCGAGAGCTATCAGGCTTTGGGACTCAACCCAAGCCACGACGTGATTGCGCTCTGCCCTGGCAGCCGTCAAAAAGAAATCGATAGCTTACTGCCTATTATGCTAGAAGCCCGCGAGCTTATTTTAAAAGAAAAGCCCGACGCACAGTTTGTATTGTGTTTAAGCCCTACTTTAAAACACACGGATTTAAGCACCTTGCCTGATAGCGTTCAAATCATCGACGGCAGCGATCATCATGTTTTATCACATGCAAACCTTGCTTTGGTTGCATCTGGAACCATGACCTTAGAATTGGCCTTACTCGAAACCCCCATGGTAATCGCCTATAAGCTGCATCCCATTAGCTATTGGCTAGCCACCAAATGTGTCTCTACTGAATGGGTAGGCTTATGCAATATCCTGATGCGAGATATGATTGCCCCCGAGCATTTGCAACATGAAGCAACTCCCGAACAGCTAGCAGACTCCTGCTTATACCACCTTAAAAACCAAGAAATACAAATAAGTACCTGGAAAAAATTACAAAAATCCCTTTCTGGAAATCCTATTAGCTCTCTTACCTCCGTCATAGATAGCATGCTTTAAAGACTTAATGACAGCATTAAACCATTCGTATAATCAAGTGTATCGCACCGCTCGAGATAGATTAACGCCATCCTAGCGCAAATCGACTCGCGAAGGCGATCGTTATCTGTGCCGCGACTCGTCCTCGTCACCCACGCTACGCAACCTAACGGCTTGACTACGCTGTGGTCTC
>JAJRRL010000039.1 GCA_024279495.1 Gammaproteobacteria bacterium | reverse complement strand
GAGACCACAGCGTAGTCAAGCCGTTAGGTTGCGTAGCGTGGGTGACGAGGACGAGTCGCGGCACAGATAACGATCGCCTTCGCGAGTCGATTTGCGCTAGGATGGCGTTAATCTATCTCGAGCGGTGCGATACACTTGGTTTAGTGAGAGGGTTCGGTGCTTGTTGGGCGCAGGTTTATGTTTGAGTGAGACTTGAAAAAGAGGGTTGGTAGAAAACCTCTGTTTATTCAGAGGTTTCAGAGCCTTTTTCTGTTTTGTCTTCAGTCTTCACTGCTTTTTTAGGCCCAGGCCTTTTAGAGACTTGTCGAGCGCTGCTTGGTGTTTTTTTGTAGCGCTTTGGAGGTGTTGCTGGAGCAGTAGGTATTTCTGTTAGCTTTTCTGTATCTTCAGCTTTTTTCTCGATCTTTTTAGGCATAGGTCTTGCTTGTCTAGCGCCAGGGGTTCGTCTTGCAGATGACAGGCTTTTCTTAACAGGAGCTGCTGGAGCTGCTGGAGCTACATCAGCTGGTGGTTTAGCTACTGCTTTAACAGGTGCGGGAGCTGGCTTTTCTACGGGTCTATTTGGCGCAGGTGCAGCTGTTTGCTCTTTTTGAATAGAGGTGGTTGGTCTTGTAGAGTTAGTCGTGCTCTCTTCAGGGGAAACAGCGCTGCGTGATCCACCGCGAGAGCCTCGACGAGTACTTGTGCGTTTGGCTGCATCAGCGGCTTTAGGAGTGGCTCTCATGGTGTTACTGCTGTTGCTGGCAGAGTGAGTGCCTGTGTTTTGTTGGCGAGTGGAGGAAGATTCTTCCCCTTCAGTATTAAGGTCATCACGCCTTGGAGAGTCGGAGCGGCGTCGTTGTTGCTGGCTTTCCCCTTGACGTCTTGGCGGGCGCTCGCCACCTCTGTTCCCCTGTTGCCTTGAAGGGCGTTGTGGGCGACGAGTTCTGTCTTGTGTTTTAGAGTCACCTGAACTTTTCTTATCGGTGTCAGATGTATTTTGTTGTTCATCGGAATTGCCAAACCAACGTTTAGCTAGGCGTCCTAATAGGCCGCTTTCAGGGTTTTGTTCACGTTCAGTTGGCATGCTGAGGTATTCGTTAATCGCGGGTTCATTGAAAGAGGCACGCGATGTTTTCTTTTGTGGTAGTAAGGTGTTGGTTTTGTTCTGCTTAATTTGCTGGTAGCTAGTAGGCTGTTGTCCGTCTTTTTCTACGTTGAGCTCTGTTTGTTTAAGCTGATAAGCAGGCGTAAGCATATGTTGATTGGGAATGATAGTGACTTTTGTTTGGTGTAGGTCAGTGAGCTTTTGAATGTCGGCTCGTTTTTCATTCATGAGGAAGGTGGTTAAGTCGAGAGGGCATTGCAAGGTAAAGTGCAAGGGGTTGCTACTCTTGGTTTGATTGTCTTGCATCATGTGTATAATTGAGTTTGCCAGTGATTCCACGGTGCGAATAAGGCCTTGGCCGTCGCAGCGAGGACAGGTTATGTTGGTGAGTCGAGTGAGAGTACGACGTAAACGTTGTCGAGATAATTCCAGCAGACCAAGTTCTGAAATTCGAGTGCGCTGCACTCTTGCGCGGTCAATGCTCATTGCTTCTGCTAGACGGTCTTCAACAGTTCGGCGATGAGAAGGTTCGACCATGTCGATGTAGTCAATCACAACAAGGCCGCTTAAATCACGGAAGCGTATTTGTCGAGCGATTTCATCGGTAGCTTGTAGGTTGGTTTGAAACGCAGTTTCTTCAATGTTCGCGCCTTTTGTTGCTCGTGCAGAGTTCACGTCGATAGCGACTAACGCTTCAGTTTGGTCGATGACAATAGAAGCGCCAGAGCGTAGACGTACTTCACGATCAAACGCGGTGCTGACTTGAGTTTCTACTTGGTAGTGACTGAAAATAGGAGTGCTACTATCGTAGCGTTTGATGCGATCCAAGAAGTCTGGTCGGACCAAGTTGATGTAGTTACGAACGCGTTCGTAAGCAGCAGCCTCATCGATAACGACTTCGTCGATATCTTGTCGGAAGTGATCACGTACGCTTCGGAGAACGATATCGCTTTCTTCAACGATTAGGTAGGGACCAGGTTTGGCGATAGCCGCTTTTTTGATGGCATCCCAGTAACGCAATAGAATGCTGAGATCCCATTTGAGATCGTCTAATGAACGACCCACACCTGCTGTGCGAACAATCAGGCTCATGCCTTCAGGTATTTCTAGGGCGCTAACTTTGTTTTTTAATGCTTCACGTTCAGCGCCTTCGATTTGACGAGAAACGCCTCCGCCACGATCATTGTTAGGCATTAATACAACGTAGGAGCCAGCCAGGCTGATAAAGGTAGTCAGTGCTGCGCCTTTGTTGCCGCGTTCTTCTTTTTCAACTTGGACTACTAGTTCCTGACCCACTTTAATGAGGCGACCTAGGTCTTCAGGTTTGGGGTTGCCTTTGCTGGTAGGTGTTTCAAGGAAGTATTCGCTAGAGATGTTGCTTAGTGGTAGAAAGCCGTGACGATCGCCGCCAAAATTAACAAATACTGCATTTAGGCTTAGCTCAACGCTAGTAACAACAGCTTTGTAAATGTTAGACATTGTTTGTCGTTCACGCTGATGGTTGCTGTCGATATCGAAATGAACAACATCGTGTTTTCTGCCTTTCATGCTGGTGATCACTACGCGTGTCATGTCAAGTTCAGCGGCGTTGATGATCATTGCTTTTGTGTTTTGGTTTGTTGTGTTTTGGTTTGTGTTTGTGTTCATGGTTATCCTAAATTGTGTTAGGCGCTCAACTGTGACCTTAGGAAACAGGTTCGCCAACAGGTGTGTGGTTAGGGCTTGTCTTCAATTCATTCTTTCGGCTGCAAATGAAGCGAAATCACTCAGAAGTGGCAAAAACCTTTACTCATATAATGAGCTTCGATTCGTTCATTTCTGATTTGAGCTACCTTCATTTTTGCTTCGAAAAACGAAACTTTAAAGATAACCCTCTAGTTCGACTCCGAGAGCGCATCGTTAGATAATGTGATGCTTCCGATGCGACCATTGCCGCGTCGATCAAATTGAATGGCTATTCAAGAAAAGTAACATTAAATCAACAACTTATGTTAGAATTCCAGCTGCCCGTCTCATATAATAACAGCCTTTCTCTGTGGTAGCAACGCTTTTGGCCGCTTGCTTGCGGGAGGTCCATGGGTTGTGGTAACGTATTGACCAAGTTTAAGTCAAGTGGATAGAGGTTCTTGGTGACCCAAAAAAAATATCAGCAGCTCATTGGCTCAGAGCATGATGGCCAGCGCGTGGATAACTTTATAATGAGTCAGTTATCAGGTGTTCCTAGAAGCCGAATATATCGTGCTGTTCGGAGCGGTGAAGTGCGTGTGAATGGAGGCCGTATTAAAGCAGAGCATCGCTTGAAAGCAGGTGACCAAGTTCGGGTTCCTCCGTTGGTGGCTTCTGAAAAGCCCACCATTTTGGTGCCACATTGGATGAAAAAAGCTGTGCAAGAGAGCATTTTCCATGAAGCCTGTGATATTAAAGTGTTGAATAAGCCGTCGGGATTTAGTGTTCATACGGGGACTGGAGTGGCTAGTGGTGTGATTGAGGCGATCACGCAGATTGAAGATGATCAGCATTGGAAGTTGGTGCATAGACTCGATAGACAAACCTCAGGCTGTCTGCTGCTTGCCCGGCAAGGAAAGGTGCTCCGTTCTTTATCCCAACAATTTCGAGAGCGATCGGTTGAGAAGAGATACCTCGCGGTTGTGTCTGGATCTTGGAAACACGGTGCCATGCGAGTTGATCTTCCGCTTGAAAAGCATGCTACCGAAGGCGGAGAGCGAATGGTGGTGGTTAATCATTCAGCAACCTCAGCGGTTAGTCATGTCACACCGCTTTGGGTGGGGGATAACATGTCTTTATTAGAGGTTCGCTTGGAAACGGGACGAACGCATCAGATTCGAGTTCATTTATCGTATCTTGGTCATCCAGTTGTTGGTGATCAAAAGTATGCAGATAAAGCATTGTCACGAAAATGGCATAAATTATATAAAGACAGCTTGTTTTTGCATTCAGCTGTGCTTGGTTTTGAGTATGGAGGCGACCGAATGGAGGCAAGAGCAGCAATTCCTGATTTTTGGTCTGACTTACCAATATGGCGAAAAATCAAAGAGATAGGGCCTCTAAGAGTTGAAAGCCGCGTGATTCCAATCTCTTAAAGGTTTGCAAGGAGCTTTGGGATTGACAGCATAGCGAGATATAGCTACCATCTGCGGTTGCAGATCATGATCATGATTTGATCAGAGCAAAGCGTTGGCGTCTACTGGGCGCGTTATTAGCGTATCATGATCGCTATCACCTTAGGAGTTAAATTAGTATGGCTGTTCAGAAAAGTAAGAAATCTCGCGCAAGACGTGGCATGCGTCGTTCACATGATGCAGTGTCTCCTGCAACATTAGTGAAAGACCCTCTCACAGGTGAAAGCCACCGTCGTCATCACATCACGCCAAATGGTTATTACAAAGGTCGTGAAGTTATCGTTCAAGCAGAAAAAGATACTGATCAGGACAATTAAAACCCATGTCGATTACTATTTCCGTTGACATGATGAGTGGTGATGGGGGAGCCCCCGTTGCGATTCCTGCTGTTTTACAGGTATTAAAAAATAACGCAGACGTTCGTTTATTATTGGTTGGCGATGAGTCGTCGCTGCGTCCAAAGTTAGAAAAGTCAGGAAGCCAATACGCTGATCGATGGACCATTGAGCATGCAGAAGAAGTGGTTAGCATGGATGACTCACCTGTTCAGGTATTGCGTCGAAAAAAACGTTCCTCTATGCGTATTGCTATCAACCTTATAAAAGAAGGTCGAGCAGATGCTTGTGTTAGCGCAGGAAATACAGGCGCACTCATGGCAACAGCGCATTATGTCTTGAAAACCATACCAGGCATAGAAAGACCTGCCATTGTGTCAGCCTTCCCAACAGTCAAAGTAGGGCAAAAAACCTTACTATTGGATTTGGGGGCAACCGTTGATAATAGCCCTGAACAGCTCTTTCAATTTGCCGTGATGGGCTCCACTTTAGCGCAAGTTATCCATAATATTGAGTCTCCAAAAGTTGGCTTGATGAATGTTGGTAAAGAGGCCATTAAGGGTAATGAAGTGGTTAAACAAGTGCATGAATTACTTGTTGATTCAGAGCTCAATTATTTTGGATACATTGAAGGTAATGATATTTTTACCGGCAGTGTTGATGTGATTGTGATGGATGGTTTTGCAGGAAATGTGGCTTTGAAATCCATCGAAGGGATTGTGAAATTTCTAATGTCGACAGTGAAGTCAGTCTTGTGTTCTTCGCCTTGGTTAAAAGTGTTGGCCGTGCCAGCTTATCCTTTGCTTCGACGCATCAAACAAAAAGTCGATCCGGATCGATACAATGGCGCGATGCTGTTAGGTTTAAATGGCGTTGTGGTAAAAAGTCATGGCGGCGCAAACTCAGTTGCTTTTTCATATGCTATTCAAGAAGCTATAAGCGCTGCATCTCAAGGAGTTGTCACCCTGATCCGTGATCGTGTGGCTATGCTATTACAGGAGGATTAATGCATGACCATCTACAGTCGCATTGCAGGAACAGGTAGTTATCTACCAGAAGAAATACTTACTAACGAAGACTTAGCAAAACGTGTTGAAACCACCGACGAGTGGATCACAAAACGCGTTGGTATTCGAAATCGTCATGTGATTGGCGATAGTGGTGATACCACCACATCTATGGCAGTTGAAGCGGCTCGTCGAGCGATTGAAGCAGCTGGTTTAGTTCCCAATGATATCGAACTTATTGTTGTTGGTACGGCAACGCCAGACTATTACTTCCCCTCAACAGCTTGCACCGTTCAAAAAGAACTGGGGATTTCATCAGAATGCCCAGCGTTCGATCTTAACGCAGCTTGTTCAGGCTTTATTTATAGTCTTAGCGTGGCAGACCGCTTCGTTAAAACAGGCATGAAAAATGTATTAGTGATTGGTGTTGATTCTCTAACACAAATGGTTGATTGGACTGATCGTTCAACGTGCGTATTGTTTGGCGATGGTGCGGGCGCTGTTGTTTTACAGGCAAGTGAAGAACCCGGCATCATGAATACTATTTTGCACGCCGATGGTTCTCAAAACATGGCTATTTGTTCGAAAAGTGCTATTTGGTTTCCTGACGAGCCGATTAAGCTGACCATGCAGGGTAACGAAGTGTTTCGTAGCGCGGTCACTAAATTAGGTGAGGTGGTTGAAGAAACATTGGCGGCAGAGGGTTTGGATAAAACAGCCATTGATTGGTTGATACCCCATCAAGCTAATTTACGAATTATTCAGGCCATGGCCAAACGTTTGAACTTGCCGATGGAGCAGGTGGTGTTGACGATTGAAAATCACGGCAACACATCGGCTGCCTCTGTCCCTCTTGCTTTAGATCATGCTGTGAGAACAGGTCAGGTAAAGCGAGGGCAAACCTTGCTGCTTGAAGCATTTGGAGCAGGTTTATCTTGGGGTGCGGCTTTAGTTATCTATTAATTTAAAGAGGAAGCAATGATGAGCATGGCGATGGTTTTTCCCGGTCAGGGATCACAAGCAGTTGGTATGTTGGGTGCTTGGAGTGAGCAAGCGTTAGTTCAAAAACGTTTTGCTGCTGCTAGCGAAGTGTTGGGTTTTGATTTGTTGGTTTTGGTTCAATCAGGTGATCGAGACACATTGAATCTGACGGTGAACGCACAACCGGCTTTGTTGGCTAGTTCCGTTGCTTTTTACGATTTATGGCAAGAAAAAGGTTTGCCAAAACCAGCTTGGATGGCAGGTCATAGTCTTGGAGAATTTAGCGCTTTGGTATGTGCCGGTGCTTTGGGTTTTGAAGAAGCCGTTGCTTTGGTACGAGAGCGTGGCACGTTGATGCAGCAAGCTGGAGAGGTAAGACAGGGAGCTATGCTGGCTGTGATTGGTTTGTCCGATGAGCAAGTCACTGACTTATGTGATGCCGCAGGCAATGTGTCTCCTGCCAATTTTAATGCGCCAGGTCAGGTTGTTGTATCTGGTGAGTTGGAAGCTGTATCAGTGTTGGCAAGATCGGCTAAAGAAGCAGGTGCTCGAATGCTTGTGCCTTTGCCTGTGACTGTTGCGTCGCATTGTTCACTCATGCAAGAGGCAACTAAAGCATTTGGCGAACGTTTGGCGGCTGTGTCTTGGTCTTTACCGAACATTCCTGTTTTACATAACATCGATGCGAAACCAAGAGATAGTGTGGAAGGTATACGTGATGCCTTGATTCAGCAACTCACACAACCTGTTCAGTGGGTTGCAACGATTCAGCAGTTGCAATCATCGGGTGTAGATCAAATCGTTGAATGTGGGCCTGGGCAGGTGCTGAGTAAGTTGTGTAAACGCTTCAAACCTGCGCCAATAGGTTTATCGTTCGATAAAGCCTGCGATAGCTTGTCGTAGAGCGAACTCTTTTAAGGAGATAGTGTTATGGATAAAAAAATTGCATTAGTAACGGGCGCTTCAAGAGGTATTGGTGCAGCCATAGCTGATTTATTGCAAGATGAAGGCTATTTTGTCATAGGAACGGCCACCTCTGAAAAAGGAGCAGCATCTATCACGCAGCGTTTGAGTGAAAAAGGCGGAGAAGGTTTTGCGTTGAATGTGTGTTCTGATGAGCAAATCACAGAAGTGTTGGCAAATATCAAAGAAAAATACGGCGTCGTATCAGTGTTAGTGAATAACGCAGGCATTGTTCGTGACAATTTATTGCTTCGCATGAAAGACCACGAATGGTCTGATGTGTACGAAACCAATTGTCGAGGCGTGTTTGCTGTGACAAGAGCTTGCTTGCGAGGCATGGTTAAGCAGCGATTTGGCCGCATTATTAATATTACGTCTGTTGTTGGTGCTTCAGGTAATCCGGGTCAAACTAATTATTGCGCTATGAAAGCAGCGGTGGTTGGTTTTAGTAAAAGTTTATCTTTAGAGGTAGCCAGCCGAGGCATTACAGTTAACTGTGTTGCACCAGGTTTTATTGAAACCGAAATGACAGCCGCGTTAACGGACGTTCAAAAGGATGCTTTCTTGAAAGTGACTCCAATGAAGCGTATGGGGGCGCCTAAGGACATTGCTGATGCAGTGTGCTTCTTAGCCTCTGATAAAGCAGGGTATGTGACAGGGCAGACACTTCACATCAATGGTGGTCTTTACCTAGCCAGCTAAATAAATCCCCATTTTTGGCCAATCTTAGACGAAAAATCTCTTCAAAATACTCATGTACTTTCACGTACACTGCGTTTTTTCATCACTTTTTCGTCTAACCTTGTCTCAAAACTGGAAATTTCATGCGGCTCCCAAATTTGTCACTCCCAGGAACAAGGTGACGTCGGGGGCCCAGGCTTGATCTTGTTCGCATGAAATGCGGGCTAAGGATCTATCTAAATCTGAACTTTTCAAAGCCATCTGCAGAGCCAAGCTCACGGTAATGTTAGAGCTGGATTATAAAGATTTCTAGTTTCAGCTTTAGCTGAAACGAAATCATAACTGGGTCCCCGACGTCACCTTGTTCCTGGGGATGACAACTCAGGGGAATAGCAGTTCAACCTCACAGGCAGAGGGGAAAAGACAGAGTTTCGTGCCAAGATTGACCAAAAATGAAGATTTGCTTAGGGGCTTGCAAGCGGGTCCCAACATGGTATTATGAACCCACCACCTACCAAGGAGTTACATCATTATGCAAATGACGCAAATCGAAGGCCAAGTAAAAAAAATCGTTGTAGAACAACTGGGTGTGAGCGAAGACGAAATCACTAGCTCATCCTCTTTTGTTGACGATTTAGGCGCCGATTCACTCGATACAGTTGAGCTGGTTATGGCTTTAGAAGAAGTGTTTAACTTGGAAATCCCAGATGACCAAGCAGAAAAAATAACCACAATCAAAGAAGCTGTTGACTACATCTCTGCGCATAGCACAGACGGAGAGTAGTTCTCTATTTTATAGGTGACTGGTTTTGTTAAGAAGCTGGTCACTTTTTTTTTAAGAGGGTTTATCTAATGAAGAAGCGCGTTGTTATTACAGGTATGGGCGTTCTTAGTCCTCTTGGTTTAGACACTGAATCAACCTGGAAAGCCATTCTCGCAGGCAAAAGCGGTGTTGCTAGTATCACTCGATTCGATACCACTGATTTTCCGGTTACCATTGCTGCAGAAGTGAAAAATTTCGATCCCAGCTTGTCTTTAGATAAAAAAGAATCCAGAAAGCACGCTGACTTTGTTCAGTTTTGTGTTGAAGCGTCTCGTCAGGCTGTTTTGCAAGCTGATATTAATTTGACCGAGGATGCCGCTTATCGAGCAGGTGTGTCTATTGGCTCAGGTATCGGTGGCTTCAAAGAAATCGTTGCCACACATGAAGTACTTAGAAAAGGTGGGCCTCGTAAAGTGTCCCCATTTTTTATTCCTTGTGCAATTATCAACATGGCTCCAGGTCTTGTTTCGATGAAGCATGGTTTAAAAGGGCCTAATTTTTCTGCTGTGACAGCTTGTGCGACTGGTGCGCATAATATTGGCTTAGCTATGCGCGCGATTCAGGCTGGCGATGCTGATTTAATGGTTGCTGGCGGTACTGAAATGTGTACCACTCCATTGGCTGTTGCCGGCTTTGCTTCTGCTAGAGCCATGTCACGCAATGACAGGCCTCCAGAAGAAGTCAGTCGACCTTGGGATGTGGATCGTGATGGTTTTGTCTTGGGTGAGGGCGCTGGTATCATGGTGCTTGAATCCCTAGAACATGCTCAAGCTCGCGGTGCAACTATTTTGGCTGAAATAGCTGGTTTTGGTATGAGCGGCGATGCGTATCACATGACAGCTCCTGACCCTGACGGTGTGGGCTTTGTTCGTTGTATGGAAGCGGCGATTAAAGATTCAGGTTTGTCGCCTGCCGAGATTCAATACGTGAATGCTCACGGAACCTCAACCATGGCTGATTACCCCGAAGCAAATTCTGTTGCTAAAGTGTTTGGTGGTTATGCGAGTTCTCTTGCGATGAGCTCTACCAAATCCATGACTGGCCATATGCTAGGTGCAACGGGTGCTATCGAAGCTATTTTCTGCGCTCTTGCTATTCGAGATAAAATCGCACCACCAACCATCAATTTGGATAAGCAAGAGTTTGATTGCGACATCGACCTCCTAGCTCATGAAGCAAAAGAAATGCCTATTACCGCTTGCCTAACGAACTCGTTTGGTTTTGGTGGAACAAATACCTCGCTAGTGCTTAAGGCGTTTGTTGAGTAGAATTGAGGCTGAGAATAGCAGTTTTTATGCTGCTGTTGTCGCTGCGCTAGCGGAGCGATTGTCTTCTCCATTCCATAAATCTTTTGCGCTTAAGCAGATGGAAGAATAAAATTCCGTATTAAGTGAGGCGTTTTCGCTAGAGTCGCCAAGGATGTATCCTTTGACGAAACTCGAGACCTTGCTTATTTCATTCGTAATTCTTTGATTGACTTCTTTGCTGAAAACGCAGCTTCTCAAACGCGCTTGGCATTGCTCTGCAACAGAATGAAAGGTCTGCTCAGTAATATCATTTTGTTTCATGGTTTTTAGCTCATTCCAGAGGTCATCTAAAATTTCCTCAGTTGGTGTTTTGGTTGCGTAGAAAGAAAAGAAGCATTTTCTAGCCGAATTCCAGCGAGATTTTGTGCCCGTACCGTTAGTTCTGATCGGCTCTCTTGTTGTTAATTGGCCGGCTCCATTGATGGAGCTAAATAAGTTTTTAAACTTCTGCTCAAGAGAAGGCGCGAGTGCTTCTTCGCCTTCTGGCTGAAAGAATCGAGCTTTTTTGCATGATTTGTTGTAAATCACGCGCCCTATAGCGGTGATGGGTGAGAACGCTAGGCCTAAAGACATAACAAGGAAGTTTGGAATTTCTTTGAGTATTCTGACTATTAAGCATGGTACGCTGACTGTTAAGGCAGCCAAGGTGCTTCCAATCGCACGAGTAATTCCGCGGGAAATGGTTTTCGGCTTTTCAAGAGTGGCTAAGCAAGTATTGGGAGTAATTTCTCCCTCTTTATCTCCAATCGTTGCTGTTGCGGCAATGGAGCATTTGTCACGTAATTGCTTGAAGTGTATGGTTCCAGTAGCGACATTAAAAAGAGATCGGCTGGTCATGGCAAAGTATTTTAAAATATCTGCTGTAAAGCGAGCAATAAGAGAGATTGTTTTTGCAACAACCCCACAAATACCGCCAAGAAGTAAACCTGGAATTCCTGGGAGGTACTGTCGAAGTGCGTGACGTTTGTCAGTTTGTGTTTTTATAAAATCTTTAGCCTTAGGATTTAAACCTGCGTTGTAGATTGCTTTAAAGGCTATCATAAAGCTTCTCGCGCCATCAGCAAAAAGGCTAGCAATAGAAGCGCAAGCTATTCCTAAGAGGTAGCCAGGTAGGCCGAATGTGAATGCTCTTGCTTTGTGTCGTGTCAGTGATTCATAAGTGGCTTTTAGTTGGCCGGGTTTTTCTGTGTTCCATCCGGGTTGAAAGATGGTTTTACAAGCTAAAGCAAAGCTTTGAATGCTTTCTACAATGAAGCTGGCTGGAAGAGACAATAAGAGACCTGTAATGTACCCGGGGCTACCAGCAATGAATGTTTTTGCCCAGTGTCGATGGAAGCGGTTGATCCCATATGCGTCTTTGACCAAGGGTCTCTTGACACTTCTTCCTGCGCTGAAAAGTGTTTTAAACCCAAGAACAAAGGACTTAGCCATATCGATTAGAAACGTTATTGGAAAGCCAGCGATAGCGCCAAGCAGTGTTCCCACAAAGCCACTGAACACTTTTTTTGCCCAGTGTCGCTTGTCATTAATGGGGGAGATGCTGTCGCAAGCCTTTTTGTTAAGGCCTAAGTTGTAAATTAAACGAAACATCCATGCAAAGCTTTTAGCGCCATCGACAATCAAGTTAATGGGTATCCCCAAGGTGAGTCCGAGCAAATAACCAGGCAAACCTGACCCGTATATTTTAAAGGCGTTCCGGTTTTGTTCGTCTGCCGCATACAGCTCTTTTAAAGCCCCGGGGTTTTCGGTGTTTTTGCCAGCACTTAATAGGGTTTGTAAGCCTAAGACAAATGATTTGGTAGAGTCAACGATTGGTGTTGCTAAGATGGCAAACAAAGCACCTAAGATCATGCCAATAGAGCCTGTTAGTATTTTCTTTGCAATATGGCGTTTGTCGTTATTTTTAATTCGATCGCAGGCATTGTCTTTATCTAGCCCTGCATTGTAAATATAAGCAAAAGCCCATTTTAAACTGCGAGCACCATCAACTAATAAGCTAAAGGGAATCGATAGAGCAATTCCCAGCAAGTAGCCAGCTAAACCAGAGAGATATATTTTAACGGGTTTACGATTTTTTTGGTCCGTTTCATATAGTTTTTGCAGAGCGTCACTTTGACTCTTATTGCCGGCCGCAGGTAAGGTTCTGAAGCCTAAAATCAATGACTTCAAGGAGTCGATTAGTATGGTGATAGGAATAGCAATTGCTCCGCCAAGCACAATCCCGAGGAGCCCAGAAAACACTTTCTTTGCCCAGTGACGAGAGTCGTTTGCCTTTCTGAAATCGCATGCTTTCTCATCAAGGCCTGCACTGTAGATGGCTTTAAAGACCCAGGCTAGGCTCCGCGCACCATCGGCAAGTAAGTGGACGGGCACGGAGAGAGCAAGACCTGCTACATAGCCAGGGAAACCGACGGCGTATATTTTTGCAGCGTGACGTTTGTCTTTTTTGTAGAGTATTCTGACTGAATCCTGCTCTTGGTTATCTCCGGCTTTGATCAAGGTTTGGATGCCAAGTGCAAGAGATCGAGTGTTGTCTACTAAGATAGTGACTGTGGAAGCGGAGGCAAGTGCCAAACCGTAGCCTGGCCATGCTAGAGGGCTTGCAAGATAGGGGGTCGGCAATGTGCTGTTTTTTAGATCATAAATGCAGGATATCTTTTCTTTATCTGGTAGGCCAGCGTTGTAGGTACTTGTGAATAACTGTGCTCCAGGCAAGATCATGGAGCGGTGAGCAAATTTTGAGGTTTCGCGCGCGACTTTTCCTAGGGCTTGAGTTATCTGATGCATGCTTATTCTCCGCTATGGCTAGTACGCTCAAATAGTAATGGAATAGGATCTATTTTTAAAGATCTTTATGGTGTCGGTGCTTGTATCTTCTTGCTTAATGTCGCACAGATTCTTTAGATAATGTATCTTGCTGCTTTTTAAGCACTTTTATATACTTAAACGTCATCGTTTTTTTTTGACCCATTTCCCCTGAGGTTCGCTATGCGGCGTTATCTGTTATCTTTTCTCGCGACTATTGCTCTCTTTGGATTCTCTCTAATTGCTATGAGGGCATATCTGCATCGCCCGTTGGATGTCTCAGAAGAGACCACTGTTCAAATTGGGCTCTCGCATGGCTTATCTCATTTGTTAAAAAGCGTGTCTGATAAGCAGCTTCTTGAGCATCCATTAGTTGCAAAAATAGCGTTACATATTGCTTATGGGGGAGATGCGTTACATGCTGGTGAATACAGGATCTCTCCTGGCGATAGTTTCTCTTCTTTAATGAGCCGTATTCTTGCTGGAGATGTTTTACGTCGGCGGTTTTTAATGATTGAAGGCTGGACCATTCAACAAGTGCTCGATAAGTTAGCTAAAGATCCAACAATCACTCAGACCTTGCAAGGCGTGTCATCTGCGCATTTGCTAGAGGCCTTGGGCTTGCCTGCAGGGCCTGCAGAAGGCTTGTTTTTCCCAGATACTTATTTTTATCACCGGGGTGTGAGTGATAAGCGATTGCTGCTTATGTCTTATCGTATGATGCAAGATGCATTAAGCAAGGCTTGGGAAAATCGTTCTAAAAAGTTGTCGTATGCAACATCTTATAAAGCGTTGATTGCAGCTTCCCTTATTGAAAAAGAAACAGCGAATTCTAGCGAGCGCTTATTGATTGCTGCAGTGATTAATAATCGCTTAAAAGCAGGCATGCGATTGCAAATTGATCCGACGGTTATTTACGGAGCGGGAGTCCCTTATGGGGCTCCTTTGACGCATGCAATGCTGAGAAAGAAAACACCGTTTAATACGTATCGCCATGCAGGTTTACCTCCTACGCCGATAGCTCTGCCTTCTCGAGCTTCGATAGAAGCAGCGTGTCATCCAGCTAAATCACATGCTCTGTATTATGTGGCTCAAGGCAACGGCAAACACAGGTTCTCAAGCAATTATCATCAGCATCTGAAAGGGGTCTTGGCTTTGCGTCATCATCAGCTTATTGAGCGTCGAAAAGAGTCCATCATTGCGTCTTGGCGCTCCTTTATGTGTCTCTCTATGGTTGTCGCTGAGACCCTGGTTAAGGTCCATCCTTTCCTACCTCTTAGCCGATGGTTGTGTGACCAAAAAGAGGCGCTTTGGCCGGCCCTATGGTATCATTGATGAGCTAGGGGGAAGCATGAAATCAGGTCATTTTATAACCATCGAAGGTACCGAAGGGATGGGGAAGTCTACGGTTATGCAGGCTGTCCAGACGTATTTTCAATCCAATCAACGTCCATTAGTCCTTACTCGTGAGCCAGGAGGAACTCCTCTTGCGGAATCTATCCGTGCCTTGTTGCTTGCCAATTATGAAGAAGAAGTCAGTGAGCACACAGAGCTTCTACTGATGTTCGCTTCTCGATACCAACATGCTCAGACGATCATTGCACCGGCTCTTAAAGAAGGCTTGAATGTGCTGTCAGATCGTTACGTCGATGCTAGTTATGCGTATCAAGGTGGTGGACGAAACATTCCTTTCAAACATATTGACGCGCTGACTCAGTGGATTCCGAATACCTTAATGCCTGATTTAACCTTGCTTCTCGATGCACCTGTTCACGTGGGGCTTGAACGTATTCAGTCTCGTGGTGAATCAGATCGTATAG
The DNA here is from genome assembly GCA_024279495.1 of Gammaproteobacteria bacterium. Lineage (GTDB taxonomy): Bacteria > Pseudomonadota > Gammaproteobacteria > JAJRRL01 > JAJRRL01 > JAJRRL01. The sequence goes on along the minus strand of JAJRRL010000039.1, from coordinate 48,029 downwards.
AGCAAGAAAAAGTCTCTTTTTTTGAGCGGGTACGTGCAGCGTATTTAGCTCGAGCAAAAGCAGAACCCAATCGATTTGTTGTGTTAGATGCCTCGCAAGATAAAGAGGCCGTGGCTGCTCAAGCTGTGTCAGCGATTCAGCAATGGGAGGAGGCACAATCATGATAGCGCCATGGCTTGCAGGTACACACAGCTCTTTGTCAAAGCGCATTGCACAAGGTACATTGCGAGGTGGAATTTTGTTGCTAGGAGATCCTGGCCTTGGCACGCAGACCTTAGCTGATTCCTTAGCCGCTGTGTTTTTGTGTGAGGGCCGTGGTGAAATAGCCTGCGGTGAATGCTCTGGATGTCGGTGGGCGTCACAAAAACAACACCCTGATCTTTTAGTGCTTTCTCCAGAAGAAGACAGTGTGGTGATTAAAGTCGATGCTGTCCGAGCTATGTCTGAGATGTTGGAAAAAAAATCTGCTCGAGGCGGTTATCAAGTGGTGATTATTGCCGATGCAGAAGCACTGAATATTGCGAGTAGTAATGCGTTATTAAAAACCTTAGAAGAGCCGCCCGGCGATGTGGTATTTGTGTTGTGTTGTCGAGAAAAACGCTCCTTGTTACCAACTATTTTAAGCCGTTGTGAACAATGCGTATTGCCAACACCTTCGGTTGAGCAAGCGACACAATGGTTGGCTGTGCATTACCCTCAACTTTCTTCGCCTGAGCAATGGTTGCGTTGGGCTAAACAAGCTCCTTATGCGGTTGGCGCTTTTCTTGATAATAAATATGATCATTGGCGGAATCGCTTGTTCGATGATTACTTAAGTATGGTCTCATCACCAGGCGATGCTTTAAGCCTGACTGCCGGATGGCAAAAAGCCTCACTCAGTATCATTTTAGATATTGTTAGTTCTCTAATGAGTGATTTAATTCGCTTGCAACTAGGGGGAGGGTCTGATTGTTTGGTGCATCAAGATCGAGAAGAGGTGTTGCGTCAGTTGCTTGCTTTGGTATCGCCTTCGTCTTTGTGGCGTTATCATGATTATTTAGTGCAAGTTCGGCAGCATCAGCACGACGGCATACTCAACGAACGCTTGATCCGTGATGAATTGTTGTTGCGATGGGAGGCAGACAGTGAAAGAAAACGAGAGGAAATACCATGTTAATTGATTCACATTGTCATTTACACCTGATGGATTTAACCGATGATGGCAACGATGTGATGCAGCCAATTCATCGTGCACGAGAAGCCGGCGTGAAGCACATGCTGTGTGTGAGCACCGAACGATCCGATATTCCCATAGTAAAAGCTTTGGCAGCAGAGCATTCAGATATCAGCGCAAGTGTTGGGATTCACCCCAGCGAGTCGATGGATAAACAAACCACTCCCGAAGAATTGCTAGCGTGGGCTGACGATACAAACGTGGTGGCGATTGGAGAAACAGGCCTCGATTATTACTACAATAAAGAGGAAGCAAAATATACGTTTATGCAAAAATCGTTTCGTGAGCATGTGCAAGTTGCTTGTCAATGTAAGAAGCCACTGATTATTCACACTCGTGATGCAGTCGAGGATACGCTCACTATTTTGCGAGAAGAGGGCGCTGACCAAATTGGCGGTGTCATGCATTGCTTTACAGAATCAATTGCTATGGCAGAAGCCGCTATGGCGTTGGGTTTTTATATTTCTTTTTCTGGTATTGTCACTTTCAAAAATGCGAAAAACGTGCAAGCGGTGGCAGAAGCAGTACCACTTGAGAAAATGTTAATCGAAACAGATGCGCCGTGGTTGGCTCCAGTGCCGCATAGAGGGAGACAAAACGAACCAGCTTATGTGGCACATGTGGCATCGTATTTGTCTCAGCTAAAAGGTGTGAGCCAAGAAGAGTTAATCACCATCACGGGGAAAAATGCCTGTGATTTATTTCAATGGGGAGAATTGTTGTTATGACAGAGAATACGCAGGAACCAGAAAAGGTAGACTTTATCCGTAATATTATCCGCGATGATTTGGCTGCTGGCCGCCATACAGATGATTTGGTTTTTCGTTTTCCGCCTGAACCCAACGGCCATTTGCATATTGGTCATGCTAAATCCATTTGCTTGAACTTTGGTTTGGCAAAAGAATTTTCGGCGCGTTGCCATTTGCGTTTCGACGATACCAATCCTTTAAATGAAGATGAATCTTACATGCACGCCATCAAACAAGATGTCTCATGGTTGGGGTGTGATTGGGGTGATCACCTCTATTATGCGTCTGATTATTTCGAGATGATTTACAGAAAGGCCGTGTTGTTAATAGAAAAAGGTTTGGCCTATGTGGAAAGTTTACCTGCAGACCAGATTCGCGAGTACCGAGGCACCTTAACAGAACCCGGAAAGCCATCGCCTTATCGTGATCGATCTGTTGAAGAAAACGTAGACTTGTTTAAGCGTATGCGAGCAGGCGAATTTACAGATGGCGAGCACTGTTTGCGAGCAAAAATAGATTTGAGTTCGGGTAATTTAAACATGAGGGACCCTGTGTTATACCGCATTCGTCATGCGCATCATGATCGAACGGGCGACACATGGTGTATTTACCCTCTCTATGATTTTACGCACGCTCTCTCTGATGCTACGGAAGGAATCACTCATTCGCTTTGTACTTTGGAGTTTCAAGATCATCGGCCGCTGTACGATTGGGTAGTGGAAAACTGCGATATGGAACATACGCCGCGACAAATTGAGTTTTCAAGATTAAACTTAAATTACACGGTGATGAGCAAACGTTATTTGAAAAAGTTGGTTGAAGAAAAGCTAGTATCTGGATGGGATGACCCGCGTTTGCCTACGATCAGTGGTTTGCGACGACGCGGTTACACAGCAGAATCGATTCGACAATTCTGCAGTGATGTGGGTATTTCAAAAAGTGATTCCATGATTAATATGACTCAACTTGAAGACTGCTTGCGATCTGATTTAAATCAAAAAGCACCTCGACGCATGGCAGTGCTAGATCCTCTGCTTGTTGAGTTGGTGAATTATGAAGAAGCAGGCTGCGATCATTTATTAGTGTCCAATCATCCCCAAGATTCAAGTTTTGGAAAGCGAGACGTTGCCTTTACTCGAGACTTATACATTGAACGTTCAGATTTTATGATGGAGCCTGTGAAAGGCTTTAAGCGCTTGTCGCCAGATGGTCGAGCTCGATTGATGAATGGTTTTGTCATTACTTGTGAGTCGGTTGAGACGAATGCTGAGGGTGAGGTTACTAAATTAGTCTGTCGCTTATCTCCTGAAACTTTGGGCGGGAAGCCTTTAGCCTGTGGTACAAAAGTAAGGGGCGTGATTCATTGGGTATCAAAAGACAATGCCGTTGATGCGGACATACGCTTGTATGATCGTTTATTTAAAGTGGAAAATCCCATGGCTTTAGAGGCAATGGAAGAGGCATTAAACGCAGATTCACTGAAAACAGTGGTAGCGAAAGTAGAACCGTCTCTTTTGGATGCTGAAAAGCAAGCGCATTATCAGTTTTCGCGAGTTGGTTATTTTTGTTCTGATTCTGAAGATCATGATCCCAAGTCAGGAAAGCTTGTTTTTAATCAAGCTGTGCCACTAAGAAGTACGTGGTCATGACGCAAATTATACCGCAAGACTCTTGTCCTTGTGGGCGAGAGTTAACATATGCAGAGTGTTGCGAGCCTTATCATCTGGGTAAGTGTCGCCCGCCAGATCCGGAGTCGTTGATGCGAGCCCGGTATAGTGCTTTTGTTGCCGTTGATGTCGATTATTTAGAGAAGACGATGCGTGGTGAGGCAAAGCAAGCCATAGACAGAAAAGGTACACGCCGTTGGGCTGGTTCTGTTAGTTGGTTGGGCCTTGAGGTGCTCGGGTCTAAAGTATCACCTTCAGGGAAAAAAGGAACGGTAGAATTTATTGCTTCCTACGAAGAAGAAGGTGAGAAAAAAAGCATGCAAGAAAAAAGTATTTTTCGAAAACACAAAGGGTATTGGTATTACGTTGGAAGTTAGTTATCCTTAATAAGGAGGAAATGATGTCAAAACGATCCCTAGAATTGTTACTCCCTCAGCTGAAGCAATCAATAACGGCTCTATCAGAAGCAATGAAGGCTATTTCAGATGATAAGAAAAAAGTCATGTCCTCGGCTAAAGATGGAAGTAGGCATTACTACGAAGCTAGAAAAGCATCCCTAACACTCTCGAGAGTGGCGCTTAAGCAAGCCATTAGTGGTGTTCAGCAGGCATGGAATCAGCAGAAATTTGGTTCATTAAAAAAAGAAAAAGAAGATTTTTTGGCGATTATACAAAAACCCTGCGTTGAAGCCCTTTCTCCTTTATTGGCGTCTTATGAGTTAACAGCGCATATTGCTTATGAAGCATTGGGTGAGAGCTTGAATGTCTGGAGAATTAAGGCGAATCGCTGTAAATTTGCTTTGGATCGCTTAAGAGTCCCTCTCCGTGTTTTGCGTTACTCCCTTCAGGCCTGGAGCTTTTATAAAGAGTGCTTCCCTGATTACGAAGAAAAAGAGAACTTTAATAGTGGAGCTCGAAGTGTTTATCGTGTTCGCGTTGAAGAGGCAGGTAAAAAAATTCAACGTTATTTGAGCGAAAAAACAAAAGGGGCAGCTAATAGGGAATCACTAAAACCTGCTGAAGAAATAAGAGGGCATTTTGGTCGCCCTCAGGAAGACATGAATCAGTTGGCGCGAGACATGGCTTCGCAGGTGGACCCTCAAACGGCAGAGGATAATTTCGCAGCATTCACACAAGAAATTGCTGTTTGCAACTCTAAACTCCGAGCTTATTCTCCAGGCATAAGTAGGGTAAAGCTTGAAGAGTTATTGAGTATTTTAGGCAAGCAATCCAGTTTGGCAGTGGCTTATGCCTTTGCTCATTTAGCGCCTGCTCGCTTGGAATCACAAGGAAAAGAATACCTCGATAAATGGTCTAGTCGCTTGTTGGATTCCTTGTTAGAGCTTGCGTCTGTTTATAAAGAACAAAGAGATGCAAATGAGCCTGTCAGACAAAAAATAGAAACCAAAGGGTTTATTAGTTACGACTTTTTAAGCTTGATGCGAGATGATTTTGAAGCTCTTCTGAAAGAGGATGTTCGAGTTTTTTCTCATGGGGGGAAAATAAAAATACTTAGGCAACATTTTGCGAATAGCTTGGGTGATATTCAATTTGAAAGTGCCAAAAAAAGTGGGAAAGAAGCACAAAGGAAAGATTTTTGGAAGGCTGTTCAGAACGGTGTTTTTGTTGACATATCCCTAGATGATCCGACAGGACCACAACACTTAATTCAGGTTCAAGCTGAGCCTCTTCCGACAACAGATCCTGAGCTTGTAGAAGGAGAGGTTGTAGGAGAAGAGCTTGCAGTAGCTGCTGGAACAAGAAAACCGAAGCTCAATCAACGCGACTTACCTAAATCCAAAGAATCCCAAGGTGGCATACCACCACGAGAGATCATTGCCTGGTCTCTGGCAGCAGCTTTTGGAGCAGGGTCTATTGCGACTTTGCTGGGTGTGGGTTTATCTAACTCAGGCATTGCCTTTAGTGCGGCTTTGATTGGTAACCTTGGAGTTAGCGTCGGTGTTTTCTTACCACTTCTGCTTCTTTCTTTAGCCAGTGCTGCGGTGGCTTTTGTCCCCTTATTCAAGCGCCATAAGGGTTGGTGTTTGTCTTCAACGAGTGTTTCTCCTCCCCAACAGCCTGAAAAGTCTTTTTCTTAGAGGCTCCGAATTGACAACAGCGGGCATCCTGGGTAAAATGTGACCATTCATCATAATGAACTGAGGGCATCATGCGCCACGATCGTCGTTTGTATTTGATTTTAGTCTTAATTGCTTTGCCATTTGCAGGAGCGGGTATTGATATCTACGCTCCTTCGCTACCGGCTTTGACCCAATATTTCTCTGCGAGCGCTGAGACTATTAAGCTCAGCGTTACCTTATATCTTCTTGGTTTGTGCTTTGGGCAGGTGGTTTTTGGCACAGCGTCTGATTTTTTCGGGAGGCGCCCGAGTTTAATTTTAGGCTTAGTTGGCTTCGTTGCTTTTTCATGGTGCATTACCACAGCTATAGATGTGCATTACCTGATTTTTGAGCGTTTATGCCAAGGCTTTTTCATGGGAAGCGTGGCTGCCAATAGTCGTTCAATTGTTGCAGATATTTATAATAAAGACGAGATCAAGCATGTGTCGCCTTATATGTCTGCGTGTTGGAGCATAGGCCCGATTATTGCTCCTGTGATTGGTGGATATTTACAGTATTATTTCCGCTGGCAATTATCGTTTGATGTGCTGGCCACTTATGCTTTGGGCTTGCTTCTTTTTGTGCTTTACTTGGAAGAAACCAATCTGTTGAAGCGAGATTTCTCCTTAAAAGAAGTGCTTTCAACGTATGGTACAGTTATTAGGAATCCGCAGTATTTGGGCGGTCTTTTAGCAATGGCTGTGGGTTACTTTATGCTTGTGATTTATGCGGTTATTTTACCTTTTGTGGTCGAGTACACGTTGGGTAAAACAGCCGTTATGTATGGCAACGTGACTTTGCTTTTGGGAGCGTCTTATTTGCTTGGTACCTTACTCAATCGTTTTTTTCAGCGCTACATAAGCCTTGATATGGTGATTAAGCGAGGGATGATAGTCTGTGTTTTCTCGTCCTGTGTGATGTTTCTTAGTCTGCTATTGTTTCCACTAAACATGTTTACTCTTTATGTGCCGATTATGCTTCTCACAATGGCTGTTGGAACGGTTTTTCCAGGATGTATGTCTAAATGCTTGAGCGCTTTTCCTGAAAAAGCAGGTATAGCCAGTGCGCTTGCTGGAGCAGGATTTATGTTTTTCACAGCTTTTATGTCAACGCTAATGAGCTACTTTCATTTTAAAACAGCACTGGATTTATCAGAGATTTTTGTGGTTCTCTCCGTGCTTTCTTTGCTCATTCGCTGGGTGTTTTTTGTTAGACCAAATCGAGAGGTTACTTTGGTTTGATATATAAGGAATAACCACCTATAGTGTGGTCATATTTCGACCGCTCGGTCGTGTTCACTGCATAGGGAGATGCAGAGATGCTGTCTAAACGACCAATGTATTTGCTGCTGGTGTTGCTGTCGATGTTCTTAGGGGGCATTGCTCTTGATATCCACACGCCATCTATGCCAACCTTAGTTCAGTATTTTTCTACTGATGCTGAAACCATGAAGTTTACGGTTAGCATATTTTTGTTAGGCCTGGGTCTTGGTAGTGTGGTTTTGGGAGCTGTGTCAGATTTTTGTGGGCGTCGATTGATCATTGTCATCAGTTTGGTGTGCTTTTCTCTTTCCTCTTGGTTTGTTACTGAAACAAAAAACATTGATGTGTTTTTACTTCTGCGTTTTTTGCAAGGAGTCGCTATGGGTGGAGTGGTCCCCAATGCGAAGTCAATGATTATTGATTTGTATGAAAGAGAAGAGGTGAAGCATGTTTCCGCTTATGTTATCTCACTTTGGACAGCGGGCCCTATTTTTGCACCGATCATCGGTAGCTACTTTGAGCATTATCTTCATTGGGAGGTCTCTTTTTATTTTCTAGCGGCTTATGCATTTGTAGTACTCATTATCGCTTTCTTTCTGAAAGAAAGTAATCGTCATCGAAAAGATTTTTCTTTTCAGTCGTTAATTAAGAATTACCGGCATGTAGCAAGTAATCGACAATACATGGGTGGTATGTATATTTTAGGATTAGGTTACTCCCTGTTGGTGGCTTACGGCTTAGTGTTGCCATTTATCGTGCAGGATTCATTGCAACAGTCAGCTGCTTTGTATGGTCATGCAACGCTTTTATTAGGGGTTTCTTGTTGTGTAGGTTCCTTGATAAATCGTATGCTGGTGCATTATTTTGATTCTAATAAAATCATTCAAGGTGCCTTGTACCTGATGGCTTTGTTTTCGCTATTGGCTTTGTTTGCAGTGTCCTTTTTCCCTCTGACCATGTATGTGCTCTATCTACCTATTGTATGTTTAACCATGGCTTTTTCAGTGGTTTATCCAGGTTGTTTGTCACGTTGCCTGAGTTTATTTCCAAAAAGAAGCGGAGCAGCAAGCGCGCTTTTGGGTTCAGGTTTAATATTTCTGGCAGCCATCACATCTATTTTGATTAGCTGTCTTCATGTTCATACGCCATTTAGTTTGTCTTTAGTGTTTCTTATTTTGTCGCTTTTGTGTGTGGCCGTACATTTATTTTTCTTTGGGAGAAAAAAAGCTGTTGCGGCAAGTTAAGCAAGTGGTTTTTTCATGACGACCAAATAGCCTTCAACAGGTTTCCCTTTTTGTTTTCGTATAGGCACATTGTCTAAGGCTTCTAAAGAAAATCCGTAGGTTTTAGCTAAAGACTCAATGTAGCGGCGATGATGTGTGTAGCGAATAGTTTGTTGAAGTTGGTAGGGATCTTTAATGCCTTTTTCAACGGTGAAGACAAATAAGCCACCGTCTATTAACGCATTTTTTGAGCGCTCAGCAATTAAGGATAAGTCACCAACATAAGAGAACACATCAGCAGCGATAATCAGGTCAGCTTTTTTATAAGGAAGAATGGACTCGGCGATATCACCGATAACAAGTTCATCGTAACAGCCTTTGTCGCTGGCTGCTTTAATCATAGAAGGCGAGAGATCAATGCCAATGAGCTGTCTTTTCCAAGAGAGAATGGCTTCACCCATCAGGCCCGTTCCACAGCCTAAATCAATAATTTTAAGTGTTTTTTCTTGTTTGTCATTTAGAAAGTCTTCTAGATAGCGAGCGATAGTGTCAGGAACATCATAGTGTAAATGTTCGCTTAAGTGTGTGTCGTAAAAAGGAGCGTAGTGGTCGAACAAATTTTTAATATAAATGGGAGGAGTGCTATCGGTTCCTGAACGTTGATTGAGTGCTGCGAGAACGTGTTGGTATTCTTGGTTGTCCGGATCCATCTTGATGCATTCAGTATAATAGTCAATGGCTTGTGATATTCGCCCTAACTTCAAGGCAATGGCACCCATGTTCAGCCAAGCATCGATGCTGCTAGGATTCAAACGAACAGTTTCATTAAAATAGGTGAGAGAATCATGGTGGTGTTCTTGCGCCATCAAAATCACACCAATATTGTAGTAAGTCTCAGAGTCGGCCTCTACTTCGAGTTGTTGAAAGTAATGCATTAGTGCTTCTTTGAGGTGGCCCATTTCAATGTAGCAAGTAGCTAGCTGATAATGACAATCTGTATCAGTAGCGCCTAGCTCCAAGGCTTTTTTAAACGATTTAATGGCTAATTCAAACTCTTCTCGTTTGAGTCTAGCTAAGCCCAAGCGATGATGCGTACTTGGATGAAGGGGCTGGTATTTTAAACGTTGAAGGAAAAAAGAGATGGCTTCACTGTTATTGTCTTGCAATAAATGGATTTCTCCAAGCTGTCCTAAAACAGCAGGGTGCTTTGAATTGAGTTGATAAGCATGCTGTAAAATGTGAAGCGCGCTTGTTGTGTTTCCTTTGGCGAGTAGTAGTCTTCCGTAATTGAAGTGGGCGTCGGTAAAATTTGGATTGTGACGAATTGCTTGTAAATAGGCTTGCTCTGCATCATCGATGCGTTCTTTCTTTAGGTAGCAATTACCTAAGTTGTTATAGGCAGGGGCGTAATTTTTATTGATGGATAAGGCTTTTTCATAACAGTCAATGGCTTTTTCTGTGTTGCCTAAACGTAGCCAGATATTGCCTTCTGTGTTGATTAAGATAGGTTCATCATTAAGCAAAGATTGTGCGTGTTTTGCATGTGCAAGGGCGCTGTCTAAGTTGTTAAGATGAGTGTCTATCATGGCATATACATGCCAAAATTCATGCGAGTCAGGATTGCTTTTGACTAGATCATCACAGGCGGATTTGGCTTCGGTGATTTTGCCTTCTTTTAGTAGCGTGTCGATGTTTTCTAGAGTGAGAGTGTTGTGTGTCATGATAAGCTCGTTTGATCCGTTGCGCTAAAAGAGCGACAGTCATTGCATAAAGGCGGCTGTGATTGTAGCTCATAATAGCGTGAAAATTAGAGTATACCAACCATTCGGTATTTGGGTTTTCTTTTTCAAGAGTAATGTGCTTTTGGTTGGCGGAGATGGGGTTCCCTGGTGAGTAGGGGTCGGCTACTGGGTTTTTGATCTGCCAGTGAGCACGACTAAAGTAGTTGGCGACGCTCATGATGGCATCATCATGGTTGTGAATGAGATCCGGCATGGTATGTTTTTTTGCAGGATAAGCGATGTATCGATAACTGCTTGGCATAAACTGAGGGTAGCCTATGGCGCCAGCATAGGAACTTCTGATGGTATCAGGAGTAATGTTTAAATCATGAGAAAGCAAGAAGAGATCTTCTAGCTCACGTTGAAAAAAATGTTGTCTTCTGGGTTCGCCATAAAAAGCGAGAGTATCGAGGGTGTCTAGGGCACGATAGGGTAAGTGCTGTTTACCATAATCACTTTCAACACCAATAATAGCGACAATCAAAGCCTCTGGTACGCCAAAGGTTTTCTTTGCTTTGTGAAGAGTTCTCTTGTGTGCTTGCCAATAATGAACGCCTTCTGTGACTCGATGTGGGGTGATGAAAATCTTTTGATATCGCTTCCAAGGTTCTGCTTCTGCTGGGTGCTTGATGTGTTTGATCACGGGTTTTCTGATGTGAGCTTTCGAAAGCCAAGCACGAGTAGCTTTAGCGGGCAGATGATCTCTTTTTTCTAGGGTAGCAGCAAATTGTTTCTCTTCCTTTGATAGGCGATGCCCATGAGTTTCTGCGCTTGCTAGAGCAGGCAGAAAGCAAGCCAGGGTAACAATTATTTGCCAGTGTTTGTCCATTAAAACTCCTTTTAGAACTACCACATTCGCTTGTGGGCTCTCATTGACATTATCATAGCAAAACTAGCTGCTTGAGACAGCATTACACTGCCACCATAACTGATAAAAGGCAAAGGTACGCCAACAACAGGAAGTAGACCAGTGACCATGCCCATGTTAACTAAAGCGGCAAACAAGAAAGAAGTAGCTAAAGCAGCGCATAGCAAGCGAGAAAAGTGGTCTTTTTGATGTTGGGCTGTGACCATGCAGCGATAAAAGATTGCAAAAAATAAAGCTATTAGGAGAATGCTGCCAATCAACCCCCATTCTTCACTAAAAACAGAGAAAATAAAGTCTGTCGTGTGTTCTGGTAGAAAGTTTAAGTGGCTTTGTGTGCCGTGAAGCCAGCCCTTGCCTAAGAATCCCCCAGAGCCAATCGCAATTTTAGACTGAATGATATGATAGCCATTGCCAAGCGGATCTGTTTCAGGGTTTAGGAAGGTCATGATTCGTGCTTTTTGATAGGAATGTAAGAAATGCCAGCTAAAAGGAATTGCCACAATAGATGCTCCAGAAGCAAAGAGCAAAGTACGCCGAGACAAGCCTGATAAAAAGAAAACCCACAGAGCACTGCTAGCAATGATGATGGCTGTGCCTAAGTCGGGCTGTTTCATGGTCAGTACGGTAGGAATAGCTATTAAAATGCAGGCAATGATATTATCTCGGGCAGAAGGGATTCTTTTTATTTGATCAAAGTGAAAAGCTAGCATCATGGGTGTGAAGAGTTTCATGAGCTCAGATGGTTGCAAATGAAAACCACCCAAGTTTAGCCAGCGGCGAGCGCCATTATCGACGTGGCCTACAAATAACACAGCTAACAACAGGATAATACCCAAGGCATAGAGAAGAGGCGCCCACTGCTTGAGTTGTTGAGGAGGTACTTGCGCAATGGCGATTAGCACGGCCCATGCCAGTCCGATATGAGCCAATTGGTGCATGACCATGTGTTTGTCCATATCGCTAGCGCTGTATAAAATCACACAGCCAATTGCACTTAAGAGTAGTAATAAGCCAGAAAGCAGGGGATCTAAATGCCATCGTTTAAGAAAATGTCGCCACCAACTTTTTCGGCTGTGAGATTTTTTAAAGGATCGATTGAACGAGGAATGTGAGCTTGATTGCTTCATGATGTTGCCTCGTGATGAGAGTGTTCTGCAAAGTATGCTCTTAGCAGTTGACCTGCTTTTTTATCAGCCCAAGCATTGTGTTCGATAACCACCACAACAGCAACTTTAGGGTGTTTTACCGGAGCAAAAGCCACAAACCAATGGTTGTTGCGTAAGTGTTTTGGGATGTTTCGACGCGTTCGGTCTTCGTCGCGCGTGTGTCCATACACCTGTGCCGTTCCTGTTTTTCCAGCTACTGTGAATCCTCGGTGAGAACCAAAATAATGCCCTGTTCCGTGAAGCTTGGGTTCAACGACTTGCTGCATGGCTTTGATAACAGTGTCCCATACCCAAGCGTGTTTTAAGATGACTGGAGATAGTTGTTTGGGTTCGAAAAGGTGGATTGAGCCATCGGGGGTGGTGTGTGATTTCAACACATGTGGCACAACGCGTTTGCCATGTGTTGCAATGCTCGCAATTGCGCTGGCTAATTGCAGAGGCGTGACTAAGAAAAACCCTTGTCCGATGCCTGTTTCAATAGTGTCTCCAGTAAACCATATTTGCCCGTGTGTTTGTTTTTTCCAACTGGGTGATGGGAGTAAGCCAGCATGCTCTCGTGGCAAATCAACGCCGGTTGGTTGCCCAAAGCCGAAGGGATTTAGCGCGTCGTCGAGTTTGTGTATACCCATGAGCTGTACGAGGTGATAGAAAAAAACATCGCAAGAGAGTTTGATGGCTTTAACAACATTTACCCAGCCATGACCTGTCAGATGCCAGTCGTGATAGATGTGTTTGGTGCCTTTAATTCGAAACCAGCCCGGATCGTAAACGGTTGTGTTGGTTGTGATGATGTTCTTGTCTAGGGCGGCTAGTGCAATGAAGGGTTTGATTGTTGAGCCTGGTGCAAATTGCCCTTGTAAAATGCGGTTAAACAATGGATGGCCATCGGCATTTAGAAGGTGTTGATAATCGTTGTGGCTGATTCCTCCTGAAAAGAGGTTATTGTCGTAGGTTGGTCGACTAGCCATTGCTAAAATATCACCGTTGTTGGGATCTAGCATGACAATAGCCCCAGTGTCTTTGCCTAAAATACGCTGGGCAAGACGCTGTAGTTTGATGTCTAGGGTTAGTGTTAGCGTAGAGCCATCTTTGGCCGGTGTTTTCGCAAGTGTTTGTGTGATTTCTCCTTTGGCATTGATTTCTAATTCGTTGTGACCGCTTTCACCGTGTAACAGTTGCTCGTATTGTTTTTCTACACCGGCTTTGCCAATAACAGGTTGCGCGCCGTAGTTGTTCATGTTGATTTGATTGGCTTCGTGATTATTAATGCGTCCCACGTACCCAATGAGCGGTCCTGTCACATCGCCTTCTGGGTAAGTGCGCATCATTTGGCTTTGAATGTAAGTGCCTGATAAGCGATAACGGTTGACATAATAGCGAGCGAGTTGCACATTTGTTAAATGTGTTTTTAGCGGAATTGGTTGATACAGGCGATAGTGGGGAAGCATTCGGAAAAAACGGAGTTCTTCTTTGTCAGAGATTGGAATGAAATGGCGAATGGCAGTAATTTTGTCGTGTAGCAGATCTTTTCCAGCAGACATGAGCGAGAGCGTGTAAGTGGGGATGTTTTTAGCAAGAAAATACTTGTTTCGATCGGTGATTAAACCTCGACTTGGGGCGCTGGGTATGATGTTTAGTAGGTTGCTTTGTGACTGATTGGTGTAGTTTTCGTGTCTGATCACTTGCAAGAAAAAGAGTCGGCCAATTAGAATCAGGGTCAGTAAGGCCATACTTGCGATAAGAATGATGAGGCGCTGCGAAAAACGCCGATTAAGCTTCATTTTATTGCGTTGTATGGGGTTGGTTGATTGCAAGTGTCGTCCTTGGGGGTGGGGTCCTTACTGATTGTGATTGTACCAAAAAAAGGGGCAAGCTCCTACGCATGAGATTGGAGCTTCACATCAAATTTTCAGTTTTGAGACAAGCTTAGATGAAAAAGTGATAAAAAAACGGAGTGTATACAAACTACCCGAGTATTTTGAAGAGATTTTTATTGATTTAGAAAGATCCTTAGTCCGCACTTCATGCGAACTGGATCGAAGCTAGGCCCCCGACGTCACGAAAGTTCCTGGGGGTGACACATATGGGGTACGTTGTTCCTGGGGGTGACACCGCTTTTCAAAGGTGCAATAAAAAACCTAAGAGTGCTTTAAATTTGGGTAAAAATAAGGCTTCCCCGTATAGGTAAGCTAGCCTATCTATGGTAGGGATGCTTAGCGTTAATACTCCAGCCACGAAACAGCTGTTCGATCACCATCACACGAACTAATGGATGAGGCAGGGTGAGGGTTGATAAAGACCAGGTCTCATGACATTGGTCTAAGCAGTGTTGGCTTAAGCCTTCAGGGCCCCCGATGATAAGGCTCGTGTGTTCACCGATCATCTGCCAGCGATCCAGGTGTTTTGCTAAGCTTAAGCTGGTTTGAGGCTTACCGAGTCGATCTAAGGCAATGCGGCGCTGAGAAGAGCGTGTTTTGTCGAGAATGCGATTGCCTTCTTCTTGCAAGGCGCGATCGACGCTGGCTGAATTGAGTCGTTTGCTTGCAGGGATTTCGATTAGCTTGATACGCCAATCAGGAGGAAAGCGTTTGGCATAAGTTTCCCAGCCATCCGTAACCCAGCCGGGCATTTTGCTGCCAACGGCAACAATATCAATCTTCATCGAGGGCGTCAGGGAGGGCGTCAGGCTTTAGGCACCACATGTCTTCTAGCTTATAATGATCTCGAACAGAGGCAAGCATGATATGCAAAATGACATGGCCAAAATCAAGCAAAACCCATTCGCCATCTTCCGAGCCTTCTTTACCTAGAGGCTCAATGTCTAAGGCTTTTGCTGCCACCCAGCAATAATCAGCCAAAGTATTTGCATGGCGACTGGAAGTGGCTGTGCAAACTATGCCGTATTCAGCCACATCGGTGATACCTTTGAGGTTCGTTTCACAGATGGCTTGACCTTTAGAATCATTCAATGTGGACACAATTTTAGCAACAAGATCAGATGTAGAGACAGTCATAAGAAAAACTCACGAGTAAAGTGTAAAAAGTTCGAGCAATTCTACCTGGGATGTGCTGTCTATGCAAGGTTTCAGTGATTAGGTCACCACGGAGCGTGCTGACTGTTGAAAGTGAGGATTGTCTCTTACATCAATTATTTTTTACTACAGGTGGTGGATAGGGGTGTCTTTTGATGAGATGGGTAGGGACGAATTCAGGTTTTTTGTTTATAATAGGTTGGGAATGAATTTTGAAAGATGTCTAGTTCCTTTCAGGAACGTCATCAAAGCCTGGGTCTCCGACGTCACTGCGTTTCTGGGGATAACACCGTTTTTTAGCGTGTAGGTAAAAATGAGATCTTTTCTAAAGGAGAGAACAGTGAAAACAAGTATCACGGAAGTTATATCGGCTTGGTTTAAGCGGCGCTTTTCTCGGCCAGATGCCATTGCGCTGTTGCTTACTTTAATAGTTGCGATACTGTTGCTCGAGCTTTTTGGCGCTGATGTCTTACCGGCTATTGTGAGTGTGATTTTAGCTTATTTGCTCATGCCCTTGATCGCGGGGTTGGAGCGTTTGCGCTGCCCGAAGTGGTTAGCCTTAGGCATTGTCTATGTTGTCTTTCTTGGAGTGTTTTTAGCGGCTTTATTTGCTCTGGTTCCTTTTCTGTGGCGCCAGTTATCCGGTTTGATTCTCTATTTGCCAGAAGCACTTCAGCACAGTCAAGGTTGGTTTAAAGAGTTTGCTGCACATTACCCAAACGTCCTTCCTTCCGATCCAATCAATTGGCTGGTGGGTTATTTGCAGCAAGAAGTGTCTCGCATGGGGCAGTTGCTTGTGAAGTGGTCTTTGGCCAGTTTAAGCGGTTTAATCGAAGTGATTGTGTATTTGGTTTTGGTTCCGGTGTTGGTGTTTTTGTGTTTGACGGAAAAAGATCGTTTAACAGGTATGGTGTCAGATTATTTACCTCGAGAAAGAGGGCTGATTTTATTGGTGTGGTCGGATATTAATCAGCAATTTTTGGCTTATATTCGAGCGCGTGTGATTGAGATTATTGTGGTATGGGCAGTGTCTACTATCGCCTTGCTGTGTTTTTCGTTTCACTACGCCTATCTGCTTGGCTTGCTGATTGGCCTTTCTGTGCTGGTTCCTTACGTAGGTGCTGTTGCAGCAGCCTTACCTATTATTTTACTCGGACTTATTCAGTATGGAGCAGGGGCAGAGTTTATTTACCTGATGGTGACTTACTTAGTGATTATTGGCTTAGACGCTTATCTACTAACGCCATTTTTGTTTTCAGGTATCTTGGCCTTAAGCCCCGTTGTGACCATCGTGTCCATTTTATTATTCGGTGGTATTTGGGGTTTTTGGGGTGTGTTCTTTGCAATACCCTTGGCTTTGGTGATTAGGACATTAATTTTGTCGTGGCCTAAAGCGGAAGTATAGGCATGTGTGCGAGGAAAGAAATCCCCATTTTGGGCTAATCTTAGGTCGAAACGGTTTCTTTTCTCCCCCTGCGTTGTCGGCCTGCGCTTCCGGTACTCAGGTACTTTACGTACGATCCGTTCCGGTTCTCGGTCCTCCTAGCAGGGGGGAGAGAATAATTCCGTTTCCTATTGAGATGAGAATGCTCATAGCGGAGCAAGTTTACTTGCGAACGTCCTCGCGAAGGCGGGGAGCTAGACCCATTTTTAGGATTTCGCTTCAGCTTGCTGAAACTAGAAAGTCGGATAGCTCTAACCATTTGTCATCCGAAGGCAACGTAGTGACGTCGGGGACCCAGGCTTGATCCGTTGTTATGTTGTAACAACTAGCGATCTTTAAAGATCTAGTTCTAGCCCTACCGTGAGCTTAACTCTGCAGACTGTCTTTAAGAACATATCAAATACCCAACAAAACCATACTTTACCCTGGGCCCCGTTTTGCAACGGGGTGACACCGGCTTTCGCTGGTGCAGGCAACAGAAGAGGCTTGAATGCTCGCGAAGAAGTTACTATCTCCAAGGATTTCGTTTCAGCTTTAGCTGAGACTAGAAATCTTTATAATTAGTCTTAGCTTTCTGAGTCACTTGCATCGCTATCTACTTTGGGAGGCGTATTTGGTGGAGTAGGTGCTCCGCCAAAACCAGGAAAACCAGCAGGAAGTGAGCCGCCTAATAAATCTGAGAGTTGGCCCATGCTTGCTTGTCGGCTTTCATTCATTTTGTTATTGCAGTCATTGATAGCGGCAACAATAAGCTCGCTTAGCACTTCTTTGCCTTCGTTTATAGCTTCATCAGCTAAGACAAGTTTTTTAGCATTGCCAGCACCATCCATTACAATTGTCACCCAACCTGCGCCAGATTCACCTTTGTAAGAAGCATTGGCTTGTGTTTTTTGTTGCTCAGCAAACATTGTTTTGATGCCATCCATATTTTTCATTAATTTAAATAAATCCATCGTGTATCCTTAAAGTCTAGGTGGTTGTTTCTAGTTCAGGTTGGGTTGTAGTAACGTGAGTTCGGCACTGTAAGGCAAGCGAAAGAGTGCCTCCGTCAAGGTACTCTAATTCACCGCCAAGAGGAATACCTTGAGCAATTTGGCTGCAAGCTAAGCCTGGGCGAAGTAAGCTGGAGAGGTAATGAGCGGTTGCTTGTCCCTCAACCGTTGCATTGGTTGCTAAAATCACCTCATTCAATTCAGGGTTGGAAAGGGCTTTTTTTAGTAAATCAATGCCTAAGTCGTTAGGTCCAATGCCATCTAGAGGTGATAATCGGCCGTGCAAAACAAAATAACGACCTCGGTAACTGTTTGTGTTTTCGATGGCGAAGACATCTTGCGGTGTTTCGACAATGCAAAGCTGATGCGAGTACCGCTTGGAGTTTTGGCAGATTCGGCAGAGTGCTTTGTCGGAGTAGAGTCGGCATTTTTCACACAGTTGAATGCTAGAGAGTGATTTTTCTAAGGTATCTGCAAGCGAGAAACCCTTCGGTTTGTTTGGTTCTTTTAGTAGGTAAAAAGCTAGTCGTTGAGCTGATTTTGGTCCAATCCCAGGTAGTTGGCTGAGTGATTTGATGAGTTCATCCAGTGGCTCACAAAACATACCAATAACTCCTTGGGTTGATGGTACAAAAAAGCCGCCATGCGGCGGCTTCGATAAGATGGATCTGATTAGCCTTCAGCTTCGTCTTCATCTTTAGTGTCGTCTTCAAGTGCAGGTGTTCCAGCCAAGTCTTGTAGGCTTTCAGGAACTTGAATGTCTTTAAACATATCCATAACTTGTTCTTGAGTTGTTGAAGTAATGGTTTCTGTGAGATTTTTCCATGCTTCACGGATACGCCATTTGAATTCTTTAACGCCGCCTTTAAGGGCTCGTTCGTCGAATTGGATGTCTACAAATTTATAGGTAGCAGTCATAAGTATAGTAACTGTACCATCATGAGATTTGCCTTGAAGCTCTTTTTCTTCCATCTCTTTGTAAGCAGATTCTAGGTTAGTTTGCATGTCTCCCATGCTTTTTTTTAGCTCTTCGAGCATGTTTTGCTCTTCAGGATTAATGCTCATGAGTTTCCTCCAGTTATTAAGCGTCGATGAAGTTAACGTACCACAGTACTATCTACAATAGTAGCAGAAAACCTGTCCATAATCTTTTGTACTTCGGGATTATTTGTCTTTTGTGGAGTTGGGGTATTTGTTGTCGCCGGCCTTCTTTCATCCATTTGTTTTTTAACGCTTTTATCGGGTGATGAAGGGGCTGATTCGGGTGTCGTCTCGTCACTTAAGGAGATGTTAATTTGTATGGCTTGTCCGAAATGCGCAGACAAAGCATCGCCAAGAGCTTTTTTTGTTCGATCTTGTAAAACAGGTGCTTGGTTCTTCTCTAGCCTTAGCTGCCAGGGTGATTTGGACTTACTTATAAGTGAGCAGCCCTTTGCTAAAACCATCGCTAGGCCTCGCAACTGCAACTGAGGAACTAATTCCGCCCAATAAGCACTTAGATTATTTGTTTGCACTGCTTGTTTATTCGCTGTGGGTGTTTGCACAGGCGGGGCTGATTGCTTGTTTGCTGTGTTTGGTCTTATTTGTGAGCGTGCTGGAGGGGGTTGTGATGTTTGGGTTTGGCTGTCGAGAGAGAAAGTGAGCATGCGCAGTAATGTCATTTCGAAGCCAGATTCAATGGATGGCGCATAGGGAAGGTCTCGCTGGCCATGGATGGCGATTTGGTATAGTAATTGCACTTGTTCAGGGTTGAGTGCTTTGCTTAGCGCCTCTAGTGTTGGATCAGATTGATCTGTTGAGTTCACGAGTTGAATTCGAGCCAAACGTTGTAATAGAGAGGCTAGCTCAGCAAGTGCGCTACTTAGGCAGGCACCACTTTTCTTGAGTTGTTTGAGCTGTTCGAAAAGAGCTTCTCCGTCTTGATCGACCAAAGCTTGTAGCAGCTGAAGTAGAGGTGTTCGATCGATGGTACCGAGCATTATATTGACAGTTTTCTCTGTAATTTTTCCGTTGCCTAAAGCAAGGCATTGGTCGAGCAAGCTAAAGGCATCTCGCATACTGCCTCTTGCGGCTTGGGCGATGTGCACCACAGCAGTAGGCTCGTGAGAAATGGCTTCTTTGGTGAGAACCTGCGTTAGGTGGTCGGCAATTGACTCTTTAGGCATTGCTTGAAGGTGAAATTGCAGGCATCGAGACAAAATAGTAGCGGGTAATTTTTGAGGATCGGTGGTTGCTAACATGAAAATCACGTGAGGCGGCGGTTCTTCGAGGGTTTTTAGTAGAGCATTGAAGCTACTTTTCGAGAGCATGTGCACTTCATCGATAAGATAGACTTTAAATCGACCTTTGCTAGGCGCATAGGGAAGCGTTTCTTGCAGTTCACGTACTTGATCCACTTTTGTGTGAGAAGCGGCATCAATTTCGAAGAAATCAGGGAACCGGCCCGCTTGAATATCTAGGCAGTGATCGCACTTTAGGCATGGCTCGGGTGTTGGCTTATCGCTTCCCAAGCAGTTTAGGCATTTTGCAAAAATACGGCCGATGGTGGTTTTACCCACGCCACGCGTACCAGTTAAGAGTAGGCAGGGGGGGATTTGTTCCATGCGAATGGCGTTGGCTAAGGATTCGACAACGTGTGACTGCCAGACTACCTCTGAGAAGGTATTGGGTCGGCATTTGAGGGCATGAGGTTGGTGGGGCATAAGGATCACTTCATGGCAATGATGAAGGCGGTCAAACCAGCTTATCCTCGGCACCCAGGGCAGCTGCTACCGTTGCTCCCTTCCGGGCCTGGCGGAGTTTGCAGCGATCTGCTGCGAGGCACTAGTTTGCCCACCATGTTAGTCGTGGAATGAACTCTGCTGAGTCATGCCAGACGCCCTTAAGATACCACAGATCTTTGAAATTGAAACCCACGATTTTATCGAGGGTTTCCTGTTGTAAGCTGAATGCCAGTTTGGGACGCTGCTTTCTGCCGGCCTGTAAAATGCTTCCCACATTTTGAGCTAGGGGAGGAGGACTTGCTTAGTAGCACTGCTGCAGTAATGATTGCTGCCAGGCTGAGTAAGCATAATACGGCTATCCCAGCTGCGCTTCCTAGGCTCGCTTGAGGAGAGAGGGTGATGATGGATTGGTGGGCGCATACATAAAGGATTCCTGCAGCGGCTCCAGATAGGGTGGTAGCAGATGTGGCACCCCAGAGCAGGCCGAATAAGGCTCGTCTGTGCGTAATGAGCTCGCAGTATTCAACGGCCTTATCAAGGGCGCCTACCTTTAGATTGAATCCGTCGATGTTGTTTGAATCGCCCATGATTATTCTTGTTTGCCCTAGTTTATCGAAGGCAATTTTGGTCTGTGAGATTAATTTTCTTAGGTCAGGGTATTTGCTTAAGGTTTTGTAGTGATCTGCGCTTTTTGATGAGAGGATGCTTTCTAAAGCTTCGGCCTGATGTTTGGGTAGCTTGCCGATATAGCCTGTATGGCCTGTGTCTTTTATTATGTTTTGCTGAAGACGCTCGCTTTGGACCTCATAGTCCCCAATATCATCATGTACACTGTTATTTGTGGTTGGACCTGCTACAAGCGGCATTCTTATTTTGTACGGTTCTGATTTGTTACGTTTGTTACCCATTATCTCGCTCTTTTTGGAAATCCCTCTAGCCTCTCTCCATTTTGTACAAAATTAGACCAAAAGTCAAGCTTTATACCGCTATTGACAGAAAAAGATCGGCTGTGCTATCGTGCTACTACAGTAATACAGGGAGGCTCCCGTGCCAAACCACGCTTTAGTTCATGCAGCGGCAGATGAATTGGCCATTATTTTCAATGAGTTAGAGGATCAAGCTGCTGTTTCTTCTTTTTTGAAAGACTTATGCACGCCAGCTGAGTTGATTGCTATGATAGAGCGATGGCGAGTGGTTGCTTTGCTAGAATCAGGAGTCCCTTATCGTGAAGCTGCTAACAAAGCGGGGGTCAGTGTGACAACAGTGGGTCGTGTGGCTCGTGCGCTGCAGTATGGAACAGGTGGGTATCAAGTGGCATTAGGTAATTTAAAAGAGGTGGACGATAGCGATGGCTAAAGTGCTAAGAGTTTTTTCTTTAACAATGATTAACATCATTGCAATTGCTGATGTTCGAACCCTCCCCATTGCAGCTGAATATGGGCCGTCATTACTTTTTTATTATTTGCTAGCAGGCATTTTATTTTTCTTGCCTTGTGCTTTGGTGGTAGCAGAGTTGGTCACAACATGGCCTAAAACAGGTGGTTTGTATGTGTGGGTGCGAGAAGCCTTGGGAGTGCGTGTTGGGTTTTTAGTGGTGTGGTTGCAATGGTTGTATAACGTGGTTTGGTATCCAACCATTTTGTCTTTGTTGGCTGCTACTTTATGTTATTTGGTGGCGCCTCACTACGCCAATAATCCTTACGTGATTTTACCCATGGTCGTTGTTTTCTTTTGGTTGATTACCGGTGCGAATTGTTTTGGAATGCGAGTGTCTTCGTGGATTAGTTCGGTAGGCACTTTGCTAGGCGTTGCTTTACCTTTGGGTGTGTTGTGTCTGTTGGCTGTCTGGTGGCTTTTTAAAGGTGGTTCTGTTGTATCACATGTGTCTTGGGCGCACTGGATTCCATCACGATTTAATTGGCATGAATTGGCTTTGTTAAGTGGTATGTTATTTGGCTTGCTGGGAATTGAAATGTCGGCGGCACATGCTTCGGAAGTAGCTAATCCTGCGCGTGATTATCCTAGGGCATTAATCTGGACTGTGCTTGGAGTGCTTTTAGTGCTTGTGATGGGCTCTTTGGCCGTTGCCTTGGTTATTCCCAAGCAATCGTTGAGTTTAACACAAGGTGTGATTCAGTCGTTTGCCGTCTTTTTTAATAGCTTGCACGTGCCATGGCTCATTCCGGTGGTTGGCGCTTGTATTTTAATTGGTGGTTTTTCAGCGGTATCAGCGTGGTTGTTGGGTACGTCCAAGTGTTTGTTTGCCTGTGCTGACGATGGCGTTTTGCCAACTGTTTTAGCGCGTTTGAATCGTTATGATGCGCCAGTCAATTTACTGCTATTGCAGGCTGTGGTTGTCACTGTGTTAAGTGCTGTGTATTTAATGTTTCAGTCGGTAGAAAGCAGTTATTGGTTGTTATCGGCCATGACTTCGCAGTTGGCTTTGATCGTGTACGTATTTTTGTTTATCAGTGCTATTGTGTTGCGATATCGATGTGCGGAAAAAGAGCGTCCGTTTAGTATTCCAGGTGGAAAATTTGGCATGTGGTGTGTTGCAGGCATTGGCTTGTCAGCCACGCTTCTGGTTGGCGCTGTTGGTTTTCTTCCGCCGTCGCAGCTGAATATCAGCTCGCCATGGCGTTATGAATGCGTGCTAGTTGGGGGCGTTTGTCTGCTGTTTTTGCTGGGTCTTTGGTTTGCTTGTTGGCGATGTAAGGGGCGATCTTCATGCGTATAGTCACTATTATTTCAGGAAAACGATTGGGTGGTACAAAACAAGCGTTTTTGGATCATACCAAAATGTTGTTTGAAGCGGGGTTTGATGTGTATCCAATTATTCGTAGAGGTTCTCACTTATTATCATCGTGCCAGAAGCTAGATCCCTTATTAGCTAGCCGCCTTATACAATTACGTTTTTATCGTTCACGTTTAAGTTGGGTGAGAAAGCACGCTATTCGAACTCTCAGACGAGCGATTGAGGCAGTATCACCAAACGTGATTGTCTCGCACAGGCAAATTGATATTCCTCTTATAAAAGCAGCTTGTCCAGATGTGCCCGTGCTTGCAGTCGCACACGGTTTTAATGTGACTGGTATGAGCGATGCCGATTACATTTTACCTGTCTCTCGGGCAGTGAAAGAGTATTTGCAGGAAAGGGGCATTAACGTACCAATGACCGTCTTACCCAATGCTATTCGAGCTGGGAAAGAGTGGGGGTATCGCTCCCCAGGTAAGTCAATCATGCTGGGAACTTTGGCTGTTTTTAGGCGCAAAAAGAATTTAGAATTACTAATCGATGTCTGTGATCGCTTGAATAAAGCAGGTGTTGATTGTCAGTGCGTGATTGGTGGCTCAGGTCACAGACGATTTTGGTTGAGTTATTTAATTTGGAAAAAAGGTTTATCGAAAAAGGTACATCTATTGCGATGGGTGACCGATAAAGAGGCTTTTTTTGAGTACCTAGATGTCTATTGTGTGACGTCTCATTCAGAAACTTTCAATATTTCTTTGCTGGAAGCCATGGCTCGTTCAGTGCCTGTGGTGGCAACAGACTGCGGCGGCCCTTCTGAGATTATTAATAGCTATGAAGTAGGCCACTTGGTTCCAAAAAAGGATCCAGAGGCTTTTGTTGCGGCCATTTCAAGCATACTCAGCGAGCCTCTTTCCACAGAGGCTGCAACGCGCGCAGCTTACCAAAGGGTTTTGTCCGTCTACGATTATTCAGTGATTGCGCCTGTGTTGAGTCAGCTTTGCCGAAGCTATGATTTTTCTAAGAAAACACAGTGAAGATATAAAAAGCAATGATAAATCAACAGGATATCTCTTTTTTTCCTGCGTCTTGTATTGACGGGCAAGAGAAAGGGAATCTTGACATTGATCTTTTTTTAGGCAATAGTAAAGGTTTGAATAGCTTTTAAACATACCATAAAGAGGCGTCCTTTTGTCACGATCAGTATTAAGATTCGAAGATTTTATTTTGCCATTGGTTGCATCAGATACGAGCTCTCGTGCATCTCAGGCTTCCTTGCTTGGGTCATTGTCACCTGCGGTAACATTTAAAGGGTACCTCGTTGATGAGCCTGTTTTGCTGGGGGCGACAGATACCTGGTTAAGTGAACAAAAAGAAGAGCTGAGAAGAGCATCGTCACGAGTAGCGCATTTTGTAACGCTTGCTTCTCAATCCGAGTGGGCTCAACGTGTCCGATATTTAAATCAAGTAGAAACATGCTTAAATGCCATGGCGTCATTGAATGATGTTCCGCTTAGATTTGATTCACAAGCCCCACACAATTTAATGGATGCTGTGTTGAGGGATCAACTTAAGAAGATTCAGCGTCGAATGAACTACTTTTTAGTAGGCAGCGGAAGTTTAGTTTTTTTGTTATCCCTTTCAGGTTCGGCTTTAGCTCTCGCGCTTATTAAATCCGGCGAGCTATCTTCTGTTTTAAGTCATGCTATGGGTGGCATTGGTAGCCCAGCTAGTGTTGTGATTGTTGCTTTGCTAATTACGCTTGTTGTAGCTGGTATTACTGTAGGTGCCATTTATGGGTATCAGCGACCTAGAATGAACCGGACCAAGGAGCTATTGAATCAAGGGCAGGATTCTTTGGATGTTGATACAGCCAAAGAAGTTTATGTAGAAGCAGCCCTGAAAGGGCAGCGTCTCTCGTTGAAATACTTAGCGCGGGAGTACGGGGACCATATTACAGAAGAACTTAAGTCTGAAGCAAGTGCTTTGGTTATGAAACAAACCATTGCCACTATTGATGCTGAAAATGCTGCTATTGATGCTTCGGGAGAGCTTGACGAAAAGGCTAGCTCATCGCCTATTGAGTCTTTCCTGAAAGCATATTGTGAAGCATGGGAAAATGGTGATGAGAAGCAGTTGTCTGGCTATGAAGAAAAACACTCGGAAAAGCTCCATGCTTTCTTCGCAACGGAAGGGGAGCGGGTTTACGAGGGGCTGATTCGCACAGGAAAGCTTTCTTTGATGCAGCATTTTGAGTCGCTGGCTGGTGAGAGTGTGATGTCTTCTATTTTGAAAAAAGAGATGGAAAGAGCTAATGACTGCCCATTTAAAGGTGTCTATGTGTCAGCCTATGAGAGTCGCCAGCCAGCGGTTTTTGAGCGTGTTGATCAGCTGGCGAGCAAGTATGCAACTCCTAAGGAGGATCAAACAATCAGCGCATTTCTTTCTACTGATGCTTTCCCTCATTATCGCAACACCCTCTATCATCAAGCGGTCAAAGAAAACAATATTGGCATGGCAGATTGTATTGGATCTTGCATGGAAAAGAGAAAGGTATTTACCACGAGACATGTTATCAATGCCTATCAATCATTAGTGCTTGACTGTGATCATCCTAATTCTCTAAGAGATTATGAAAAGGCACATGAAAAATCGATTAAACAAGCAGTCGCCTATCTTATTAAGAATGGAAGAACGCTAGGAGACCACGTGGGTGATGCAAGGCGAGGCCTATTTTTTAGGCATGTTGAAGAAGTTTTTGGAGCTTATTCAAAAGAAATCTGCGCTAAAGCCCATCAATGGGTTAAGCCGTGGATGAAAAATGCAATAATAGAGCCATCACAGCGTTATAGACAGCTGGCCTATATGGGTCTTTTCGAAGAAATGAAAGGCATGGAGACGGCTGGGTTTAATCCGGAGTTGGTAGATATTCAAGCGATTTATAAAGAAATGTATAGTTGCTTCTTGCCCGTTAAAGATCGTTTCAATATGTTAATTCATCTAAACAAAAACGTAAGAACACTCGTTGGTGGTGATCTTGCTTCCTTGACATTGCCGCGTATTGATTGGATTCTTAAATGGCGATATGACGATAACTACTTAGCGTTTATCAAAAGCATTAATGATATCTCACCAGATTATTTAGACAGTATTTTGTTTGAAAAGCCGGATACGATGTATTTGGGTGCTGGTCAGTGTACCTACAAAGATTGGCCGATAGATATTGTCTACAGAGAAGCGCTGTTACGGGAAAATTTCAAGCTGATTGATTATATTATGAAAAAGGCTAGAGAATGTCCTGCTAAGCTTCAGGGTCATGTTTTAAGAACTTTTTCTTGGGATGAAGGAAAATTCACTCAGCAGAAAAGAAATAGCGATAATATCGTAATGACAGCTCGGCATGGTTGTCTTAAGGCTTTAGATCATGAATTTAATCGGGGCTGTAAGTCAAAAATGAGTATTGATTACCGCTTGCTTCGTTGTTGGTGTTTGCTTGTTAGAAGAGACCGTGATGATGCAGTAAAGTATTTTGATGGCATTAAAGAATTTGAATTTACAGAGGTGTTTTCTAATGAGTACCTAACTCAATACTTAGCTGGTGCACTAAAGTCGGCAGTTAAAGCTGGTGATTCGGGTTTCTTTTGCCATGTTTTTAAAAAACTAACAGCGGATCATTTTGTTAAAATCTGTAAAGAGTGGCGAGAGTCTAGGCATGATGAGTGTTATAATTTGGCTAAAACAATCGCTTCATCTTCTCGTGCAGGCATGAGCTTCTTAAAGGGCTTATTGGCTAGTTTGGATTCGTTCGATGATGATACTAGCTATGCCATACTGGATCGTTTCGTGAGCGATTTTCAGTGCTTTGATGAGGAAGCTAGGCGCTTTTTACTTTCTCATGAGGATTTTTACATTCTTGCTGCCGCCCATTCGACTGAGCGTGATGATACTGTGGGTCGTTGTGCAAATAAGAAAATACAGGGTCTGCGTGATTCGAGAGATTTTTTAGATAAGCCAGAAGAGTTTGACGTTTCTGAAAAAGAGGCTCGATTGTGTGTGGCCACATTGGGGTATTTGATTAAACTGAATGATCCTGAAGACATAGAAGCCATCACATTTTTAATCAGTATTCCCTCTGTTTCTAAAAGACTTTATCAGCCATTGAATAAGGCCCAGCGATACAATCATCTGCTGTATTTGGCTAATGACCTTGGTAATAAGCATGCCAGAGATGCCTTGTTAACTGTTTCATCAGTACGTACTTTAGTCGTAAAAATGGCAGAGAACCCAGTTCGTGGCCTTCGCGAGGGTTTGACTGAAGAAGAGCGCTCTACCATACGTGCCCTTACAAATAATCCTGACAGCTCTGTGACTCCCCCGACGAAAGATGAACTGGTGCTTCAAGGGAGGCTTGATAACGAATACGAAAGGGAATTAAACGACAGAGGTGTCGATTCTCTTATTCATGAGCTTCACAGGGAGATGATTGCATTATACAAGAAGGATCCGGCTCTAGATGCAGATGGCCATTCACTGCCTCTTACTTACGCAGAGTTTGAGGCACTTAAACTGAAAGACGAAAAAAGAAAGCAAGCTTTGATTGCTTACCACAAGCATCCAGACCACTCAGCCTACCGTTATTTGTTATCACCAAATCCCTTTATTGATCCTAGTGCGCCGCATGCTCGTCATGCTTTTAACGGGGATGCTATTGCCGCAGAGTATGAGTGCGAAAAGAGACATATAGCTCTTCTTTATTTGATGATGACTGATGAAGCTTTTCAGAAGGGGCGCCCAGCATTGAAAGAGGAGTTTTTAAATGCAGTGGCTGATTGTTTGTATGAAACTAATCGAGCTCACAACAAAGATCGACATATTTTAAAGGAAGTGAATGGCAAAACAGTGCAAGTATTGCATCACTTTGTGGAAGAGGGCGATCGACCCAGTTGTTTGGCTGGGGTTTGGCGTCAATTGTTTCAATGTCACAAATATTTAGCGCTTAGGATGGAGCATCCGATCTGTGTTATGCCTGAGAAAACCATCTCGCTGGAGGAGGAGTTTAAAAAGTGCATTAGGCAGCATTTTGTTAAATGCTTTGAGGAAAAGAATTCGGAAGCTTTGAAAGAAGCAGTGCTACTGTATTTCGATGACTGTGATTTGGATGATTTGAGTGATGAGCAAAAAGAGTTGCTACGTTCGACTAATGTCACGGATACGCAGATTGATCGAATGATTGCAGAGCTTTATTTGACTTATGGCCAGGCTTTTACAGTTGAAAGCATTCTGGCATTTAGGTCTTTATTCAAGACTGAAGGAAAGCATGAGCACTTGCATATTCTTCAGTATTACAACGAAGCTAAGATTGAAAAGATTATGATTCCGCCGAGTGAAGAGGATGGGCCTCAGGCGCAAGCTTCTTGAGCTTGACTCCTAAGCTGCGCCAGGAAGGGCCACCGCATCGCGCAGCGATAGAGGGACACCGTCCCTCGGAGTGGCCAATGTAGTGAGCCATAAAACCACAAAAAAGAAACCGTTTCGGCCTCAAGGAGGGTTGATTTGCAGAACATCCGATGTTAGCCTTCCTCACTTTAGGCGCGTAGCTCAGTGGTAGAGCATCACCTTGACATGGTGAGGGTCGGTGGTTCAATTCCACTCGTGCCTACCAAGCTTTAAAGGGATTTGTCATGCCCGTTATCACCTTTCCAGATCAGAACACTGCTTCTTTCCCCGATTCTGTCACGGCCTTTTCTGTTGCTGAGACCATCTCTTCATCCTTGGCCAGGCGTTCAGTGGCGGCTTTAGTGGGTGATGATTTGGTGGATATGTCTCATCTCATCACGGCTGATGCCTCGATCCAATTTATATTGCCGGATGATGAGCGCTCATTGGAGGTGATTCGTCACTCCACAGCTCACTTAATGGCACAAGCAGTTCAGCGACTTTACCCTACAGCGCAAGTGACCATAGGTCCCGTGATTGAGAATGGTTTTTACTACGATTTCTCTTACGAAAAAAGTTTCACGCCAGCCGATCTAGAAGCCATCGAGGCGGAGATGAAGCGTATTGTTAAAGAAAACCTCTCTGTTGAACGCCGTGAAGTGTCTCGTGATGAGGCTGTTGCTTTGTTTAAAGAAAAAGGTGAACACTATAAAGTGAGCATCATTGAATCCATTGATGCGTCAGCCACCTTGAGCTTGTACCAGCAAGGTGAGTTTGTGGATTTATGCCGAGGTCCTCATGTGGCCAAAACAGGCCAGCTTAAGGCGTTTAAACTGACTAAGCTTGCAGGGGCTTATTGGCGAGGCGATAGCAACAATGAAATGCTACAACGGATTTACGGTACTGCTTGGGGCGATAAAGCGGCGCTTAAACAGTATCTGTTTCGCTTAGAAGAAGCTAAAAAGCGAGATCATCGGGTGCTTGCACAGAAAATGGATTTGTTCCATTTAGAAGATGGTATGGTTTTTTGGCATCCTAATGGCTGGACGATTAATAAAGCAATGCGTGATTTCATGCGTGCTCAGCTTGATCAGCAGGATTACCAAGAAGTAAATACACCAACACTTGCTAATGAGCAGCTCTGGGTGAAATCGGGTCATCGTGAGAAATTCGGTGATGATATGTTTTCTTTGGCTCAAGGGTCCACCGATGATAGCAAGCAGTTAGTGCTTAAACCCATGAACTGTCCTTGTCATGTGCAAATATTTAAGCAAGGCATGAAAAGCTATCGTGATTTGCCTTTGCGTTTGGCTGAATTTGGTTCTTGTTCCCGTAATGAGCCATCAGGCACCCTAAATGGCCTGCTTCGTCTTCGTGCTTTTACTCAAGATGACGCCCATATATTTTGTCGTGAAGAGCAGCTGCTTGAAGAAGTGCTCTCATTTACACGTCTTCTTCAGGGTGTGTATCAGCACCTTGGTTTTGCCGATATTCTTTACAAGCTATCAACACGCCCTGAAAAGCGTATTGGTGATGATGCTACCTGGGATCAATCAGAGAAGGCCTTGAGCGATGCTCTAGACCAAGCTGGGGTTGAGTGGGATATTTTGCCAGGTGAAGGTGCGTTTTATGGCCCTAAAGTGGAGTTCTCCCTGAGAGATTGTTTGGGACGAATTTGGCAATGCGGGACTATTCAGGTTGATTTTTCGATGCCGGGTCGATTAGGGGCTACTTATATTGACGAATCAGGGCAAAAACAAACGCCAGTGATGTTACATAGAGCTGTATTTGGTTCCATCGAACGATTTTTAGCAATTTTACTTGAAGAAACAGCAGGTTGGCTGCCTGTGTGGTTGGCCCCGATTCAAGTTGTGGTGATGAATATCACCGATGAACAGGCCGATTATGTTCAAGAAGTTTCCAATATGTTGAGTGCGCAGGGCATACGGGTTAAAACCGACTTGAGAAATGAGAAGATAGGCTATAAGATTCGTGAGCACACAATCGCTCGTGTGTCGTTTCAGCTGATTTGTGGGGCTAAAGAAGTCTCCTCTCGGCAAGTGGCTGTGCGTGAGCGTGATGGAAAAGACCAGAAAGTGTTGGATTTGACAGATTTTGTTGAGTATATTGTTACTTTGGCTATTCAAGGCCAATCAATAGAGTGGAGTTAGGGCGATTAAAGGCGCAAGAATAAATAAGCGGATCAAGGTCCCAAAAGTTCGGTTAATAGACGAAAATGGTAGCCAAGTTGGTATTGTAGACACAGCTCAAGCCTTGCGTATGGCAGAAGAGCGGCGTCTCGACTTGGTTGAAATTGATCCTAATGCGCGTCCCCCTGTTTGCCGGATCATGGATCATGGTAAGCAGTTGTATGCCATGAAGAAGCGTCAGAGGGGTTCACATTCTCGTCGCACGCAAGTGAAGGGCATGCCATTTCGCTACAATACTGGCGAGGGTGATTATCGTACTAAGATGAGGAAAATCATTGAGTTTTTGGCTCGTGGCGATAAAGTAAAAGTGACTGTTCGTTTCCGAGGTCGTGAAATGCAGCATCGAGAGCTTGGCATGGTTCTTCTCACTAAAGTTAGAGAAGACCTGGCAGACGATTCTGTTGTGGATAACCCACCACGCATGGAAGGCCGGCAGCTCAATATGTTACTTTCTCCAAGCAAAGCTATTTTAGCTAAGGCTGAAAAAGCCAAGGCTCTTAAAGAGGCTCAAGCCTCTGCCGATGCAAAAGCTGATGCAAAAGCCGATGCAAAAGCTGATTCGAATGGTGAAGAAACTGCTGAATAATTGTAGTTGAGGCTTGGCGACGGGCGCATTTTTTGCTATCATCGCCGCTTCAATATCCAGCGCATTGAACAGGATTGACCAATCATGCCAAAAATTAAGTCAAAAAGGGCGTTGATGAAGCGTATACGAATCTCCGGAAAGGGCCGAGTAAAACGATATTCAGCGTACCGTCGTCATATTTTGACGAAAATGACAAGAAAGCGTAAGCGTCAGCTTAGAGGCTTGAGTCTAGTGAATTGTGCAGACATGAAGCTAGTCAAACGGATGTTAAATCTGAAAAGTCCTAAAAGCTAAGATCGTAAATGCTGAGGTGTAAAAGCCTCGCTTGGGGAGCAAGCTGATGCTTGTATGTTTAACTTATACTTAAGAGGTACTATCGAAATGGCTCGAGTAAAGAAAGGGGTAACTGCAAAGGCCCGCCATAAGAAGATCCTTAAAGCAGCTAAAGGCTATTACGGTGCGCGTTCACGTTGCTACCGAACAGCCAAGCAAGCTGTTATTAAAGCGGCACAATATGCTTATCGTGACCGTCGCCAGAAAAAACGAGAATTCCGTGCATTATGGATTGTGCGAATTAATGCAGGTACTCGTGCTCTTGGCATGTCTTACAGCCGATTCATTGCTGGCTTGTTAAAAGCTGATATCCAGATTGATCGAAAGATGTTGGCTGATCTGGCTGTGAACGATAAAGCAGCTTTTGAGAACTTGGTTGAGCAAGCGAAAGCAGCCTTAGATTAATAAGGGCTCAATCACGTTGAAACACCGAG
Source organism: Gammaproteobacteria bacterium (assembly GCA_024279495.1). Classification (GTDB taxonomy): domain Bacteria; phylum Pseudomonadota; class Gammaproteobacteria; order JAJRRL01; family JAJRRL01; genus JAJRRL01. The sequence continues at coordinate 16,042 of JAJRRL010000039.1, read as the reverse complement.
CATGTCTCGGTGTTTTTGTATCTGCAGTTCAATCTGTTAGGATAACACCCTCACGGCTGATCAGCTTCTAGGCGATTTCGCTTCTTTTGCAGCCGGAAGAATGAATTGTCAACAGACCCTAATGAGCGAGGTATCCATGCAGCAGGCTTTAGACGCTATTTTGGCACGTGCCACAGAAGAGGTGGCGCAAGTTCAAACAACCCATGATTTAGCTCAGCTTAAAGCTGTTTTTTTGGGTAAAAGCGGAGAGATTACACAGCTTTTACGCCAGCTTGGTCGGTTGTTGGCTGATGAGCGTAAAGCAGCAGGCGCTCAAATTAATATCACCAAGCAAGCGGTTCAAGCCTTGTTTTTCAATCGGGAATCTGACATTAAAGAGCTGGCTTTGACTGAACGTTTGGCGGCAGAGACTATCGATGTCACTTTGCCTGTCTCGCCTGATCCAATGGCGAGATTGCACCCATTAACCACAACGCAAGAACGAGCGATGGAGTTGTTTTCGTCCATGGGTTTTCGAGTTGCATCGGGTCCGGATATCGAGACACAGGCTTATAACTTTGATGCGCTGAATATTCCAGAAAATCATCCTGCAAGAGCGATGCAAGATACCTTTTACATTGATGACACACACTTGCTTCGAACTCAGACGTCACCAGTACAAATTAGAGAAATGAGAGAGCATGGTGTGCCTATTCGTTTGATTGCTCCAGGTCGAGTGTATCGTTGCGACTCTGATCAAACACATACGCCGATGTTCCATCAAATGGAAGGCCTGATGATCGATAAGGACATTACCTTTGCTCAGCTAAAAACCCTGCTTCAACATTTCTTTAATCGCTTTTTTGATAGAGAGATGCGACTGCGTTTTCGAGCGTCGTATTTTCCATTTACAGAACCATCAGCAGAAGTGGATGTGTGGATGCCAGAGAAAAATGCTTGGTTAGAAGTGCTTGGTTGCGGCATGGTTCATCCGAACGTGCTTCGAGAAGTATCGGTAGATCCCGATGAGTATGTGGGGTTTGCTTTTGGAATGGGGTTGGATCGTTTGGCGATGCTTTATTATGGCATTACTGATCTACGGTCTTTGTTTGCTAATGAGTTAGCCTTTTTGTCGCAGTTTTAAGGATTTTAGTGTCATGAAAATGAGTATCGATTGGTTACGATCATTATACGCGGACTGTGGCGATGACATAGAGATTCTTGCAGAGCGTTTGTCTGTTGCAGGTTTGGAAGTGGAATCCATTGATCCGGCAGCAACGCTTGCTTCCGGTGTGGTAGTGGCAGAAGTGCTTTCGGCTGAGCAACACCCAGACGCAGACAGATTACGAGTGTGTCAGGTATCCACAGGTTCCGGCGATCCTCTCACGATTGTTTGCGGCGCGTCTAATGCGCGAGCAGGTATTAAGGTGGCTTTAATTCAGCTTGGAGGAAAGTTACCTTCTGGCGATGAGATTAAAGCCTGTAAATTACGAGGCGTGGCCTCAAGTGGTATGTTGTGTGCTGCTGGTGAACTTGGTTTGGAAGACGATCAAAAGGGTATCATTGAGTTTCCTGAAGATGCTCCAGTGGGCGAAGATGTTATGAATTATTTAGGCTTGAGTGATCAGGTACTTGATATTGCCATTACTCCAAATCGTGGCGATTGTTTGGGTATGCAAGGATTGGCTAGGGAAGTTCGAGCTTTAAATAAAGATGACTATCAGCCTTATTCTGTTCAAGCAATTTCTGCTACTCATGATGATTGTGTGTCTGTGTCTTTGTCGGCCCCTGAGGGATGCTCTCGTTATGTAGGACGAGTGGTTCGAGGCGTGTCGATGCAGGTTTCTTTGCCGTGGTGGATGAAAGAGCGTTTGCGACGTGCGGGTATGAATATGGTTGGAAACCCGGTTGTTGATTGCGTGAATTACGTGATGCTTGAAACAGGTCAGCCTATGCATGCCTTCGATGCGAATCAACTGACAGGCTCCATTGATGTGCGTTATGCAAAAGAAGGTGAGTCGCTGCTTCTTTTAAATGATGAAGAGCACAATTTAACGGCATCGTCTTTGCTTGTTACCGATGAGAAAGGCCCTGTGGCTTTGGCTGGCGTGATGGGTGGTAAATCGTCTGCAGTGACAAATCAAACGACTGATTTATTTTTAGAGGCAGCTTACTTTTCTCCAGATGTTGTAGCGTCTTCAGCTCGTGATAATCGAGTGAGTTCAGATTCGTCTTATCGTTTTGAGCGAGGCGTGGATTGGGAATTGCCAGTTTTAGCCATTGAGCGTTTAACCGAACTGTTATTGTCGATTCTTGGAGGTTCTGCTGGCCCAACGCAAAAAACTGACAACCCTGACATGCTGCCAAAACGTGTCACGATAAAGCTTCCAAAAAAGATGATTGAACGTTATTTAGGTGAGCCTATTTCTGAAGAGGCGGTGTGTGCTTATTTGCTTGGTTTGGGTATGCAGGTTGCAGACAGTAAAGATAGCTGGGAAGTGGCAGTGCCGAGTTTTCGTTCTGATGTCACAGAAGCTGTCGATCTTATAGAGGAAGTTGCAAGGCTTTATGGTTACGATCAGATTGCAGCTCAACCACTAAGGGGTGAGCTGATGATTCCTGCAGATGCTGCTTGCGCGCGGCATCGCTTAGTGACATCACTCAAAAAATACATGGTGGCTCAAGCTTTTCAGGAAGTAGTGACCTACAGCTTTATTTCGCCGAGCCTAGACCAGAGTTTTGCTATGTCCGATGCTTTTCCGTCGATAGTCGTGGCTAATCCTATTTCAGAGGATATGTCTGTGATGCGACAGTCTTTGCTGCCGGGTCTTTTGGGTGTTTGGGCACATAATAGCAAACGGCAGTGCTCGCGCATGCAGGTGTTTGAGTATGGCCAGTGCTTTGTTGCTCAAGAAGGAGGCGTGGCAGCTTACCGACAAGAAGATCGTTTGGCCGGCTTACTCGTTGGCCAGCGTCAGAGCGATCATTGGGAGGCTTCTTCAGAGGCCTTTGACTTTTTTGATGTAAAACGAGCTGTGGATCAGCTTCTGAAGGCTTACCACGGCAAGGTGAGCTACGAAGCCAGTGCTCACCCAGCCTTACACCCTCACCAGCAGGCTAAACTGCTCTCAGAGTCAGGTAGGCTAGTTGGTTATGTTGGGCAGTGTCACCCTCGTCTGGTTGAGGAGAGTGGGTGGCGGGGTCAGCCTATGGTGTTTGAGGTTTTGGCAGATTTTGTACTGACCCCTTACCTGCCTAATTGTCAGCCTACGTCTAAATTCCCTAGTGTTAGGCGAGATCTCTCTTTTGTGATGCCAGAATCAACGCCTGTAGCGAAAGTTTCTCAATTTATTGAAAAAAACTCGGGTTACTTATTGATCAAATTGAATGTTTTTGATATATTTCATAGTGATACCTTGGGAAGTGAGAAGAAGAGCGTCTCTTACGGGCTGTTTTTTCAGGATGTCTCACGAACCTTGGTCGACAGGGAGATTGACGAGATAATTCAACGAGTTATCGTTGTTTTGTCAGATCAATTTGGTATACAGTTAAGGGAGTGAATAAGGGATGACATCACTAACAAAAGCTGATATTGCTGAGCATTTGCACAGCGTTGTAGGCATTAATAAGCGTGAATCAAAAGAAATTGTTGAACAATTTTACGAAGAAATTCGTGGTTCATTGGAGCGAGGCGAGTCTGTTAAGTTATCAGGCTTTGGTAATTTCACCTTGCGCGATAAAAGCGAACGCCCAGGAAGAAACCCAAAAACAGGTGAGTCAGTGGCTATTTCTGCGCGCCGAGTGGTTACTTTTAAAGCAGGCCAGAAGCTCAAGGCTCGTGTAGAAGAGGCGCATACAGCCGCCGACACTTCTACTTCTGAGGATGGTGGTAACCACGATGCAGGTGAAAACGACGTTTAATGATGCGTCCATTCCGGACAAAATTTACTTCACCATTGGTGAGGTTGTTATACTTTGTTCGGTAAAGCCTCATGTTATTCGTCATTGGGAGACTGAGTTTACCGCTTTGTCTCCTGTTCGTCGACGCGGAAATCGCCGTTATTATCAGAAAAAAGATGTTCAGCTAATTCGTCGAATACGTAACTTGCTTTATGTGCAAGGTTACACGCTCGACGGCGCTCGTCAGCAGCTGGAATCCATGCAGAAGCAACGTAAAGTGTCGATTAAGAAGAGGGATACTCTCGATTGTATCTATAGCGACCTAGCAGAAATCGCCGACTTACTATCCTAAAATTGTCTCTTTTTTCCGCTGTCTTTGTTGAGCTTTCGCTTCCGATGCTCGTGTACTTACATGTGCACTGCGCTTCCTTGCTCAGCTCGCCTCGACAGCGAAAAAAATAAACTAATTTCCCTTTTATTGTCTCAAAATTGGAAATTTAAGGCGCCCATTTTTGGTTAATTTTAGACAGCGAAAAAAATAAACTAATTTCCCTTTTATTGTCTCAAAACTGGAAATTTAAGGCGCTCATTTTTGCTTAAAATGCTGCACTCATTTTTTACTGGCGTTAACTTTTTTTGCTGGGATGGCAGCAGTCGAGATAGCTGATTTTTCGAGAGCTTTAACTCTTACTCATGTCATCCAATAACTGATCAAGATCGTTTTCTTGCGGAGGAGGGGCAATGAGTTCATACATTGGTCGAGTGAGTGCGTACATGGTCACATCGTGAAAGCCGCCTTCATAGTAGCGATAGGCTTTTAAAATACCCTCAAAGTCAAAACCTAAAGAAGCGAGAATGCCTTGAGAAGCTTCATTTTGGGGCTTTGTGACGGCTTCAATACGCTCAATGCCCGCCTCGCGGAAGCAATATGCGAAAGTGCTTTTTAGGGCTGCTGACATAATGCCTTGTCGCCAATAGTCTTTATTGAGATCGTAGCAGAGCTCAGTGCGATGATGAAAGTTATTTGTATAGAGGCCAACAGCACCAATCATTTCGCCAGTTTTTATGTGACTTAGTGCCCAATATAGACCGCGTTTCACTCGGAATAAATTACGACAGTATTGGAGTTCAGCGCGTGCTTCAATTAGCGAGCGAGGGTCTGTTGCAAGAATGTATTGGCCAACGTTAGGCTCTTGGTAATATGTAAAGTAAGCGTCAGCATCTTCGTCCCGGATCTCGCGGAGTTCGTATTCATCGGTGACTTTTAGTGTGGGGAAGGGGAGCTGGTAAATACGATCTAGCATTGAGTATGCCTTATTTGAAAGATAATTTACTGTAAGCATAGCACTTTGGGGGGTATTTGGGTATTTCTATTGCTTTTTTCAGTCTGTTTGTCTTTTTTCAGGCTGCGTGGTCTTGCTCTCAGAGGGGGGGTATGAGACCATGGAACGCTTTAAATTTGAATATTTTTTTGCTTGGTTGGCGGTTTTTTATATGCCGTTTTGATGTCCTAAGAGAGGGGCGTATAATTAGGCGATTACATGATCTTGCTGGGAGAGACCACGGAGATGTCCACCATAACTATTAAGCGTCGATGCGTTGAGGTGCCTGAGTCATCAGAGCTAAGCCATTTGCCAGAGCAGCTTCAAAGAGCATTTTGGGCTCGTGGTGTGTATGACGATGAAGCAATTGATTACTCAATTAAATATCTACCCCCACCTGATGGTATGTTGGGGCTAGATAAGGCCGTGTCGCGTTTGGTTACTGCTCTTGAAAAGCAAGAGAAGGTCATGATCGTGGGTGACTTCGATGCTGATGGAGCAACCAGTACTGCCGTTGCTGTTCGCCTACTTCGTGCTTTTGGCGGTGAAAATATCGATTTTTCTGTTCCCAATCGTTTTACCTGTGGTTATGGTTTAACGCCTAAGATCGTTTCATTGATTGAGCAAGACAAGCCAGATCTTATTGTTACAGTAGATAATGGCATTTCTAGTATTGACGGTGTTGAGGCAGCTAAGGCTGCGGGTATGGACGTCATTGTAACCGATCATCATTTGCCCGGCGATGTATTGCCAGGGGCCTATGCAATTGTGAACCCAAACCAAAAAGGCGATCAGTTTGAAAGTCGCTGTTTGGCTGGTGTGGGTGTGATTTTTTATGTGATGTCTGCATTGCGAGCTAAGCTCAATAGCATGAATTGGTTTGAAGAAAAAGGAATCCAGTCTCCCAATTTAGCACATGTCCTTGACATTGTGGCTGTGGGTTCAGTGGCTGATGTGGTTCCTCTAGATCGAGTGAACCGTTTGTTGGTTGAGTTTGGTTTGAGGCGAATCAGAGCTGGTTTATCCTGCGAAGGTATTAAAGCCCTTTTAGCTTTGGGTCGAAAAGAAGTGCACCGCATTGTGGCGCAAGATTTAGGTTTTCAAGTTGGGCCACGTTTAAATGCAGCTGGTCGCTTGGATGATATGCGAGTGGGTATTCAGCTGTTGATTACTGACGACGCTGAAGAGGCGCTAGCTTTATCAGAGAAACTTGATAATTTAAATAAAGAGCGAAAAGGCATCGAAACAGACATGGCGAAGCGAGCGATGGTTATTGTCGATGAAATGATGTTCGATAAAAAGTTGCCGCGAGGTTTATGCCTTTATGATCCAACCTGGCATCAAGGTGTAGTGGGTTTGGTTGCTTCCAGAGTAAAAGAGGTTTTGCATCGCCCGGTGATTGCTTTTGCACAAGATGATGATGGCACCTTAAAGGGCTCTGCTCGATCAGTTCCAGGTGTGCACATTCGTGATGTGTTGAGTGTGGTTTCTTTGCATCGCCCCGATATCCTTACGCAATTTGGTGGGCATGCTATGGCCGCAGGTATGCGTATAGAAGCAGACCATTTCGATGATTTTTCTGAAGAGTTTGCTACGGCAGTTTCGAAGGTGCTCGACGAAGAAGATTGTCATGGTGTCATCCTATCCGATGGTGAGCTACCTGGGGAGTTAATGACCTTAGCTTTTGCAGAAAGAATTAGAGAATTGGGCCCCTGGGGACAGTGTTTTCCTGAGCCGGTTTTTGATGCTGAATTTATTTTAGTGGAATCGCGCTGGGTATCTGGCTGTCACTTAAAAATGGTTTTGCAACCGATTAACTCAAAGCGCTTTATTCATGCTATTTGGTTTAGAGCAGATTGGCCTTACGAATATACAGCACAGTCTTCTTTGGTGACGGTAGCGTTTCGTGTGGATGAAAACTGCTATCGCAGTAGGCGATCCCTTCAGCTGATTGTGCTCGGTATGGTTGAAGCTAATTAACGGCACCATTTGAAAAGCTCAATACCGCTTTTTAGCGGCACAGCCAGATAACACCATCACAGTAGAAATATAAACAACTCTCGGATGGTTGGTTTAGATTTCGCTGTGGTGAGTGGTAGGTGGTTGATTGTCTAATGCAAACAGCGTTGAGCGCATCGCATTGCGATACCGAGAGACACCACCTCGTCGGAGTGCTCGCACTTGATGCGAGTGATCGGAAGCGTAAGACCATTTGTCAGCGGCATAGCCAGATAACACCATCATAGTAGAAATATAAACAAGCATAAAAAAGGCATGCCGCTTTCACTTTATGCCTTTACTACCTGCTACCAACCTATATCACCAACCTCAACCATCGTTTCAATCACCGTTCATAGTTACTACTATAAGCCCTTCATATTAAAGCAAACTTAAGGAAGTTAAGCTTTTTATTAAGGATATCTTAAGTGGCTGCTATGGGCGGTTTTGACTGTTTCCAGGTTTTTTGATAGGCTTCTTTGATACTTTATATAGGCAAGTACGCTGATACCCAGTAAAAGGAGCTTTTAAATGAGACGATCTTTTTTCGATCCCAAAGATAACCGAACAGGTTTTTTTAAACAAATTAGCGATGGTGAAAAACTATTTGAACTGTTGTTATTGTTAATCCAAGTAACATCAAAAAAGACAGAAGGGCTTCCTCCATTTGCTAAGCAAATTCGAAAGGAGGTGACAGAGAAGTGCGAAAAGATTTACAACGACTTCTGTTTTACATTAAGCACTCAGACCTTATATAAAATTGCGCACGCGCACTCTGAAGAACGTATTTTTGAATTGCGTAGAAATCTTGGGGATCCACTGGAATTAGAAGAGTCTGGTGATGAGTTGCCTTTAAGTCCTGGTCGCTTGGCTTCAAGAATGAATAATAGTATTGCAGGTCGAGAACCGATTGACCCTCTAAGCTTTACTGATGAAGAAAAAGAAGAGGCTAAAAAGCTATTAGTATTGTTCCAGATTACGTATCTGAAAGACGCTGACTTAACGCCAGAGACGGTTTGTAATGCGATTAAATCCTCCTCGAGCTATGAGTTAAAGAATAGTGATAAGCACAGAGTTTTTTTTGATGTGTTGTTTCAGGCACTTTTTCAGCCCTCGGGTTTGTTTGATTTGAGAAACAAGATAAACACTGAAAAATACAGCCTTAGTAAACTGCAAATACCAGCGGATCGAGGGCAGAACATAGGTGATTTGTTGATTGATTTACTTTGTTTGTTGTTTGGCGTTATTGTGTCTACCCAAGAACAGTGCGATAGCATTGAGTCCCTTAGTGGTGAGCTGGATAAAAAGCTTCATAATGCAGAGGGAAGGCTCACTGAAAGCATGGAATCTAGCTTTGGTCAAATTACTAAAAATTTACCGCGTGTGCTTTCTGCTGTGATGAACCTAAGTGACGATCGAGACTTAAGGGAAAAAATAGCCAAGAAGTTGATTGCCGCATCGGCCTCTTCGCATAATGAGGCTGTCTCGGGGCAAAGAATTTTGAAAATGACGGCAGCCATCATATCTGATCTTGAAGAAAGGCATCTTCTAAATGTGCAGAATACCTTTAAGTTTAGGTTGGAGGCAAAAAGATCAAGAGCCAAGTTTGAGCTTGCCACAAAGGGTTCTCTCTTAATTGCAATGAATGGTGTTTTATTGAAACGAAATTTTACAAAGGCAGAGGAGTTGACTGAAAAGCAAAAGGCATTAGCAGCAACGGAAAAAAAATTAGAAAATAGTATTATCGAAGTGCGAGAGCTGTCGGAGGATGTAGAAACAAGAGATAAAACCATTAGACAGCAGGCTTCAAGCTTGAAAACGAAAGAGGTAGAGTTGGTTGACCTTAAAGGTAAGTTGAAGGCGGCTGAACAACTTATTTTGAAAAAAGATACCCTTATTGTGAGTCAAGAGGCCCAGCTCAAGAAGCTCAGAGCTATGGTCTTGGTTGGTTTGAATGATTATCGTGAGACAAGGCGTGTTGAGGCTGTAGGTCGTCGGAAGGGGTGGAAGCCAAGAGCTAATCATAGGCATGGTCATGTGTGTTGGGGTTACACCTATGAAGAAAAAGATCAAGCAGGGGAGATGTTCAAGCAATTTGTTGAAAGAAAAGTCTCTGTCTCCCAGGTTCGGCAGACTGTTTTTTCTGGAGGTCGGCGTACTGTGTTGGGCGCTTGGAAAAACAAACGTCTTGCAGTTGTGATTTCTGAGCATGCCAGAAGCTCTTTGAGTGTTTATGGTGTGTCTCGTATTAGAAAAAGGAAAGGGGCAGTGATTGACCAGTGGCTTCAGGAAGAGCAGAGGCGTGAACAGAGGCGTGCACAGAGTAGCGCTCCTAACTAGAGTCTTAGCTCGCAGTGGTGGATTGTTCACTTTTTGACTATATTGAGGTCATGTACTCTAACTAATAGGTAAAGGAGAAAGGCAATGGCAAATAAACCTAGTTTTGATCTTGGTGGTCTTGTTAACAATATTAAGTCGATGGTAAACCCCGCAGGTGGTAGTCCTAATGCGGATCCTAATGATGTATTAGGTGTGCAACTCGCTGATTTATCGAAGCTTGTCATAGATACGAAGGCTAATCATGATGAGTATTCTAAGAAAATGAGCAAAGATTTGTCTCAAATCAATGGCTTGTTCAACAGTATTTATACAAGTCTAGAAGCTATTCGCCAAGGTGATAAAGCGCCGGCTGAGCCGGCTGCTGAAAAGCCTGTTAAAGCCGCTAAACCTAAAAAGCCAGCTAAAGCTGCTGAAAAACCAGCTGCGGATGAGGCTAAACCAGAAGAATAAGACCAGGGTGCATACCCTAAGCGAACCCTTAAAACCACTGCTTTGTTTTAGGGGTTTCGCGTACTTTGAGTAAATAAGTGCTTGCTGAATGCTTCATGTGATTAAATCGATCCTCCGTTAGGGGATCGTTAATGTATTCAATGTCTAGATCATCGCTGTTAGTTCCGTCAAGTTGTTCGCAGCATTTTTCTTTCAGATCGTTTAGGTTATTTGCTTCAAGAATTGAAAATTGTTTTTTGGGCGCGATGACAAGATAGGGCATTATGACCACCTATATGGATTATTCTCTGACCATTATAGGAACTTTGGGTATTTTTTTCTCACTTTGATTGCCCCTGTAGGTGTCTTTCGTTACGATTAGACTTTCGAATGCATCTTTATAGGGAAAGGGAAATGGCTACAAAAAAACACAATGAACGTTTTATCGCTTTAGTTAACGATGCTAAGACACGTATTAAAGAAATTAGCTTAGATGAGCTCAATCAGCAGAGAGCAGCAGGTGAGTTCATGCATTTGCTTGATGTGCGTGAGGAGTCTGAGTGGGATAGAGGCTTTATTCCAGGGTCGGAACACCTGAGCAGGGGGATTCTGGAGGTAAGGATTGAAAAAGAGATTCCCGACTATAACGACAAGATTGTGGTTTATTGTGGGGGCGGCTATCGCTCAGCATTGGCGGCCGATAATCTGCAAAAAATGGGGTATACGAACGTGCTGTCTCTGATTGGTGGTTTTAGGTATTGGTCAGAGAGTCAGTGATTTTTTTGGCTAATAAAATGGCTCCCCGGGACGGACTTGAACCGCCGACCAAGTGATTAACAGTCACCTGCTCTACCACTGAGCTACCAGGGATCGCTCAAAAAAGCGTATGGTAGTATGCGAGGTGTCTCCCGTCAATACCTTTAATGTTTTCAGGCAGGGAAAAGCAATACTGGAAATTTGATGTGAAGCCCAAGTTGTGAGTGTAGGTTTTTTTTGTTTATAGTAGAGCGCGAATACGAGATAAGGCCTCATTGACACGTTTTTTATCAACGGCACAAGAAATTCGGCAATGACCAGGAGAGCCAAAGGCTGTTCCCGGAACAAGAGCTACCTGTGCTTTTTCCAAAATCAGCTCACATAAGGCGATATCGTCAGCAACGCCTAGTTGCTCTATCAAGCCATGTACTTCAGGGAAGAGATAAAAAGCACCTTGAGCAGGAAGTGCTCGAACTCCCGGAATACTTGTTAAAGCCTCATGGGCTGATGACAAGCGTTCTTCGAAGGTGGTGAGCATATCAGCAATGCCGGCTTTGCCGAGTGTCATTGCTTCAATGGCCGCGTGCTGTGTGATACTGCATGGGTTGGACGTGCTGTGAGATTGCAATTTTTTCATGGCTAGGATTAATTCTTTTGGACCTGCCGCGTAACCAAGTCGCCAACCGGTCATGGCGTAGGATTTTGAGACCCCATTCACGATGACTGTTCTGTCTTTCAGTTCAGGGGCAACAGTTAGGAGGTGTGTGAATTCATGCTCACCAAAAGTAAGGTATTCATAGATGTCGTCGCAGATGATGATGGCTTTGGGATACGCGGAAAGGACTTTGGCTAGCTTTTGTAGTTCTTCTCTGCTGTAGACCATTCCTGTGGGGTTTGAGGGGGAGTTTAAGAATACCAGGCGTGTTTTATCAGTCATGGCCGCTTCGAGCTTCGAGGGCGTTATTTTGAAGCTGTTATCGTAGTCAGTTTCGATCATAACCGATTGTCCGCCAGCTAGAGCAACCATCGCTGGGTAAGAGACCCAGTAAGGGCAGGGAATGACTGCTTCATCGCCCGGGTTAAGAACTGCCATCGCGATGTTGTAGAGAGAGTGTTTGGCTCCACAGCTGGCGATGATTTCTTGAGGCTCGTAGTTTAGGCCATGATCTTCTTTCAACTTTTTAATGATTGCATATTTTAGAGGCAGAATGCCATCAGGAGCAGTGTATTTGGTGGCGCCGTCTTGAATGGCTTGGATGGCAGCTTTTTTGATGGGGTCTGGGGTATCGAAGTCTGGCTCACCGACAGTCAGATTGATTATGTCTTGGCCTGCTTGTGCCATGGTTTTTGCCTTGGCATTTAGGGCCATGGTGGGGGAGGCTTGAACAGCAGACATTCGGTCGGCAATAGTAATGGTCATGGGTTACTCCAGAATTGAGGAAGGGGACACTTGAAGGGGACAATTTAAGGTGCGTTCCAGTAGTCTAAGGATGCTTCAGGAAAGGCACCCTAGGATACTGCCCAAGGTTGTTGCTGACAAGTCTACAGAATGTGTATTTTGAAGAGATCTTTCACCTAAGATTGGCCAAAAATGGGAATTGCTTTTTTTCACACCTTACTTTGAGTGACAAGTTCGAGAAAGGCAGCATACAGAGACAGAGTTTGCCCCGGCAGACTTTAAGGATTTGGCTAAGCTATTAAGGGTGCTTCCTGTTGTGATGACATCGTCGATCAGTAGTAGATTTTTGTTTTTAACTTGTTTTGGATGGATAACGATAATATGAGGAGATGCCTTTTTTCGCTGACGTCTGTTAAGAGAGCTTTGGGGAGGGTTGTTAGATAGTTTTTTGCAAGGCAATAATACATCTAGCGAGCCACTTGCTTTAGCCATACTTTTGGCCAGAAGTAGCGCTTGGTTATATCCTCTTTTTTTTAGTTTGTCATTATGCATGGGAGCAGCTATTAAATGAGAGGGTGGGTTTTTAAGAGTGTGCCACTGAGATACCAATGTCTCATGCATCCATTTTCCTAGAATAGTTGCTAGTCGCCAACGATTGCAAAATTTAAAATCATGGATTAATAGATTGATTGGATGTTCGTAGGAAAAAAGCGCGATCGTTTGATCGAAGTGAGGGGGCGACGCTATGCAGTTACCGCAGAGTTTTGTTTTGGGATCGAGAAGTGGAGTAGCACATTGCGTGCAATGATTGGGGTTTAGCCACGGAAGGTTTTTTTGGCATGTCACACACAGAGGGCTTGTGATAGGTTGCATTTGTTTGTGTTTACAAGTCATGCATCGCTGAAAAAAAAGTGTGTTGAGGTAATTCATGAGCAGGTATTCCAAAGGAAAAGATATATAAGAGAATACACAAATAAGAAACTGGCGCTACCGGGATTTACTCCTGGTTTCATGGTGTGAGTTTGGGAGTTTAGGAAACTAGAAGTAAGCTTTGATGAAACTTACAATACAGTAATGGCAGGCTTATGTTAGTTTCTATATTTTGTGATACTGGCAGTAGCTTTCGACATTAAAAAAAACAACTGTTTTCAATGTTTTTTTGATATTTTATACTGTTTTTTACTCATTATTATAGTAGTCTTCAAGTCTCACAATTTTGAGGATGCTTTTCATGAGCGATGGAAGGGACCACTTTTTAACGTCATTTTCTGAAAGACTAATATCGGCTTTAAAGACAAAGGGGCACACGTCAGCAAATGCTGGCTCGGGTGTCAGAGTGAACGAGCTCTCTGAAGCAGTTGGTTGTTCTCATCAAATGGCCAGGCGTTATGTTTTAGGAAAGGCTTTACCTCATTATAAAAATGTGTTGGCGATATCAGGCTGGTTGGAGGTTGATCCCGGCTGGTTGTTATTTGGAGACCTCAGCCGTATTTCAAAATTTGATGATCGTGGCTTAGTAGGTATTGATTACGATCTCCTTGAAAATATTTTGTTAAAGTCATTTCCCTTGTTTAAGCGAGGAGATACCCCAGAAGAAGTGGTGAAGTTTTTAGTGGATGTTATTTACGATGCGTCACAGTTAAAGGCTGATAGAAGCACGATCATTAAGATGGTTCAAATGGCTATTTCATCGGCAACACGCTTCAGTTTAGTTGATTCCTCTGAGGCAATGAAAAAAGAGCCTATAAAAGCTTGATAAACCCTTAAGATTTGATCCTCTTCATTCTTTCTATTACCATAGCCCCTCATCAGAAAGGGGTTCCTATGTCTAATCGCTTGAAAAAATATATAAAACAAGGTTTATTGGAGCGTTATCAATGTCTTCTCTCTCAGCCTGAACGTGTGTTGTGGGTTCAGATTGATGCTGGAGAGAATCAGACTCCAGGCGTTCGGGTGACAACTCTTCTTGTCGATGAGTTAGAGCAGCTTGATGTGAATCAAAAATACGATGCCTTGATTATTGAGGCTGCTTGCCTTGATGTAACACATTTGCCAAGCATGCTTCGTGCTTTGAATCGCCATTTGACTGCAGGGGCTGTGTTTTATTATGCGTTTTATGCTTTAGATAGCGCTAAAGAATATTTAACCTGTTTAACGGATTTGGGTTTTCCTGCGATGCAACCTTTTTTAGATATGCATGATGTAGCAGATATTATTATGGCAGAGCAGATAACAGATGTGGTTAGCGACAATGAAGCCTTTCAGTTGCCTGAGCTATCAAAAGAAGAATGGACGCTTGAATTAGAAGCAGCGCAATTGCTTCCGGCTATCGACATCTTTGCAAAATCACACGACATCACATTACCAAATGTATCAGAGTTGCCAGAACATTGTTTTTCAAGCACGCGCATAGAATTAGGCTTTATTCACGGTGTCTATCAGCCAAGCTCAAAAGAGCTAAAGCCAGGCGTGCATGCTGTTCCTCTGAGTCAGCTTGGTGGCTTGAAGAAAGGGAAGGCTTAAGTTTGCTTGGAAATGTCGCTAGAACAAGGCATTTAGCGACAAGGTGTGTCGCTAGAACAGGGCTTGTTTTCCTGTCTTTCTTTGTCTGAAAAATCAAAAACTTAGAGAAGCTTCCCCTAAATGTGTCAAAATTAAGCGGTACTTGGTTTAAGCAGGCTAAGCTCTATTATTGTGCTACAATTAAGGTAATTTACATAGTTAAGGTTGTAGTGTGTCTAAGGGCGAAGGTATGAAAGCAGAAGAAGAAAGACAGGGAGATGAAGGAGAGCTCACTGTAGAGAATAACGATTCAAAAAGTGAAGGTGGCCATAAACAGGGGGTTGGAGAAAAAGAGTCTGTTGAGATAAAAATACCTGAAGGTATGGCGCTCACAGAAGACCCTTCATTTAAAGGTGCGACATCAACAAACCCTTCAAGGCAGAGGTTGGGGACTTATCATCAGAGAGGCCTTGAGAGTCGTCATGCTCTCTCTTCTTATAGCTTGGTTAAGTATCACTTTCAGGTGTCTTCAAATCGCAACAATACGAACCGCGCCTTAAATAAGATTTATGCAGACGCCTCGTTAAGGAAAGAGGTTCCGGCATTTAAGCTTCTTAATCTTAACAATAGAGAAATTCATTTAATAAGCTTTGAGATGTATGCCTTGCTTTTTTCAATTTTCAAAAAAGAAAATCAGGATGGTGTTTCTGTTGAGTTTAAGCTGGATGGGAACGAGATATTTAAGAAGCTGAAGGAAGCTTCGTTTCAAGAGAAAGTAAAAACCCTCAAGAGCCGCGTGCAGATTTTTTCAAAGCAAGCTTCTTCCGATGAATGGAGGCAGTATTTTGTTTCTGAGTTGAATCGTGATCTGAATTGCTTGGAGGGTCTGATGGGAAAAGAATTTTTCTACGAGGCTTACCGGAGCTTGAGTAAAAATATCATGTTCAACGGGCATGGATCAAGAAGAAATTTCTATACAATGCCTGAATTTTTTTATGAAGTAGCTAAACATTATTATCTAGGTAAGCGAATCTTCGGGTATGCAGAAGGTACTTTGTATGCTGAATGCGATATCCCCCCTGAAGCAGCAGGAAAAATAACAAAATACTTAAGTGATTCCCTGGAGGGGGAAGACCTGAAGCCCTTGGATTATTTGGCTGCTAGACTTCCTTTTAGGCATGGTGTGTCGATGCGGCAAGCTATGCTACTACAGGAGGGGGGGCAGAAGGAGTATCTATATATTACCTCAGCAGATATTGAAGCGGCGATGACAGAGACAGCAGACCCTCGCTGTGAGCCATGGAGAGCCGAAGGCGCAGGCGAATAGTCCGCGATAGCCACGGATTTTCTATCGAGCGTAAGCGAACATAGAAAATCTTTACGTGGCGTTGAGTCACTTGAGAGACCACAGCGTAGT
>JAJRRL010000038.1 GCA_024279495.1 Gammaproteobacteria bacterium | reverse complement strand
TATCAGCCTACCAACATCAGAAGCCAAAGCCTCGGATCCAAAAACACAGAAAGCGATGGATGCTGCCTATCTACAAGCCGCGAATTTTTTAGGGAAGGGTGGTACGCTTGTTTTGCCTGTAAGAGCGCACAAAAATAAGAACATCTTCAAAAATTCAATTAAAGACAATATGGGTAAGGATACAAACCTTGAGCCGAGTTTGTATGGAGGTATTAATAAAGATGTAGACTCCACGGTTGCGAAGATTCACGAAGAGCGAGTTCAAAAGTTGCTGGATATTAATACGCTGACAAATAATTTGGAAGGTGCAGAGGAAGACCTAAGAAAACAGAAACTAGAGGATGATCCAGCGGCTCTTGCTGTAGCTCAGCAGGCTGTTGCTCAAGCAGAAGTTAAGCTTCAAGCATTTTCTGACTCCGATCCATTTAATGAGAGAATGGTGGAAGCATATAAGCAGGGCTCCAAAAGCCATCAGAACGTTGCCGGGTCTTTACTTACTCCACCTCAATTGAAGGCTGGAGGTGGACGTAAAGAGACACTGCCAGCACAAACGGGCCGTGGCCGAAGCATTGCAGAAACATGGGTAGGAACAGCTGGTTTAGCTCTTACGACAGCAGGCGCTACAGGGTGTATTTTATTCTTACCTGGAATCATTCAAGGTGGGCTTGCTCTAAGCTCAAACCCATTGGCTTTAGCGGCAGTGATTGGTCTGGCTGTTGGTGCAGCAGCTTTTGCCGTTGCCGTCATTAGTTTAGCTGCTCGTAGAAAAGCGCCGGCCTTTTTTGCCAGCTGCTGCATGAGAGTAAGACAGAGAAGCCTGGTCCTAAGGATAAATGGGCTAAACTACCGGCTTAAGTAGTTGATTTGAAAGACCACCTAGTGTGGTCTGTTTTGTATCAAAACCCTTTAAAAAATGATAGTATGCTCTTTTGTTAATTTAAAAGGGCTTCCCATGGTAAGTATCGTCAGACGTCGCACAAACATCACTCAGCTGCCCGAGCCGGCTCTTATCAAGCAGTGCCAAGACACCTTAGGCTCTTCTGCTGTTCTTCTTCCATCGCAAAACAATGGCGACAAGAAATCTGAATTGAGCTTAGCCCCTGACTCAAGTGCGGCAGCGCAAACCGAAGAAGCACCAAAAAAAGTTGCCACCCTAGGTGATGTGCACGGCAATACCCTCAACCTTATTCATAAGTTGCTCGCTCTCAAGGTCTTAGAGCCTCCCAAGGGTGGAGAAGAGGAATGCTACCAAAAGCTGAACGAAGCTTATAAAACCTTAGCAACAACTAAAGAGCCATCTAATCCAGAAGGTTCTTATTTGGCTTCCGATAGATACGATCATGAAACAGATGAAGACTTTCAGAAAAGAAACGCAAAATATCAAAAAAAGAAGGCTCAGTATTTAAGAGATGAAAAAGAATATGGCCCACGCATTCGCGAGGCTGTCACACTCTTTTTGAGTGCTTTAGACGAGATGTCATGCCAGAGCATCATCGATTTAAATCTTATTGGTGATTTAGTGGGTGATCGAGGCGCTAATGATTACCTCAGTTTTAAGGTTCTTGAAAAACTAAGCAAGGCAGGTGTTCGTTACACCATTAACATATCAAATCATGATTCAGGTTTTATGTATGAGTATGAACTTTTTCGAAAGAATAAGCGAGTACCGAAAGGCTATTCTGAACGTGCAGCAATCAACCATCAAAGTCAGATGACATCATCGAATAACTTGTTTCATTTTTTTGAAAAAAACATTCTTGACAAAGAAGAAGTAAATACCCTCTACGAAACTGTTTATAGGAACCACCTCGTTTTATTTGATGTGAGTTTCGACACACAAAATGAATCACTTAATATCACCTCACATGCTCCCATCACCATCATGAGTGTGTTTGCAGCTGCAGAGAAGTTTAATATTCCTGCTGATACTGTAGCCAAAGCTGAAAAGTCTCTGGATGGTTTTGTTGCCATGATTGCTATGATTAACCAGACATTTGCAGCTGACATAAGCTCTGGAACAGCGGCATCGAATAAAACGAGGGAAAGAGAACATGGCATCATTAGCCCGAATGCTTTAGATTACTACGCCGGTCGATGTGAGGCGGGTATTGCCTCCAATGTAAAGACAGCGTTGGCTCAACCCATTTGGAATCGAAATATTCTCACAGAAGAAAGAGAAGAACATAAGTGCACAGTGGCTAAACTTAGTAAAGCCATGGGTATTAAAGAGATTACCTTTACTTATGGTCATGTTGGTCCCGAGCAGTCTGCGAGAGGCCTCCGCTGTGAGCCATGGAGAGCCGAAGGCGCAGGCGAATAGTCCGCGATAGCCACGGATTTTCTATCGAGCGTAAGCGAACATAGAAAATCTTTACGTGGCGTTGAGTCACTTGAGAGACCACAGCGTAGTCAAGCCGT
>JAJRRL010000037.1 GCA_024279495.1 Gammaproteobacteria bacterium | reverse complement strand
AGAGACCACAGCGTAGTCAAGCCGTTAGGTTGCGTAGCGTGGGTGACGAGGACGAGTCGCGGCACAGATAACGATCGCCTTCGCGAGTCGATTTGCGCTAGGATGGCGTTAATCTATCTCGAGCGGTGCGATACACTTGAAGAAGGTCCTATGTCTTTTCGCCCCAAAAATCATGATATTTTAAGCTTAAAGTTTGAAGATGAAATTGGTGTCTGGTCTAAAGATTTTTTGTTTAAAACAATACTAGGGGGTTATCATGTTAATGAGCTTTATGAGTATCGGTATGGGCATGAGTCACATGCAGAAAAAAGCTCTGCTGAAGCAGACTACGTAGAAATTTCGCTTAGGGATGGTGAAAAAAATGGAGAGCTGTCTGTTGGGGGTGATGGAAGTCCTGTCGCTACAGAGGGTGGTCGCGCCGAAAGCGCTCACCCATCTGAAGGTGAAGTAGAAAATGTTGAGGAAAAATCAGGAGATGCTAGAGAGTTTGATGTTATTTCCATTGTGCCGTTACTTGAATATGGTGACTTAAAAGATAGCAGCTCGGAAAGTGAGAGTGAAGTTTTTGAAATGCAATGGCCAACAGCAACATTAATTCTTTTGGTGTCAGTTGTTGCTATGATTCCATTTGGGATAAATTTAACGGATGCTTGGCGCGCAGCTGATTATTGTGTAGATGATTTAAAACAAGTTAGTCCGCATAGCACATTAGGAATCAACTGCTCATCAGAATGTTCGGATCACTATGCTAGTCAAACAGACGTGCATGATATTGGGTCGAGCTGTTTTGCTTTAATGTGCTGTATATCTGTGGCTATTGCTTGTTTTCGTTTATCGACTTTTGTTTGCGCCAAAAAACGGTTGAGTGATTCAGAGCAGGGGCTTATTGCTGCACTGTTGTTTTTTGTATCGAGTGCTTTGCCTTTTACTTTTGGTGGTTTGGCTTTAGGGTATTGGCTGCCTGCTTTTGATGTCAGCAAAGAGCTCAATTTAAGCTGTTCTTCACCCGATGCTCCTTTTTCTGAGACAAAAAGGCATTTACATTTGGCAGCTGACTTGTGTTTGGCGTTAGGAAGTGTGACGTCATTCCCCAGGGTATTTATTTTTTTGTGAGGTTGTATTACTTTATGAGAGGTCAATCCGCTAGTAATAAAAGGAATACGAAATCGACTGTTAAATTATCAATCCATGGTATTTTAGGTCGCAAAGATGATACGGAAGTTGCTCTTCTTGAGCATAAAGATGATTCGACTCCTGGAACTGAGGAAGGGCGAGATGATGAGCTTTCTCATTTTGTTTCAGGGGAAGAAGGTGGTATACGCCAGCATTCACGCCAAGAGGAGGGCAGTTTGCTCCTCAACTAATCAAGCATCTATTTATTGTTGTTTTTTGCTTAAGGAGGTATTGTATTTTGCTTTTTCCTTTGCTTGGTTTTCTCGCCAAACGCTTAGGGATTTGGGGAGCGCGCGCTTGGTCTGGCTCGGAGAGTTTAGCCCTGCTGAGGTGACGGCAGATAATAGAGAGCGCAGCAAGAACAGCAGCTGCGATGATCCAGAAGGTAGATAAACTGTGCCCTGTTGAACTGAGCTCAAACAGGTAAGTACCGCCAGATTCTAGTGCAGAGGCCGCTGCTGCAAAGAGGAGTAAGTAGCTTGCCACCCGCAGGCCCCGGCTTGCCATTTTATATTTCTCACAAAGTTTGTTGATGGTCTTCTCTAGTTGAAGGCACTCACTTATTTCCTTTTTGGAAATGGGATAAGTTTGGACTATTATGGTTATTGCAAAGGCATCGATGGTCTCAAACTCTAGCAGTTCTTTTAAAATGCGGAAGCCAGTATTTTCTTTTTTCTTAGTGCTTGCTTTTTCTTTGCATTCGTCCAGATAATCTGACAACCGTTTTTCCTGATTTTTTTCTAGGAATAGAGCAAGATTGTTTCGAATATCATGTTTTTCATCGTATGATAGCTTCTTTAAACACTCAATCGGATAACTTTCAGAGGCTGTCCAGTCAGCGCTATTGCGTCCCCTGAAACGAAATGAGTCGTATATATCAACAAGCACTTTTTTCCCTCATAGCATGACAATGCAAGGCGAGCAGACTTTGCTATGTTGAATCCGTTCTCCTGGAACATTAACGCCCTTTCTCTTTCTTTGTCTATATTCTGTTCTTGTCTTTCGATATCTTGCCTTTGTTGCTCGAAGCGTTCTTCGGCCCGTCGTTTTTCTTCCTCAATGCGCTGTTTTTTTTGTTCAAGCTCCTGCCTTCTTTGTTTTATTTTTTCATCGACGTGCTTGGCTGCTTCAGGGTTTAAAGCTAGTTTAGCGTCGATGATGGGGGGCTCTACTAATAAGCCAGTATCGTTGCCTTCGTGATGCTTTTTCATAACCAAACTCCCTAGTCAATATTCATACTTATATTGTCATATGGAGAGGGAAATTTTTCAATGATGCTCGGGGTATTTTAATCTTGGTCTGTCCGTGGTTATACTAAGAGGGAGGTGAGTACGGAATGCTCACAGGCTTGTCAAGGAGATGTCTTATGGCTGGGACTATGACTAATGCTGGCGACTCCATATTGGGTCGTTTGCTCTTAGATGCTGTTATCGGAGATGATGTTGAACGTGTCAAACAGCTGATCGATGCTGGGGCTAGTCCAAATTATGCAGAAGATAACGATCATGTTCGTCCGTTGCACTTTGCGGCACTTTATAACTCAGTCTCGGTGGTTCCTGCTTTGGTTCTAGCAGGCGGAGACTTGCGAGCCGTTACTGAATTTGAGGAAACGCCATTGGCTGTTGCTAGGCGACACAGGCATCCAGAAATGGTTCAGCATTTATACCGATATGTCTCAGAGGTGGCAACCTGGCAATGACTACGGTAATGTATTGCCCATGATCTGTTTCAGGGTGAAGCAGGCGCATATCAGATGAGGCAAGTAATAATGGTACGATTAAAAGCAAGTGTAATGGTTCTTTCGGCGGTTCTTCTGAGCGCAGCTCTTGCTGGGTGCAACACAGTCAGTGGTTTTGGCAAAGATATTCAAGCAGGCGGCAAAGGCCTAAGTCATGCTGCTAATAAAGTTCACGGAAAAGATAAAAAATCGGCAGCTAAAGCTAAATAAAAATGAGTGTTAGGCTCTTAGATAATGCAGTTCATGTTTGGTATGCCATTCAGCCTGAGTCTTGGTCTTTGCCTGAAGGTGTTCTTTCAGATGAAGAGCAAGCTCGGGTTGCTCGTTTTGTGCACGAAAAATCACAGCTAGCAAAAGCTTTTTCTTTGTATGTTCGTCGCTGTGTCTTGGCTCGTTATTTGGATGTGTCACCACCTTCTTTATGTTTTGGGGTAGCGGAGCATGGAAAACCTTTTTTAGAGTGCACTTCATCGATACAATTTAACGTGTCTGATACGCAAGACATTACCGTGCTAGCTATTAGTTTGGACCGTGAGTTAGGAGTTGATGTTGAGCGATATGATCGTTCAGTGGAAAAGCCGGGTCTTGCAAAGCATGTGCTCTCTTCTGAAGAAATGGAATACTGGCAGCATTTGAGTGAACCAGAAGCGTCCGATTATGTGTTGCGAGCTTGGGTGGCTAAAGAAGCTTACGTTAAATACTTAGGGAAAGGTTTGTTTTCAAACATGACAGACGTCACTTTGTTTGGGGGCGACCCAAAAACGTTGTACCCTCCGCATAATGCTTCCATGCAATGGCTCTCGCTTCATGATGATTATCTCAGCGCTTTGTGTGTTCAAGGTCGTGTGGATGAAGTGCTTCTTAGGGAGTGGAAGCTGGATCACACTTAACTTTTGTTGTTTTGTCGACAGCCATAAGTACCTTTGTGTGATTGTGCGCCTTTAATTCCAAGCATCAAGAGAATCTCAGCCAGCTCAGGTATTAGGATTGCTGAGAGAAATCGCAGACGTATGTGCTGAAGAGAGAGTTTAGCATGGTGCTTTGTTGGCCGTAATTCAGAGAATTTTAACTTGTCAGGGCTGATTCAAGCGAGATGTCCCCCCTTTTCTCTGCGTTCAGTCATAACTATTTTGAAAAATCATCGTTTAAGGGCGTTTCCTGGGTTGACAAGCGGCGGGATCTTGAAGACAATGACGTGCTCGTTTTGCCTGGAGGGGTTCCCGAGCGGCCAAAGGGATCAGACTGTAAATCTGACGGCTATGCCTTCGCAGGTTCGAATCCTGCCCCCTCCAATCCTTTCTTGATTTTTGGTCAATGATAGGTGGTAAAATAGCAAGCGCGTTATGCGGTGCGCGGGCGTAGTTCAATGGTAGAACCCCAGCCTTCCAAGCTGATGGCGTGGGTTCGATTCCCATCGCCCGCTCCATTTTTGTGTGTTACAGCAACCTTGCTTGCAGCACCAGTTTAAAGTGCCCGCATAGCTCAGAGGTAGAGCACTTCCTTGGTAAGGAAGAGGTCACCGGTTCAATTCCGGTTGCGGGCTCCATTAATGCAACTAACTTTTGGAAGAGATTGTTATGGCAACAGAAAAATTTGAAAGAACCTTACCTCACTTGAATGTGGGAACAGTTGGTCACGTTGATCACGGTAAGACGACGTTGACAGCTGCGTTAACGCGAGTTGCATCGGAAATATACGGTGGAGAAGCTCGAGATT
>JAJRRL010000036.1 GCA_024279495.1 Gammaproteobacteria bacterium | reverse complement strand
CGGCTTGACTACGCTGTGGTCTCTCAAGTGACTCAACGCCACGTAAAGATTTTCTATGTTCGCTTACGCTCGATAGAAAATCCGTGGCTATCGCGGACTATTCGCCTGCGCCTTCGGCTCTCCATGGCTCACAGCGAAAGACAGAATAATGCTGGCAGCCTCATTGGCAAGCGTTGCGATGGACGGCGATCGTACGGTGACAGCTAAGTATAATGAGGAAAGGCCAACGGCGTCTGAGAAATCAATCTTAGATGTGGCATTGAGCCGCAAAGCACTTTTGGCATCGGCGGAGGTCCTGCGTGCCCATAAAGATGATGTACACACAAAGGTACTTGCTTTATTTCTTCAAAGGGTTGAGGCGCAGACTGCTGCCAAAAATAGTAGACAGCAGAAAACACCTGCCAGGAGAGGCGCTTCAATGAATGCATTGGAGAGTCACTCTAATGGCGGAGCATCAGCCGGTGGCGGTAGCGGTAGCAAAAACTCAAAACCTGAATGCTGCATCCAATGATAAAACAATTGTTTAGTTGATGGCTTGGGTGCTTCCGTCTTGAAAGACCAATAAAGCATCGCCTAGAGCAGACGTTATTGTGCTGTTGCTAAATAACCCATTCAGTTCTTTGCTTTTGTTGGGAGTAGAAAGAAGCTCGATGGCTGATACTTTGGCGTCGTTTAAGTTGTCTGGATAGCTGCTGAGGTAGATGCTAAAGGCGGGCATTCCGGCTTCTGTTAATCGGTGGATGCTATCTTGAAGATGAGCGTATGTTGGTAGAGGCTCATGAAACGTGATAGTGGTATCAGAGACACTTTTCTTACCGCCGTCAAAGAAAACAGCGACAGACTCTTGTTTGAGTTTTTTTGCTAAAAAAGTGGCTGTTTCAAGTAATCGATGTTCACTGATGGTTTGTTTTGGTGAAGTAACAAAAAGGAAGGTGTTATCGGCGGTCAGAGTGTTAGTGCTTAGCATATTGTATTCGCCTAAAAGAGAGTAGCTTGCTCCTTGTTGATAGTGGCGATTTTGCAAGGCAGAAGTAACATCGCGAATCAGAGACGATTGCGCTTTCCCATGAACTCGCACATAAGCTTCTTCAGGAGAGATGGTGGATGTGTTGTTGGATACAAATAGTTTAGAAGCATAGGACAGTGAGCTGAAAGTGATAAGTATTAAGGGTAGAAGTAAGCGCTTCATTGTTTTCATTCGTATTGCCTCAAGGTGCTAGGGTTTGGTGAATGTATTTTCTTTAACTAAGCTCAAAGCTTCTTGCATCCATGGAGTATAGTGATTTTTCTCTTTGTCAGATAGAGTCAGCAAATCATTTAAGCTCACCCACTTGGAGTTCATTGTTTCATTGGGGCAGGGCGTATGATCGGTCTCAGTTGTGATGGCGTAAAAGACATGATCAAATTCGTGTTCAATGAGGCCATTATCGAATGTGGCCTGATACATAAAAGATCCTGCCTCGTTAAGATCTAAGTGTAAACCCATCTCTTCTTGCAAGCGTCTTTTTGCTGCATTTAGGGTGGTTTCATTGGGTCTTGGGTGAGAACAGCAGGTATTGCTCCATAGGCTGCCACAATGGTATTTAGAAAAATGCCTTTGCTGCAACAAGGTTAGCCAGCCTAAGGCTGGATCTTCACGTAAGATGCACACTGAAAAAGCACGATGCAATAGACCTTTTTGATGAGCGATGAGTTTGTCTTCGTAACCAAGAATGTCGTCAGCTTCATTGACTAAAATCACTTGGTCGTTATCGGTATTACTCACCTGCATCTCCGAAAGGTTGAATAACTTGTAGGTTTGGAAAGACGTCTAAAACAGCATCTAAATCGTGCTGAAGAAAGAGGCATTTTAAATTAGGACCGGCATCTTGCGTATAATACATTGGAATGCCTTGTTCGCGCGCTTTAAACACCTGAGCTTTGGCTGCTAATGTGTTTCCTTGCGAATAAAATAAAGCGGGTTTGGCAGAGCTCATACAGGCATGCATGCTTTCAGCGTTATGTTCGGCAGTTTCACCTAATGCTTGAAAATCATGCGTGTTAATGGCTTGTTGAACGACTTTTAAATCATGCGCGACTTGAGTCGGCCAAGCTTGATAGAGGAATGATGTTTTTTGTGTGTGGCTCATGGCTAATCGAGAGGAATAAGGTTTGGGTGTGTTGTCGATATGTAGCAAACCAATGCATAGTTCTGGCCACGTGAGGTCGAGCTGTGTGGCGTAGCTATCCAGTCCATTGTCAGATTCACCTGCATGCCAATGACAAAACCCAGCTTCAATCGAGCGACAAGCACTTCCACTACCTAATCGGGCCATGATTGATAGATTTTTAGTGCTTAAGTTCCATTGATGTAAATCGTTACAGGCTAAAGCAATTGAGGCGAAGCAGCTTGCCGATGAGGCAAATCCTGCGGCAACAGGAATGGTAAAGCGTAAGCTCAAATGATAATGATGCTTCGTAATATCGCTGATGGCAGTTAAGTAGTTATTTAGTCCTTTAAAAGCAGCGTGATCAGTGCCAAGGGCAAAGCCATCGATACTGATTTGATGGCAATCGCCATCGAGGATACGAACAGATGCTTCCGTTCCTAAGCCAGGCAAGTGAATCGATAAGCTATCAGTGATAGGTAAATTTAAGTCAGCGTCTCGTTTCCCCCAATACTTTATCAAGGCAATGTTACTGTTTGCAAAAGCCTTGCCTTCATTGATGGCATCATGCGCTTGATAATCGTTTAGCAGTAATTGCATCGGGGTTACCATGATGTCACTCCTTCCTGTGTGATTGAAATGGGCAGCTCTCGCTTTAGCGAGCATGCTGAGTTAGAGAGATTTAGAGGTTGAGATGCGGGCTGTGATCCCAATGCAATGACGCAATCGCCATAGCCGGCGCCAGAAATTTTTGCACCTTGCATGCTGGAGCAGTTATTTAAGGTTGTTATCAGCGATGCTAAAACAGGTGTGCAGACGCCACGTTCACATAGCAGTTCATGGGCTTGACTCATGCACTCAGCCAGTTCGTTCCAGTTGGCATGCTTAGCATGCTCAATGGCTTTCTCTGTTAACATTTGCATGCGATGATTCCAAGTCGTAGATGGCATAGGGCGTTTCAAAGCGTCGGTGGTCGATTGTTTTTGCCCAGAATAAAGCGCTGTGATAGCAGGGGAGTGATTTAATTGTTCGATAGAGAAAGGTTCTTTTTGAAAGGAAACCAAGCCACCTATGCAGCTAGCAGCTAAATCTGCTCCAGATCCAGCGCCTTGCACTTCTTGAATCACTGCCATGCCTGTTTGCCATAAAGAATGGACTGTTTGAGGTAAGTCACACCACTGAGCGAGTGCATGGCACAAGCTAGCTGTTGTAGCGGCGGAACTGCCTAAACCGAGTTGAGATGAAAAGTCAGCATGAATATGAATGTCGCAACCGCTAGGAAGAGCGTGTTGTCTTAAGCAGCTCATCACAAATCGTAGTGCAGGGTGATCGTCTAGTGTGTCTCGTTGTGTTGTATGCTGAGCCAAAGAACTGAAAATAGAAATGACCTTGTCTTTTCTCGGAATGAGAGAGATATGAATGCGTTGATTGATAGCTGCAATTAAACAGGGGCTTCCTTGGGTGACAGCGTATTCACCCATCAAAATAAGACTTCCTGGTGCGCTAGCTCGGTAAAACATGGCTGCCCTGTGCATCAATAGAAATGGAGGAGTATTGATAACGGTAGTCGTCACAAAGCTTTTTTAAAGCGTCAATGTGTGTCTCGCCTAACAATAAAACCATGCCAGCGTGGTCGCCTTGATGCGCGCCGGCGCCGCAAATTTTTCCAGCCAGACCTAAGTTTTGGCATTTGGATAGAAAATCAGAAACGGGTTTGGGAGACACCTTAATGGCCTCTAACAAAACTTGGTTTTGGGAAATGGCTTTTTTGGCTTGCTCCATGTCTTGATTGACGATGGCTTCTTTTAATTGATGAGTGACGCGAGCAAAGTCAGCTAAACGTTCTGTGCTTAGAAAAGAGTTAGCATGAGCCACTGTTTCGCCGGTAATGGT
Source organism: Gammaproteobacteria bacterium (assembly GCA_024279495.1). GTDB lineage: Bacteria > Pseudomonadota > Gammaproteobacteria > JAJRRL01 > JAJRRL01 > JAJRRL01. Next base: position 109,078 of record JAJRRL010000036.1, on the reverse strand, counting down.
TGACGGTTTTCCTGTGTGAATTAAGTGAATGGGCCATTGGCTAGGGAAAGTGAGAGAGTGATATTCTGAACCATCGTAAAACAAGCAGCCACCGCGGTGAGTGATGTGAATATCAAAACCACTGGATCGACCATGTTGTAAGTTTTCAGATTCGATGCCAAGGTCAATGTAAGTTTGAAGAGGGACATCAATTGCTAGCGTTTCTGAGAGTGCATGAATGAGGCTGACAACACTTGCAGCAGATGATCCCATGCCACAGCCAATGGGAATGGAGCTTTTGGTTTCAATGTTGATGCCATTGGGTAAGTGTCTTTTGAAGGTATCAATCACATTGATTGCTGTGTAAAGAGCTAATTCAAAAGGGTGCTCCAGCACATCGGAAATGCCATGCTTGCCATCAGTAAAGGCTTTGTATTGGCGTTTTATCTTTGATTTTAATTGTCGTAAGGCGCTTAGTGTGAATTGCCGTTGAAAGTCGATGCCAAGTAAGTTGAACGATAGCTTGAGCAAAGGAAATCGGGTTAGGGTGATGTCGATGTATCGGTTAACGGCAATGCCGATGGCAGGGTTGCCATACACGACAGCATGTTCACCTGATAAAATAAGCTTGCCTGGTGTTCTGATTGATACAGTTCGAAGGCTCACGGGTTGTCCTTATTAGATGAATGCTGGTAAGCAGCATCGCCGCGTTCAAACTGCACGTGCGCTTGCATTAATTCACCGGGGTTTGTTTGAGCTGCAAGTAAGGATATTTCGCCACACAGTACAGTGGCAGCGATAATTAAGGCCAGGCGTCGCCCTGATTTACCGGGTGATGACGCATCGTCACAACCTAGCTGTTTTAAATGTTCAGCAACAAATGCGTGGTGTTTGCCATTGCCAACAGTGCCGACAATTAAATTGGGTAGGGTCACAGAAAAATAAAGATCACCATCGCGTAAGTCGGTGTAGACGATACCCTGAGATCCTTCGACGATGTTAGCCGCGTCTTGACCTGTGGCTAAATACGATGCCAATAGCATATTAGCAAAGTGAGCGTTGGCTGTTCGAAGACTGCCAGCAAGCAAAGAACCAATGAGGTTTTTTTTGGTGTTTAGCGCGTGAATAGCTTCGGGGCTTGTCTTTAAGACCTTACGACACACATCAGCGGGAACGAGTAATTCAGCTACGACGTATTTCCCTCGTCCAAGTAGGCCATTGATGGCAGACGTTTTTTTATCTGTGCAGATGTTTCCTGAAATGGAGACATAGCGTAGTGCAGAGTATTCGGAGCAAAGCCAGTGGATAACGGCGTCGGCTGCTTTGGTTGCCATGTTATGGCCTGATGCGTCGCCAGAAATGATTGCCAGGCGGATATAAAGCAGATTGCCGACTATCTGCGTGTGCCACTCTTTTAATTGAGCAAAGCGGCTTGTGCCAGCGACAAGTGCGGATAAAGTCTCTTTGTGATTTGGAAGTTGATCGCACACTTGCTTTAGTGTGGTAGCGTCAGGGCCTTCTACCACAATGGATCGGGTCATGCATTCATTGATTAAAGTGACACGAATGCCATTGCATAAGCGTGACACTTTAGCGCCTCGGTTTGTTGAGGGCCAAAGCGGTGTCTCGAAGGTGGCCAAAGGCACGTTGACTGAGTCGTTGATATCACCACATAACTGAACAGGACCAATGGATTGGCAGGGTATTGGGATGGTAGACTGGCTCATGAGTTGTCTCTTTTTTTGTCAACACGTGCGTTCCGGATGATACACATATTAAAGTGTGTTTACCAGAGTGTGCAAAGATTCAAGAGGAGAGGGTAAATCCCCATTTTTGGCCAAGCTTGGGTGAAAATGGAAATGTGATGTAAACCCCAAGTTTTGAGCGTAGTTTCTAGGTATTCTTTTTTGGGATTCATCGTGCTAAACTGGCTCAACTTTTAGCGTGGAACGCGGACATATCGTTACCCTCAATGAAAAAAGGATGCTTCAATCGTGCGGATTATTCGACAATTTCTTCTTGCCTTAGTGCTTTCTGTTTCCTCCATTTCTGCTTTTTCTGCGCCTTCAGAAAACGCATTTAAAGTCTCTTCTATTCAAGTTATTGGGTTGCATCGTGTGCCAAAACCAACGGTTATACGCTTGCTACCGATCAAAGTTGGTAAGGTCATGACGCTGTCTTTGTCTAACAAGGTCATCACCACGCTTTACAATTCTGGCTTTTTCAAAGATGTGCAGCTGTCTAAGCGAGGCAAGCAGCTTGTTATTCGCGTGAAAGAGCGCCCACTGATCGCCATGATTAATATTTCAGGTAACAAAGAAATTACGGGTAAAAAGCTCAAACCTGTCTTGGATCGTATCGGTATTAAAATAGGTGAAACCTTTTACCCCAACAAACTCAATCAAGTGGTGATGGGTTTGCAACACGAATACGATACAACCGGATTCCATGGTGTGACGGTTACTCCTGTAGTCACGTCTGAATCTCGTAATCGAGTGGCTATTAAAATTAAAATCCATGAAGGAAAAGTGAGTAAAGTCACCAGTATTAAAATAGAAGGCAATGAAGCCTTCAGCGCATTCAGTATCAGGCGACACATGGCTATGTCACGTAAAAATCTGATTTCATGGTTTACGCATTCCGATCGTTACTCAGAGGCTAATTTGGGCCGAGACATGGCTGCTATAGACACGTTTTATCGAAATAATGGTTATATTCGTTTCCGCTTTACTGAGCGAAAAGCAACGCGAGGGGCCAATGGCGTTTCTATTATTCTTGGTGTGAATGAAGGCGAGCAGTATCACATAGGTAAAGTGGCTATTTCCGGCGATACTCTAGCGCAAGATGAACACATATTGCCCTTATTTACCCTAAAAGAAGGTCATATCTTTTCTTTGCGAGAGATGAATCACACCCGAGACCTTATTAATGCTTACTACGGTAACAATGGTTTTGCTTTTCCAAACATCAACCCCGTCACCGTGATTGACGATAAAACGCATACAGTGAACGTGACCTTCCAAATATCACCTGGACTAAAAGTTTATGTGCGGCACATCTATTTTTCAGGAAACACGCGTACCGCCGACGATGTCTTGCGGCGTGAGATGAGGCAGCTAGAAGGTAGTCTTTATTCAACGGTTGCTGTGGAGCGCTCAAAAGAAAGGTTGAATCTGCTGGGTTTCTTTCAAAGCGTTGTGGTTGGTTCCAAGGCTGTGCTAGGTCATCCAGACATGGTTGATTTACATGTTCAAGTTGAAGAAACGCACACGGGCAAGGCGCAAGTGCAGGGTGGTTACGATAATGAACACGGCTTCTTATATGGAGCAAGCGTGACTGAGCCTAATTTTATGGGAACCGGTGATGCCTTGTCCTTTGGGTTTCAAAATAGCTTGGCAACACAAAACTACAATGTGAGTTACACCGATCCTTACTATTTACCTAGCGGTGTGAGCCGAGGTGAGTCTATCTTCTACTCTAAAATTTCGAATCAAAGCGGCATTAACTTGGATGCTTCTTATGATCAAGATGGGTTTGGCGGGAATATTTTTTACGGGTTTCCAGTGACAGAGCGAGATCGCTTGAGTCTTGGTTATGGTTATGAACGAGTGAACATTAAAGACTTGCAAACGGACGGTGTTCAAGCAGCTGTACCCAGTGTTCGAGACTTCATGACTCCAAAAGGGGAAAACACACCTGAGAGTTCGATGATTTATGATGATTTTAAAGTGAACGCTGGTTGGAGTTATAACGGATTAGATCGAGCCATTTTCCCAACACGCGGTTCGTCCTCTTCTTTGGGTGTGGAAGTCGGTGTTCCGCTTCTCAATAGCAGTCTGGGTTATTACATCACTACTTACGATGCTCGTTGGTTTAAACCGCTAGGACATGGTTTTATTCTGAAGTTTCACGGGCTAGTGGGTTATGGAACTGGTTTTGGCAATCACAATAAAACAAGTGGGCGCTTGCCGTTTTTCAAAAACTTTTATGCCGGTGGTATTAGTTCATTGCCTGGTTTTGAGGCCAATACGCTAGGCCCTTATAACAATACTGCGGATACCGCGATTGGTGGTAACTTAGAGACTATTTTCGGGATGAACCTTATTATACCTAACCCGTTTAGCGATCATTTGCGAACCTCTTTGCTTCTCGCTGCTGGTAATGTGTTCCAATCCACAGTGTATGCGCCAGATACGGCAGATTCAGATCTGACTAATATCGATTCATTCTCCTTTAAGCGTTTGCGTATGTCAGCAGGCTTGATGGTCAGCTGGTTGTCGCCTATGGGTATGCTGAGTGTCAGTTTGGCTTGGCCAATTTCGAAGCACTCCACTGATCAAACACAGGCCATAGGGTTCACTTTCGGTGGCACGTTCTAGCTCTATGTGTTCTAATGGCTGTGCTTGGTTTTAGTCCAGCGTTTTGTTTTTTTGATGAGGAGAGTATCTTAATGGCGATTAAAAAATGTGTACTAAGTGCTGCGTTGCTTGTTTCTTTCGCTAGTGCTTCATTTGCTGGTAGTGTTGCAACGGTTGATATGCAAGCTGTGTTTAAAGGTGCCCCACAGGCAAAGCAAATTGAGGCTCAACTTAAAAAGCAGTTTCAGTCCAGGCAAGAAAAGCTAATTAAGATGCAAGATGCACTTAAAAAAGACCAAAAAGAAATTAAAAAGAACAAGCCGACTGCTACGAAAGAGCATCTTGAAATGCTGAATAAAAACTTTGTGCAGGATTTGCAGGCCTTCCAAAAAGAGCAAACTGATTATAAAAAGGCAGTCTACGATTCTCAAACAGAAGCCATGAAGAAGTTCACGGATCATGTTAGTTCAGTGGTAGGTGATATTGCTAAGAAAAAGCATCTTGATGCAGTGTTTCCAAAGCGTGTCTTGCTTTATTCTGGTCCAGACCTCGACTTGACAGATTTTGTGATAGCAGTTCTTGAAAAAGATAAAAAAGCCTAGGGGTAAGCTTGGCGTTTACTATTAAAGGCTTGCTTCACTTTATGTGAGCAAGCCCTTTTGCTATTTATCTCGGAGGTAATCATGCCCATCACTTTAGGAGCCTTGGCTGAAAAGCTTGGAGCTACGCTACATGGTTCTGAAGATCATGTGATTCATGGAGTGGCTTCACTCGGCTCTGCCTCATCAGATCAACTGTCTTTTTTGGGTTCCTCTAAATTTTATTCAGCATTGAAAGAAGCGAAAGCAGGCGCGGTATTGCTGAAATCAAACGATTTAACGCGTTGCTCGCTGAATGCTTTGGTGGTAGAAGATCCGGAAAATGCGTTTATCGATGCTTTGGCTTTGTTTCATCCAGAACCGGAGTTCGAAGCGGGTATTCATGCCAGCGCAATTGTCGATCCAAGTGCTCAGATTGCAGAGGGTGTGTGTATTGGTCCTCGCGTGGTCATTGGCCCGAATGTATCGGTTGGCGCTGGTTCGCGTTTAGAGGCTGGTTGCATTTTGACTCGAGATTGTCAGCTAGGTGAGCAATGTGTGATTCACCCAAACGTGACTCTCTATCCAGGTGTAACGCTTGGTGATCGAGTGATTATTCATGCTGGTTCTGTGTTAGGTGCCGATGGATTTAGTTATCACCAATCAGCGGGTCGCTGGCGTAAGGTGCCTCAAGTGGCGGGCGTGCAGGTGGGTTCGGATGTAGAAATTGGTGCTTTAACCACTATCGATTGCGGCGCTCTGGACGATACAAGTATTGGGAATGGCGTTAAAATCGATGACAATGTCATGATTGGCCACAATGTGATCATAAAGGATCACACAGTGATCGCAGCTTGCTCAGCTATTGCGGGAAGTTCAAAAATAGGGCAGTATTGCATGCTTGGTGGTATGGTGGCTGTTGGTGATCATTTGACGGTTCCTGATGGTACTGTCCTGATGGGTTGCGCTAGAGTATCGGCCAATGTGTCGGAGCCTGGTGTTTATTCTTCAGGCACGGGTTTGCATTCTAGGCGGGAATGGCATCGACTGACAACTCGCTATAAGCAACTCGATACCTTACATAAGAGAGTCACCGCTTTAGAGAAAGAAGGGGAAAAATCATGACGGTTTACAATAACGTGGAAATCCGAAATCTGATTCCGCATCGTTATCCATTTTTACTAGTCGACAAAGTGATTGCAATGGATCCTGAAGAAGGAACGCTCACGGCAATCAAAAATGTGACAGCTAACGAGCCATTCTTTACTGGTCATTTTCCGGTTAAACCAGTCATGCCAGGTGTTTTGATGGTTGAAGCTTTGGCGCAGGCCTGCGGTGTCTTAATTGTTCATGACGTACCCAAAGACATGTTGAAAAAGCATCTTTTCTATTTTGCTGGTATCGACAAAGTTCGATTTAAGCGCATGGTTGAACCCGGAGATCAGCTTGAGTTATCTGTATCAGTGATAAAGAGCCGACAAAACTTATGGAAATTTTCAGGAAAGGCCACCGTAGATGGTGTTATTGCTTGTTCCGGGGAATTGACTATAGTGATGGGCGCAGACGAGGTTGATAGCGGAGATCAGCAGTGAACGATACAGTCGTCATTCATCCCAGTGCCGTTGTGCATGAGTCAGTTAAGATAGGTCCTTTTTCAGTCGTTGGGCCCGATGTCACTATTGGTGAAGGTACCGTCATTGAATCTCATGTGGTGATTCATCAGTCTACCTGTATAGGTAAGCACAATAAAATTTCTTCGTATGCTTCTTTGGGTTCTGATCCGCAGCACATCGAATATGCTGGGACTGATTCTTACCTAGAAATTGGCGATCATAACGTGATTCGAGAATTTGTAACGATTAATCGTGCCTACGAAGAAGGCGGCGTAACCAAGCTCGGTTCTCACAACTACCTGATGTGCCAAAGTCATATTGCACATGATTGTGTGGTGGGTAATCACATCATTTTTGCTAATGCAGCTGCTATTGCGGGCAGTGTGGAAGTGGCGGATCATGCGTTTTTAAGCCCTTACACAGGTGTGCATCAGCATTGCCGTATTGGTGAATATGCGTTTTTGGGTCGAGCAACCAAGGTGGCTAAAGACGTGTTGCCGTATATGATTGTGACGGGTGTGCCAGGCTCATTGCATAGTGTGAATTTGGTTGGTCTAAAGCGAAAAGGCTTTAGTGATGGCACGCTGAGAGAGTTAAAAAAAGTTCATCACTTGTTTTCAAAACAACGAGTACCTCTAAAAGAGTTTAGGGAGTACTTAGAGCATCATGTCAGCACTGTGCCAGAGTTAGCCCTCATTGTTTCTGCGCTTGAAAAGAGCACAAGAGGCGTTGCCAGATAAACCAGTCTTTTCATTATTGAAATCTCCTTGTACGATAAACGTTTGATATCATCAATGGGAGCGCATCATGCCTGGCAATAAAGCAATCAAAAGCGTATCAGCATTACAAGAAGTAGCAATAAAAAAGTACAAGATAAAGCATCGAGCATTGTTTCCTGAGAAGGTTGATATAGAGAGCCTTCCAAGCTTGGATATTCTTAAGGAAGATATAGCCGCTATAGAAAAGTTAATGGCTGCCGTAAAGAAAAGACATGATGTGGATACGTTGGCTGGAAAAGAGGCAACAGCTTGGGATGCTATTTGTGAAAGGCACGTAGATCTTAAAGTGTACAGCCTACAGAAATCATTAGCTAAGTTAGAAAAAGCGCAGCAAGGGCCATCTAAACCCGCAGTTATTATCTATCGACGCTACATGAAGCATTTTCATGCTTACATGAGTGAATATGGAGAAGACGATTATCTGAAGCACGTTACAGGTCGAGAAGAGGCTGCTTATGTTGATTGTATCAAAAGCTTTCCTTTGAAAGAGCTAGTGTCTCAATTCAATGAGGCGTTAAAGGCTGTTTTAGGTAAAGGAAAGAAAAGAACACCGAAAGAGGTGCTTTATTACAGGGGGCAGTGTGACTTTTTATTGGCATGCATTAAGCCTAAGCTGAATGAAAAGGGCAAGCATGGGCCGCAGTTTATAGCTGATAGCGAAAATAATCTTCAAAAAGAGCCTGTTACAGAAGCGGTTTCTCAAGCTAGAAAAGCCTTGGGCTTGGAGTCAGAAAAAGAGCTTGTTACAGAGCCAGCGAGTTCAGCGAAAAAGGCTTTGCCTGTGGAAGCAGAGCCGGAAGAAGAATTGCCCGAAGAAGTTATTGAGCCGCCAACACCGGTAACACCCAGGGAACCCTCTTTTCCGGATACTTTTGAGAGGCCTGACGTAAAGGTGTATCGTGATCCAGCTCAAGCGGCGGTTGATCTTGTTATGAGTCGGGTAACGCAGGGTTTAAAGAGAGCGAAAACAAGGCAAGCAGAAGTAGCAGCTGAGTTTAAATTGAAGCAGCCAAAAGAAGAGCCAAAAGAAAAGGCCTTGGCAGAAGAAGGATTAAAGCAAAAGCCAGCAGAAGAAGCAGAAAAGGTTGAGCTTAGAAAGCAAGAAAAGGAAGAAAGAGAGAGGCAGCAGAAGGCTTTGCTTGAGCAGAATCGTTCCGAGCAGAAAGGGTTGCTTCAAAAAGTACTCCGGCCGTCGGCAATTCGCAGGCAGTGTGCGTATCAATCGCTTAAGCTGCTTATGAGATATTTTGGTGTTCCTCCTTCTTTTGCAGAAAATGTAGCAGAGCTTCATGAGGCTTGGAAAGAATCTAAGGAGCTTGAAGAAGAGGTATTAGAAGAATTAACGGCAAAAGAGGATGAAGCCTTTGGCTATGTGGCTGTCTCTCGAGCTGATTACAAAAGGCTCGCAAAAAAAATAGAAACCGTAATCGCTTTTTCAGAGCAGCCGGCAGATAAGCTTAGGAACTCTATTGGTGGCATTGACATGGAGATGCTGACGGGTCTTGGCAGGCAGTCGGAATTTTTTAAAGCACTTTTTTCGCTTAAAAAAGGTGAGGTGGCATCTGGAATTACGTCAGGTTTATGTCTTTTGGGTGTTGTGATCCCAACAGCTTGCACAATGGTGCCTTTCTTTATGGCTTCGGGCAGTGTTTCTTGGCAACTTCTGGGCAGCTTTTTAAAAGCGTCGCCGGGTTTCGATACCGTTATGTCGGTTTTGTTTGTGGTGGCTGTGGTGCTTTTGGCAGTATCGATTAATGCTCGATGCAAGCGATCTAAAATAGAAAATTGCCAATATTCCAAACTTTGGGGTAGTTCAGGGAAAAAAATTACTGATCCGCGATTGTTTAATAATTTGGATGAAGACGTAGCGCTCTTTTCTAAAAGCTTCTCTGGCATGAAAAGTTAACGAGGCTTATTAGTGCTTCTTTTGCGTCGCTTTCGGCTAAGGAGGCGATCGCTTCTTTTGCTTTGCTACCGTGTTGTTTGGCTACAGTTAAAGTGTGATCAATCGCCGCGGTGCTTTTGATAAAGCTAAGGATGTCGCTCAAATCAGCTGGGTTACTTTTTAGAGTTTTCAGCATTTGATCGCGCTCATTACTAGACAGTGTATTGAGTGCAGCAATAAGAGGAAGAGTGACTTTGCCTTGCGCCAAGTCACTGCCTTGGGGTTTTCCTGTGATAGCAGGGTCACCTGTGTAGTCAATTAAGTCGTCAGTGATTTGAAAAGCCATACCTAGGTGATAGCCAAAGTCAGCTAACTGTGTGTGTAATGTTGTGTTGGTAGGCTCACTTATTAAGGCGCCAATTTGGCAAGAAGCGCGAAACAAAGCAGCGGTTTTTGATTCAATGATTTGATAATAGGTGTCTTCGCTGTAGTGAGTTTCTTGGCTTGTAAACAATTGTAGAAGCTCGCCTTCACTGAGTTGATTGATAGTAGTGGTTAGCACTTTGGTGATCGGTGTGCGATCTAGCTCGAGCAGCGATTGAAAAGCGCGAGAATAGAGAAAGTCACCAGCCAGTACGCTTGCTGGATTTCCCCAGCGTTGATTGGCTGTGGGTTGCCCTCGACGTTCATCGGCCTCATCCACGACATCATCGTGTAATAAGGTAGCTGTGTGGATGCATTCAACAATAGCAGCCAAGGCTGTGAGTTCAGCGTGATTGCTTGGGCAGCCACAGGCTTGCCCTGCCAATAAAAGCAATTTCGGGCGAATTCGTTTTCCGCCAGAGGCAATGAGATGCTGAACGATTACTTCCATGGCCGGAATGCGCGATGAGAGTGAGCTAAGAAGGTATTGGTTTACAGAGATAAGTTCGGAGGCAAGTAGTTCGTTGATGTCAGCTAAAGACAGGGAAGAAGTGGCTTGTGTGGTGTCAGACATAGGTAAGCTCGTGTGGTCCGTTTGTCTGCATCGTAAGCCCCTCAGTAAAGAGAGTCAATAATCTGTATTTGTTAGCCAGGATTGGCGAAAAAGGGGGATTACCTCTATGTAAATGCGTCAGTCCTGAAAAAACCCTTGCGGCTTCGAGAAAGATTACGTAGAATGCAGCATCCTCAAGCTATCTAGAGAAGGTAATCCTACCATGAACGATACTAATTACGCTATTATTCAAGACGGTGGCCGGCAATACCGGGTCACTAAAGGCCAAGTTTTAAAGCTGGCTCGAATGTCTGCAGATGAAGGCCAATCCATTGATTTAGACCGAGTTTTAATGATTCGTGAAGACGATAAGCTTCAAGTGGGCGAACCATTACTTGGCAAAGCCAAAGTGGTTGCTATTGTGATGTCACATGGCCGTGACCGAAAAATAAAAATTCTAAAGTTCAAGCGTCGTAAGCATCACATGAAGCGTATGGGGCATCGTCAAGACCACACCATGGTTAAAATCACAGATATCGTGGTTGGCGAATAATAAAAGAGAGGTAAATTGATATGGCACATAAGAAAGCCGGTGGTAGTACTAAGAATGGTCGTGATTCGCTTTCCAAGCGTCTTGGGGTCAAACGTTATGGTGGTCAGCTTGTTCAGCCTGGCATGATTATTGTTCGTCAACGAGGATCCACATGGCATCCTGGCGACGGCGTTGGAATGGGTAAAGATTATACAATCTATGCTTTGCGTTCTGGTCGTGTTCAGTTCAAAAAGGGTACTCGTAAAATTGTTATCCTACCTGCTGACGATCAAGAAAAAGACGATGGTAAGGCGTAGCGATAGCTTTGCCTAATCACTCAAACCTCGCCTTAAGCGGGGTTTTTTTATGGGGTTTTGAGTAACATGTATATAGACGAAGCAGATATAAAGGTAATGGCAGGTTCTGGCGGTCGGGGTGCTTTGAGTTTTCGTCGTGAAAAATACATCCCCAGAGGTGGCCCTAATGGGGGCGATGGCGGTGATGGCGGTAGTGTTTTCTTAGAAGCCGATGGGGCGACCAATACTTTGGGTCAGTTTCGTTACCAATCTCAGTTTAAAGCAAAAGACGGAGAAAGAGGCCAAAGTAAAAACTGTCGAGGAAGAAATGCCGACGATTTAGTAATTAGGGTGCCGATTGGGGCCGTTATTTACGATAAAGAGACTGGTGAGCTTATAGGTGAGCTTCTTGAGCATGAGGATCGTTTCATGGTGGCACAAGGTGGCTTCCATGGTTTGGGTAACGCACGTTATAAAAGCTCAACGAATCGAGCTCCTAGAACAACCACTCCGGGTTCTCCTGGTGATGAGCGTTCTTTGCATTTAGAGCTTAAGCTGCTTGCAGACGTGGGTTTAGTTGGTTTGCCAAATGCTGGTAAGTCCACATTGATCTCGGCGGTGAGTCAAGCAAGACCTAAAGTAGCCGCTTATCCGTTTACGACATTATCACCAGAACTTGGTGTGGTCGATGTCTCGATTGATGAACAGTTTGTGATGGCTGATATTCCGGGCCTTATCGAAGGGGCCAGTGAAGGTGTGGGTTTGGGGCATCGCTTTTTGAAGCATGTTTCCCGTACGCGTTTGTTGCTGCATTGTGTGGAGTTATCTTTCGATGGCTTTAGTGAGGCCGTTGCTGCTTTTAAGACGATAGAGACAGAGCTTAGAGCTTTTGATGCCAGTTTAGTGGAAAAACCTCGTTGGTTGGTGGTCACTAAAGCGGACTTGCTGCTAGAAGAAGAGCGTGATGCAAAAGTGCAAGAGCTTAAAGAAGCTATTGGCTGGGATGGCCCGTGTTATCTGATTTCATCGGTCGCACAGCAAGGCTTAACTCAGTTATGCCGAGGCGTAGTGGATTTCTTGGCTGAAAATAAAATATCTTGAGTGCGCCCTTGCTGTCACCCCCAGGAACAACTGCATGTTGTCACCCCCAGGAAAGACGTGCATCCCACACTTGTCACCCCCAGGAACAACGTGTACCTCACACTTGTCACCCCCAGGAACTTTCGTGACGTCGGGGGCCTAGCTTCCGATCCAGTTCATGCGAAGCATGAACTAAGGATCTTTAGAAATTTTAATTTTTAAAATTTCTCTGCAGGGTTGCACTCACGGTAATGTTGGGGGCTGGGATTTTTAAAGATCGCTAGTTGTTATTTCATAACAACGGATCAAGCCTGGGTCCCCTACGTTATTACATTCCTGGGGATGACAAGAGGCTAGGGCTATTTTATTTTAGGCTGTGCTACCCGTGTCAAGCACGAGCACTTCTACGGAGTAGCGCCTCTCTAGCGCTTTGCGCTTCGTTCGGCATTTTAATTTATTCGTTTGACGGATGACAACGTTTTTCAACGGTGCAGGCAACATTTTTTAACGGATCAAGCCTGGGTCTAGCTTTCCGCCTTCGCGGCGATGACGCGCAAAAAAAAACAAGTGCGCCAAAGGGCTGCACTTGTTTTGTACTCAAGTTGACTTCGTTAGCCGGATGACACCGTTTTTCAACGGCGCAGGCAAGGTTTTTTAATCGATTAAGCTAGGGCTAAAGCCTTTAAGCGCTTGTTTAAGCGGCTTTTAATACGAGCGGCTCTATTTTTATGGATGATTTTTTTACGAGCTAGGCGATCGACAGTGCTAGTTACTGCAGCGAAGTGTGTTTTGGCAGCGTCAAGCTGACCTTCTTCAACAGAAGCAAGAAACTGTTTAATAAGTGTTCGCATTCGAGCGCGCATTGGGCTGATTAGCTGACGACGTTGTTCGCTGGTACGTGCCCTTTTTCGGGTTTGAGCGGTATTTGCCACAATGGACTCCTAAAAAAAGTATAAAAACCGAGGCAGAACTATGACGCTTTCTGGAGCGTTTGTCAACCATTTCTTGCGCTATTCGGCGCTGTTTTCAGGTTTATCTGCTGCTTAAGGGGCATTGCCCAATTCTTCAAAGAAGTTAAGCCCATGTACTTGATTGTTCACAATTATCTGGCAGCTATTCTCACGCCAAAGTACTTTCGCTGTGACTGAGCCAAGGTGTATCTTGCCATCATAGATGGTTCTGCAGATTAAGTGGCGTAGGCGGCGCTTAAGCTTGCTCTGGATGAGGGTTTTGCCATGAGACGCCATAGCGCTTCCATTCTGCCAGCGAATAGCTGCTGTTTTACCTTGTAGCGATTGAAAGGTCGGAGAAAAGTGAGCTGTGGGCTTTGTTCCATCGTTTAGAGTTAACACATAGGCACATTGATTGTTTTGTTGTTCGCCAAAGAAGAATGTTCCATGATCACTTACTTGGCAGGTATGAAGAGGGCGATTGTCTCGATAGCCTAAAATAAGAGAGCTGCTTGCCTTGGGTGAATCGATCCAGCTCAATCTGGCTTTATACATCATGGATTGACTGAATAAAAAATCGGTGCTTATTGTTAGGATTTCTTTGTTTTTCGCAGTCACTTTGCTTGCGATTTGTCTTTTTGGTGGGTTGGGGAATAGTTGATAAAAGCTAGGTATGGTAAAGAGTATCATCAAGCCAATTAATACCCAGGCAAGAATCGTGTTTCCTGTTTTGAGTGTAGAAAGCCACACTCTTTTTTTCTGTAGGATGCCTACTAAATAAAAGCTGGCATACCCTAGGAAAAGCAGCAGTGCTAAAAACAGATTGATACTTGTTTTATTTAGACTAGGTTGAGGTGAACAGATGAACAAAGTGATTAGACTCAGAAATGACATCAAAGGAAGCAGGTAAATTAAGGTTGCTACTGTTATTCGGTACCATCGAGATTGTGGTAATTGTATTTTTCCATCTTGGTAAACGGCATTGATAAAAATAATAGCTAGGAAAACATAGGTTAGGCTTTGCAAGCCAATGTCTGTCGCTTCTTTGGCGATGGGATGAAGGTTGGTGAGTGCCTTGACGATGAGAGCGACTAAGTAGAGTGTGCCGATGAATGAGAGTACGGGGAGTAGCGCTTTGAAAAACCCAAGTATGATGGCTCTTAAGCCGTAGATCAGGTGTTTTGATTTAAAGCTGATGTATAAGCCAATAACAGAGAAGATCGGGGTGAATAAGGTGTAAAAGCTGAGGCTTGAAAACAAGTGGCTGAAGATCTTTATGCCAATTAAAGAGAATAAAGCACCCCATAAAAGAAAAACCAGTTTGCTTAGAAGCACAAAGACAGCCGTGGTAAAGAGAAGTGAGATATTATTCCAGACATTAGCAAATAACGTAGAATACTCTGGCTTTTGATACTGATTGTGGTGGTAGCCTTGTAACAAGCAAATAGCAGTGTAAATACCAAAGATTTGAGTGAGAGCGGTCGTAACGCCTCGATCGAATGGAGTGAAATAAACAATAAGAGAAATGAGAATGGAAAGAAAGAAAGTAAAAAGGAGCAATCGAGCTGTCTGCTTGCCATTGTAAGAAAAAAGGGTAATAAAACCCATGCAGACAATAAAAATCAGTGAGGGAGCTAAAACATGAGAGAATGCTTTAGTGAATGGACTTGCTAGCAGTAGCGTGTAAAGAAGACCCTGCATCACTCCGATGCTTAAAAACAGGAGCAATGGTTTTTTTTCTGTGTGGGTCATGCTAGCGTCCAGAGGTGATGTTACGGATACTGACCATAATAGTAGTTGCTGAGCAGCTAGTCAAAAATGCGTAAGGTATCAGCTTTTTATGCTCATTATTTTGCGTTACATGCCAAACGTCTTTTGATCGCTTTCTCTTTGGTTGTTTTTGTCTGTTTCATTTTTTAAGGGTTCTCTCGAGCCTTTTTGTGTTGTTTGTTCCACAGGGGCAGGTTTGCCGAGTTTTTTCTCTTGAGTGCGTAGCCAAGCATTAGCAGATGTTTCGCCAATTTGTTTTTTAAAGGCATCGTTTCTTCGTTGATGCATTAAAAAGGGCTTGAATAATTGCTCGCGGGTTCGGCCCTCATTCAAGCCACGCCAATGATTTTTTTTGAGGTCTGCTAGTCCTTCGGGGGAAGGATTTTTTGTGAATGCAACAAAAGCCTTAACTGCAGCTTTTTTTTCGCTGTAGGGGATACCGAAGAGGCTGGTTAGTCTGTGGCTTCCTTCGCCTTTTTCACTTATTAGGCCGGCTCCTTTTCCTGTTGCCTTTGCTTCATCTTGTCGTGTACCTAAGTAACGGGCAGCTGTTTTTTCAACCCAATCGGTGATATTAGTGAGTTTGCTAAAATCATCCACAATTTTTAGTTTAGTTTCTCTTGAGATAACTTTTGATGGTAATTTTGAGAAGGCATCAAACTCAAGGGCGCCTTGAATCACTAATTCGCTGACGATATTAGTGTGTCCATCATTAGCAGCAATGCTAATGATGTTACGTGCATTTTCTTTTAAATAGACAGGATTTATTTTGGCAAGAGCAAGGTACATGTTTATGTTGCTGTTTTTGGTTGCCTCTTTAAGAAAACCGTCAAGCTGTTCTTTGATCCCCGAAGATTTTTTTATCACGTTAGAGAGGAATGTGCTCGTTTCATCATGCTTGTTCTCGAGTGCTTTACTGAGAGCTTTAAAAACATGAGAGGCAGGAAAGCGGTTTCTATGACAGCATTTTACTAGCATTTCACAAGTGCTTGTATGCCCATTTGTAGCTGAAGCGATAATGGCATCTCCAACAGGCCTTGTGTCCCTATTAAAATTTGAAGCCTTATCAAATATCATTTGGCATATTTTTGTGTGCCCACCTTGGGCAGCTAGTTTGAGTGGTTGTTTGCTGTTGTAATGATTGATTTTTTTCTTAAGTATCGCTTTGCATATTGTTTCATTTCCCATGTTAGCCGCAATTGACAGGGCGGTTTCTTCATTTTCGTTTTCACTGGAAAGACCGTCAAGCTGGGTTGTTCCACCCCAACCGGTTGAATCCTTATATGTGTTGATGATTCTCAATGCAACATCATTATACCCTGCTTTGATGGCAAGCATTGCGGCTGTGCTCCCAGTATCGGGGTCTTTCCAGTTCTCCCGGTGCTTTTTAATTAAGGCTTTTTTAAGTTGTTCTTCAATTTGGGGGTATTTTTCTTCGTATAAGGCAGCCACCTTGAAAATAGCAGGGCTGAGGGTTGACTCCAGAGACTTAACCGTTAGATTAAGAATGCGCTCTTCGGAAAGTGAGTCTACTGTGGATGCAAGCGTTTCGTCTTTACTTGCCAGGTCTTTTAGCTTTAGAAGGTCATCAGCCTTTCTGATAAGGTGAGTGAGCACGATATCATTTTTTAAGAGAGCCCTTTTTTGTTGTTTTTCGGGTAGTTTCTCTAAGCGTTTTTCTAATCCAGAGATATCACCTAGTTCTTGCGATAGGGCGTCTACTTCAAATTGATTATTTTGATTAAGCGTGATGTCAAAACCAGAAGCAACTAGCTTAACTTTTAGTTCTTCTTTTACTCCCGGGCTAGCTTCGATCGAGTCAATTAAATAAATCAATGCTTTTTTATCTTCTTTTCCTAGCATGTAGCTAGTATCAAGTACATTTTCGGTATCAAGGGAAAAGTGATGAGCATTACCAAGAAAAAACTGAGTGGTTTCGCCATCTTTTCTTTTGAATTGAATCAGTGTATTTTTAATATTTCCTTCATCAATATGAAACTTAAGAGTAGTGCCATTGTATTCTTTGCTGCTGGCTTTACTTAGTTGTGAGAGATCAAAGATCCCTTCTTTAAAGCAGTGAGTTATGGTGTCAGAGATAACGCGAGATTTTTTCACGGCGTAGATTCTTTCATCGCCGTCGTCATCTTCACCCATGATAAAAACATCATATTGCCTTTGTTCAATAGGGCGTTTGTCTGATTCATCGTTTAAATTTAGAATTTTTTGATAATAAAGATAAGCACCATTTACGGCTACGCCGTTATAAGGACTGTCGTCAGCTTGTAGATAGTCTTTGCATCCCCGAGCTAGAAAGGCAGACTCTAATAGCTCTTCAGCGATGGCATGAGGCGTATAATGTTCTTTAAAAAGTTGAGCGCCGGTGCGGATGATGCTATTGACTGTCTCGCGATCTTGCTCAATGATGTTCTTAGCATAGTGATCATCGACTGTTCCTTCAGGTATAGGTATGTTAGCCTCCATACCATTAAGAACAACTCTGACTACTTCATGGGAATGAGTGTATGTAATTTTTAATTTGTTTGCTACTTTTTGCGCGATATCTTTTCTGATTCGGCCTAAAATAGCTGGGACAGTGGTTTCGTCTGAAGCAGACTCAATGCATTGTTGCATACGATTAATCATGCCTTCTGGGCAGCTTTTGGTGTTTTCATTGATTTTGTTTCTAAAGGTCGAAATGGTTCCTTTGTCATTGCCTTCTTGTTTTTCAAGTTGTTTCATTAAATTGTATAGCTCTAGCATTTTAGGGCGAACTTTTGGGTTGTAGTAGTTCTTGTCCACACCTTTTACGACATATTTTTGAATAAGCTCAGGTGACATTTTAAATAATTCAGCGAGTTGCTCATTACTTACGTTTTTGTCTGTTATCGTCACCTTGGGAGGTGTGTACTTTTTAAAGCCCTCCTCGAACTTGATCAGAGCGGAGCTTTGCAGTATTCCTAATTCTGGTTTTCTTCTGCTCATAGTCGCCACCGGGAGGTTGATCTACTTATACTCTATTATAGATCATTTATAAGTCATTGCACTTGTTCTTTTTTCTCTAACTCATTGATTTTTCTCCAAGGTGAGTCTAGATTCTCTGTTTGAGAGCGCTGATTGCGTTCTATCTTCTTAGTCCGGGTTGTTCCCTTTGCCTATTAGGCTGCTGCTCTTGATTGGCTGTATTAGCGGTTTCTACTGGATTTAAAGGAGCCTTTTCGTTTTGCTGAGTAGGACTTTCAGAGAGCTCTTTTTTTTGAGTGCGAAACCAAGCATCAAGGCTGGATTCAGCAAAGCGCTGCTTGAAGCCGCCGTTTCTTTTTTGATGCATAAGATATGGTTTCAATAATCGTTTTTTCAGTCGACCTTGATTCAAAGCTCGCCAATGGCATTTTTTGAGAGCTGTTAATTTTTTAAAAGTTGGTTTTTTAATAAAATGAGCAAAGGCGTGAGCAGCATCTCTTTTTTCTCTGAAGGGAATCCCAAAGATGCTTTTCAGGCGATGATTTTGAATGTTTTCTTGATTAAGTGTTCCACGACCACTGTTGCTTTTTTTATTGACGTTTCCAGTGATGGCTTCTTTGGTTTTGGCCTCTCTAGCTCGATCGCCTAGGTAGTGATCGGCTGTTTTTTCAACCCAAACATTAATATTTTTGTGTTTGCAAAAAAGCTTTAAGACCTCTTTTTTGATAGTTCTTGACATGATTTTTGACGGTGTTTTTAAAAAACTGTCAAAGTCAAAGTCACTTTCAGTGATTAAGGTATTAACGGTCTCGGTGTGGCCATTTACAGCGGCAAGACCTATAAGCCAGTTTTTATTTTTTTTGAAGAACTTAGGATTTACCTTGGCAATAGCAAGAGACATCTTGGTGTTACCTGATTCGACGGCTTCCCTTGAATAACGAATGACCTGCTTGTGCGTTGGCTGATTGTCACATAGACTCTCTGAGATGAGACCGGTTATTACAGGATAATTTTTTTCTGTTGCAGTGGATAGGGCAAGAAGAAGATGTTCGGTTGATGCTCTCTCTCCAAGCGAGCATAACAGATTTTTACAGATCTTTTTATGCCCGCCTTCTATCGATGCAAGAATGGCTTTACCTAAACGAGAGGGGCGATGCTTGGAATAATCTGCATCAGGGCCTATCTCTATTGAGATCATCATGTCACATATTGTTGTATGACCAGCTTTTGCAGCTAGGTCTAATGCGTAGTATCGCTCTTTTCCGCCGGTAAAGTATATGCTGGCACCTTTTTTCAGTAAGTCTTTGAAGACTTTTTCATTTCCTGTTTTAGCGGCAAGTATTAGGGCTGTTTCTCCTTTTCCATTGCGCGTGTCAACCCCCCGAGCAGCACCCGAAGAGTAGCGGGATTTTTTTTGTTCACTTTTTTCAATTAGCTTTAAAGCAAGATCTGTCTGACCAGTCTTGATAGCAATTATTAGGGTTGTGTCACCAGAATGCTTGTTTTTGACTTCAGGCCCAAGCTTTAAGAATGCATTTTCGATATCTTTTCCAAGGGTAGGGTATTTTTCTTTGCATAAAACAGAAATCTCAAACATGGACTCACAAGGGTTTTCCCCCTCAAGGTCCTTATGAAGAATGGCAATAGGGCCATTCTCTTTTAGGAGGGTGTCTGATAGTGTGGAGAGGCTATTTTTTTTGGCGAATGTCAGTAGTCTTGCTAAATCATCGATTTTTTCAATGGGAGATGACATCAGATCTGTGTGTTTGACTAGAGCATTTTTTTGTTGTTTTTCAGGCAGTTTAGAGATTTGTTTAAGAACCCCTTTAATATTACCTAGTTGACTTCGTAGCTGTTCTTTCTCTTCTTGTGTTGTTAGATCAACATCAAAACCAGAAGTAGCCAACTGAGCTTTGAGTTCCCTTTTGATTTCTGGGGAGGCTTTGCTCGTGTTAATTAAATCAATCAATGCTTTTTTATCTTCTTTTTCTAGCATGTAGCTAGTATCAAGTACATCTTTGATGTCAAGGGAAAAATGATGAGCATTACCAAGAAAAAACTGTGTGGTTTCGCCGTCTTTTCTTTTGAATTGAATTAGGGTGTTTTTTATGTTGCTTTCATCAATATGAAGATTAAGAGTAGTGTTATTGTATTCTGTGCAGATGCCTTTGCTTAGTTGATCTTCCTCAAAAACTCCTTCTTTGAAGAAGTGAGTTATGGTGTCAGAGATAACACGAGATTTTTTCAAAGCGTACGTTTTGAGAGTTTCTTCTTCATCAATTGTTACGTCACCGCTTATAAAAAGAGAAGCTTTTTTGACTTGAAATGATTCATCAGGCTCGTCTTTTATGTTTAATACCTTGGCGTAAAAAGTATAGGCAGCTTCCATTGCGCTGCCTTCATAGTCACTGTCATCAGCTTGCAGGTAGTCTCTGCATCCACGGCTCAAAAAAGCACTCTTAAAAAGTTCTTCAACGATTCGGTGAGGCGTGTAATATTCTTTGAAAAGATAAGAGGCTGCACTCATCACCTGAGCAGATAAGCGCGGCTCACGTCTAAGAAAACTTTCTGCATGCTTATCCTTAACACTATTTTTTGCAGTGGGTATGCCGGCATGGAGCTTTTTATTGAGGACTATTCTAACGACTGTCTTCCGGTGAATACCTTCCTTATCATCTCCAAAGCCCAAATAAGTTGACACTTTTTCGGCGATATCTTTTCTGATGGCAGCTAGCAAGGCAGGCACGCTGCTGTCGGCTCCTCCAGATTCCAGGCACGATTGTATGCGATTGATCATCCCTTCAGGGCAACTTATGCTATTTTCATTGAACTTGTTTCGGAACATCGCGACAGTATTTTTATCAGTTCCTTCTTCTCTAATCAGCTTCTGAATTAAGGCATAGAGTTCGAGCATTTTGGGTCGAACCTTGGGGTTATAAAAGTTTCTATCCACACCGTTTTGGACATATCTTTGGATATGTGGGATTGATACTCCAAAGGCTTGGGCAAGCTCGGCATTGCTAATGGCTTTACGCATTTTTTTGATTCTGGGAGGCGAGTATTTTTCAAAGCAGCGATCTGAATTGATCAGAGCGGAGCTTTGCAGTATTGCTAATTCTGGTTTTCTTCTACTCATAGTCGCCATTGCCAAGGTTCTGTGTTTACACCTTTAATATAGGTTATTTTTTGAGCACATTCCAAAGACGCTTATTATGCCTAACTTGTTGATTTTAAAGTATAAAAAAGATCTTGCTTGTGAGGATCGTTTTCTTTGCGTACACTTGGGCTTTTCTGTGGGAATTCATGATGTTAGGACAAAAGCGCCTTTGGCGGCAGGCTGCAGTGGTCTCGTTCATGACCCTCATCTCCAGGCTGTTTGGTTTTGTGAGAGATTTGGTGATGGCCATGGTCTTTGGGGCAACGGCTGAGTTCGATGTCTTTGTCGTGGTGTTTCGTATTCCTAACTTGCTTCGAAGCTTGTTTGCCGAAGGAGCCTTTGCCCAAGCCTTTGTGCCTGTGTTGGCAGCAGAGCATGAGAAGGGCGATAAGGAGAGTTTAGGTCGGCTGATTTCAGGTATGGGTGGTTTGCTCACCGTGGCTTTGCTGGCCGTGGTCTTAGTCGTTGAAATTGCTTCGTCTAAAGTGGTTCTTTTAATTGCACCAGGGTTTTCGCATCATCCTGATTCACTGGCTTTGGCAACGCATTTGCTGCGCTGGGTGTTTCCGTATTTGTTTTTTATCTCGCTAGTGGCGTTTATCGCTTCTATCTTTAATGCCATTCATCGTTTTGGTATTCCTGCCATCACGCCAGTTCTTTTAAATATCACCATGATTGTGTGTGCTTTGTGGTGGGCGCCTCATGTGCGCATGGGCGTTGATGTATTGGCTATTTCTGTGCTGATTGCAGGCGTATTACAGCTTCTTTGGTTGCTGCCTTTTTGGGTGAAATCCGGTTGGTTTCGTTGGCCTCGTTTTGATTATAAAAATCCTTTGGTTCGACGCGTGCTTAAGCTGATGTTGCCTGCTTTGTTTGGTGTTTCCGTGAGTCAGCTGAGCTTGTTGATCGACAATATTTTTGCCTCTTACCTGCCAACAGGAAGCATTTCTTGGCTCTATTACAGCGACCGCTTAACCTTTTTGCCCTTGGGTTTAATTGGCGTGGCGATGTCGACAATTATTTTACCGACCCTTTCAAAGCAACACGCAAAAGACGATACAAAAGGGTATGCCCATACCTTGGCGTGGTCTATGCGAGTATTATTACTTTTGGGTGTGCCCGCTATGGTGGGTTTAACGGTCTTATCTGGGCCTATTATCAGTACTCTCATTCAACGCGGCGCTTTTCATGCGCATGACGTACTAATGGCCAAGCGTAGTTTAAGTATGCTGGCTTTAGGTTTGCCTGCGTTTATGATTATTAAAGTAGTGGCTAGTGCGTTTTATGCCAAACATGACATGACAACGCCTGCAAAAGTCGCTTTTTTTGCGTTACTGGTGAATGTCGCTGGAAATTTTGTCTTGATGGGACCCTTAAAACACGCTGGTTTGGCGTTATCGACGAGTGTTGCTTCTTGGGGGAATGCTTTGGTTTTGTGGTATCTTTTAGGAAGAAAATTGGGTGTTTCGTCGGATCAAAAGTGGCTTCCATTTCTGTGGCGTGTGTTCATTGCTAATGCAGCCATGGCTGTGTTTGTTTGGTGGTATGCAGGTTCTGTTACGCAGTGGTTGCAATGGAGCGAGTGGATGCGTATCGTGCATTTGTGTGTGGCCATAGGCACAGCTTTGATCTTATACGCAGGCATGATATGGGCATTGGGCATTCGCAAAAAGCACTGGCAATCGCCATCGTAATTCGGGAGTTGGTATGCAATTGATTCGGCTAGTAAAAGGTGTTCAATCAAAGGCTTCTATGGTCGTTTGTTTGGGTTGCTTCGATGGAGTGCATGCTGGGCATCAGGCTTTGATTCATGAGGCCATTCGTTTAAGTAAGAAAACAGATGTTTTAAGCGGATGCTTGAGCTTCGAGCCTTATCCTAAAGAGTACTTTTCAAAAAAGAATGGCGCTTCTTTGCTGCCAAGGCTTCTGCGTTTTCGTGATAAATATCAGGTGTTAAAGTTTTTGGGTTTGGATCGTCTCGTTGTGTCTCGATTCAATGAGGCTTTAGCGAACATGTCTGCAGAGGATTTTGTTAAAGAGATATTGCATCAGTCTTTGTTTGTCACTCACGTGGTTGTGGGCAGTGATTTTCGATTTGGTAAAAAGCGTGAAGCGGGAGTGACGGAGTTAGGGTCACTGCTTCAGGTATATGATATCAAGCTTACCGTTATTTCACCTATCGATTTGAATGGTTTGCGAGTGAGTAGTACGGAAGTACGCCAAGCATTGTCAGTTGGTGACTTGAGTCGTGTGAGTTGCTTGTTGGGTCGACCTTTCTCTGTCAGTGGTCGAGTCTCCCATGGCCAAAAAAGAGGTCGATTATTAGGTTTTCCGACAGCCAATGTGCATTTACCACCAGAGACCTTGCCGATGACAGGTGTGTTTGTGGTGACTCTAACTCGCGCTAATGGCGATGTGTTGGAGGGGGTTGCAAACGTGGGTTCTCAGCCAACAGTGGGTCAGCATCATGTCCGTTTAGAAGTGCATTGTTTGAATTTCGATGGCAACTTGTATGATGAAAATGTTCGTGTCACTGTTTTAAAGCGTTTGCGTGGAGTGATTAAGTTTTCTGGCTTGGATGCGCTCAAAGAACAGATAGCTAACGATAAATCAGAGGCTGAATTGTTTTTTCAGAAGCGTTAGTCTGCCCATTTCTTGGAAAAGTAAGAGCTTAGGAGGGAGCAGGTTCTGCTAGTGGTCGACCAATTGTGACGCGTTTTGAGGTTTCTGGCAATCTTCTTGTGAAGAAACTCTTAAAAATTAGCGCACTGTTTACCACGTCTTCTTTTGCATGCTTGACTTCTTGCCCAAGTTTTTTCCATTTACCGCCTTTCATGAAGCAGCGAACAATTTCGTAGGTGCCGTGAGCTAAGCCGTAAGTTAAGAAGATAAGTCCAATAGTAAGAGGAGGGATGCCGCTACAGGCAGTAATAACTAAGCCTGTAAGTAAGGTAATTTTAATGCCTAAGCAAAATATTTTTTGTCGGAAGCCTTCTGCTATTTTTCGTTTCTCTACTCTAAGGGGTTCTAGTATAGAAAGGGCTTCTAGTTTTCTTTCTGTTTTTGTTTTTTGTGCGACTAAGAAGTCACATTTTTTTCCTTTGCTGGCTAATCGTATAATCCAGGCGATAAGTAGAGGAACCAAGAAGGTGGGAAGAAGGAAGAAAAAGTTAGCTTTACCTAGTTTGAATGGTTTTTTCTTCTCGTCTTCTTTTTTTACACTTTCTGTTTTGTCTAAGTCAATGAGGCCTTTTAGATGAGGGTTGTTCGTTGCTCGCTCAAGGTGTTCAATGGATTTGATTTCTTTTTGGAGTTGTTTTGATTGCTTAACAGCGTCAATCTCTTTGAGTTCATCTGTTTTATCAGGGAAAGAGCTTGCAAGCGCAATAGCGGAAGCTTCGGCAACTCTTTTGGCGTTTTTAGGGTTGATGGTTAATCTTGCGGCGGCAAGTTTAAAGTGTTCTTTTTTGAGATCTAAAGCGTTCTCTACGCCAATATTTTCCAGGTGTTCAATGATTTTTTTCTGGCGCGCCCACTTAAAGCCAAGGATGCCACAAGAAATACCTGCATAAATAGCCTTTCCAGCCAAGTGAATGGCGTTGATCATTAAGAAAGAGCCATTTAAAACGACTTTGGTAACAATCAAAGAAACAGTAATGAGTACAGTAAACGCTAAGGCAAGCCATCGGCCGCGTTCTAGTAGCTTCGCTTTTAGTATGGTTTTCCAATTTTGGCGGCGTTCTTTAACCGCTTCCAGGGGTTCCATAACAACGCTTCGCTGGCCCAGAGCATCTTTAACGACCCAGCGCCTTCTGAAAAAAGGTAAGACGAGCTGAACAATGGCATCAACGCACATGTAGCCTAATCCGGCTAGCATGACCCAAATGGAGGCTTGCTTAAATCCGTGGGCGACATTTTGAAAGTTGTGATAGCCTGTTGTGTCAAGCGAGGTCGCTAAGGCGGGAAAAGCTTTAGCAAGAGAGTCAAGGCCACTGGCGGTGAAGGCTAGGTAGGATTCGTAGGGTTTATAGAGTAAGCGGCCTAGTAATCGTTGACGATCATAAGGAAGTAGCTCTCCGCCAATGCCGTTTAAAGATGCTGAGGCTAGTATTAATTCATGAATATAGCCTTTTTTCAGAGATTTTAAGTATTTATCGAGCCTTGTTTTCTTTTTAAGGCTGGTTTCATTTTCGTTTTTCTTGATTTCGTGTTCAATTTTTTCGATCGCAGAGAGAGACTGACTTGCTTTTAAAAGAGTAGATTTGTTTTCTCCTAAAGCCTGTTCGGTTTTTATGTTGATCGAGCGCTCTGCGTTGTGTGTGTAATCGTTTAAGAGCTCTTTATCGATAAACTGAAGTCCATCTAGGCCTTTTTGGAGCGATTCACGTAGTTCTTTTTCTTTTTTATTCTTTTTTGGGGTGGAGGTGCTATCAGTATCTTCTTCGTAAAGGGCGACTAATTTTTCAGTGCGATGCAAGACCCAATGGCACAGGCTGTTGTGAAGTGAGCGGTAGGCCTCAAAATCAAAACGGCTGAGCTTGGGAGATGGTTCGGAAGGTAGTAGATCTGGAGAGGTGCTGGATGGTGGGGTAGTTGCAGCAGTTATTACTTTTGTGCCAGTTACTGTTGCAGTGTCTAAAGGGGGATAAGCAAGAAGCTCGATTTTCTTTTGCTCGTTCCTTTTTGGCAGTTTAGGGTAGGTAACAGGTTTTGATAGGTCGGGGTAGCTAACAGCCGTTAAGCCTGTTTTCCGTTTGTGATCAATAATAAATCTAGGGTCTGTTGGCGATTCTAGCCATGTGTCGAAAGTAGTGATTGTTTCTTCTGCATTTGCGCCGAGATTAGATTTAAGCGGACCTATCCCGGTAACGGGCTTTGTTTGGAAACACTCCTGCGGTGAGGAAGGAGGTGAATCTATCGATGCAGACGAATGCGCACGTTTTTTTCGTGGGTTTTCGTGTGGACCGGGTCGTGGAGCCATATCAAGTATACCTAGTGATCGAATAGGCACAGTATAGAGGCTGAATATTAATGTAATCTTAAAAGGCCGGGATTCAAGCTAATTAATTCTTCCGTTTAATAGTCACTTTAAGGTGTTGAAAGTAAAGTATTTATTTTAAGCACCTTATTGTTTATGAGGCGTATCTCTTTGAATGAGCGCCATGGTTTCTTTTAGTAAGCGAGGAAGTTGCTGAATTAAATAGAAAGGAACACTAAGAACCTGCCTCTCATAGCTTAGGGGAGCTGATGATATCTTCAGGCCAAAGGGAAGGTTTTTCCGAGCTCTTCTTATAAAAACATAAGCTATTGTTTCCAAAGAAAATTTCAAGTAAATGGCTAAAATACGGGGTAAATAACGCCAGTTTTTGGCTTTATTACAGGGTAAATACAGCCAACTTTTGGCTAAAAGGAAAGGTAAGTTATTGTTCAGGTGAGTTTTTGGGCACCTTTTGGGATGCTACCATTCCTCAGCAGGAGGTACATCACGCTTGTCTTTGCCGATGTAGAGCTGTCGTGGTCGAACTAGGTGAGCATTTGGATCTTGAACCATTTCTGTCCATTGCGATATCCAGCCGGTGGTTCGAGCTAGAGCAAAAATCACAGTGAACATGCTGGTTGGAATGCCCATTGCGTTTAGAGTAATGCCGGAGTAGAAGTCGACGTTCGGGTAGAGTTTCTTTTCAATAAAGTAATCGTCTTCCAGTGCAATTTTTTCTAAGCTCATGGCTAGTTTGATGAGCGGATCGTCATGGCGACCAACAGCATCGAGAACTTCATGACAGGTGCGCCGCATGACTGTAGCTCGAGGATCGTAGTTTTTATAGACTCGATGTCCAAAGCCCATTAAGCGGAAGGGGTCGTTTTTGTCTTTTGCTCTTGCGATGAATTCAGGGATATTTTTCTCATCGCCGATTTCCATCAGCATGCGCAAGCAAGCCTCGTTTGCGCCGCCGTGAGCAGGTCCCCACAGAGCGCCGATACCTGCAGAGATACAGGCAAAGGGGTTAGCACCTGTTGATCCAGCCGCTCGAACGGTTGTGGTTGAGGCATTTTGTTCGTGATCAGCATGTAGGGTAAAGATACGATCCATGGCGCGGACCAAGACAGGGTCGGGAGCAGATTCATCGTAAGGTGTACCAAACATCATATGAAGAAAGTTTTCGGCATAACCCATATCGTGACGAGGGTGCATGAAAGGTTCGCCGATGGAGTATTTGTGCGACATAGCAGCAATAGTAGGCATTTTTGCAATCAGGCGGATGGCGCATAGATTGCGATGATCTGGGTTTTTGATGTCTAGAGAATCATGATAGAAGGCTGACATTGCTCCAACCACGCCAACCATGATGGCCATTGGGTGAGCATCACGACGGAAGCCACTAAAAAAGCAGCTCATTTGTTCGTGTAGGTTCATGTGATCCAAAATCAACCCTAAGAAGTCGGATTTTTGAGTTTTGTTTGGTAATTCACCATGGAGTAAAAGATAACCGATATCGGTGAAATCAGCTTTTTCGACGAGTTGATCGATGGGGTAGCCACGGTAAAGTAGAGTGCCTTTGCCACCATCTATGTAGGTAATGCTTGATTTGCAGGCTGCCGTTGCATGAAAGCCAGCATCGATGGTGTAGATGCCTTCTTTGCCAAGAGAGCTAACGTCGATGACGTCATAACCGAGAGTGCCAGAGTAAATTGGGAAAGAAGCGCTATAAGAATTGTGTTGTTTATCTTTGAAGGTAAGCGTTGCTTTACGGTCGGTCATTGAATGACTCCTTGGCTATGAAATAGTGCATGAGAGAACATGCCACCCAAATATATATAAGTCCAGCTTTTTTTGCAAAGCCTGGGGGCTCTGGGTGTGGAAAGAAATAACCCATTTTTGGTCAATCTTGCCTACTGGTTCTTATTGATGGGATAAGCTATCCTAAGGGTCGTGCTGGTGGGTTTTTACTTATACTCCTTAGTGCTCAATATGTGCAAAAAAAACGCGTTTGAGTTCTTAGTTGATTGCTGTATAATCCACCTTTGTGGTTAAATATGGATCATTAAGAAAGAGCAAAGCCTCTGTGTTTTGCCTATCGATTAACCACAACTTTGAAATAATCAGACAGGTGGGGTGTTCTGGTGAAAAGGGAAAGACCAGTTAATTTAAATGTGTTGTCAATGCGGTTTCCTGTCACCGCGATTATCTCTATAGGTCATCGCATAACAGGCGTTTTGATTTTCTTTTTCTTGCCAATGTTGCTTTGGATGTTAGGGCATGTATTGTCTGATGCATCTGCTTATGCGTCGATGCTTCATTGCTTGAGTCAACCATCCATGCGGGTGTTGCTTTGGATATTGCTTGCTTCTGTGGGCTATCACATTGTGGCGGGCTTGCGTCATCTTTTGATGGATGCTCATATTCTCTCAAATTCGTTTACAGCAGGTAAAATAAGCGCTTGGCTTGTTCTGTTTGTTGCTTTTCTGTGGGCTGTCTTTGTGGGGGTATGGTTATGGTAAATCGACTATCTCGCCGAGGTGTTCAAGATTGGCTGGCTCAACGCGTTACAGCAATCATTATCTTTGCGTATACCTTTCTTATGATGCCCCGTTTGTTTTGCCCTCACCTTAACACGCACATAGCGTGGCAAGCTTTATTTGCTCATACATGGGTAAAAGTCGCGACGTTACTCACGGTAGCCAGTATTTTATGGCATGCGTGGATAGGTTTATGGACAGTCTTTACGGATTACGTGAAGTCTGCCGGCTTGCGCTGCTTATTGCAGATACTCGTTATTTTAGTGTTGGCAGCGATAGGGCTGTGGGCATTATTGTTGATGGTTCAATAATCATCGCAGACAAACAAAGGTGATATAACACATGGGTGTGACAGAAAAACGTTTTGATGCCATCATCATTGGTGCCGGTGGCGCCGGTATGCGAGCTGCTTTGGCGCTTGCTGAATCAGGTGATCACAAAGTTGCTGTGCTTTCAAAGGTGTTTCCAACTCGTTCACATACTGTGGCAGCTCAAGGTGGCATTGCTGCAGCTTTGGGTAATACCATGGAAGATTGTTGGCAATGGCACATGTTCGATACAGTGAATGGTGCAGACTACCTGGGTGATCAAGATGCCATTGAATACATGTGTAAAGAAGCTCCTGCCACTATCGTTGAGTTAGAGCACATGGGTTTACCGTTTTCTCGAGATGATAACGGTATGATTTACCAACGTGGTTTTGGTGGACACACACAAGATAACGGCAAGCGTCCAGTAAAGCGCGCTTGTGCTGCTGCAGACAGAACAGGCCATGCTCTTTTACACACGTTGTATCAAAAAAACATTGAAGCAGGGACTCACTTTTTCCCTGAATGGTCAGTGCTTGATTTGATTCGCACAGAAGATGGCAGCGCAATAGCAGGCGCCACGGCTTTATGCGTTGAGACAGGTGAGCTTGTCTTTTTCCGAGCAAAAGCAGTGATTATGGCTACCGGGGGAGCCGGTCAAATTTACGAAACCACGAGTAATGCCTACACAAACACAGGCGATGGTTTAGGTATGGCTCTTCGAGCAGGGCTGCCTATTCAAGACATGGAGTTTTGGCAGTTTCATCCAACTGGAATTGCAGGCGTTGGTTGTTTGATTACAGAAGGCTGTCGAGGAGAGGGAGGCTATCTCATCAACTCCGAAGGCGAGCGTTTCATGGAACGTTACTCTCCTGTGTTAAAAGATTTAGATTGTCGCGATAAGGTGTCTCGTGCTGAGTACCTCGAAGTAAAAGAAGGTCGAGGTTGCGGACCTAACAAAGATTATTTGTATTTGAAGATGGATCATTTGGGTGCCGATGTCTTGCACTCAAAGTTACCAACCATCTGTGAGATATCCAGACGCTTCGCTGGTGTTGATCCTGTTGTTGCTCCAATCCCTGTGAGGCCAACTGCTCACTATCTAATGGGTGGCATACCAACAAATATTAATGGTCAAGTGCTGACTCTAGATGACAAGGGTGAAGACCAAATCATTGCGGGTCTTTATGCAGCGGGTGAATGTGCTTGTGTATCAGTACATGGCGCTAATCGCCTCGGTACTAACTCCCTACTCGATATTGTCGTTTACGGAAGAGCATGTGGCTTGCATCTGGCTCCAACATTAGCGGATGCTGGTTTTGGTACGCCTGATATAGGTGCTTTGGAAGCTTCTATTACGCGTCTTGAATCCATTAAGGCACGAGATTCCGGAGAGTCTGTTGTTGGGATTCGAGCTGAGCTTCGCGCCACCATGGAAACTGATTTTGGTGTGTTCCGAGATGGGCCTCAAATGGAATCTGGTTTGAGAAAAATCGAGGAGCTTTGCGAGCGTTATAAGCATGTATACACACCAGATAAAACAGAAGTCTTTAATTACTCACTCATTGAAATTTTAGAGCTAGGCAACTTGCTTGCAACAGCTAAATCCACAGCAGTGAGTGCTTTTAAACGTGTTGAAAGTCGCGGCGCTCATAGTCGGGTCGATTACACAGAACGTAATGATGCTGATTGGTTTGCTCATACCATTTATTTTGCTGATGGTAGAATGGGTAAGCGGCCAGTTAATATGACACCTCATCACGTTGAACCATTTGAATTGCAAGAGAGGGAGTAGTCATGGCTACGCAAGACAATCGCACAATGACTCTGTCAATCAGCCGTTATTGCCCCGGCGAAGATAAAAAACCTAAGCTTAAAGATTATGATGTCAATTTGGCTGATGTGAAAGGCCAAATGCTGCTTGATGCTTTGTTGCATGCTAAAGAAAAAAACCCAGACATTGGTTTTCGTTTTTCTTGCAGTGAAGGTGTGTGCGGTTCTGATGGTATGAACATCAATGGCGTGAATGGTTTGGCTTGCGTGACACGGCTTGATGAACTACCCGATAAAGTGGTGTTAAGACCGCTTCCCGGCTTGCCAATTATCCGAGACTTGATCGTTGATATGACACAGTTCTACGATCAATTACATAAGGTCAACCCTTACTTAAAATGCAAAAAAATGGCGCCAGCCAATAAAGAACGCAAGCAAACACCCGAAGAACGTAATGAGCTAGATGGTTTGTATGAATGTATTTTATGTGCTTGCTGCACCACAGCGTGCCCCTCTTTTTGGTGGAACCCCGATAAATTTTTAGGGCCTGCTGCTTTGTTGGCGGCTTGTCGTTTCGTTAAAGATTCACGTGATGATGCAAAAGCAGAGCGCTTGGATGAATTACGCGGCGCATTTGCAGCCTTTAGATGTCGAGTCATCATGAACTGTGTGCGGGTTTGCCCTAAAGGTTTGAATCCAACAAAAGCCATTGCAGAGTTGCATAAAGAAATGGTGATGACTGACGAAGAAGAGGCTAGCTAAACACCATTAATGTATTAACCCAGGAGATGCTTTGTTGCGCTCCTAATCCACAAAAACTATAGAGTGATAAAAAACAATGACTGACTCAATTATGAAGGAGTTTTTAGAGAGTTCCTATTTGTCTGGGGCAAACGCTGAATATATCGAAGCTTTGTATGAGCAATTTTTAGAAGACCCCACGTCGATGCAAGGCCCTTGGTATTCTTTTTTTGTTGATGTGAAAGCCGCAGGCCCTGACTATTCTCATACGCTTATTCGAGAACAGTTCAAGCAAATGGCAGGCGCTCCTAAAGTGGCTGTTGCACCATCTGAAAGCTCGCTTCAATCATCCGTTGATCGCCTCATTGAGGATTATCGAGACCTTGGGTTTACAGTTGCGAAGGTTGACCCTTTAAAAAATGCAACTTTTGTTAAGCAGGCAGGGCAGTTTGAGTTATCGGCTTACGGGCTTTCTAATCAAGCTTTAAATCAAACCTTTTTAACGCGTGGTATGCTTCCTGAAATGCAAGCATCATTGCGAGATATTGTTGCTCAATGCCAGCGTATTTATGTTGATACAGTCGGTCATGATTTTAATCGAATGGTGAACCGAGAAGAGCGTGATTGGTTAAGAGAGCAGCTAGAAAAGGTGATTCCTCAGACATCTCTTGATAACGATGTTCGCAGGCAGGCACTTAAAAAATTGGTAGCAACTGATACCTTAGAGCGTTACCTCAACAAAAAATACGTTGGTCAGAAGCGTTTTTCAGTTGAAGGTTTAGATTCAATGATCCCGCTTTTAGATTATTTGATCAGAATGGCTTCTTCGTTTGGTACAGAAGAAGTGATTCTTGGTATGGCTCACCGGGGGCGAGTCAATGTCTTGCTTAACCTGTTGGGATTGCCTTCGCAAGAGCTGTATGACGATTTCCAAGGGCCAAAAGATTTTGGTGATACCTCGGGCGATCTTAAATACCATCGTGGTTATTCAATGGATACTACGGTCGATGGTCGGCCAATGCATTTATCTTTGCTGTTTAATCCGTCACATTTAGAATATATATCAACAGTGTTAACGGGTTCTGTTCGTGCGCGCCAAGATCGGCAGAAAGAATCAATATCAGAAAATTATGCACTGCCTATTGTGCTGCATGGTGATTCTGCTTTTGCTGGTGAAGGCGTGGTGATGGAGGCATTCAATATGTCTCAAACCCGATCTCATCGAGTGGGCGGCAGTATTCATCTTATCACCAACAACCAGATTGGATTTACAACTTATGACCATCGAGACACGCGTTCATCTCTAACGTGTGCTGATGCAGCAAAAATTATTGATGCACCTGTTTTTCATGTGAATGCAGATGATTTAGATGCGGTTTTGTTTGTTGCAAAACTTGCCATGGATTACCGTATGCGATTCCACAAAGATGTCGTGATTGATTTGGTGGGCTATCGTCGTCAAGGTCATCAAGAAGCAGATGAGCCATCAGCGACAGCGCCGAAGATGTACCAGATTATCCGACAACACCCTCGTTCGGCTTCTCTTTATGCAGATGCTTTGAGTAAAGAAAGCGTGTGCTCAAAAGCTGAAGTAGTGGCTTGGGAAAAAGAAGTACGTCAGTTGCTAGATGCCGGAGATTCGTTGCTTCCTTCACACTTAGAGGGTTTGGTAAAGGCTTATGAAAAAGCGTGGTCACCTTATATTGGCCAATCGTGGCGTTCTGAGTACAGCACACAATGTTCGCATAAGCGTTTGCTTGAGTTGGCTGAATTAACCTTTGCTATTCCTGAAGGCTTTAACATGCAAAAACAGGTTGGCATGGTTGTTCAATCACGCCAAGCGATGGCTAGAGGCGAGAAGCCGATGGACTGGGGTTTTGGTGAGTTAATGGCTTATGCTACCTTGGCTGATGAAGGTTATGCTGTTCGAATGGTTGGTCAAGATAGTCGTCGAGGTACTTTCTCGCATCGCCAATCCACTTGGTATGATCACCAAACAGGAGAGGAGTACACGCCTCTTAAAAAGTTATTCAAAAATAAAGTTAGTATTTATGATTCAGAACTCAATGAATCTGGCGCCTTAGGTTTTGAATACGGTTATTGCTTGGCAGAGCCTGAAAAACTAGTGGTTTGGGAAGCGCAATTTGGTGACTTCTACAATGTAGCGCAAGTGATTGTCGATCAATTTATCAGTTCAGGTTGGCAAAAATGGCGACGTTTGTGTGCTCTTGTGATGCTTTTGCCGCATGGCTATGAAGGTCAAGGACCAGAACATACATCAGCAAGACTCGAGAGATTTTTGCAATTGGGTGCTCAAGACAACATGCAAATCATGGTGCCAACGACGCCTGCTCAAATGTATCATTTGTTAAGACGACAAATGCACCGTACTTTCCGGAAACCGTTAATTGTCATGACACCTAAAAGTTTGTTGAGACATCGTTTAGCGACCTCAACACTAGAGGAATTGTCGAGTAGCGAGTTGCAGTTGGTGATTCCAGAGATCGATGATATTCCAGCGTCTTCTGTGAAACGTGTTATTTTGTGTTGCGGTAAAGTGTATTACGATCTGTTAGAGGCTCGTCGTGAGCGTAAGATCACCGATATAGCCATTGTTCGAGTCGAGCAGCTATACCCATTTCCTTACGATGAACTGCGTGCTGAGTTAGCAAAATACGCATCGACAGAACAAGTAGTGTGGTGCCAAGAAGAACCAGTTAATCAAGGAGCTTGGTTTGTCTCAAGGCATCGTATTTTGTCTTCCATGCAAGACGGTCAAAAGCTTGATTACGTGGGTCGAGAATCCTTTGCTGCGCCATCGACAGGTTACATAGGTTTGCATAAAATTCAGCAAGCTAAATTAGTGAATGAGGCTTTAGACACCTCGTTTGGTTTTGGTGAACGCCCATTATTAAAGGGCGATTAACGAATATATAAAGAGGAGTGAGTCATGTCTTTTGAAGTCAAGGTGCCAATATTGCCTGAGTCAGTAGCCGATGCAACGATTGCAAAGTGGTATAAAAAAGTGGGCGATACAGTTGTTCGAGAAGAAAATTTGGTTGATCTGGAAACAGATAAAATCATGCTTGAAGTACCTGCTCCTTGCTCAGGCATAGTGTCAGAGATTTTGTTTGAAGAAGGTGGCGTGGTTGATGCAGAGCAAGTCATTGCTGTGATCACAGAAGGTGAGGTGCAAGAAACACCGGCTGATTCCAAACCGGCTGAAGAATCAGCACCGTCGCAGGCTTCGCAAGGAGCATCACCAGCGGGCCCATCTGTTCGTCGTCATGCCGGTGAAGCAGGAGTGAATGCTTCTACTTTGGCAGGTACAGGAAATCGTGGACGTCTCACAAAAGCAGATGTAGACGCAGCTACTAAAGGCAGCTCACAAGCGGTTGCTCAGGATTTACCTGTTGCTGGTTTGCGTACAGAGAAACGTGTGCCCATGTCTCGACTAAGGCAGCGTATTGCAGAACGTTTGGTTCAAGTTCAGCATGAAGCAGCGATTCTCACTACGTTTAATGAAGTTGATATGAAACCTGTGATGGAATTAAGGTCAAAATACAAAGAGTCTTTCGAGAAAAAACATGGCGCACGCTTAGGCTTCATGTCATTTTTTGTGAAAGCTGTTGTGGAAGCCTTGCAGCGTTACCCAGCTGTGAATGCATCCATCGACGGTACTGATATTTTGTATCATGACTATTGCGATATCGGTGTTGCTATCGGTAGTCCTCGTGGTTTGGTAGTACCTGTTTTGCGTAATGTCGAAGCCATGTCTATGGCTGATGTTGAAGGCGGTATTATGCAATATGCAGTGGCAGCCAAAGATGGGAAATTAACTTTTGATGATTTGACTGGCGGAACGTTCTCGATTACCAATGGCGGTACATTTGGTTCTATGATGTCAACGCCTATCATTAATCCACCACAAACAGCTATTTTAGGTATGCATAATATTGTGAAGCGAGCTGTTGTGATAAACGATGAAGTGGTTGTTCGACCCATGATGTATGTTGCATTGTCTTACGATCATCGAGTCATTGATGGAAGAGAAGCTGTGTTATTCTTGTCAACCATCAAGCAATTATTGGAAGATCCAGCAAGGATGTTATTGTCTGTTTAACTAAAGAAAGAGGAAATGTATGAATCTACATGAATACCAAGCGAAAGCTCTGATAGCAGAGTGCGGAGTACCGAAACCATACGGTGAAGTGGTGACATCACTTGATGAAGTGGCTCGTGTTGCTGATAAGATCGATGGAGATCGTTATGTTGTTAAGGCGCAAGTCCATGCGGGTGGTCGTGGTAAAGCGGGCGGTGTGCGTTTAGTCTCAGGTAAAGATGAGTTAAACACAGCTGTAAGAGAGATATTTGAAATGGAGCGTTTGGTCACTCACCAAACCGATGAAAAGGGTCAGCCGATCAACACTATCTTGATTGAATCGCCTTCTTCGATTAAAGAGGAATATTACCTTAGTATGTTGGTAGATCGTTCTTCTAGACGAGTGATTGTGATGACTTCCACAGAAGGTGGCATGGACATTGAAGAGGTGGCTGAAAAAACACCTGAAAAAATCATTCAAATAGAAGTAAACCCAGCCGTGGGTCTTCAGGCATACCAGATCCGTGATCTTTTCTTTCGAATGGATTTGCCAAAAGTATTGCTTCGTCAGTTTGTGGTAGTGGTGACTAAATTATATGAAGCATTCATGAAAAATGACATGGCGATGTTAGAAATCAATCCTTTGGTTAGAACAGAAGACGATAAAATCATTTGTCTTGATTGCAAAGTGAGCCTCGATGAGAATGCTTTGTTTCGCCATCCTAATTTAGCAGAGTTGCGAGATATTACGCAAGATGACCCGCGTGAAGCAGAAGCTGGAAAATGGGATTTAAACTACATTCCACTTGAAGGTAACATTGCATGCATGGTGAATGGTGCAGGTTTGGCGATGGCAACCATGGATATCATTAAGTTGCATGGTGGTTCACCAGCTAACTTCTTGGATGTGGGCGGTAGCGCTACTGAAGAGCGAGTGACTGAAGCATTTAAATTGATTGTTTCAGATAGCAACGTTAAAGCTATTTTCGTGAATATTTTCGGCGGCATTGTGCGTTGCGATATGATTGCTGACGGTATTATCAAAGCAGTGGAGCAAGTAGGTATTTCTATTCCTGTCGTTGTTCGATTGCAGGGTAATCGATGCAAAGAAGGTGCTGCTATCTTAGAGAAAAGTGGTTTGTCTATCGTGGCCAAAAACGATTTGACTGAAGCAGCAAAAGCAGTAACAGACATAGTAGCGTAGGAGAGAAAAAAATGAGCGTTTTAGTAAACAAAGACACACGCGTGATTTGCCAAGGCTTTACAGGAAAGCATGGTACCTATCATTCAGAGCAAGCGATTGCTTATGGTACTCAATTGGTCGGCGGCGTTACTCCAGGTAAGGGAGGCACAACACACTTAGGTTTGCCTGTTTATAATCGTGTAGTTGATGCGGTAGCAGCAGGGCCAGTTGATGCAACCATGATTTATGTGCCAGCAGCTTTTTGTAAAGACTCTATTCTTGAAGCCTTAACAGCTGGTATTAAGCTGATTGTGTGTATCACAGAAGGTATTCCTGTGCTAGACATGGTTGAAGTACGCCAAGTCATGAAAGAATACCCTGATACGGTTCTTGTTGGTCCAAACTGCCCAGGTGTTATTACACCGGGTGAATGTAAAATTGGCATCATGCCAGGTCATATTCACATGCCAGGTAAAGTGGGTGTTGTCTCTCGTTCAGGTACGTTAACCTACGAAGCCGTTAATCAAACAACGCTTGCCGGTTTTGGGCAATCTACCTGTATTGGTATTGGTGGAGATCCTGTTGGTGGGATGAACTTCATAGAAGCTTTGGCATTGTTTAACGATGATCCTCAAACAGAAGCTATTGTGATGATTGGTGAGATTGGTGGTACTGCTGAAGAAGAAGCTGCTGAGTACATTAAGGCGCATGTGAAGAAACCTGTTGTGTCTTATATTGCTGGTGTAACAGCTCCTCCTGGAAAACGCATGGGCCATGCTGGTGCGATTATTTCAGGTGGTAAAGGCACGGCGCAAGAAAAATTTGCAGCGTTGCAAGCAGCTGGTGTTCATACGGTAAATTCACCTGCTGATATTGCAGACGGTTTGCGAAAGATCACTGGTTGGGAATAAACGTCTTACCAAATTGATTAAAAATCCCGCCTTTGAGCGGGATTTTTGTATGTGTCATGCCTGTGAGCTATGGAATTATGCAGGCTATGAGTACTTTCTGCCCTTTGAAAAAGGGCAGATGGGTATGACTTGGTTCTTTAATGCCTAAGAGAGAGGCTGTTCTTTTTCAGGGCACTTAACCTATTGATTGGACACGCTTAATTCAGTGTGTTATTGTGCCATTTTTGGTTTTTGGGACCATATTTTCAAGGAGAATAACATGTCCAAATTTAAAACAACTCTAGTAGTGGCTGCTTTGTCATCTACTGTAGCTTTCGGTGGCGCAATGGCTGCAAAATCTACTTCAACTCATAACGATAACGTACGTTATGGTGTTGCTTTTAACTATAACTCTGCTCTAGACAGCTCTTACGGTGCTGGCGTTGTAGCGAAGAATCACGTTTTTGAAGCTGGTGTTGATGTTGGTATCGTTCGTACTAGCGATACAGATGAGCATTCAACAGCTTACCTTCTGAATGGTTACTTTGGTGTAAGACAGGCTCTACGTTCACACGTATACGCTTCTGTTGGTGTGATGGGTGGTTATGCTTTCCTATCAGATATTGGTAGTTTCCACACAGCAGGTAACAGTACTTACGCTAACCGACATCCCTATGACCTAGGTGCATACGTAGGTTTAGCTTATGAGCCAAACAATAACGTGCAATTCTTTGCTCGCATCATGCCTGTTAATTACGGTAAAGATGTTGATAACACAGATGTTGTTCAGTTCTTCATGTCTGGTCAAGCAGGTGTTGCTTACTTCTTCTAAAGAACTATTCTTTAGAGCTAAAAGCCAGCCTTGTGCTGGCTTTTTTTATTGTAAAACAAGTTACTAAAAGAGGGGGGCTTCTTATCCTGTTGTTTTTTGCTATAATTATCTAATAGATGCGACTTTATAGTAAAAGGTGTATACGTTGAAGAAAAATGAGCAATCAAATACTGAAAAACAAGAAAAGCTGTCAGAGCAAATGACCGCTTGTTTTCATGATTGTACGTTTGGTCGAAAAACTAATGTCAGCTATGACATTTACAATGAAGAAACCAAGAGTTATGAGAAGTCACCTGATTCTTTAGAAAGCTTCAAGCTCGAAAATCAGAGTGAGGATATCTTTAAGCTTGCACGTTTGTGGCAAGAGTATCATCGCTTGGGAGATCCCAGGGTTGAGGATCAGGAATTACTTGAAAAAATAGAACCAATATTTTCTTGTGCAGAGAGTTTGTATGAGTTCATGACTGGTTTGAAAGAGCAAATTAGTTTGGATAAATCTGAGCGAAGCGGATACCTAGTGAGAGATCATGTGGAGGAATCCAGGAAGTGGTTTTCGCAATTAAAGCGCTTGCATAGGAAAGAGAAAACGCAGGCGATAGCTCTATATCGAAAAGATAAGGTAGCGGCATGTAAAGAAGAAGGAGGTGAAGCACCAGTTACTTCAGAAGAAAGAGGTGAGACGTCAGTTTCTTTAGAAGAAAGCGAGCCTGAACCTAAGCTCACGTATCAAATGATGCGAAGTACTCTTGACCGCTGCAGCATAAATGCCAACTTCCTTTTGGCTTGGGGGGTAGCCACTTCTGAGGTAGAGAAAAACAAGTCAATAAAACGTTTTTCTACGGTTACAGCATGTGCTTCCTTTGTTGCAATGTTGCTCCCTATAGGGATTGCAGTTCTTATAGGCAAGGGTTCGCTAATGTCAGTTTACATAACGCTTGCTGCCATACTTTTTGTGGTAAGTGTGACAGCTTCTGTTATTGCAGGCGTACTTCATCGTGATGCTCCTCGGTGGGATAAGAAAGCCGACCGAGCAGAGAGCTTATGGCATCAGAGCGAGGCCGAGTCAACAGATTCTTTAGATACCCAGGAAGGTCAGGCCCAGCAAGGCCAGGAAGATCAGGAAAGCACTTTGGATAATTCTTGAAGAGTTGACTCATAAATGTGGCTTAGGGTGATTAAATCATCCATCAAAACCTTTTCATTCACTTGATGGATTGTTGTATTTAGTGGGCCAAAATCGATGACAGGGCATCCTTTTGCTGCCCAAAAACGACTGTCTGAGGTACCGCCAGTGGTGGAGGGATTAATGCGTAAGCCTGTGTGGGTTTCAACAGCTTTGGCAAGCGCTTTAGAAAGCGCACCTTCTTTTGTGACAAAAGGATTGGAGCTGACAGAAATAGCTAAGCTGTGTGGCACGCCTGTGTTATCGAGAGCTTGCTTGATTTCTGCGATGAGTTGATCTGACGTTGGGGTGATGCCATAACGACAATTCCAATGTAGAATCGTTTCCCCAGGGATCACATTAGTGGCCCCAGCATCAGCATGAATAGCATAGCATTGTATGTTTGTTTCTTGAAAGCCATCAGAAGCAGGCCAGTTTAAGGTGTTTAAAGCTTCTAAAATGCTTGCGCTTAAGTGGATGCTGTTCTTATTGGCTTCAGGGTAGCCTGCGTGCATTTGCTTTCCGTGTACGGTGATTGTGCCATGCATGGACCCTCGACGTCCTGGTTTCATGGTATCGCCTAACGCATTGGAGGAGGTGGGTTCACCCGTTAAAATGGTGACGTCCTCCCAAGTGGGCAATTGCTCAATGAGATGTCGCATACCATGTATGGCATCGCCTTCTTCATCGCTGGTTAGGGCGAGCGCTATTGTGCCTGGGTGATTCGGATAAGCACTAATAAAACGTTCTAGAGCGACAACCATGGCTGCTACAGAGCCTTTCATATCGCAGGCGCCTCTGCCATGCAGGTATCCGTCAATGCAATGTGGCTCGAAAGGAGGGGTAGACCATGCTTTATCATCGCCAGCTGGAACGACATCCGTATGTCCTGCTAACACAAAAACGGGTTCACCTTCGCCATGGGAATACCATGTGTTAGTCACAGCTTCGTGTGAATAGTCTGTTACAGAAAAACCCAGTGGGATGAGCCGCTCGGCGATCAGTGTTTGGCAGCCTTCATCGAGAGGGGTGACAGAAGGGCGCTCGATGAGTGTTTTCGCTAGCTCAATAACAGGGTTGTTCACGATTCACCCGCTTCGCGCAAGAGATCATTCACAGCGGTTTTTGCTCTGGTTTTTTCATCTACTTGTTTGACGATGATGGCAGCAGCTTTGCTGTATTTACCATTGCTTGCTGGTAGTGATCCGGGAATGACCACAGACCCTGCGGGAACGCGCCCGTAGGAGACTGTGTCTGTTTCACGATGATAGAGAGGAGTGCTTTGGCTGATGAATACACCCATGGCAATCACAGAGCCACGTTCTACGATGACGCCTTCAACGACTTCAGACCTTGCTCCAATGAAGCAGTTGTCCTCAATGATGGTTGGGTTGGCTTGAAGGGGTTCTAAGACACCGCCAATACCAACACCACCTGAGAGATGAACATTCTTTCCAATTTGTGCGCAAGAACCCACAGTTGCCCAGGTGTCTACCATAGTGCCTTCATCGACATAGGCGCCTATGTTGACATAAGAAGGCATGAGAACGGTGTTTTTTGCAATGTAGGATCCAAAGCGCACCAATGCGCCAGGTACAATACGAGCACCTTGAGTGGTCATGTCGGGCGTGTATTCAGCGTTATATTTAAGAGGGACTTTGTCAAAAAATTGAGTGAATCCTGCATTGATGGGTCGGTTTTCATGCGTTTTAAAGTAGAGCAAAATGGCTTTTTTAAGCCAGTCATGGATGATCCAGTGACCTTCAGCGTTTTGAGTGGCGACTCGGTAGCTGCCATCGTTGAGGCCATGCAGTGCTTCCATGATGGCATTTTTAATGTCTGCTGGGCAGTTGGTTTGTGAAAGGTCGGCGCGCTGTTCAAAAGCGGAATGAATAAGCGAAGAAAGTTCGGTTGTCATGAATCTGTCCAAATTAAGTGTATTTGAAGCTGAAAGTCTAACATATGCAGAGATATCTGCGGCACCTAAGAAGTAGATGTTTTTTTACACGAATCCATTGACGTATGCTTGCAGCCCGATTATGATGCTCCATCTAAGTTAGTACCTTAAATCGGGGTATAGCGCAGTCTGGTAGCGCGCCTGCTTTGGGAGCAGGATGTCGGGGGTTCGAATCCCTCTACCCCGACCAAATAGCAGGCGC
The DNA here is from genome assembly GCA_024279495.1 of Gammaproteobacteria bacterium. Classification (GTDB taxonomy): domain Bacteria; phylum Pseudomonadota; class Gammaproteobacteria; order JAJRRL01; family JAJRRL01; genus JAJRRL01. Next base: position 67,496 of record JAJRRL010000036.1, on the reverse strand, counting down.
CTGTAGCTCATTTGGATAGAGCATCGGCCTTCTAAGCCGAGGGTAGCAGGTTCGAGTCCTGCCAGGCGCACCATTTTTGGTGTTTTTAAGTTATAATTGTATTCTTTCGAAAGCAGTGAAAAGCGCCTTTTCGTAGTTAAGAATTCAATACTGTCGCGGTGGGCGTAGCTCAGTTGGTAGAGCCCTGGATTGTGATTCCAGTCGTCGTGGGTTCAAGTCCCATCGTCCACCCCATTTTTTAGAAAGTGCAACGCCTCTCAGTATTTGTTACCATCCTCATAACGGATCTAGTAAAGGGACGTGTATGAGCTACAGCATCCAAATGTATCTTCGTTCTGCCAAGGAATTGGGTTTTTCTACAGAGCTCTCGGAAGGCAACGATTTTTTTGTTATCAAATTAATGAGAGAAAATTTTTATTTTAGAGGCACTATGTCGCCTTATAATCGTGTGACAAATACCTCGATAGCCACCCACAAATATTTCATGAATCAGATTTTGGCGAGTTATGGTTTCCCTGTGCCAAAAGCTATTTTGGTAAAGCCAGATAAAGAAGATGCTTGGGATTTACTATCTACGGTAAACTATCCGTTGGTTGCTAAGCCTGTTCAAATGACGTCAGCTGGAGAGAATGTTCTTTGCTATATCACTAATGAAAAAGTGCTAAGAAACCATGTTCAACTTTGCTATGAGAAAAATAGAGTTGCCAGTACTGTCGAAGAGTTTCATGGGGGTTATCGTTCTTTTCGTGTGTTGATTTTCCAACACCGTGTGATTGGTGTGGTAGAACGTTTTCCCTCGGCTGTGATAGGCGATGGTGAGCATACGATAAAAGAATTGGTGGAGGCTGAAAACAAGCGTCGAAAAGAGTACACAGATTTATCGCAAGGGCCTATTGAACTGGACGCAGAAACTGATTTCAAGCTAAAGACTTTAAACTTAACGTTAGAGTCTACCCCCAAAGACGGTGAAAAAATCGAGGTGTGCTTTTCGTGTAACTCCACACGTGGCGGCACAATGAAATCTCTTGGGAAGAAAAAATTACATAGAAAAAATGCCCGTATGTTGTGTCATGCATCGCGTGTATTGGGAATGAAGTTGGTTGGCTTCGATGTAAATTGCGTGGATATCAATGAGCCTATTACGCATGGCACAGGCATTATTATTGAAGGGAATCATCACCCTGATGTGTCGATTCATGAAAACCCGATGTTTGGTAAGCCGGTTCGAGTCACAAAAACCATCATGCGGCACATTGCTTGGACTCATCCCATTTCTTTTTTGGTTGGGTATTACCGCATGAAGCGAAAAGCCTGGTGGATGTTGTTGTTAAAGGCCGGCTTGCTTATAGGTTTGCTTGGTGAGGCACAGCATTTGTTTCATTGGCTTTAAGTATCATTAAGCTTGCCATCAAAGGGCATGAACGTGTCAGATTCTTCGTCATAGCATGATAGCGATCCATCGGTGATATCAAAAAACCAGCGATGAATCGATAGCTCACCTGTGGAAAGGCGTTCTTTAATCCATGGAAACCCTAAGCAGTGTTTGTGTGATTGCTGCATGGCTATCTTTGCGCATTCGTTAGCGCAGTTAGGGAGAGGCTCTTCCGGTTTTACGGAGGACATCCAGTCTGAGATAAAGTCGCTGCCTTCTACCGAGTTAGGGTCCATCAGGGCTTGAATTCCTCCGCACTGGCTATGAGAAATGATGATCAAGTGGCTGACTTTTAGGTATCTGACACCGTATTCTAGCGCTGTACTTACCCCGTGGTGATCATGATTATTGCAGTAGGGAGGAATAATGTTGGCTACATTTCGGACAACAAAAAGATCCCCAGGGTTGCATTGCAGAATCAAGGCTGGGTCAACGCGAGAATCGGAGCAGGAAACGACCATGATTTCTGGCTTTTGGCCGTTTTCTGAGAGTTCTTTTATTATGGAGTGCGAGCCTTCTGCGTATTTTTTTTTAAAGGAGTGGTGACCATCTTTGAGCTTGGATGATAGTGTTGGCACGGCAATCTCCTTGTATTATCAGTCTGTTACGGTATCACGTTCCCTTATTCCTGTCTTCTTTTAGGCCGGCAGGATATTTAGTTTGGTTATTTTTGAGTCAGGTGGTATAACAAAGAGGCATTATCGATGAATCAAGGTGTTTTGGTATGTCTCGTTTGGATTTAACAAGCAATGTGTTTAAGGGCCCAATTAAGCCTAATGGAATGTTCAATACTCGTGGTCAGTGGCGCTCAGCCTTATATGATCTATCGGAAGATCTAAGGGATTTGGCTGCTCGTTTGGCCATTGAATCCAGACGGCAGGTTTTGCTTGAGCAAACGAAAGTGCAGCCAGATGAGATTAATAAACATATTGTTCAACTTGAGGCGCCAGAAGCCCGAAGGCGGCTGAAGGCATTCAGTGTTGATGAGTCAAGCGTTTTGTCGACTGCCGAATCAATTGCCTACACAAGGCAGTTTGAAGTTAATACAGGTTATGCTTTAGGAGATTCCAGCATACGCCATCTAAATGAGATGTGGGGATTGCCTTTGGCGCTTGAGTCAAACGGTCAAATCGAGTTTTTGTCGGGATTGTACAAGCATGATGGCAATTCGGTAGAGCCAGGCACTTGCTATGTTCGCATCAAAAGACACCTTAGGCATTTTCATACGAGGGCTCTTTTAGCGACACCTGGTAGGTACGGCTCTTCGGCTATGTACGCCATGCTAGAAGCTCTGGCTATCATGAAAAGAGCGAAAACTGCGACTCTTATTGAGTCTCTGAGTGATCAAAGCAATCTTTCAGGAAATGAGCAGGTTTTGTTATCTGACCTAGTAGCTGCTCAAGCACAGGGGTGCTCTAATCTACTGGCAGCGCATAGCGCGATTTTAAGCGCACGTTTTAAAAAAGGAAGCTTATCCTGGCAAGTAGGTGCAATAGAAAAATGGGCTGAGATTGGAGATAGTCTAGACCATAAAAAAAAGCCTACGCTTACTGATGAGGGGTTGCTGCCAAAAATTGCTGCATGGCATGAATCTGTAGAAATGTTAAGCAGCATCAACACTCATTTTGATGATATGATTTCGCGTCCTAGCAAGGCTTTGCGTTCGGAAAGCTGGCATATCGGGGTGCTTGTGGCGTCCTTTGTTTTGGGAGGAGTCTGTACGGCTGTTCCCTGGGTTTTCTATCCTTCCATTGTTGGTATGGCTTACTCTCCTGTGTTTTCTGGCATGCCCTTAGGGGTTGCTTATGCCATTATGTTGGCCGGCCTGGCTTTTTTAATTGCGGGAATAGGCTTGGCCGCCGCTCTAGCACCGTGCCCAAAAGGTCAAAGGATTTTTAGGCAGTTTGGTCCGTTTTCTCTGAATGAGCCTGTGTTCGAGCTACCAAAATCAAGGTTGACAGGGCTTTGAGAGGCTTTGTTTAGAGTTGCACTCCATCAGATCATATTGAACAATATAGGGTTCTGTTCTTTTTTATGGTATAATTCGAGCATGAAGCAATCGGAAAATTCGAGGAGCATCAGGTGAGTAGAAAGTCAATTGTCGATTTAACAAAGCTTGTATTAGGGAAAAGGCCGCTCGCTAGAAATAAGTTGTCTGGCTTATGGGATGATCAGAAGAAGGCTTGGCATGGCGATCCCAACAAGAAGTCTGGTATTTATGCTTGCTCGAATCTTTTTCAATCCATTGCCTTTGAAAGTAACACAATGGATGATCACTATCCTTATTTGAAAATTACATCTCGTTTTGACATGAGAGCTCCTGCTTTAAGTTTGAATTTGCCTGGGGCTCCTGTGATTTTTTCGGTTGCAGCAAGTTCTAATATTGCAGGTAAAGGTATTATGCGCGAGGCTCATTTGAGCGAGCTTCTTGCGACCATGCGAATGACTACTCTTGAGGGTTTGATTCGAGCTTTTGCCCATAATGAAAAGCTTGTTGCGTATTGCGAGAAATACCTAGCAAAGGGTTGCGATACGTTGTTAAGTTTAGCGATCGCCTTATCTCCTCAGCCTGAAAACAGGATAGCGATTGAAAAGTTTTTTCATCAGAGTAATGAGAAGTTTAAGAAGATTGCGCGGCAGAACTTAGGTGTTGATGATAGCACAAGAAGACTGTGGGTTTACGGAGAGTCTTCTCAAGATATTAGCCCTTTTGTCATAACTGTCTCCGATCCAGCTAATTATACTTTTATTCAGTTTAAGAACGATCTTAAAAAGTCTTTAAGCTTGTCAGATTTAAACACGACACTTGTTTTTTCTAACATGCGCTCTCAAGATTCCTCATCATTAAATATTCCCTCACTATTACAGATTCAAGGTGAAATGCTTGAAGTTTTTGAGGAGGATACTTTTTATAGCTTAAGAGAAAGCCTGATTAAGAAAGAGTTTTGCCTAGTTACAGCATCTGGGGTAACTCAGCATTCTAAACTTAATGTGGTTGCTCAAAGTTCTGATGGTGGATTGCAGGAGTCTCATTTGTTGCCACCTAGACCAACAGATTCGGGAGGCAGTTTAGCTGTGTGGGCTTCGGGTGCAGCAGCTGCTTATCTGGGTGCTGGCATTAGCGCAGGAGCGGCGTTTTGTTTCTACCCTCCCATCAACGCCATGATCATGCCACTGTTTAAGTCGGCTGCTGTTGTTCAGCCGGAAGTGTTTACTTTGGTGCTTTGCTTAGGTGCTCTCTTACTTGCTCTGGGCGCCATGATGACCTATGAATGCGTTATAAAGGGTGAAAAGCCCTCTAAAGGAAATGGGTTCAAAGTAAAAAGTAAGATTTTTAATAAAGAAGCGTATGACAGAATGATTGGTTCTGATAAGTCAGGTTGCGCGCTTTAGTAGCACTTAGCAATAATTGGTGGAGGCGGCGGGAATCGAACCCGCGTCCGAAGACTCTTAACCTTTGGCTCTACATGTTTAGCACCGTCTTCAATTTGACCTTAGCTGATTCCGACGGTCAGGAATCTAGCCAGGCGAGCCCTTAAGTCTAGCAGCTAGTTGACGGGCCATCAGCTAGATGCGGTCTTGTGTTTCTGACCATCGGATTCGCACCCACAAGCAAACACGAGCGATGGTGTTGCGCCGGGTATTAAGCGGCAAAGAAAACTTAGCTATTAGCTTACGCTACAGCTACGTCCCCTTGAGCAACAAACTGATTATCATTTGCAGTTACAAAGTTGCAACAAAAGTTTACGAGTGTATTGTTGCCGTACTCGACATGCACCAAGAGATCTTGAATTCCCCGTCGAAGCCAGTCGCCCCCGAGAAGTCTTGATTCGTAGTCTTCCCAGTGTAGGGTAAAAATTATTCAGAAGCAAATCCCCATTTTCGACCAAAATAAAATAGTCCCAGCCACTTGTCATCCCCAGGAATGTAATGACGTCGGGGACCTAGACTTCATCTTGTTCGCATGAAATGCGGACTAAGGATCTTTCTAAATCAATAAAACTCTCTTCAAAATACTATTTAGCCTCGACGGCCTCGGCGATCACTATCGAGTTTCAAGGCCTTTTCTTTCAGTGATTCTCGCTTATCATGAAGCTTTTTACCCTTGGCAAGCCCGATGCTCAGTTTGACGCGCCCTCTGGACCAATGCAGGTTTAGAGGAATCACGGTTTCACCTTTTTGAGCGACTCGACCAGCTAAGTGATTGATTTCTTTTCGGTTTAGGAGTAGCTTGCGAGAGCGTATGGGGTCTGGTTTTGTGTGTTGGCAAATGGTGTTTAGCACGCTAAAATGAGCACCAATAAGCCACGCTTCGCTGTTTTTGAATCGTACATAACTGTCGCTTAATTGCGCGCGACCAGCCCTTAGGCTTTTGACTTCCCAGCCATCTAGCACTATACCTGCTTGGAAGCTGTCTAGAATGTGGTAGTCATGCCTGGCTTTGCGATTGTCGCAAATGACGTTCTCCGCCGTTTTTTTCTTTTTAGTACCCATAAGACAGTCAGTGTATCATAACCAGGGAGCAAACACAGTCATGCATAGCATCAAACGCGCTAGGCGAGTCTCTTATACGGCTGAACAAATTTATGTTTTAGTTAATGACATTGCAGCCTACAAAACATTTATGCCTTGGTGTCATCAAAGTGATGTGTTATCAGATGAAAAAGACATGGTTGTAGGCCGGGTGGGTTTTACCAAAGCAGGACTTGAAAAATCATTCACGACAGAGAATAAGTTAACGCCGCCTAATCGTATCGATATACAGTTGCGAGATGGGCCGTTCGAGCAATTGGAAGGGCATTGGTTATTTCAAGATCAAGAGCATGGTGGCTGCTTGGTGGTGCTTGAGCTGAGTTTTTCGTTTAGCTCTTTTGTGATGGAACATTTATTTGGCCCGATTTTTCATCAAGTGTCTAATCGTTTGGTAGATACTTTTTGTGACCGAGCTAAAGAGGTGTATGGATGAATCAGACAATGACAGTTTGTGTGGCCTACGCAAGGCCTGATAAGCAATGGGAAATCCCTTTAAATGTAACGGCAGAGACCACCATTGCCATTGCTATACAGCGTTCTGGTATTTTGTCGCTGTGCTCTGAGTTAAGCATGGATCAGCTGGAAGTCGGTATTTTTAGTCGTAAAGCCGCTTTGGATGATTTGCTGGAAGAGGGCGATCGAGTTGAAATTTATAGACCTTTAGAGATAGACCCCAAAGAAGCAAGGCGAAGAAGGGTTGGGGCTAAATCTTGAAAGATCGCTAGTTGTTACGTCGTAACAACGGATCAAGCCTGGGTCTTCGACGTCACTGCGTTGTCTTCGGATGACAAAAGGTTAGGGCTTTTTTATTTTTAGGGAAAAAGCAGCTTTTCGAAACATGATTTGCAGGGGTTGTTAGCGAAAAGAATGATTTTTTTCTTTTTCAAGGAGAGTCGAGCAACGGAGCGGAACGTACATAAAGTACGTGAGCACCGGAAGCGCAGACTCGACACAGAAAAGGGGAAAAGCAGATTTTTGAAACAATCCCCTACCATTCACCGATGGAGAGATCCTTAGCCGCCTGATTGCTATCAAAATGATAACTCACCACACGTTTGTTTTTTAGCACAACTATCAGCTGTTTTCGGAGGTAAGCATTCTTTTGGTAAGCCGTAGAATTTCTGGCTTTTCTGAAGCTCACATGCCAGCGATGCGCGGGTCTTAGGGTATACACATAAATGACACGATGGTCTTTGTAGATATTCGTCAAGACAGGGTCGCCTAGTTTATTAATAAGCTTTTTCTCGCTCATGCCTACTTGAATGTGTGAGGCGGCTTCAGCGGGTAAAAAATTTCCTTGCTGAATAGGCATATGATAAATATGGCAACCAGATAGGCCGGCGGTAAGAATGGCGAGGACGCAGTAGGCTCGAAATCGGATCACGCGGGGGCCCCTTGAAAATAAAACTCTCTCAGATTCTACGTGATGCGAGCTTGATTGCAAGCATTGCCCGTTGATTAGGCTCTCGTGTACAATGCACGCAGACTTTAGTTGATAGGAAAATGTCGTGACAAAAGCAGACATAGAGCAGCTGATTCGAGATGTGGGTCTCAAAGTGACTGCTCCTCGAGTGCTTGTGTATGAGCAACTTGCCAAAGCGGAAGTTCACCACATGAGCGCAGAAACCATTTATACAACGCTTTCAGGCAAGGGCCAAGACATTGGTTTGGCCACTGTGTACCGTGTCTTAAATCAATTTGAAGAAGCAGGGCTGATCTCGAAGCATCATTTTGATGGTGATCATGCGATTTATGAGTTAGCTCACAAAGAACATCATGACCACATGGTTTGTACCGTTTGTGGGGCAGTACAAGAGTTTTGTGACCCGCTGATTGAGAAGCAAATTCTAGCAGTTGCTAGTGCGTCACAGTTCAAGTGTGAAGGCCACCAATTTACTCTATATGGTCGATGTTCTCGCTGTCGAAGTAGTTAACTCAGGTGCTTGAGAAGCTTTTTGAGCATCTGCTATCGGCAGGCCTGGAGGGCCGGTAAAGAGCGTCGCACTTACTTCTGTGACAGACGGAGATGTGGTTTTGCGAGGAGGAAGCAATCCCCTGGTGGCTTCGTTAACGTTTTTAAGGCGTCGGTGCGCTTTTTCTAGAAGCTCGATAGTCTCTCCGAAAGCGAAAATGCATTGATCAACTATAGCGGGATCAGCGGGGTGTTTATCTGCAAGTAGTTTTTGCTTCTTTTCTCTAGCTATATCGATTGCGCGCAATCCTTTTTTATTCTTGTGGTTCAATTCGTTTAACGCATTACGGAGTGATAGGCGAATGATTTCACGGCATAAATAAGCAGAGCCTACCCTGGCTGCCAGTATGAGCGGGCTGTTTCCTGATGCGGTTTTTTGAGATAAAAGTGTACCGATGGCTTTAAATGCTCGCTGCGTGATCAGAAAGTTCAGGAAGGCATCAAAAGCAAATTGATCTCCTTTTGCTGTGATGTACTGAAGAGTTGTGCGCCCCTTTGCGTTTGGAGTGCAGATATTGAAAAACAAAATATCAAGCTCTTTTTTTGGTTTGAGGGCATGAACAGCTTTTAAGAAGTAGTCATCACTCCAGCGTTGCTGGAGAGATAGTAGCAGTAAGCTGGAGCCGGCTCTGTTGGTTTCAGTGAGGTGCCTTTCTATGTTCGGGAAAAGCTTAAACAGATATTTAAAAACCTGTATTTTAATCTGGTGAGAGTGTCTTTTGTTGTGCTTGAGCAATAACTTATAAGTCTCAAAGAAAAGGTCGGTATCGCTATGAGCAGCTAAGGTGTCGTAAAGAGCTACGTGTTGGGGTCGATTCTCTGGTTTTATCTCGGATAAAGATTGGCTCAAGTCTGAATAATGTAGAGGGCCGGGGGTTCTATCGTGACCTTTTTGGGGGGGTAATCCCTTAAAATAGCTAGTGATTTGATTGAGGCTTGGTAAGCAGCCCCCATTTGTCAGCTGGCTCATTCCGAGAGTAAGTACTCGAATATGGTCAAGATGGTTATTTTTTCTCTGTTCTTTCAATGAAAGTGGTGTTGGCATGGTAGTTCCCCTTAGCTATCATACTGTCTTCCTGAGCTTGATGATGAATATATGGGGCACATAGTGTCACCCTTTAGGAGGAATAGCAAGCTAAGTACGTAAGCCATGGGGGAGGTTAAGCCTCAGATAGAAGCGCTTTGGCGTGATCTAAGTTTGCTTTGTTGATGGTGTTGCCACTAGCCATGCGAGCAAGTGCTTCGACTCGCTCTTTTTTAGAGAGAGGCTTGATATCAGTAGAGGCACCTTGAGCGGTGACTGTTTTGGTGACTTGGTATTGGGCGTTAGCTTGCGCTGCCACATTAGGAAGATGAGTGACGCACAGTACGTGGGCTTGCTGGCCAAGTTGCTGTAGTTTTTTGCCAACTAATTTGGCGGTTTCACCGCTGATTCCCACATCGATTTCATCGAAGATGTAAGTGAGTTGATTGTCTGTGTCGCAGGCATGCAGCATTAAAGCCAGTGATAAGCGAGAGAGTTCACCACCAGAGGCTGTTTTTGCAAGACGATGGGCAGGTTGGCTTGGTTGAGATTGCAGTAAAAAGCATACGGTTTCTACGCCTTCTTTGTGTGGGTTGTTGTGGGTGCGCGGCTCTAGGGTAATTGAGAACGTACAACCCGCCATATTCAATGCTGCAATGGTTGCGTTAATCGCTGAGCTAATTGTTTTGGTCGCTTTTTTTCGTTGTTGTGTGAGCGCTTTAGCTGCTTCGACGTATTGTTCTTCAATCTGTTTTTGTTCTTCTTTTAATGTTTTGACGGCTTCATCAGCATTAAGCAGTGTGTTAACTTGTTTTTGAAGTGCTTGATGAATAGCAGAAAGCTCGTTGGCATGGCATTGATGTTTTCTGGCAATGTCATGAATCGCAGACAGACGACTCTCGAGCTCTTGTAGCGTTTCGTTAGGGTTTTCTAAGGTTGATTGGTATTGCTGCATAAGCTCACACGCTTCTTGCGTGTTAATTAAGGCAGTGTCGAGCAAGTTGAGAATTTGCTTAGACATATCAGAGCTTTTGGCGATTTTCTTTAGTTCGCGGATGCTTTCTTGTAAGAGCTCCTGTGCGTTTGCGCTTGGACTGTCCGCAGTAAGCAACATCGCTTCATTCAAATGTTCCGAGACATGTTTTTCTTGGTGTAGTTGTTCGTGCGCATCGTGTTTGTCTTGCCATTCGTTGGGCTGCAAATCAAGAGCTCTTAATTCTTCCAGTTGATACTGCAGCAAAGCAAGTTCCTTGCTGTGATCACCTTGGTGTTTTGCTAAGTCATCAATGCGTTTTTGCAGTGCCTGCCAATGGGAAGCTAAGGCGCGCACAGTTGTTAGTGTTTCTTTTTTTTGTATGGCTCTATCCAAATACTGGCCTTGCCAACTGGCTTGCTTGAGTTGCTGTTGTTGATGCTGGCTATGAATGTGAAGTAAATATTCTGCTAGCTCTCTACCGTTGCTTAAGGCGGCAGTTTGCCCGTTAATGGTATAGCGAGATTGCCCATCTCTTGAAAATCGGCGGCGAATAACGCATTCGTTATCGCTATCGTAGCCATTGTTTGCTAGCCATGTTTGCGCTTGCTTGTTGTGACGTATATCGAAGTTTAAGGTAATGTCAGCATGCTCTGATTCAGGAGGAGTAATGAGCTTTTTATCAGCCCGAGCTCCCATGGCCATCGCTAAGGCATTCAACAAAACCGATTTTCCTGCTCCCGTTTCGCCGGTGATAGCCAGAAGACCAGATTCCAAGGATAAATTGAGAGAATCAATTAGCATGAAGTGGCGAATGGAAATATCAAGTAGCATGAGTTCAGCCTTATAGGTGGGTTCGTTCTGCGTGTTTTTCCCAGTTTAATTTGGTTTGCAGCATTTGGTAGTAGTTATAATCAGCAGGGTGAATAAGTCGGATTTTTGCTGGGTAACGCTTGATAAGAATTTTTTGGTCGCCAGAAATGGGGTAGCGTGCACGACCATCGTTGCTTAAGCATAATGGTTTTGGGTTTGAGGGAGAGACATGAATAACCACCTTACTGTCTGCGCTTATCACAATGGGGCGGCTGCTTAAGGTGTGAGGAAACATGGGGACCAGTGTGATTGCGTTGGTTTGAGGTTGCAAAATAGGCCCGCCACCGGAAAGGGCGTAAGCTGTTGAGCCAGTGGGTGTTGCAATAATCAAACCATCGGCACGTTGTGCATAGAGAAGTTGATCGTTAACAGTGACCGAAAAAATAACCATTTGCGACAAACCGTCGGGCATTAATACCAAATCGTTTAAGGCAATGATGGGTTCGTCTACGCCAGGTATTTCTGCTTGCAATAACAAACGCTCTTCAGACGTGTAGTCGCCTGCAATGATGGCATCGATGGAGTCGAGTTCTTGTGGATGAATATCAGTTAAAAAACCCAAGCGCCCGCGGTTAACGCCTAGTACAGGTAGCGATTGATCGATAGCAATGTGAGCGGCATTGATGAGGCTTCCGTCACCACCAACGACGATTAGAAGGTCGGCGTGTTTTCCTAAGGATTTATCAGGTATAACATCGGCGTTTTCCGGAGCCATATCGGATGAAGACTCAGCAAAAAAATGAGTAACACCTCGATTGATGAAGTGTGCGTGTAAGGCCGTCAGTGTTTCTTCTGCGCCTTGAACGCCTGCTCGCGACATGATTGCGATTGATTTAAATTTGCTCATGAGTAGCTCCGTGCTCTTAGGTTCTATATATCATAGCACTGAGGGTAGGGTCGGTACAGGTCACGGCTTGCTCTCATGAAGGAAAACTGTACAATACCCAATGAACTCCCATTATCAGCGAGCAAGAGAGTATCATGACTGATCAATCAGAAAACAAATGGAAAAAAATGGCACAAAAATCTGACACTGAAGAGGTGTTGGCAGAGAAAGCTTTACTTCAAGAGATTGATGACTCTTTGTCAGAGCGTGACGATGATGAAAAATTAGACTGGCTTAAAGAGGAGCTAGTCAAAGCTCAAGAGTCTGCTCAAAAAGAAGCAGACCGTCTGATGCGAACTTTGGCAGAAATGGATAATTTGCGTCGTCGTACCGATCGAGATATTGAAAATGCTCGAAAGTACGCTGTCGAGAAGTTGTTGAAAGCACTTTTGCCTGCGATGGACAGTATGGACAGAGGTTTGCAGGTGATGATCGGTGACGATCCTACGGTTGTTGGGGCTCGAGAGGGTTTGATCATGACTCGTGAAATGACCTTAAGCGTGCTTCAGCAGCACGGCATTGTGCTTATTGATCCGAAAGAAGGTGATACTTTTAATCCGACATTGCACGAAGCCGTGTCCATGCAAGCGCAAGAAGGTTTAGAGTCAAATGCCGTGGTGAATGCGTTGCAGCCGGGTTATGAGCTTAATGGTAGGGTCATAAGGGCCGCTATGGTTACCGTCACTCCATAGGGTCGAAATGGGCTCTTTTATATAGCTCTAGCCTTTTGTCATCCGAAGGCAACGTAGTGACGTCGAGGACCCAGGCTTGATCCGTTGTTACGAAGTAACAACTAGCGATCTTTCAAGATTCAGCTGTCGGCCCTGCGCTTCCGATTTGAGGGTCGAAATGCGAAGCGAAGCGAGCGAAATCTACATCAGTCCAGCATGATCCCCGCGAGACAGGGAGCTGATTATTTAAAAAAGATATAAAAATCAACCAATTACAAGCGACTCCTCTTTTTTTCTCTTTAAAGCTTGAAAAATGCTCTAGTCGACCCCAGCTATTGGGTAAGGACAGAATGCTGTCAATTCAGAATGTTTAACTAATTTAGAGAGGATACACACATGGGAGTCATTATTGGTATTGACTTAGGAACCACTAACTCATGCGTAGCTGTCATGCAGGGCAAAGAAGTACGTGTGATTGAAAATTCAGAAGGTAATCGAACCACACCATCCATTGTTGCTTATACAGATGATGAAGTACTTGTTGGTGCGCCAGCCAAACGTCAGGCGGTTACAAATCCACAAAACACCTTGTTTGGTACAAAACGATTGATCGGTCGTCGCTTCGATGATAAAGAAGTGCAAAAAGATAGAAAGGCAGTGCCTTTTGAAATTGTTAAAGCAGATAACGGTGATGCTTGGGTTCAGGTTCGAGGCGATAAAAAAATTGCGCCGCCTCAAATTTCTGCCGAAATTTTAAAGAAAATGAAAAGTGCTGCAGAAGAATTCTTAGGAACAACAGTCACAGAAGCCGTGATTACTGTACCTGCTTATTTTAATGATTCACAACGTCAAGCCACTAAAGATGCAGGTAAAATTGCAGGTCTTGAAGTGAAGCGTATTATCAACGAGCCTACTGCCGCTGCTTTAGCTTACGGCATGGATAAAGTTAAAGGCGAACGAAAAATTGCTGTATATGATTTAGGTGGTGGTACATTCGATATTTCCATTATTGAAATTGCAGAAGTTGATGGCGAGCATCAATTTGAAGTGTTAGCCACTAACGGTGATACCTTTTTAGGTGGTGAAGATTTTGATTTGCGACTTATCACTTATCTTGCAGAGGAATTTAAGAAAGATTCTGGTGTGGATTTGCATAAAGATCCTATGGCCTTGCAGCGCTTGAAAGAAGCAGCAGAAAAAGCAAAAATTGAGCTTTCTTCAGCACAACAAACAGATGTGAACTTACCTTACATCACAGCTGATGCAACGGGTCCAAAGCATTTAAATGTTCGTGTGACTCGAGCTAAACTTGAATCCTTGGTTGAAGATTTGATTGCGCGTACTATCGAGCCTTGTAAAATCGCGATGAAAGACGCCGGTTTAAAGGCTTCAGATATTCAGGACATGATTTTGGTCGGTGGCCAAACCCGCATGCCTAAAGTACGTGATGCTGTGAAAGAGTACTTCGGCAAAGAACCCCGTTGTGATTTAAACCCTGACGAATCTGTTGCAGTGGGTGCTGCTACTCAAGCTGCTGTGCTTTCTGGTGATATCACCGATATTCTGTTGCTTGACGTAACGCCATTGTCTCTTGGTATTGAAACGCTTGGCGGTGTGATGACTAAACTCATCGAGAAAAACACCACTATCCCAACGAAAGCCAACCAAGTGTTTTCTACGGCAGAAGACAATCAAACAGCTGTAACAGTACATGTGGTTCAAGGTGAGCGAGAAGTGGCTTCTGCTAACAAATCGCTAGGCCGATTTGACCTGCAAGGCATTCCATCTGCACCACGAGGCGTACCTCAGATTGATGTTATTTTCGATATCGATGCTAACGGTATTTTGAATGTGTCAGCTAAAGATAAAGCCACAGGTAAAGAGCAATCCATTGTGATTAAAGCATCCAGTGGTTTGTCTGATGATGAAATCGAAAACATGGTTAATGATGCTAAAGAAAACGCTGAAGCAGATAAGGCTTTCCATGAGTTTGCTGATGTTAGAAACAAAGCGGATGCCATGATTCACAGTGCCAAAAAGTCGATTCGTGATTTGGGTGATAAAGTCACTGACGATGAAAAAGAAGCGATTGAAGCAGCCTCTGAAGAGCTGACAGCAGCGTTGAAAGGTGATGACAAATCAGCGATTGAGTCTAAAACAGAAGCTTTGTCTGACAAAGCAGGTGCGCTTGCTCAAAGAGCTTATGAAGAAAAAACGAAAGAAGAGGAAGCAACTTCTGGTCAGACAGAGTCTGCCGACGCTGAATCTGCCGACACTTCTTCTGAGAAGTCTGGCGATGATGTTGTTGATGCTGACTTTGAAGAAGTGAGTGACGATAAAAAATAGGGGTCTATCCGATTCCTAAAGAGGCGCGAGTTGGTGTATACTGACTCGCGTTTCTTTCACATTAGAAGAGAGCCTTATGTCAAAACGAGATTTTTACGAAGTATTGAGTGTTGATCGAAATGCAGATGCGTCTAGCATCAAAGCAGCTTTTCGACGAAAAGCTGCGAAGTATCACCCTGATAAAAATCCCGATGATGAAACAGCAAAAGAGAAGTTTCAAGAGGTTCAAGAAGCGTATAAGGTGCTGTCAGATACCGACAAAAAGCACGCTTATGATCAGCATGGGCATGCAGCTTTCGATCCATCACAAGGTGGTTTTGGTGGAGGTGCTGGCGTAGGTGATATTTTTGGTGACTTTGATTTAGGAAGTGTTTTTGAAGATATTTTTAGTAGTGGGGGGCGTAGTTCTCGTCAATCACAAGCTCAGCAAGGAGCAGATTTAGGTTATCAGTTAACCATTACCTTAGAAGAAGCAGTGCGCGGTGTGAGCAAAACCGTTAGCGTGACTCGCTTAGCAAGCTGCGAATCATGCAGAGGTAGTGGCGGTAAAAAAGGGAGTGCGCCCGCTACTTGCGGTACTTGCCAAGGGGTGGGTCAAGTGCGTATGAATCATGGTTTTTTACAAGTGCAGCAGCCTTGTCCTGAATGCCGAGGGGCAGGTCAGGTAATCAAAGATCCTTGTTCTGAATGTCGAGGTCAAGGGCGTTTACGTCGCGAAAAAGCGTTGTCTGTTAAGTTGCCTGCTGGTATCGATCACGGTGATCGTGTTCGCTTGACTGGTGAAGGTGAAGCAGGCTTACGTGGCGGTGGTTCAGGTGATTTGTATGTGGAAGTTCGAATTAAAGCACACGATGTCTTTAAGCGTGATGGCGCAGATTTAAAGATGGATGTTCCCGTATCGTTTGTCATAGCAGCTTTGGGTGGGGAAATTGAAGTGCCTACCTTATCTGGCCGTGTGAAATTAACCATTCCAGCCGAAACACAAACAGGAAAAGTTTTCCGTTTACGTGGTAAAGGTGTAAAACCATTGCGCCGATCAAAATCTGGCGATTTACTCTGTCGTTTAACCATAGAAACGCCGGTACGTTTATCCGAAGAGCAAAAAGAAGTGCTTCGTTCCTTCGATGTGATGTTGGCAGTGGATGGTGGTAAGCACAGTCCGAGGAGTAAGAGTTGGTTTGATGCAGTTAAATCCTTCTTCTCTAAGTAGTCGAAACCCCCATTTTTGACCAATCTTAAACGAAAAAGCTCTTCAAAATGCTCAAGTACTTTGTGTACTTTCCGCTTTTTCATCGATTTTTTGTTTAACCTTGTCACAAAACTGGGAATTTCCTTTTTTAGGGTCGAAACCCCCATTCTTGACCCAAATAAAATAGCCTTAGCCTTTGGGTGACAAGTGTGAGTTGGTAAAGTCATGGTTCGATCTTTGTTATCCCGTCAAACGAATAAATTAAAATGCCGAACGAAGCGCAAAGCGCTAGAGAGGCGCTACTCCGTAGAAGTGCTCGTGCTTGACACGGGTAGCACAGCCGAAAATCAGAAAGCCCCAACCATTTGTCATCCGAAGGCAACAACGTGACGTAGAGCCTGCACCCAGCGAAGGCGGGTGGGACCCATCTTTAGGATTTCGTTTCAGCTTGCTGAAACTAGAAATCTTTATAATTCAGCTGTAATGTTAAATCAGCCATCTGAAAAAGGAGGGGCCTTTTTCGTCGACTCGTAAAATAACGGCTGCAGCACCTTCCCAGTCACTTAAAACCCAGCGGTTTTTATGTGAATGAGAGGCGACAATGTGTTTGGCAGGAGCATGAGTATGGCCATGAATCATTGCACTGCAGTTGTGTTCGATTAAGGCTTTTTCAATGGCGGAAGGAGTAACATCCAAAAATTCTCGACGGATTCCACGTTGATGTTCTTTGCTTTGTTTTCGTAGACTTGTTGCAAGGTGTTGTCGCCAGGAAAGCGGCAGTTTAGCAATAAGTGTCATTAGCCAACGTTGCTGCGTGAGTTGACGAAAACGTTGATGCGTTTTATCAGACAAACAGTACCGATCACCGTGAGATAATAAATACCGAGTTCTGTGTAGAGTGATAACGGTTGGGTCTTTAAGAACTGTTAGTCCAGCGGCTTGGTAAAATTGTTTTCCCATTAAAATATCGCGATTACCTGGAATAAAATAACAAGGGTGCGACTCGCTGCTACGTTTGAGTTCGTCGATGATTCGTTGATTAAATGCAGTGTGATTGTCATCGCCAATCCAAGCTTCAAACAAATCACCTAGCAAGTAAAGAGCCGAAGCAGAATCACGAATGTGCTGGAGGAAATGGCAGAAAGCGTCTGCAATATTGGGTGACCCATCGAGTAGATGAGTGTCTGAGATAAAATAAATACCTGGGTTGCTCAGTTCTTCTTTACCCAGCATTGAAAAAGGAGCCATGCCTCACCTCCTTGTGTCGAAGTGCTCTTGTTTTGTTCAGTCTAACGGATTAGCAAGGCTTTGTGTAGTGATTCAGGTTTTTTGTCGCTCGCTGAGGGCAAACAGCGTATACTTTCAGAGCATCACAGTGATTATTTGGAGTCTTTAATGCTACATATCTACGACAGCTTATCTCGCCAGAAGCGCCCTTTTGAGCCTATTCGTCCCAAGAAAGTATCCCTCTATGTGTGTGGCATTACCGTCTATGATCTTTGTCATGTAGGTCATGCTCGATCCTTATTGGTTTTCGATACGATTGTTCGTGTGTTGCGTTTTTTGGACTACTCAGTGACCTATGTCCGCAATATCACAGATATCGACGACAAAATCATTCAGCGCGCCTTAGACAACAAAGAGCCTTGGCGTGATTTGGTGGACCGAATGATTGATGCCATGCATGCAGATGAACACGCTTTGGGTTTACTGCCTCCCAATCACGAACCACTGGCAACCGATCATATCGACGGTATGCTGTCGCTTATTCAGTCCTTAGAGAAAAAGGGTCTGGCCTATCAAACGGAGAGCGGGGACGTGTGTTTTTCTGTTGAAGACTACGCGGAGTATGGTGCGTTGTCGCATAGGGTTTTAGATGAGTTGCAGGCAGGCGCTCGAGTGGTGGATCAATCGGGTAAACGTCACCCCCATGATTTTGTTTTGTGGAAACACGCTAAGCCCGATGAACCTGCTTGGGAGTCACCTTACGGTCCTGGTCGACCGGGTTGGCATATTGAGTGTTCAGCGATGTCAACAAAGCATTTGGGCCAACCTTTCGATATTCATGGTGGCGGTATGGATCTTAAGTTTCCTCATCATGAAAATGAAATTGCTCAATCGCAAGGGGCTTGCGATAAAACCTATGCAAATTACTGGATGCATTCGGGTTTGCTGACAATCAACGGCGAGAAAATGTCTAAGTCCTTAGGTAATTTTGTCACCATTCGTGATGCTTTGGCTGAGCATGAGGCAGAAGTGATTCGTTATTTAATGCTTGCTAGCCATTATCGGTCACCCGTTAATTACTCGACAGATCAACTCGATCAAGCAAAGGCCTCATTAAAGCGTTTATACATTGCTTTGCGTGATGTGACCTGTGTTGAGATTCCAGATGAGCAACTTAAAGCCTCTGAATGGTATCAGCGTTTTGTGGAAGCCTTGTTCGATGATATTAATGTGCCAGAAGCCTTGGCTGTTTTATTTGCTTTGGCTAAAGAAGTGAATCGTGCTCGAGATGCCAACCCAGATGAGCTGGTTACCTTGGCTTCTTTGCTGCATCAATTGGGTGCTGTGCTTGGTTTATTGCAGCAAGATCCGGCCTTGTTTTTGAAAGGTCAGTTACCTGCAGGCTTGGATGAAGCCACGATTGAGTCGATGTTAGCAGACAGACGCTTGGCTCGAGAGAAAAAAGAGTGGGCAAAAGCTGACAGCATTCGTGATGAGCTTTTGGAAAAAGGCATAGAAATTGAAGATCGAGGTAATGACACAGGCTGGAAAGTTGTTTAAACTAAGTTAACCCAAATGTGGGTTAAGTAAGTCTTTCGAAAACAGGAGTTCACTCATGCTTACCCTTATTGTGTTATTTGTTGTTATTTTATTGCTCTTTAATTCATTCAAGGTGTTAAATGAGTATGAGCGAGGTGTTATTTTCACCTTGGGTCGTTTTACTTCTGTGAAAGGGCCGGGCCTTATTTGGGTGCTTCCTTTTATCCAACAGATGGCGCGTTTGCAGTTGCGGACGGTTGTTATGGATGTGCCTAGTCAAGATGTCATTTCTAAAGACAATATCTCTGTTCGCGTGAATGCTGTTGTCTATTTCAAAGTGGTTGACCCTGAAAAAGCAGTGATTCAAGTGCAGGATTATTATGAAGCAACCTCTCAGTTGGCTCAAACGACTTTGCGTTCTGTTTTAGGTATGCATGATCTCGATGAAATGCTTTCTGCGCGAGAGACACTTAACAAAAGTGTGCAATCGATCTTAGACAAAGAAACTGATATTTGGGGCATTAAAGTGGCCAATGTGGAGATTAAGGACGTGGATCTGGATGAGAGCATGGTACGCGCTATTGCTCGCCAAGCAGAAGCAGAGCGAGAACGCCGGGCTAAAATCATTTTAGCAGAGGGTGAATTTCAGGCCGCTCAGAAACTTCTGGATGCTGCGACTGTGTTGGCTAAGCAACCACAGGCGATTCAGCTTCGTTATCTGCAAACCTTACAAGATATCTCTACAGAAAACAGTTCTACCATTGTTTTCCCTGTGCCTATGCAGATGCTGACAAATTTAATGACTAAAATCAGCGAGTAATGGATTCCTAGGATGTATTAAATCGGAAGTGATGCTTTAGTAAGGCTTGCTTCCTTTCCTAGTCCTTATGATCGGCCTAACTATGCTCTCTCTTTCCGTCTATTTTTTGAGGGGTTTGAGTGCCGTGAGCCGTAAAAGGAAAAATCCGGCTTAAGCAGAAGTGGCTTTAAGCTCTTTATCCCTAAGAGCTACCTCAGATTAAGGAAACTCTTTAAGCTCTGAGTAGTCTTTTATTTCTTCGTCGGGCGCTCTATCGATTTAGAGAGGCTACCTATGATGTCTGATGACGATGATAGCTGACTAGATCGCCCTCCTTGATTGCACCACTAATGTAAACGGTAAAGTTACAAAAACGCATATTTACCTTGCGGTTCTCAGGCTTAGCCGTTAAAATGCTTAGGTGTTATGAAATAGAGTCATTGAGGTGTTTTTTGCCAGTATGTAAGCCACCAGCGGAGATGAATCACGCGCTGAGAGCGGCGCAACTACTGTCACCAGCTGTCGGAGAAATCGGTGCTTCTGCGGCTCTTTTGCAGCATAAGGCTCTTATGACTGGGGCGGGTTATGCTCTCTTTTTTGCTACGTTTGGGCTAAGTCTTTTTGAGTTGTCACATGCCGCTTGGGAAATAGCCTACCTCAGTAAAAACAAGCAGTTACGAAATAAAAGAGGCTTATTTGAGCCTGTGATGAAAGTGGTTTCTAGTAGTCTTTGCGTGGGTACTGGTCTGGCAGCTATTGTCGCTGCTGTGGCAGCACAGACTGCGCTGACAGCTACTTTCTTTTGGGCCATGCCCTTAATGCTAGGCATAAAAGCCATGGCCTTACTGATATCCGTTATAAAAAACTGGGTTGACTATGCCCGATCAAATAAAATGACGCCAGAGGCCAAGAGTAAGTTGTGGCGTATCTTGTTGCCCAAAACCATCTTATGTGCTTGTTTAATTTCTGTCACTGCAGGGATTGCTTTGTTGAAGACTCACCCACTTGTCTTACTGATATCAGCAGCTGTGGCTCTCTGTATTGGGGTAACGGGTTTTCTTCTCAGCTCTTGCGCTCCCAGAAAAGACCCTTGGCGCGTTAGCACTACTAAGCAAGAGCGTGTCGATAAGTCTTTAGCTCCAGCTCCACCTCCAGCTTCGACTTTAGGACTGCAAGCTGTTTAATAAAAATACCTGTATTGCTAGGCTTTCTCTTTCGTTTATCCTTTGTGTGGGTGTGTTGAAAGAGAGTCACTATGACCTTGGGTTCTTTAATTTTTTCGCTTGCTTTGTTTATGCTGATGATTCACATCAGTCATACATTCATATCGCGTATGTTTGTTTTGTCAGAGAGCTTGATGCAGCAAACACAGCAACATAACATCTTACGAAACAGGGAATGTGTGTCTCATGTTTCAAAAAGGTAACGCTGGTTTTGCTCTGTGGGAGTGCTTGTTAGTTGCTTGTGTATCGATGAGTATTGTCTTTGGGTTTTGTCGTTATTGGCACTATTGGGTTCGAGCATTGCACGTACTGTTTGAGCGAGCCCTTGTCATTCAAACGGCCAATATGCTTCCGGAAATCTTACTCGCCCATTGGCATCAAAGCAGCAGTCAGTGTGACAAAGAAAGCGAAAAGAAAATGTCTGTGATCGACGCTAAAGTGTATCATCAACACTACCCGCAGGCTCTATTGCCAATATCTGATGTGTTTATGCTTCGGCAATGCAAAGAGGGGCGTAGCTTAGATAAGGCTTATTTTTTAGCACATGCTAAGGGTTTGTCGGGGGCTGTTTTGTATGAAAAAACAGATAATAGGCCAGCAAAGGCTTTGGTTTCTGGTGTGCTTTTTTTTGCTTGTCGCAAAAAAATGACTTTGGTGTCTTCTTTACTTATCGACTGCAGGTATCAGCTGCCATGGCCTATGCTTTCAGGGAGTAAAAAAACAAGTCAGATGTTTCATCGCCTTATTCCAGTTATGAGAGGGGCGCTGTGAAAAAGCAAAAAGGCTACGTTTTAGTGTGGTTGTTGGTTGGAATGATCTTGATGTGTGAAAGCATGGTATCACTGATGCGAGTTTACGCTACTGAAAAAGATATTGTACTGAGGCAGTAAGTAGTCTGTCTAATCTGGCAGAGTGTCTAAAATTTTGGTCTTTCTAGACGCTTTTTTAGGTTTCTTTTCGCAGCGATGCAAGATGGCGATAAGAAGAGTTGTCGTAAGTGCAATGCCATACATGTTACAGCCACACGCAGAGCCTACAGCGGCAGAAGCCCATAGTGTTGCAGCGGTCGATAAGCCCTTCACCGTTACCCCTTGCTTGAAAATTACAGCAGCACACAAAAAACCGATGCCGGTAGTGATGGTGCTTAGATTTTGCAATACCTGAGTGGTGGTGGATCCTGAGATGAGGTATAGGTGAATGGTGATACAGGAGAAGGCCGCTGAGCCTAGGCTAACCGCGCCAAAAGTACGTAGGCTGATGGTGGAGACAAAGCTGCGTCGAAATGAATGAGAAAACCCCATACAGCAGCCTAAAATAACAGCAATAAGAAGCCGATACACAAAGTGCATTTCTTCAGTTGTGAATAGGTAGGAGTTATCTAGACCAGCAAGGAAGGCTCTTTCGTGGGTGAACGCTATTAGGTCATTGGATCCCGCAAAAACACAGCATGGGATAAAGACAGATAAAAACAATCCTAGGGGGATAAGCTTTAGGCGCATGGTCAACCTCCGTGTGATACTCGCCCCTCATTATCGGAAATGATCTTAAATTCGTCAAGTCAAGTGGTGAATTTATGTATTGGAGGGAGGGATTAGGCTGAAAGTAGCTTTCTGATCAGCTCTGTGGTGCGTTTGGGGTTGGCAGAGCCCTTACTTGCTTTCATGACTTGCCCAACAAAAAAGGCCATCAGTTTGGTTTTTCCGTCTCTGAAGTCTTGAGCTTGCTCAGGGTTATTATTAATAATTATTTTAATAATGGACAGAAGATCGTCATCGTTTGATAGCTGAGCTAAGTTGAGTTTGCTCATGAGCTCGCTTGGAGTGGCAGTGCTTTCCCACAATGCTTCCGCAATGGTTTTTGCGCCACTGCTAGAGAGAGTGTCTTTATGGAGTAAGCTTAGAAGTTCTGTGATGCGAGTTGCATTGAGAGGTGAGTCAAGCAAAGACGAGTTAAAGCGTTGTGCAATGGCTTGAAGTTCGACGCAGATCCAGTTGGCAACTAACTTTGCAGGTAGGTCTGGGTTTTCTTGAAGGATGGACTCAAATAAATCAGCATGGTGACGATCGCGAAGCAGTGACTCAATCAGTTCATCGCTTAGGGCGTAGCTTTCTGAAAAACGTTTAGCGCGTAGCCACGGAAGTTCAGGCATGCCTTGTTTTTCGTGATCAATGTCGGCTTGGCTAATGAGGATAGGCAGCAAGTCAGGGTCCGGAAAATACCGATAATCGTGGGCGTTTTCTTTGCTTCGCATAGAGCGAGTTTCATTTTTGTCTGCATCATAAAGGCGTGTTTCTTGAACCACGCTTTGACCGCTTTCTAATAGTTCGGCCTGCCTTTCAGTTTCATGATGAATGGCTTGCTCAATGAATCGGAAAGAGTTGATGTTTTTGATTTCAGCTCGCGTTCCTAGGGTATCACTCCCTTTAGGTTTTAATGAAATATTGACGTCACAGCGGAAGGAGCCTTCTTGCATGTTAGCGTCACTGATCCCAAGGTAGCGGACCAAATGATGAAGCTTCTTTAGGTAGGTGATGACTTCGGTGGCGTTGCAGAAATCAGGCTCTGTTACAATTTCTAAAAGAGGTGTGCCTGCTCGGTTAAAATCGATGCCAGATTGATTTGGTCTGAATGAATGAGTGGATTTACCAGCGTCTTCTTCTAAGTGAGCGCGTAAAATACGAATGGTTTTCTCACCATCGTTGGTGGAAATGCTTAATGAACCATTGTTCACGATGGGTCGGTCATCTTGACTGATTTGATAGCCTTTTGAGAGGTCAGGGTAGAAGTAATTTTTTCTAGCCATGCGAGAGGCTTGATCGATCTCAGCACCAATGGCTAAGCCAAGGCGAGTGGCAAGCCGAACAGCTTCTTCATTCATCACAGGCAATACGCCTGGGTAGCCTAAATCCACCAAGTTAGCTTGTGTGTTTGGTTCAGCGCCATAAGCGTTAAGCGATGAAGAAAATAATTTTGTTCGAGTGTTTAGTCGTGTATGAACTTCTAAACCAATCACAATATCCCAATTCATGAAGACCTCTTTTTTATGTATTGATGCTGTCGGCAAAGTCAGGTATCTGTTGATGCCAGTCGGTTGTTTTTTGGTACTGATGAGCTACGTTTAAAAGCATCGCCTCAGACCAGTGAGGGCCAATGAGCTGTGCGCCAATGGGTAGTCCTGCATGATCAAATCCTGCAGGCATAGACAATGCGGGTAAGCCTGCCAAGTTGACTGCAATGGTGTAGATGTCTGACAAATACATGGCAATAGGATCGTCGACTTTATTGCCTAAAGGAAAGGCTGTGCTTGGAGCCGTTGGGGTTAGTAGGCAATCGATGTTGTTGTTAAATACAGAGAGGAAGCCTTCGGTGATTGATTGCTTTATTGCTTGTGCTTTTAGGTAATAGGCATCGTAATAACCAGACGAAAGCACATAAGTGCCAGTCAGGATGCGACGCTTTACTTCAGGTCCAAAGCCTTCGCTACGACTGCGTTCATACAAATCGTTTAAGTCTTTGGGGTCTTCACAGCGATACCCAAATCTAACGCCATCAAACCGTGCCAAGTTAGCTGAGCATTCGGCAGGCGCCAATACATAATAAGCCGGCGGTGCAATGCATGTGTTGGGTAAGGATACTTCGTGCAATGTCGCTCCGAGGGATTCCAGTTGTTTTGCCACGGCGTGAATCGTGTCTGCAATGTGGGAATCTAAGTGTTCAGAGAAATATTCTTTTGGTAAACCAATGCGTTTGCCCTTGATTGATTCGCCTAAGCTCGCCAAGTAATCAGGCACTTTTTGCTTGCTACAAGTGCTGTCTCTTGGATCGTGGCCCGCCATGGTTTGAAGCAGCATCGCACAATCTTCAGCACTTTGAGCCATTGGGCCGGCTTGATCTAAGCTCGAAGCATAAGCAATCATCCCGTAGCGAGACACACGACCGTAGCTGGGTTTAAGGCCTGTGATACCACACAGAGCAGCAGGTTGTCGGATCGAGCCACCAGTATCTGTGCCTGTTGCTATTGGTGTTAAGCGAGCTGCCACAGCTGCGGCAGAGCCTCCAGAAGATCCCCCTGGGATATTGTTCAACGCCCAAGGGTTATGGACAGGTCCGTAAAAACTATTTTCGTTTGATGAGCCCATGGCAAACTCATCCATGTTTGATTTGCCGAGCATAACCATGCCCGCTTCTTGGCATTGCTGGACAACAAACGCATTGTAAGGTGAAACAAAGTTATCCAACATGCGTGATCCGCAGCTGGTTTTGATGCCTTTGGTGCAAAAGATGTCTTTATGCAAAATTGGCAAACCCGTAAGAGCGGAAGCTTTGCCGTCAGCAATGCGTTGATCTGCTTCCTTAGCTTGTTCTAGCGCAATGTCCTCAGACACTGTAATAATACTATTGAGTGTGCCGTCGAGTTGTTTGATGCGATTTAAATAATGGGTGGTGAGCTCAAGAGAAGAAAACTCGCCAGATTTGAGAGAATCATGCAATTGCATGAGTGAGCGATGGTGCAGCATACAAATTACTCCGAGCTTGTTTCAATAACATCAGGTACTAGATAGAGCCCTTCCTCAGCAGCAGGCGCGTTTTGCTGGATGAGGTCTCTTTCGAGATCAGAGCGAAACGGCTCATCGGGGCGAAGGGGTTGGCTTGCTTCTTGCGTGTGACTAGCCTGTGGGTTTGGGATCTCGTAAGCGTTGACTTGATCGATAAACGTGATGATGTTGCCAAGATTTTTGGCTAATCTGATCTTATCTTGATCACTTAGTTTGAGATGGCTCAGGCGCGCAATGTGATCGATAGTGTCGTTGGGGATGGTCATTAGTGCTTCCCTTGTGGTATCAAGCGCCTCATTATAATGGTGATTCCAGCTTGGAAGCAAATCTCCATTTTTGGCCAATCTTAGGTCGAAACGGTTTCTTTTCCCCCCCTGCGTTGTCGGCCTGCGCTTCCGGTACTCAGGTACTTTATGTACGATCCGTTCCGGTTCTCGGTCCTCCTAGCAGGGGGGGGGAAACAATTCCGTTTCCTATTGAGACGAAAATTCTCTTCAAAATGCTCATGCGAAGCAAGTTTACTGGCGAACGTCCTCGCGAAGGCGAGGATCCAGTTAAAAGTGTACATTCCGCTTTTTCATCGACTTTGCGTCTAACCTTGTCTCAAAGCTGGAAATTTGAAGCAAATCCCCATTTTCGGCCAAATAAATAGCTCTAACCTTTTGTCACCCCCAGGGACAGCGTGACGTCGGGGGCCTAGACTTGATCTTGTTCGCATGAAATGCGGACTAAGGATCTCTCTAAACCAATAAAATTCTCTTCAAAATGCTCATGCGAAGCAAGTTTACTGGCGAACGTCCTCGCGAAGGCGAGGATCCAGTTAAAAATGTACATTCCGCTTTTTCATCGACTTTGCGTCTAACCTTGTCTCAAAACTGGAAATTTGAAGCAAATCCCCATTTTTGGCCAAAATAAATAGCTCTAACCTTTTGTCACCCCCAGGAACAGCGTGACGTCGGGGGCCCAGGCTTGATCTTGTTTGCATGAAATGCGAACTAAGGATCTTTATTAAATCAATAAAACTCTCTTCAAATTTTCCATGCGTAGAGAGCTAAGTCTCGACTAGAGGAAAGGAATGCAGTAGAGTAGGGACCTTTCAATAGCTTCTTAAGCAAGGAAGACTGCGCTCATGATTATGAAAAAAATTCGTTCCCTGTTGTCTAGCGATTTGGCTATCGATTTGGGTACCGCAAACACACTTATTTATACCGCTGAAGCAAATGGCATTGTCTTGAATGAGCCCTCTGTGGTTGCTTTACGTAAAGATTCCCGGGCCCAAGAAACAGTTGCTGCTGTTGGAGCAGATGCAAAACTGATGCTTGGCAGGACTCCAGGTAATATTGTTGCGATTAGGCCTCTAAAAAATGGGGTTATTTCTGATTTTCATGTGACCGAAAAAATGCTGCAGCACTTCATTCATAAAGTGCATAAGCATCGTTTTTTACGACCTAGTCCGCGTGTTTTAGTGTGTGTGCCTTGCGGGTCTACGCAAGTTGAAAGGCGTGCTATTCGCGAATCTGCTTTGGGCGCGGGCGCTCGAGAAGTGTATCTGATCGACGAACCCATGGCCGCAGCAATGGGTGCAGGTTTACCTGTAGAAGAGGCTAGCGGTTCGATGGTGGTTGATATTGGTGGAGGAACCACAGAGGTTGCCATCATCTCTTTGAGTGGCGTGGTGTATTCTGAGTCTATTCGAGTGGGTGGAGATCGTTTCGATGAGTCCATTATTGCTTATGTTCGAAGAAATTACGGTAGCCTGATTGGCGAAGCAACAGCAGAAAGAATTAAGCATACAATCGGTACAGCCTTTCCTTCTTCAGAGGTCCAAGAAATCGAAGTAAGAGGTCGTAATCTGGCTGAAGGGGTGCCAAGAAGCTTTACCTTAACGTCCAACGAAATTCTCGAAGCTTTGCAAGAGCCTTTGGCAGGTATTGTCGGCGCGGTTAAAGCTGCTTTGGAGCAAGCTCCACCTGAGTTAGCTTCAGACATTGCAGAGCGAGGCATGGTATTAACAGGCGGCGGTGCTCTTCTAAGAGATATCGACAGACTCCTGATGGAAGAAACCGGTTTGCCTGTGATTGTGGCCGAAGATCCACTGACTTGTGTGGCACGAGGTGGTGGCAGAGCTTTGGAGTTGATTCGTCGAATAGGCGTTGATTTCTTGGTTGATGGTTGATGTGTGTTAGGAGAGCATCATGGGCTTGCATTTTAGGCGTCGACCTAAACTAGGTTTTGGCATTGTGGTTAGTGTCCTTTTGTCTGTTGGCCTTATGCTCGCAGATCATCGTTATGATGCTCTTGCCCGTGTTCATTTATTTGCTTCACATTATGTACTTGAGCCCGTTCAATTTGCGATTGATTGGCCGTTTCGAGCGACTCGATGGGCAAGAATGGGTATGCAATCAGAGCATCAGCTTTTGCTTGAAAATGCGCGCCTTCGGGCTCATGAATTGTTGTTACAAGCCAAAGTGCATGAGAGAAGCTCCCTGGTGAGTGAAAACCAAGAACTTCGCGATTTATTGCAATCTAGCAATCGTTTAGACGCAACGGTTAAAGCAGCTCAAATTCTGTTTGTCTCTTTAGATCCGGGCCTGAACCAGTTAGTGGTTGATATGGGTAAGCAAGAGGGTGTTTTTGTCGGTCAGCCTGTGTTGGATGCCTATGGTGTTTTGGGTCAGGTCGTGACTGTGGGTTATCGTGTTAGTCGAGTGTTGTTGCTAACCGATCATCAAAGTGGTGTTCCTGTTGAGTCAGTGCGAACTAATTTTAGAACATTGGCCAAAGGTAGTGGCGTGGCGAATAAGCTTCAGTTGATGTATGTTCCGCCCACTGCAGATGTTAAAGTCGGCGATTTATTTGTGACATCCGGTTTAGCCTTGCGATACCCTAAAGGTTATCCTGTGGCTCGTGTGGTGAGCGTGAACAGAAAGCCTGGCGCACCTTACATGACCATCAGCATGCAGCCATTGGCAAAATTGTATCAGGCGCAGCAAGTGCTTATGGTATGGTCTCTTCATGCAGATCTTGCACACGATGTCTCTGAGGTTATCAAGCAGCCAGTAGGAGAGGTGTCTCATGCATAGACGACAGTCCATTTCTCTACCACTATTTATCAGCTTTTTGTTGGCTTTTGTCGTAACGATTTTGCCTATGCCAGAGGTGTTGCGATGGTGGCAGCCGGCTTGGGTGCTTTGTGTTTTAATTTATTGGACGCTTGTATCACCAGACTCAATATCATTGCCCCTAGCTTGGTGCTTGGGTGTATTGCTTGATGTGTTTTTGGGTACTTTGCTTGGCTTGCATGCGCTTATCTTTTCGTTGAGTATTTTTCTACTGAAACGTTCTCGGCATGGTTGGCATAGGCAGCCGACCTGGTTGCGCTCACTTGCGGTCGTCGGAGTGTTGATGGGGTCCTACTTATTTCAGTACGTCCTTACTTTATTTATTGGTGGTTCGCATCAAGGTGTATCGTACACTCTATCTTTTGTCCTAACAGCTTTTTGTTGGCCGTTGGTATATTTGTTGTTAAATCTGCATAAGCGTTAGTTGTTGGGAGAAAGTCGTTGATTCATCAGAAAATAGATCCTTTTGAATGCCTGTTAGATGCCAATGGTATTTCCAAGGCATTGATTGAGGCCACGCTTGGTGGTCTCATGCTTCCGTCTGTTACTTTTGTTGATTTGTTTTGTCAGCGCTCTCAGCACGAGCATTGGTTATTAGAAGAAAATGCAGTTAAGCAAGCTGAGTGTGATTTAGAGCAAGGTTTTGGTTTGCGCGTTGTCAGTGGAGATAAGCACGGTTTTGCTTATTCGGATGATCTCTCAAAGCAGGCGATTGCCGATGCAGCAAACTCAGTGAAGGGGATTATATCTACCGGTGACTCTGGTTCTGTCGCCTTGGCTCGACAAAGTTATTCACCCTTGTATCAACCAGATAACCCCATTGTGAGTTTGAGCGATGAAGCTAAGGTACAGTTGCTTCATGAGGCTAATCGTTATGCTCACAGCAAGGACTCTCGAGTCAAGCGTGTGGTTGTGGGTTTAAGCGGTCAGTTAGATACCATTGTACTTGCCCACAGTTCCGGCTTACTGACATCTGATCAGCGTCCTTTGGCGCATTTTCAAGTGCAGGTTGTGGTGGAGTCAAACGGGCGGACAGAGCAAGGCAGTGCCAGTTTAGGAAGACGTAGCACTTACGAGCACTTGCTAACACTCGAAGGTATTCATCAAACCGTTGATCGAGCGATTCATCAGGCGGTGGTGAACCTTGATTCACGTCCAGCGCCGGCAGGAGAAATGGCGGTCGTTCTTGGGCCGGGTTGGCCTGGTATTTTGCTTCATGAGGCTGTGGGTCATGGCCTTGAGGCTGATTTTAATCGCAAAGGTAGTTCTGTTTATTCAGGTCGAGTTGGTGAGCAGGTGGCTTCTTCCCTGTGTACCATCATTGATGAGGGCACAATACCGGAAAGGCGAGGTTCCCTAACGATTGATGATGAAGGTGTTCCCACACAGACAACCACACTGATCGAAGAAGGTCGTTTAGTGGGTTATATGCAAGATCGTCAGAATGCAGCGCTAATGGGGGCTGAGCTGACAGGAAATGGCCGTCGTGAGGGCTATTCAAGCTTACCTATGCCACGTATGACCAATACCTACCTAAGAGCAGGTGAGTCCAATCCGAAGGAGATTTTGGCATCGTTGGATCGAGGAGTGTATGCCGTTGATTTTTCCGGTGGTCAGGTTGACATCACCTCTGGGCAATTTGTGTTCTGTATGAGTGAGGCATATTGGGTTGAAAATGGTCAGATTCAATACCCAATAAAAGGCGCAACGCTGATAGGCAATGGGCCTGAAGTCTTGGGTCGCGTCTCGATGGTTGGTGATGATTTGGCGCTTGATCCCGGCATGGGAGTTTGTGGAAAATTTGGCCAATCGGTCCCGGTGGGAGTGGGTCAGCCTACGGTAAAAATTGACCAAATCGTTGTTGGTGGTCAGCAAATTGCGTAAATTGGGTGGAATTTAATAATTTCTTTCTTAAGGAAAGCTGACCCCAAGGTATTTTTTTGCCCATTTACACTATGTTTTTGTGTGACTTTTCCTCTTTGTATCCTATCGCTAAGAAGCTTCCTTGACAGCCGGAGAACCACCTTGGTATAACTCGTCTCTCACAAAAACGTTTGCACGCGCATACGTCCACTGGAACAACATGGGGAAATAATAGAATGGCTACAATCACTAAATCAGATTTAATTGATCACATAGCAGCAACAGTAGATATCAAGCGTACAGAAGCTGCTTCAGCATTGGATGCTTGCCTTGATAAAATTATTTCAGAAGCTACTGCGGGCAATGAAATACAAATTTTGGGTTTCGGTAAGTTTTCAACGAGCCACCGTGCTGAGCGTATGGCTAGAAAGCCAATGACAGACGAGATGGTTTTGGTGAAAGCGGCTACTTTGCCTAAATTTAAAGCAGGCAAGCAATTTAAAGAAGCTGTTAATGTTCAGAAAGAAGAAGTAGAAGCTTAAAGCAACTTTTTTTTGGGTCGTACTTGATTCTGCTTGTTAAATCGGATATCTTTGGCGACCTTACTCAGGTGTTTCTTTGAAATATCAGCAATATCTGATGTTGGGTGCTTAGCTCAGCTGGGAGAGCGTCGCCCTTACAAGGCGAATGTCGGGGGTTCGATCCCCTCAGCACCCACCATAATTTACCATGTGGAGTGGTAGTTCAGTTGGTTAGAATACCGGCCTGTCACGCCGGGGGTCGCGGGTTCGAATCCCGTCCACTCCGCCATCTCTTATTCTTAGAGATGTGCCCTTACTTAAAATCAGAACAACGCGTTGCTCCTGGACTTTTATTGAAGTAGTATGAGTGCTCAAAAACTCGAGTTCTCCTCGAACTTTGGTTTCAAAAACAAGGAGTAAGCTATGCTGCAAAGCATGCATGAAAAAGTTCAAGGTTGGTTGGCGCGAGTCTTAATTATTGTTGTCTGCCTGTCGTTTGCTTTGTGGGGAATTCAATCCTACTTGCATGGTGGTTTTGGTCAGAATTCAACTGTGGCAACAGTTGGCTCAACAAAAATAAGCAAGCAAGAGTTTTCACGCTCATTATCCAAAGCAAGACGAACCTACGAGTCAAAACGGGGTCCACTGAACGATCAGATGCTACCGCAGTTTAAGCGAGTCGTTTTAGATCGTATGGTTCAAAAGACAGCTATCAAAGAGGGTTTCAAGGCCCTGGGCTTTTCTTATTCCGATAATCAAATTCGCGGTATTATTCAAAAAGCTGGAGCTTTCAAAGAAAAGGGTGCTTTTTCCTCTACGCGATTCTCTGCTTACTTGAATGGTTCGAACCAAACTCTGGAGCAATTTGCTGCTTCGATGGGTGATCAGCTGATCCAAATGCAATTTCAAAGTGGCGTCTTGGGTTCTGCTTTTGCAACAGTGCAAGAAACAGATCGTTTTGCGCGCTGGGTAACGCAACGCCGAGACTACCGTTATATCTTGATTCACCCAGGCGACCTTACAGTGTCTGATCCAAGTCAAAAACAAATTGAAGCTTATTATAAAGCGAATAAGTCGCAATTTGTTCAGCCTGAGCAAATCTCAATCGATTATATTATGCTGACTCCAAAAGCAGCTCAAGCTGGAATGAAGATTGCATCGAAGGCGATCAGAAACTACTACGAAGACAATCAGTCGTCTTTCCGAGCTCCTGTTAAATACCGTTTGGTTACCTTGCGCTCTAAAAAGAAGGGAGCTGTTAGCGACCTGGCTATTAGTAAGAGCTTGGCTTCGGGCGAGAGCTTGACCCGATTGGCTAAGCATCATGCTGGAAAGATTCGTTGGCTAGCTTACGATAAAATGAAAGCAGCCATTCAGGGGCGCTTCAAGTCTCTTTTAGAGACGAAAAAGGCAGAGAAGCTAAAGGTATCAGGTCATACCCTTTGGGTGCAGATTCTTGCTAAGCGAGAAGGTGATTTTCTACCTCTTTCAGCAGTGAAAACACGCATTCTTAATCAACTACGCTCTCAAGGGGTCGCTCGACTTTTGGCAAAAAAACAGGAGCTTTTGACAAACGTTGCTTATATTCACTCGAAAGAACTTGCGCCAGTAGCAAAAGCAGCAGGGCTTTTAGTTAAGTCTTCTCCTTACTTTTCTAGAGAAGGTGGGAAGGGAGTGTTTGCTGATCCTGGACTCGTAAGGGTTTCGTGGTCAGATGAGGTTAGGCTTAATAAGAATAATAGTAATGTGATTCGCCTTTCTGATGGCTCTCTTGTCGTGTTACGAATTCACAATCAAAAGCCTAAGCAGTCACTTCCTTTGAGTGACGTGTCTTCAAAGGTTAAGCTTATTCTTAAGCAGAAATCAAAAGAGCTGAAAGCGTCATTGCTTTCTGTCACTTTAAGTAAGCTGATAAAAGAAGAAAAGCCAGCCAGCAAGTTAGATGCTCTCTTGAAGCAGTATCATCTGCATTGGGTGTATATGAAAGATATTCAACGTGATGCCAAGGTCGATATCCAGGCTTTGCATGATAAGGCTTTCTTGACCAGGAGTAAGGCTGTTGCCTCTTTGGCTTTATCGGACGGAGCCTCGGCTGTTGTTCAGGTTGGTCATGTTAAGACGCTTAAGCTAGAAGCTCTCCATCGTTTGCCAAATTATGCCAAATTAAGAAAAGGCGTTACGGTGCAGTATGCAAGGTTATCTATGCTGGCGTTGTTGGAAAGCATCACAAGTACGATTAATATTAAGGTCGACAAGAAAGCACTGCATACAAAGTAAATACAGCCACATATATGTATCAATATAGGATACACATAACCACTCTAAGTCACTCTTTTTATTGGATTTTTCTCGATTTTAGGGTGACTGATTTGGTTTTCTCATCTATACTTGTAGTAACAAATGGCAATGGAAGCCGCTAAGTAGTCAGGGAAGAGTCTATTGAAGACATTCGCCATAGACCGTTGCGTCTTTTTTCCTACTTTTCGGTAGTCCATATGGGTTCTCTTAGTGTCATTCACACGCACGAATACTTGTAACCCATTGATTTTAAGCTATTTTTTCTTTTTGTCCGGCGTATGTCTCACGCCGGACGTCTCCTGTGCGCGCTTGTGAGTCGTGGCTTTTGTGTTACAGTTTTAGGTGACTTGTACAGAGTCGTATGAGCACGATTAGCCACAAGGATGTGGTCGAAAGCCAGGATGGCATCGTCGAGCTCATGCTAAGTATTGCTAGGGACGGTGATACAAAAAGCTTAATGCTTTTTTGCAAGGATGCACGCTGGGGTGGTGACACTCGAAGGGCCGCTTTTAAGCGGCCCTTTTTTGTAAGGTCGAAATTGTCTCTTTTCCCCGCTGTCTTTGTTGAGCTTGCGCTTCCAATGCTCATGTACTGTATGTACATTGCGCTTCGTTGCTCAGCTCGCCTCGAAAGCGAAAAAAATAAATTAATTTCCTTTGTATCAGTCGAAATATGTACATTGCGTCACAGTACTCACAAATCAATCCAAGAGCACTCAGCAGAGCGAAATCTAAATACGCTAAAGTAAGGTCGAAATTGTCTCTTTTTTCCGCTGCCTTTGCCTGTGCCGTTGAAAAACGGTATTGAGCTTGCGCTTGACGCGAGTATCTCTGTAAGCGCATTGTGGATTTTTAAGAAGACCAAATCTAATTCAGGTATTAATAGAATTGTCCCCCGGGCGTTTAGCCCCATTATCTGCTTGCTTTCGAAGAGCCTTGGCTCTATTGAAAAAGCAGCTTCGGCGTCGGCTTGCCTTGTCATCAGTTACTTTGTAAACAATGGCGGCCACAAGGGTTGCCAGTACCAGGCCACCCATGATGGCAATACCGCCAGCTGATCCGCTAAGGGCGTTAAAGGCTGTGTGTGTGGCATAGAAGCAAAAGGGTAGTATTGCGCCGGCAGTGGCGCTTGTGACCCCTAGAGCGATTAAGGCATCTTGTCTAGGTTGGCCATTCTGACTGCCTTTATCGATCGCTTTAGTTTTTCTTTCCAAATCACTAGCCTCTGCGAGAAGAGCTTGCTTCTTATCCTTTATTTTTTCTTTGTCCATTTGAAGAATAAGATGAGCTACTTTAGGAATGATTTCTCGGGTTGAAAAAGCCGGATCATTCTCGACTTGATCGCTTAAAGTTTGGCTAATGGTGGCTCGTTTTTCACCATCGAGTTTAGGGTATTTGTGTTTTATGATTTCTGCTATGTCTTCTTGGTTGGGTTTTTTTATGGAACGAGTCGTTGCTCGCCCACGCTGTGATTTGTCGATGGTTCTTCGGCCTTCCAAGTGAATACCATTGCAGGTACCAATAATCATAAAGCCGCCGGTTTCTGCTCTTTGTTTTGTGTCAGGATCCAGCCCAGAAGCAAAGGCATTGCACCATTGGGTGATTTCTTCCGGCAAGCTGTTGTATTCATCGATCCAGGCAACATGTCCCTTGTTGAATACATCACGCATATGTTCTTTTAATTCGTCTTCAGGAAGGCTGGCTTTTAGTCGTACGTAACAGGGCTTTTCTTCAGATCTTTCTTTGGAGGAAAACTCCTGATAGCCAGAATGCTTTAATTGAAAACGAACCAGCTCACTTTTACCAACGCCTGGAGGGCCTTCTAGCAAGAAAATGTTTTTGCCGGGGGCGGAAGTGTTTTTTCTCTGACGGCGATTCTTACGAACGTAAATGGCCGCTTCTAAATCTTTTTGTATTGGTCTTAGGGAAGGGGTTAATATAAAATCAGTAGCTGACTCAGCGGGGGCTTGGTGTGAAAGTACTTTCTTAGCCAATAGCAGTTCTAGTTCTTCAGGTAGGTCACGAGCAGATTTAAAGTTCTTGCTATCATGATGTTCTTTAATCAGTGACTCGCAGATGGCTCTAAATTCAGGTTCGGGCATCTTAGAAGGTCCAAGAGGCTTTAGCATGCGCTCGTAGACAACATAATTGGGCAATGCTTGAAGTGATATTTTGGGGATACTATTTCTTTTAAACAGTTTTTGAACTTTTCGTCCACCGCCATAGCTGATAGGGTTTGAGGCAAATATAACGCGATGTTTGTCGGTCAGTTCGTATATTTTTCCTTTATATAAAATAGATTTCTGAGAGGCGTTTGCAAGAGGTTCCAGAAAAGTAAGTTCCATATCACGGATATTGGCTTCATCCAAGAAAAGTAGATGCGTTTTATTGCCGGCAGCTTGCAACCATTCTTCAATGTGGTCTAGCTCATGATACACTTTGTATCGATCAGGACTTTGCTCTTCCAGCTCTTTTATAATGAAGGTTTTACCAACGCCTGTTTCGCCTTCAAGATGCACAAAAGGATGTTCATTGATGGCCGTTTTTAAATAAATTAATCGAGCATCAATGAATCCATCGGTTTTTTCTTTTGAACGATCTAGGCTTAATAGCGTTCTGTAATTTTTCTCTTGATAAAGCATGGTTTCTTTTGGTGGTCTTTGAGCTTCATCAGAAATCGATTCTGTGCACGATTTAGGTAGGAAAGATAGATTAGCT
The DNA here is from genome assembly GCA_024279495.1 of Gammaproteobacteria bacterium. Lineage (GTDB taxonomy): Bacteria > Pseudomonadota > Gammaproteobacteria > JAJRRL01 > JAJRRL01 > JAJRRL01. The sequence continues at coordinate 31,732 of JAJRRL010000036.1, read as the reverse complement.
TCGGATCCTTTACTGATAAATAGTTTCAAGGTTCCCTTAAGAGGAGAGCTTCCTGTGGCCTGATCAAGTAAAATAGGTTCTAGGCTTTGTAGGAGGAACGGAGAAAAATCACCATACAGCTGAATATCACGGCCTTCTTTTAATGCTTCTATGATGTCGCTTTCTTGCTCTTTAAAGTGTGAAAAGGAATGCTCTTCTTTTGAGTAATGAGTAGCAGACACTAAGTCTTGATAGCTGTAGTCTTCAATCGGAAAGCTTGGGCCACTAGGAGACTTTTGAGAAGCTCTTTTGGGGTCTTTGCAGATAAATACAAAAGGGTTTTGCTCTACAGCCATGCCTTCTTTGGGTTCTATGGTTTGCGTTTTAAGCTCTTTCGGAGGAGTGACTCCTGGAGCGCAATACACTTTTAAAGAAACTCCTCTGTCAGTAGCTTCTCGCATCAAGCAATACCATTGTGTGTCTGTTAGTTCGGAGCTGACAAACAAAGACAGTTTCTTTCCAGCATGCTCTTTTAACCAGCCGCCTTGGGTGGAGTAGACGCCATCCTCAATGCTCTTGCCGCTTAAGAGGTAATCAAAGAGAACGCTGTTGATAAGTCTTACGTTTTCGGGTAATTGAGAGCTGAAGGCACCTATAGCGCAAGGAGTTTCGGGGAATTCGGTAAAGTCAAAGTCAGATGGGTCAATCTGAATATTGAGTTGCTCGGGCATGTTAATATGATAACCATGATAGTCTGCGTAACCTTGAGCGATTGAGAGATTAAGGTATGTTTGTATGCCAGAGATGGCTTCTTTAGGCGCATTTTTTAAGATCAGTTGCATTGGCTGATTCTTTGATTTTAAGCGTTTAAAGAGATCTAATTTTTTCCAGATAATTTGGTTGTTATCAAGGATGATTTTTCCAAAAAGAGACGCTTTCCAATCGCTCAGTCCTTTCAAGTCTAAAGTCATGGTCTCTTTGGCTGGCTCTTTTTGCTTTTTTAAACCGGGATTTAGTTTATATGAGCCTTGGTATCGTCCTTCGAAAGAGGCATCTTCTTTGTTAGACTGACAAATACCGATGACTTTTAGCGGTCTCCTGTTATCTTTGTCGGGGTCAAGATAGCTGTTTAAGCGCACTTTTTCAGCGCCGCTAAAGGCAGACCAATCAATGATAAGAAAAGCATTTGGATTGTTTTTATTGTCTTTAATAAATTCATATAGAGGGTTTCGCTGAGCAATGGTTGGTTTTTTTGTATCCAGGTACAAGGCATCCTTGTTGCCTTTGAGCTGTGATCGATCGTATAAGAAAAAGCATGCTTTCTTATTTTTTTTTGCTGATTCCAGAAACGTTAAACTGGCCTGTTCGGTATTTTGACTGACTATGCGAATAGGGTAAGCTCTTTTTTGGAAAACTTCTGAAGGATGACTTATTAGAGCAATGGATTTTTTCTTTGTAACAAGGCTGTCAAGAGCTTTCTTCGCGGCGCCTGAATCAGACAGAGGAGCTTTTAAATGTTTTAGAGGTTCGGGTGTTTCTTTTTGAAGAATGCCTTCGAGCTTATCCGACACGGTTTTTTTCTTATCATAGCGTTCAGTAGCATTTGAGCGGCCCCCTAAGTCGATTTGAATCCACTTTCCTTCTGTATTTTTTATTTCTAATCGAACGTGAGTGCAATCAATATCAAGTAGTCTTGCTCGATTTTTTAAGGAGGCGTTTTGTTGTATTTTGTAATATACACCAAAACAACGTTGAGCACAGGATCCTCCGGGCTCATCATACAGGCGTGTTAACCATGCGGTGGTTCTCTCACCAAATTTCGTTATCTTTCTAAATTCACTGCTAGGAGAATAATTGGGATTAGTGTAATAGTTTTTTAAGATTTGTCTGATCTCTTGTGTCTCTTTATCTTTCCCGGTTAGCAGTTTATCTACCGCCTTAGCGGATTGAATAATGGAGCTTGCTTCAAAGCAAGGTGCTTCCAAAAGATAACTGATTTCTGTTGCTCGATTTGACTTAACATAATAGAAGTCATCTTCTCCGCGATAGAGTGTTAAATCAGTTTTCTTTGAAGAAGACAAAGCTAGTAGCTGTTCATTGACGTCCGCAGAAGGCAGGCGGATTTCTTTATGGGCCGGTATTTTTCGGGAAAAATAATAGCAATAGGAGTCACCTCCTGTCTCTGATTTCTTTTTGATAAGCTCTTCGCTTATAGGAGGGGGTAGTTCTTGTTCGTTTAGCTTTGCTTTGCAATCAACAGTCTTTCTAAGGTTGTCTGATAAATCCGTGATCTTCATTCTAAATCGATGAAGTTTCCTCCCGAAAGCATTGAGCAGTTTTCCGGCTTCATGATAGTTGAAATGAGACTTGCCTGATTCTAGCATTCTAATTTTTTCATTTAAATCTTCTCCAATAAAAACACTGGAGGAATGCTTTCTTTGCTGTGATTCAATGTGTTCTTGGCTTGAGTTGTTTGTTGCGCTGGTTTCTTTAGGCTCGTTTAATAAAATATTGTTCTTGGCGCAGTAGCTTTTTAGTTTATCTTCTCTTCCTGGAGGGATCTTATCGCAGTAAAAGTGTGTTAACTCAGGAAATTGAGAAAGTATACCGGTTTCAATTGGGCCAGTTCGGGTTGGTATTTCTGAGATACTTACTTGTTTGACGCCTAGTAAAATACGCTTAGAGTCGCAGGCATTTAAGAGCGTATAAGCTTTTTCAATAGAGGCCTCATGACAGTCAATGCGAATGTATTTAAGGTCGGGAAACCGAGCCATCCATTCCTCAATGGGGGAGTCATCAGACAGCAAGCCAATGCTTAAATAAGTCACACCGGGGAATGTGTCTGGCGCATCTTTTGTTTCAGCTTTATGCTTGAATATGACATCGAGATTATGCTTATCGTAGTGATGGAGTTCCAAGTTCTTATCTTCTGCTAATACTTGGGATTCATAGAGTCCAACCTGAAGTTCTTTGTTGAATTTAATTTGCTCTTTATTGTGTATCGGGAGGTAAAAAGGAGTGAATATTCCTCCGTTATCTCTTATGTAGGGTGTGTGTTTTGAAAGGATTTTTGCTTCTTCTACAGTGCAGTAACTTGCTAGGCGTTCAAGGATGGCTAAGTCATCTTTACTGCTGTCTGATAATTTTTCCTTATCGCTTAGATCAGAAAACAAAAGAGAGATTTTCCCTGTGTTATCTGGGTCTAGGTATGGAAAGAGGCGCATAGCACTATATTTTGTTAGTGTGTTGATAACCTTTTGGCGATATTTCCTGCTAAAAAAACGAATAGCCACAGGGTTTTGGTTGACATTTTTCAATGGCATATCGTTTAGCTTCATAGAGCCAAACAGTGCCTCTATTTTTTCTTCATTGTCTTCGAATAGAATGCGGGGATCTTTGAATCGCGGTAATAAAAGAGGCTTTTCTTTTTTTATTCTTTCAGCTACCTCAAAGTAAAGCTTTCTAAGGGATGGTCGCATCTCTTTTTGAGATGTGTAAATTTTTGATAAACCGGTAGAAAAACTGGCAATGTCGTTATGATGGAGAGTAAGGTTGTTGGCTTTTAGTAAGGAGAGGTTTTCTTGAATAAGAAAATCGATGCTTTCAGGGAAGCAATCAAGGTATAAGGAAAGTGATGCCAGGCTTCTGATGGGGCTCATCTTTAAGCAGGTTTTTAATAGGCTGGGAGGTGCGTTTTTAAAAACATCCCTTACTGGCGAGAAAGGTGAACGCATCTGTGTTTGTAAGTTCTCTAGAAGCCTATCATCACCCTTTGATATGATTTCATTAAATGACTTCCAGAGTTTGGGGAAAGCATTTAAAAGATCAAAAACATGGAAAATATACATACCTGTCTCTTTCAAGATTCGTTCGAGTGGAATCTCGTCAGTAGAAATAACACCTTTAAGAGCGATGTAATAGTTAGCTGCTAAGGGTCTTTCTTCAGGGGTTAAGTGTGTATGAATGAAACGGGCGATTCGGGGATAGAGTCGTTTTTCAAGGTTGCCTATACTATGGAGACTTTCAATCATTTCGTTACTGAATAAGCCCCTCTCTGACAGAGTTTGTAGTATTTGTTCAAGATGGAGAGGGTGAGCTTTAATGATGTCGGAGATTTTGTCAGGAGAAAGGTCTTCTGTTGAAAGATTAATCTTTTTAACAAGAGGAGTCTCATTGGCATATCGTAAGCTGTTTCCGGTATGACCTCGGGGTACTTTTTTCTTGCCATAGGCATTGGCAATATGTGCATTGCAGTGGCCTACGTAAAAAGCTTGTTGTTTCGGGTTTTTCTTGCTTTCTTCTTCTTTGCTGAAAGGAGCTAAATACCAGCGATTGTTATGAGTTAGCTTAACAAGTCTTCGGCCTCGCCAGGGTGTTAGGGTGGCTACTTTATCGCGTGCTACCTCATGCTTTGCGAGTTGTTTGTAATCGGTATCAGGATCAAAAACAGAGAGTTTTTTTAGCCAACGGGCACAGAGAGCGCCTTTTTTGAGTGGAAGAAATTGTTTTCCGTGCTCGGTCTTGACACAAAGCACGACGGGTACGCCATGGCGTTGTAAGTAATGAATGAGGGCTTGTGTTTTCCCGATATCAATGCCATCTTGAAAAACATGCAAATCAAGCACTAAGGTCTTGAATTCAGGACGTTGGCTGGGAGTGGAGCTAGACTGCCAGGCTTCTCCTGATGTGGCGGCAGCAGGGTTGAACGCGGCAGCAGGTGATACCGCAGAGGCTTTAGGTTTTGGTAGCATAATCAACCACTTAGGCCATTTTATATCAGAGGTTTTCATGCATAAGCCTTAACTTAAAAAGTATCACTAATAACTTCATTGTAGTAGGCTGATTAAATTTAAGCCACATAAAGATAGTAAGCGACGTTGTCGGCTAAGGCTGGAATTCAAGCTTCACGAGAGAGTGAATTTATATTAGGGTACGACTTTAAGGTACGAACAAGGAGAGCGCCATGCGTCGCCCATTGATTGCAGGGAATTGGAAGTTAAATGGTCGTCGAGCTGACGTGGAAGAGCGCTTAAAGGCGTTACGGGCCGGTTTTCGGGAAGAGTGGGTTGAAGCTGTCGATATGTTGGTGTGTCCACCAGCTGTGTTCTTGCCTAGCTGTGAGTCAAGCCTGAAGGGCAGTCCCATTGCTTGGGGCAGTCAATCGCATGCAGCAGAAGCTAGTGGCGCTTATACAGGTGAGGTCTCTGCGAGCATGATTGCAGATTTTGGTGCAAGTTATGCGATTGTGGGTCACTCTGAGAGACGTGCTTTGTTTGCTGAAACCGACGCCATTGTTGCTCAAAAAGTAAACCGGGCAGTGGCCGCAGGTTTAACGCCCATCGTTTGTGTGGGGGAAACTTTGGACCAGCGAGAGGCTGGAGAGGCTGAGACAGTGATTTGCAGTCAGCTATTGGCAGCTCTTTCCGATGAATCGGGTTTTTTAGAAGCGCCTTTTGTGGTAGCTTATGAGCCTGTTTGGGCTATCGGCACAGGAAAAGTGGCTAGTGTGGCAGACGTAGAGTCCGTCCTTGCTGCTATTCGCCGAGTGCTCAAAGAGGGGAGTGAGTCCCTGTCTGAGCGGACTTTACTTCTATATGGGGGCAGTGTGAAACCAAGTAATACTGCTGAATTATGTGCTTTGCCAGATCTTGATGGTGCTTTAGTTGGAGGAGCGTCACTTAAGCCGGCTGATTTTTTAGAGATTATGAATCAATGTTTCAAATCATTATCATCTTCCACGTAATTATTGCGTGTTGTTTAGTTGCTGTTGTGTTGATGCAGCATGGAAAAGGCGCCAACGCAGGTGTTTCTCTGGGGTCTAGTGCTTCTGGGTCTGTGTTTGGTAGCGTAGGTGCGCTTCCTTTTATGGTGAAGCTCACAAGCTTGCTAGCAGCCTCATTTTTTGCGACCAGCCTTTTAATAGGTTATTTCACTGTTCACGCTCAACCTGTGAGCAAAGGTTTGGACTCACTGCTTCATCAAACAGCCCCACCAGCGCTTGTTAAGCCTTTGGCCGCTGTAAATGCTAAGTCTGAGAAGAAGTAGAGTTTTTGATCAATGGGTCCGTGGGGAAAGTGCCTTTTGACTGGACAGACACTTTTTGTCGTGGTAAAAGCAATCCGTGCGTTTATGCATTTTGTGTCGAATCATTTGACGCTTAACAATGTGTCAGGATGACCGCCTTTCATGCCGAAGTGGTGGAATTGGTAGACACGCTGTCTTGAGGGGGCAGTGGCGAAAGCTGTGCCGGTTCGAGTCCGGCCTTCGGCATTCATCCGAGGCTTATTTAGCATAGCTACGATTTAAGGGAGTTCTATACTATGCACATGTTGACAGAGTATTTTTCGATTTTCTTGTTGGTGATTGTTGGTCTCATCATGGGTGTTGCTCCCATGCTGCTTTCTAGAAAGCTAGGCCCTTCTCGCCCAAACCCTGAAAAACTTTCTCCCTACGAGTGCGGGTTTAATGCCTTTGAAGATGCTCGTATGCCTTTTAATGTGCGCTATTACCTTGTTGCTATCTTATTTATCATCTTTGATTTAGAGACAGCCTTCTTGTTCCCATGGGCTGTGTCACTTCGTCGAATTCATTGGTTTGGTTTTGTCAGCATGATGCTTTTTCTAGCTATCTTGGTGGTCGGTTTTATTTATGAATGGAAGCGCGGCGCGCTGGAGTGGGAGTGATCATGAGTCAACCAATGCAGGGTCAAGGTTTTGTTCTAACGTCAGTTGATCGCTTGGTCAGTTGGGCTCGTAGTGGTTCAATGTGGCCTATGACCTTTGGTTTGGCTTGTTGTGCTGTTGAAATGATGCACGCAGCGGCTTCACGTTATGATATCGATCGATTTGGATTTTTGTTTCGCCCTAGCCCTAGGCAAGATGACTTAATCATTGTTGCAGGCACCTTAACGAATAAGATGGCACCAGCTATGCGTAAGGTGTTTGATCAAATGGCTGAGCCTCGTTGGGTGATGTCCATGGGGTCTTGCGCGAACGGGGGTGGTTATTATCACTACGCCTATTCAGTTGTTCGCGGTTGTGATCGAATTCTTCCGGTTGATATCTATGTGCCTGGTTGTCCACCAGCTGCTGAAGCTTTGGTGTATGGACTTATTCAATTGCAGAATAAGGTCAAACGTCAGCAGAGCTTCTTGAATCAATTTAAAAAAACAACATCTGACATGGAGTAGTGCTTGTATGTCCAGCGAATCAGCGCTTCATCATACCTTAACCGACCTTTTATCTGGTCGTGTTGATGCGATTCATCAAGATTCCGATATGGTATCCATCGATGTATCTGCGCAAAATCTTTTGGAAGTGACGCAGCAATTAAGAGACGAGCCAAGTCTGCGTTTCGATAATTTAATTGAGCTCTTTGGGGTAGATTACCTTGATTATGGTCGCTCTTATTGGCGAACACACGAAGCGACGACAGGTGGTTTCGATCGAGGTGTGGCCGAATCAGATAAAGGCGAGCAGGTTATTCCTTGGGATAAGCCTCGTTTTGCAGTGACTTACATTGTTCGCTCTATTTGCCATAATTTCATTGTGCGCCTTAGAGTCTATTTGGCTATGGACCCACCCATTGTTCCCTCTGTTGTGGGTATTTGGCCTCTGGCCAATTGGTTTGAGCGAGAAGCTTTTGATTTGTTCGGTATCATTTTTGATGGCCACCCTGACTTGCGACGTATTTTGACCGACTATGGCTTTATTGGTCACCCATTCAGAAAAGATTTCCCACTGATTGGGCATGTCGAGTTACGTTACGATGCGCAAAGTAAGCGTTGCGTTTATGAGCCTGTTAGCATTAAACCTCGAGTGTTAGTTCCCAAAGTGATTCGTGGCGATAATCGTTACCTGCAGGAAAAAACAAACGCCCACCAACAAGAGGTGTCCGATGAGTGAATTTCGTCATTTTACCTTTAACTTTGGTCCTCAGCATCCCTCTGCTCATGGCGTTCTTCGTCTTATCTTAGAAACCAGCGGCGAAACAATTGAACACATTGATCCGCATATTGGTTTATTGCATCGGGCCACAGAAAAGCTTGCAGAGTCCAAGCCATACAGCCAAAACATTGGCTATATGGATCGCTTGGATTATTGCTCTATGATGTGTAACGAGCATGCCTATGTGCTGGCCTTAGAGGCGTTGTTAAATCTCGATGTACCGACTCGTGCTCAATACATTCGAGTCATGTTTGCAGAAATCACTCGGATACTAAATCATCTGATGTGGTTGGGTGCGCATGCTCTTGATATTGGCGCAATGAGCGTCTTCCTTTATGCTTTCCGTGAAAGAGAAGACTTGATTGATTGTTACGAAGCTGTGTCTGGCGCAAGAATGCATGCGACTTATTTCCGGCCTGGTGGGGTGTATCGCGACCTGCCTGATTCAATGCCAAATCATGAATCCTCTTGCTGGCACAACGAAAAAGAAACGGCTTCACTCAACCGTGCTCGTGATGGTAGTTTGCTTGATTTTGTCTGGGATTTTACCGAGCGCTTTCCTGCATTAATTGATGAATACGAAACCTTGTTAACCGATAACCGTATTTGGAAGCAGCGAACAGTCGATGTTGGCATTGTTACTGCTGAGCGAGCAATTGCGCTTGGCTTCAGTGGCCCTATGCTTCGTGGATCAGGCGTTGCTTGGGATTTACGTAAAAAACGTCCTTACGATGTTTACAACGAACTCGACTTCAAGATTCCTATAGGCACTAACGGTGATTGTTACGATCGTTATTTAGTTCGAGTGGAAGAGATGCGCCAATCCACAGCTATTGTTAGACAGTGCGTGACTTGGTTGAAGCAAAATCAAGGTCCAGTTCGGTCGGACGATGCAAAAGTGGTGCCACCAAAGCGCGAAAAAATGAAGACATCCATGGAGGCTCAAATCCATCACTTCAAGCTAAAAACAGAGGGCTATTCCATTCCTCCAGGCGAAGTGTATGTGGGAACTGAGCATCCAAAAGGTGAGTTTGGTATTTCTTTGATTTCTGATGGGGCAAATAAACCCTACCGACTTAAAATAAGAGCAGCTAGTTTTGCGCACTTGGGTGCATTAAATGAAATGTGCCAAGGGCACATGTTGGCAGATTTGGCGGCTATTTTGTCGAGTATTGATGTTGTGTTTGGTGAGGTGGATAGATAATGAGTGACACACACGGTTTAAGTCAATCAACAGCATCTGTGATTGATGTTTGGATTAAAAAATTTCCTGAAGGGAAGGCTCGATCTGCAGTGCTTGCAGGTTTGAAAGCGGCTCAAGATGAAAATGGTGGTCACCTGACTAACGAAATCATGGAAAACATTGCAGCTTACATTGGTTTGCCTGCTATTGAAGTGTTTGAGGTTGCCAGCTTTTACGACATGTGTGAGTTCAAGCCCATTGGCCGTTATAAGCTATCTGTTTGCACGAATGTATCATGTATGTTGTGTGGTTCTCATGCCATTGTCGATCACTTAGAAAAACGTCTTGGTGTAAAAATGGGTGAGACGACACAAGATGGTATGTTCACATTGCGAGACGTAGAGTGCTTGGCTGCCTGCATCAATGCGCCAATGCTGCAAGTGAATGATCGTGAGTTGTATGAGAAGTTGACTCCAGAAAGTGTGGATGTCCTGTTGGATCGTTTAATTGCAGAAGCAAAATCAGGGGAGTGATGAATAGATGCTGAATGAAGTCTGTTATCGAGTCATGCCTAAAGATATCTCTTCTTGGGATGATGAGACGCTATCTAAAGAAAAAACGTGGACCCTAGAGGCTTATCGAGCAGTAGGTGGTTACCAGGTTTGGGAAAAAATTATTCGAGAGAAAACACCACCAATGGACATTATTGCGCAGCTTAAACAGTCTGTATTGCGTGGTCGAGGTGGCGCTGGTTTTCCAACAGGTTTGAAGTGGAGCTTCATGCCGCCGCAATTGCCTGGCAAAGGTGAGAAATATGTATTATGTAATTCGGATGAAAGCGAACCAGGCACTTGTAAAGATCGCTTTATTTTATCAAACAATCCGCATCAATTATTGGAAGGTATGTTGATTGCTTGTTATGCCATGGGTGCGAAAGTAGGTTATAACCTCATGCGTGGTGAATTTTGGTTGCCGTTCAATCGTTGTGAAGAAGCGTTGCGTGAAGCAACAGAAGCAGGGTATGTGGGCGCTAATATTCTAGGTTCCGATGTGTCTATTGCTCTTCATAATGCAGCCACGTTGGGGGCATACATTTGCGGTGAAGAAACAGCCCTGATGAATGCTTTGGAAGGTAAGCGTCCTAACCCACGTTTTAAACCACCATTTCCAGCAAACTTTGGTTTGTGGGGTCAGCCAACAACGATCAATAACACAGAAACCATTGCTTCGGTTCCTGTTATTTTGCAACGTGGCGCAGATTGGTTTGCTGGCGCCGGAACAGAAAAAAGTGGTGGTACTAAAATTTTCTGTGTGTCTGGCCATGTCAATAAGCCAGGTAACTATGAAATAGCCTTAGGTACACCTTTTTCTGAGTTACTCGAGATGGCTGGTGGTATGCGCAATGGAGCTAAGCTTAAAGCCGTGATTCCTGGTGGTAGTTCGATGCCTGTTATACCAGGTGATGTTATGATGAAAACCAACTTGGACTATGAGGGCGTGATGCAGTCTGGTTCTATGTTAGGTTCCGGTGGAATGATCATCATGGATGAGTCGACCTGCATGGTGGCTGTTGCACGCCGTTTATCGCGATTTTACATGCACGAATCTTGCGGGCAGTGTACGCCATGCCGAGAAGGCAGTGGTTGGGTGTATCGATTGATGTGTGCCATTGAAGAAGGGCGCGCAGAGATGAGTGATATCGACCGATTGCGTCGTGTTGCCAAGCAAATTGAGGGTCGTACCATTTGTGTTTTTGGAGAGGCTATTGCGTGGCCTGTTGAAGGATTCCTAAAGCATTTCCGCCATGAATTTGAAGCCTGTATTAAGCAGGGTCCAAGGACAGTGAAGAGGTAAGCAGTTGTGATTGATATTCAAATCAACGGTCAGACATATCAGGTGTTAGAAGGTGCCAGCATTATCGAAGCAGCTGATGAGCATGGCATTTATATTCCTCGTTTTTGTTATCACAAAAAGCTATCGGTTGCGGCTAACTGCCGAATGTGTTTGGTTGAAGTAGCTAACATGAAAAAACCTATGCCAGCTTGCTCAACACCTGTGTCGCCTGACATGGTTATTTTCACTCAAAGTGAAAAAGCATTGGAAGCGCAGCGTAGTGTGATGGAATTTTTATTAATTAATCACCCACTGGATTGCCCTGTGTGCGATCAAGGAGGAGCGTGTGAGCTTCAGGATCTCTCCATTGGTTTTGGTTGCTCCGAATCAGACTTTGGAGGCGACAAGCGAGCTGTCGACAAGCTAGAGCTGGGTCCTTTACTTCAAACCTACATGACGCGCTGCATTCAATGCACACGTTGCATACGCTTTAGTCGAGAGTTGGGTGGCCTGTCTGAGCTGGGCATGATCGATCGCGGAGGAGGCGAGAAAGTCTCTACATACGTTGAGCGCGATTTACAATCAGAACTGTCAGGCAACATGATAGACGTTTGCCCTGTTGGCGCTCTAACAGCAAAACCATCTCGTTTTGCTGGGCGAAGCTGGGAATACGTAGAGCATGAGGGTGTGGCTGCTCATGATTGCTTGGGTTCAAATATGTATTGGCATTCATCTCAACACGATAACGTTGAGACACGAGAAGTGATGCGCGTTGTCCCTAAAGAAAATGAATCCATTAATGAATGCTGGATTTCCGATCGAGACCGCTTCAGTTTTGAAGGCTTGACTCATGAGTCTCGTCTGTTATCGCCAATGGTGAAGCACAATGGCACCTGGAAAGAAGCCTCGTGGGAAGCAGCTTTAAGTGAGTGCGCTGATAAATTAGGATCATTAATCGATTCTAATGGCGGTGATTGCTTAGGTGTATTGGCTGGTCCTCAAACCACGATGGAAGAAGGCTTCTTGTTGCAAAAGTTAACCCGTGCGCTGGGCTCTAAGCACATTGACTCTCGCCTAAGAGAGCAAGATTTCAGTGATCAAGCCTGCCGATTACCATCGCCTCGTTTGGGCTGTCAGATTGCAGACCTCGATTCTCTTGATACTTTATTTTTCTTTGGCTGTGATGTTCGAACTCAACACCCGGTTTTAACGACTCGCATTAATCCTTCCATAGAAGAAGGTTTATCTGTTTGCGCAATGAACCCAATGGATTATGCCTACACATTCCCTTTAACTGAGCAAGTGGTTGCAGGTCCTTCTGCTTTGCTTCAGCAATTAGCTGCTTTGGTGGCCCTTGTTGCAAAAGAGAAGGGTGAGTCAGCAGTTATTAGTGCAGAAAAACCCTCAGCACAAACACAGGCTATTGCAAAACGCTTACTGAACTCAGAGAAAATAGCACTTCTCATGGGCGAGCATGCTTTGGCAAGCACTCATGCATCAGCGTTTCGATCGCTCCTATCTCAATTGGCTACTTTAGTAGGCGCTAGTTTTGGTGAGTTGCCTTACGGCGCAAATACGGTTGGTTTGCAGTACGTTGGTTGTGTGCCCCACAGACAGGCTGATGGCATGGCTTTAGCCGAGCCAGGTTTGGATATTGTGGGCATGATGGAGCAACCAAGACGAGCTTATGTCTTGTGTCAGCTTGAGCCTGAAAGTGACGTACTTCAAGCAGCGAAAACACTGAAAACCTTGGATGAAGCTGCCTTAGTGATTTGTCTAACAGCTTTTGAATCTGATGCCATGCGACAGTACGCTGATATCATGTTACCTGTTGCACCACCATCTGAAACCAGTGGTCAATTTATGAATATCGAAGGTAGCATTCAGTCCTTTCAGGCAGTCACGGTGCCTCACGGTGATGCAAGGCCTGCTTGGAAAGTGTTGCGTGTGTTGGCGAACTTTTTAAAGCTGGATCATTTCGAGTATCGTTCATTGGAAGCTGTACGTAATGATTTATCAGTGGTCTGTGAATCAGAAGATAGCGTGTGTGAGTTACCTATATTAAAGACACTTCCAAGCTTGAAAGAAAATGAGCTTATTCGCCTAGCGCCATGGCCTATGGTTCGATCCGATGCATTGGTTCGTCGAGCCAGTTCGTTACAGAAAACCCTTCGGGCAGAACAGGTGTCGGCTTTGGTTAATGCAGCAGTAGCATCAACACATGGTTTGTCAGATGGCAGTCAGGTGAAAGCAAGACAAGGAGATTCTGAGATAGAAATAACCCTCCGTGTCGATGATCGAATCCCTGATCAATGTGTTATGATCCCCTCAGGCTTGAGTATTTCAGCAGGTTTTGGTTCTGCTGAGCAAGCAGTCACCTTGGAGAAGAGCAATGCTTGATCAATGTTTTGCTTTATTGTGGATAATCGGAAAAATTATTTGTGTGTTGGTGCCTGTTATTGTGTGTGTGGCCTTATTGACCCTACTAGAAAGAAAGGTCATTGGAGCGATGCAGGTGCGAGTTGGTCCTAATCGAAATGGTATTGCGGGCTCTTTGCAACCCATTTGCGATGTGCTGAAATTACTTGCAAAAGAGCTCATCATTCCGTCTAAAGCAAGTCGTTATCTTTTTATTATTGCTCCAGTATTGGCTTTAGCGCCAGCTTTGGCAGCTTGGGCCGTGATTCCGTTCACAAATGATTGGGTTATTGCGAACGTTAATGCAGGTATTTTGGTTGTTTTTGCCATGACATCGTTAGGTATTTACGGAATCATTATTGCCGGTTGGTCGTCTAATTCAAAATATGCTTTTTTGGGTGCTTTGCGCTCGGTTGCTCAAGTGGTTTCCTACGAAATAGCCATGGGCTTTACCTTTGTTGGTGTGTTATTGGCTGCTGGTAGCATGAATTTGCGTGAGATTGTCTTGCATCAATCTGGTGGTATTTGGCATTGGTATTTTTTACCGCTGTTTCCTTTGTTTGTTGTTTATTGGATTTCGGCGGTTGCCGAAACAAACAGGGCGCCTTTCGATATTGCAGAAGGTGAGTCTGAGATTGTGGCAGGTTTTCATGTGGAATATTCAGGCATTATGTTTGGTATTTTCTTCTTAGCTGAATACGCGAACATGATTTTAGTATCTGCTTTAGCTGCCTTGCTGTTTATGGGTGGCTGGTTATCGCCTTTTGCTGGTATTCCCTACCTTGATCATTGGTTCTCTTGGGTGCCGTCAGTGTTATGGCTGGTCCTCAAGATGTCGTTTTTCATTTTTCTCTATTTCTGGATGCGTGCGACTTTTCCAAGGTATCGCTACGATCAAATCATGCAGCTGGGTTGGAAATGCCTAATTCCAGTGGCTTTGGTTTGGATTGTCTTGGTTGCTGTCGCTGTGCAGATGGGATGGATTTTTCATTAAATGGGATGCCTAACTATGTGGAACCAACTCAAAAAGTGGGTAAAAAAGCTGACACTTTGGGAGCTACTGAAGGGGCTTCGTGTCACCTTGAAGTATGGAGCCAGTAAAGACATTACGCTGCAATACCCAGAGGAAGAAACGCCTCGCTCGAACCGTTTTCGCGGCATGTTAGCTTTGCGCCGCTATCCAAATGGTGAAGAACGTTGTATTGCTTGTAAATTGTGCGAAGCTGTTTGTCCGGCATGTGCTATCACGATCGAATCAGAGGTTCGTGATGATGGTACGCGTCGAACCACTCGCTACGATATTGATGTGTTTAAATGTATTAATTGCGGTTTGTGTGAAGAGGCTTGCCCAGTCGACTCTATTGTGTTGACTGATGAGATGCATTACGCTCTCTACAACCGCGGAGAGAACATTTTTACAAAAGAAAAGCTCTTAATGATCGGCGATCTTTACGAATCAAAAATTGCCGAACATCGAGAAATAGATAGAGGCACTTGCTAGTACGAACAAATCCGGGGGATTCATGGCGCCATTACCTATACCAGACATACTCTTTGTGATCGCATCGGTAGCGTTGATCACATCTGCAGTGTTAGTGGTAACAATTCGAAATCCAGTTCGCTCGGTACTCTCGTTGGTACTTTGCTTTTTATTCACAACGATTTTATGGTTGTTACTTCAAGCTGAGTTTCTTTCCTTGGTGCTGATTTTTGTGTACATCGGCGCTGTGATGACTCTATTCATGTTTGTGGTCATGATGATGCATGTCGATAAGCGCATGCTGAGTGAGAAATTTGTCTCATATTTACCTTTGGGTGTAGGGCTGTTGGTGGTTTTTGTTGGCCTTATTGTGTATGCCTTGCATCACCATAATTTCACTAAGGCGGCTTATGTGATGCCCCATTTCCCAGCGAATTATCACAACACTGAAAGCTTGGGCGCAGTACTTTATACACATTACGTTTTGGCTTTTGAAATGGCTTCGGTTATTTTGTTGGTGGCTTTGCTTGCAGCTATTAGTTTGGTCTTTCAAGGCCGTCAGTCTGGAAAGTCTCAATGTGTGGATAAACAAATTCAAGCGAAAAAGAAAGATCGTTTGGTTGTGATAGATATGAAATCGGAGGCACCATGATAACGTTACCGCACTATCTTATTTTGTCGGCAATTATTTTTGGTATCAGCTTGTTTGGTATTGTGCTGAATCGAAAGAATGTGATCGTTCTCCTGATGTGTGTCGAGTTGATGCTTTTGGCTGTCAATATTAATTTTGTTGCTTTCGCTCAATTTTTAGGGCACCAATCGGGAGAGATTTTTGTCTTTTTCATTTTGGCGGTTGCTGCTGCAGAGTCTGCTATTGGCCTGGCTATTTTGGTCTTATTTTATCGCCAGAAGGGCAGCATTAACGTCGATGATATGAGTTCACTGAAGGGATAATAAATGACATTCAAAGTACTTGCACTCACTATGCTTTTGGCCCCTTTGCTTGGCAGCGCCATTGCTGGCCTGGGTTGTCGAATTATTTCTAAGCGTTTGGCTCATTGGTCTACTATTGGCTTGCTCGGAGTTGCTTTTGTTAGCGCACTGCTATTGGCAGATCGAGTCTTGTTTCAAGGTCAAACCTGGCATGCAGTGATCTATACCTGGGGTGTGAGTGGAAACATTTCCTTTAATGTGAGCTTCTTGGTCGATCACCTTACTGCGGTGATGATCTGTATCGTTACCTTTGTTTCTTTAGCTGTACATATTTACAGCATTGGCTATATGGCTGAGGACTCAGGCTACAATCGTTTCTTTGCTTATATGTCTTTGTTTACCTTTGCCATGCTTGCTTTGCTTTTGGCAAACAACTTCTTGGTGCTTTTCTTTGGCTGGGAAGCGGTGGGTTTAGTCTCTTATCTCTTAATTGGTTTTTGGTTTACCAAGCCAGCAGCAGCCACGGGAAGTTTGAAAGCGTTTTTAGTAAATCGTGTGGGTGACTTTGGGTTTTTGCTAGGTATTTCTGCTCTTCTTGATAACTTAGGTACGTTAAATTATCAGTCTGTGTTTGCGAAAGCAGGTTCTCTCTCGCACACGACGATCTCTTTGTTCGGGCATCATTTCCCAGTGTTGACCGTTATTTGTTTGCTGCTTTTTGTTGGCGCGATGGGTAAGTCAGCTCAAATTCCGCTCCATGTCTGGTTGCCTGGATCGATGGAAGGCCCAACGCCTATTTCAGCTTTGATTCATGCTGCAACAATGGTTACTGCGGGTATTTATATGGTTGCTCGTATGTCACCTATTTTTGCTCTATCACTCGACGCTCTGAATGTCGTGATGATTGTGGGTGCAACAGGAGCTTTGTTTTTGGGTTTGCTGGCGTTTGTGGAAAACGACATCAAGCGAGTGGTTGCCTTTTCAACCATGTCTCAGCTTGGTTACATGATGGCTGCTGATGGCGCGATGGCTTATAACGCGGGTATCTTCCATTTGCTAATGCATGCATGCTTCAAAGCCTTACTGTTTTTAGGTGCTGGTTCAGTTATTGTTGCCATGCATCATGAGCAAGACATGCGAAAAATGGGGGGCTTGGGTCGTCACCTTCCTTGGACTTACGCAGTCTTCTTGATTGGTTCTTTGTCGCTTGTTGCTATTCCTCCGTTCAGTGGCTTTTTCTCTAAAGACATGATCATCGATTCTGTTCGACTGTCACATTTACCAGCTTCATCTTACGCCTATTGGTGTTTGCTCTTGGGTAGTTTTGTCACAGCTTTTTATTCTTTCCGAGCACTCTTTATGACCTTTCATTCCAAGCCTCGCTTTTCAGACGAAGTCAAAAAGCACTTGCATGAAACGCCATGGAGCATGCGTTTTCCTCTTTTGCTTTTAGCTGTTCCTTCTGTGATTGCAGGTGCTTGGGCAGTGGAGTGGTTTTTCTTTAAAAACGGCGGCATTTTAGCTAACAGCGTTGTTGTCCCCGAGGGTCATCGATTATTGCCTGCTTTGTCTGAAGAATTTCACGGTGTTTGGGCGATGGTATTGAGCGCCTGGAAGACACGACCCTTCTGGTTTGCTTTAAGCGGTATTGCAGCTTCATGGTTACATGTGATTGCTTTCCCATCTGTCGCTACCCGTTTGGAAGAACGTTTTCCTCGGGTCAAATCTGTGCTCGAAGCCGGTTTTGGTATCGATGCGTTATTTGAGTGGATTACTCATGGCACAAAATGTATGAGTCGCTTTTTCTACGAGGTCACAGACCTTGCTTTGATTGATTCTGGTATGGTTGATGGAACAGGTCGTCGTGTGACACGATTGGCCTTGTTGATTCGACGTTGCCAGACGGGTTACCTGTATCACTATGTTTTTGCCATGGTGGTGGGTGTGATTGTGTTTGCCATTTGGCTGTTTGTTAACTGATAGAGAGATACGCTTTATGACGCGTTTGCCCTTGTTAAGTATATTAATTTGGTTGCCTATACTAGCTGCCGTTCCTTTGTTTTTGATGCATAAACGCATGAAAGACAACGAAGCACGTTGGTTTGCCTTGCTGGTTTCTTTAGTCTGTTTAGGCTTGTCGGTCTTTATGTATGTCAACTTTGATACCACGACAGCCAGTATGCAGTTAACGGAATATCTACCGTGGGTTCCTTCCTTGGGAATGCATTATTACTTAGGAGTAGATGGTATATCCATGCCGTTGATTGCTTTGAGCGCTTTTACCACAGTTATCATTGTGCTTGCTTCGTGGACCATGGTCACAGAGAAAGTCCCCCAATATTTAGCGACTTTTTTATTGATGCAGGGGGCCGTTGTTGGCGTTTTTAGTGCCCTCGATGCCATGTTGTTTTATTTCTTTTGGGAAGCGATCTTGATTCCCATGTACTTAAGTATTGGCGTTTGGGGAATGGGCAACCGAAGCTATGCCGCCATTAAGTTTTTCCTATATACGTTTTTTGGTTCTGTTTTGATGTTGGCTGTTATTTTATACCTGCATTCAAAAGCAGGTGGTTTTAATATTCCTGACTTTTACACCTTACATTTTTCGCTCTCGGAGCAGATTTGGATTTTCTTTGGTTTTTTCTTAGCTTTCGCTGTAAAAGTACCGATGTGGCCATTTCACACATGGTTGCCAGACGCTCATACGGAAGCGCCAACGGGTGGCTCGGTGATTTTGGCTGCGTTGATGCTAAAATTAGGCGGCTATGGTTTCTTGCGATTTAGCCTGCCAATTGTTCCGGATGCCTGTCACTACTTGTCGTGGTTCATGATTATTCTGTCGCTCTTTGCCATTGTTTACATTGCATTGGTTGCTTTGAGTCAAACTGATATGAAAAAGCTGATTGCGTATTCTTCGATTGCGCACATGGGGTTTGTCACCTTAGGTTGCTTTCTTATTAACGTGATCATTATTCATACCGGTAACGTTGAAAGTGCGCATTTAAGTTTGGAAGGGGCCATGGTTCAGATGATCTCTCATGCTTTTGGATCTGGTGCGATGTTCTTAGCATTCGGTGTTGTGTATATGCAAATGAAAACCCGGAATATCAAAGATTTTGGAGGCATAGCTACCGTCATGCCAATCTTCACAGCGTTTTTCATTCTCTTTGCTATGTCTAACGTTGGTCTTCCTGGAACCTCCGGGTTTGTGGGAGAGTTCATGGTCATCTTAAGTTCTTTTAAAGCTAACATTTGGGCGACTTTCTTTGCGGCTAGCTCTTTGGTTCTCGGAGCAGCCTATACCTTATGGATGGTGAAGCGAGTCTTTTTTGGACCTGTGACTAACGATGCAGTGTCTGCTTTGCGTGATGTTCGAGGGGTGGATACCCTGTCTTTTGTCTTATTGTCAGCGATGATTATTTTGCTAGGTGTTTACCCTCAAGTGCTGCTTCGAGTGTTTCAGCCTACGATCAGTCACTTGCTTGACTTGAGTTTACAATCTCGTTTGCTATAGCGAATCATGACGTCACTGAGGAGTATTCATGACTGTCGATACACTGATGAATTTTGTACCTATCACGCCAGAGTTATTCTTGCTTGTGATGGCTTGCACTACTTTATTGCTTGCTGCTTTTGTGAGACCAAACTCTCAAGCCTGTTATTTCCTTTCACAGCTAAGCCTGATATTAACGGCGGTCTTGGTGGTTCATACTTTTTTTGTGTCTGATCAAGGCATGACGGTTACCGCCTTCCATGACATGTTTGTTTTTGATTATTTGGCAATGCTCTTGAAGGTGACTGCTATTGTTGTTGTGTTTTTCTCGTTGCTGTATTCACGCTCTTATAATGCCGATCGGCCCATGTCTCAGCATGAGTACCATGTGTTAGCACTGCTTTCAACGCTTGGCATGATGCTTCTTATTTCGGCTCATGGCTTGTTGACCATGTATTTAGGTTTGGAGTTATTTTCATTGCCTCTGTATGCGATGGTGGCCATGCGACGCGATTCGTTTCGATCAGTTGAAGCTGGTATGAAATACTTTGTGATCAGTGCGGTAGGCTCTGGTCTTTTGCTTTATGGTTTTTCTTTCCTCTTTGGTGTGACAGGTTCTTTGACATTAACAGACATAGCTCACCATATTGCTGGCGCGTATGCATCGCATGATGCACTGCTTCTGATAGCTTTGGTCTTTAGTGTCGCGGGAATTGCGTTTAAGTTAGGAGTGGTACCTTTTCAAATGTGGGTGCCAGATGTATACGATGGCGCGCCAACATCAGCAACCTTGTTTGTTGCCGCAGCGCCAAAATTAGCAGCTTTTGCTTTGATGTTTCGTTTGCTAACGCATGCAATGAGTGCTTTGCAAGCGGAATGGCAGGTGTTGTTGATTGTGATTGCTGTGTTGTCGATGCTGCTTGGGAACTTTTCTGCTTTGGTGCAAACCAGCATTAAACGATTGTTTGCTTATTCCTCTATTGCTCATATGGGATATATGCTCTTAGGTTTGATTGCAGGAACATCGTTAGGCTACACAGCTGCTTTGTTTTATGTGATCAGTTACGCAATCATGACAGCCGCAGGTTTTGGCGTTATTTTGCTGATGAATCGTCAGGGTGTTGATATTAATGAGCTCGATGATCTGAAGGGTTTATCAACACGAAGCCCATGGCTGGCTTTTATCATGTTGTTGGTGATGTTCTCCATGGCTGGCGTGCCACCGCTCTTAGGATTCATAGCCAAAGTGCAATTATTGGAAGCGTTGGTGCAGGTCCACTTAATTTGGTTGGTGGTCGTAACTTTACTGATGTCTGTGGTAGGTGTGTTTTATTACCTTCGTATTGTGCAACGCATGTATTTTGAAGAACCTGTTACAGAAGAAAAGATTCACTATCGCCTCGATACTGGCGTGGGCATTTCGCTTAATGGTTTGCTCATGTTGTTCTTAGGTATTTTCCCTGATGCGCTGTATGTTTTAGCCACTCATGCGATTAGTGGCTAGAAGCGTTGTTTATATGATCGAGAAAAAATAACTTGATCCTTTAAATTGATCAGGTAATTTAAGAGTTGGGATCCTGAAGCAGGATCTGGTTGTGTAATTCTGCCAGATGTCAAGGGCGAGCTATTATACTTAATCATCATTTTAAGCAAGAATTCTTAATTAAATTTAAGGGCTTATAGTGCTTTATGCCTGCTTTCCTTAATAAAAAAGTACCCTCTCTTTATTCAGACCTCCTAGCACCCTATAATGGTAAGGGTGGAGTGATTTAATTTGAGGCGGGTGATTATGAAGGTGTATAAAAGTGGTCAATCTGATTCAGGAGAGTATGCCGCTGCTTTAGCGGATACCCTTAGAGAAGAGTTGTCTTTGTTGTTTCCCGCATATCCTGGCACGAGACTCAATCAAGCAGAAGAATCTTCGGCTGAGGTTCTGCCTAGGGAGAGGCTGGCTTATGTTATGGAAAAAAAGTTACGAGACCATCTTGCTAAAGATTTAGTATTTGGGGCCGGTATCTTTTTTTGTATGGGGCATGCAAGGACAATACCGGGTGGGCCAACGATAGATCATTCTTTTGAGCATAAACACATAAAGAAGAATTTAGCTGAGCTGCTAGTGTTCTTGAATAACTCAGAAAATAAGAATTTAAAGGATGCTTTTTTGTTGCAGTCCGAAATGGCTCTCTTTTTTAAGCAGGAGGCTGGAGGTTTAGTTGAGTTAAGCAGAGGAATAAATTTAGCAGCTTTTAGTGCAACAGAAAATTTATGGTACTTGTGTGGACTTTGTAACACAGGAAGAAATAAAGTACCTGAAATTATTGAGTGGTTTTCTGGCCTAGTAGGGTTTGGTCCTTCATTTGTAAAAGAGGCTGATTTAGAGAACAAGCTTCACCATGGCATCATTATTGATCGCCTTTCGGATGAGGATCCCAGTGGAATGCACATACAGATAGGGGATAACCTAATAGAGCTTCGCCCCAAAAATTCTGTTGGAGTAGGTAAGTATGCGACAGAGTGGTTTAAGTCTAGTAGGCAAGACCATCTTGCTATAAGCAAAGAGTTTAGTGCAGGGATAGAAGCGCTAGTTTATGGAGAGTTATTTCCTATATTAGGTTTACTTGGTGAGGATTCTCCGAACATGAGTAAAATTAGCATGTGTTATCGGAGGTTAATGGCAGTTTTAACAGATACTAAAGAGATATTAATGGCTATATTAAAGGAAGATAAGCAGCTTTCAGATAGCCAAGAGGATAATTCTGATACTAATGAGATAGCAGGTATCACAAGGCGTCGAAAAATAGAGTTTTCCATTGTTGCAAGAAAGCAGGAATGGTTCTCTAAAATAATTATCAATATACTTCGGAGTAATTTACCAAAAGCACAGAGCAAGGAAATTTGCTCTAAGATAACAGTCATGCTGCAAGATATTCCTTTTCCGGGTTTATTGCCTTTAAAAAAGTGGGATGAGCTTTTAAGTAAAATAAAAGAAGCATTGCTGGCTTCACATGAAGCAGAGCATAAGGATGATGAGACCTTTCTTTTTCAATCTTTTGACAGAGAAGTTTCTTTGTTAGTTTTCGCTTATTCTTCTGGGGTGAGTCCAGTTTCTTCAATTGATAAGAGGCAGTCTAAAGCGGTAAAGAGAGTTCGTAAATTGAAAGCAAAAATTGCTTTGGAAGATGACAGTTCTTCGATTGATGATGCCCAAGAGAAAGACGATACGAAAAAAGCTACTTCGTTTAGCCCAGATACTTCTCCAGAATCAACTTCGGGAGAAGTCGCGGACACTGATGCTAATGCAGGCCTTGCCAAGAAAGTGTCAAAAGCGAGAGGAAAGTTTGGGGTTACTGCTCAAAGAGCTGAGAGATCAGAAGTGCTTAATCTAGCTGAAGATTTTGAGCGTGCTTCAGATGCAAAGTCTGGTGTTAAAGGTGCTGAACCCCCAAAAACCACTTAAACTAACGGTGGTTGCATTTTGATCACTTCTCTTGTAGGATATTAACCTGTAATTTTAATTTTTTAGGTGGTTTTTATGCCTGTCCCCTCGATTCCAGATAGAGATAGTCGTATTCATAAGTATGCCAGAAGGCTGAAGAGAAGTAAGATGCCCTCTGTGGTGTCTGAAGAAGGGCGGCAAGTTATTGAAATTAAATGTTATCAGAAAGCACTCACTCGTGTTCAGCAAGAAGAAATATTTTTTAAAGGGATCTATTTAGCTTTTAGGAGTCGATGTAATCATGACATCGTAGCCACTGCGCTGGTTGATCGGTTAATGCAGTTTCGCTTTTCAGAACAAGGTTTGAGTGAGTTTGCAGCCGGCGTGTCTCATTGGCCTAGTAAAATGACAGAAGATGAGTTAGAGGTAGAGCTCCATGAAGGTATTACGCCAAGTAATGCGTATTGGAAGTGTTTGAATGACGACGAAAAAAATAAAGTCGCAGGAGCTTTTGAGAGGCAGGGTGCTGTTTTAAATCAGCGCTGGACATGGATTCAAAGAAAAAAGAAGCACCGAGAAGATGGAGACAGTACCCTCCGCCCTTCTTAGTAAGCATGGAGGGGCTTGCTTCTCACTCCACTATAGATCCGAAGAATTTTTCTTAGGTATTTTCCCTGATGCGCTGTATGTCTTAGCCACTCATGCGATTAGTGGCTAGAAGCAAAAAGTTGTTTCGCTTTGATGTTCCTTAATCACCAAGACTAGAGCTTCGGTTTCTCAAGTTGGGATCAACTTCTGTGTTTGCTAAGGCATCTTGCAAAGAGCCTTCTCTAGAGCTTGCAGCAGAGGGAAATAGGATGTCCTCATACTCAGAGGTTTCTAAATATTGGATTGTACCATCGGCTTTCAGACAAATAATAAAGTCACTCCGCTGCGTGCCGATTTCGTAGTCGATGACATATGCATAATCGTACCCGGGTATTGGCGGCAAGCCGGGTTGGAAAATATGGAGAGAAATTTTTTGCTGAGAGCAGCGAGATTTGCTTTTGGCTCTCCTTCTAGTTTCCATTAAAAGTGTATGAATTTCTTTTTCGCTTAAAAGAACCAGCTCTGCATCAGAGGTAGGGCGAGTTCTTAAATTAAGGCTGCCAGGATTTCCTGGAATAAAATCAGAATACTCCGCTCGACTTAAAATCTTACATGCCCTGTTGTCATTCGACACTTCTTCCCAAGCAGCTAGCCGCCTATTGTACTTGCAGTCAAAAAAAGAATAAAAGCAGTTAAATAAAGATTGCATAACGTCTCCCCCGAAGCATTAATGAAGTTTTTTTTCAATAGATCCATGTATTTCAAGAATACATCTAGAGACCCTCCAAATTAAGGGCTTTTGACGCCTTAAGGGACCTACCCTTAGTCACTACGAGGTTATTTTTTTGTTTTTCATCGTTAAGGTAATGGCTTTCTGTTAATTCTTATCCTCGGAGGGCGAGACTCATGGCCCGTTTTTTCAATCGTTTTTTTGTGATTCTAATATCGCTTCTTTTGTTTTGCCCCTTGGGCTCAGAGGCTTCGTCACCTTTCATTAAAAAAGGATTCTATTTGGCTCATCGTCATCAAGCTGTGTTACAACGCACGTCTGCCAGCTCTGCAATGGCATCGGGCTTATCACATAATATTCAGGCGACATCTGCTCCTAACACTTTTGTTAGCTTGCAGCAAATAGAGTTGTCGCAATCAGCTCGTAGAGATATCACCGACTACATAAAAAAAACGTTGGATGAATCATCAAAGGAGAGTTCATCCACTGTGGGTTCTTCTGAGCAATTATCGTTAGGTATGGGTGGTGTTCCAGTATTGAATCAAGGCGGCTGGGGTAGTTGTGTGACTTTTGCTGTTACCGCGGGTTTGGATGCTTATTATGCTCTGAATGGTTCCAATCAAATTAGTCAGTTGTGTGATTTGGCTTTAGGGGTTTCGTTGAAGACCTCAGGATCAGAAGGTGGTTGGGATGGTGCTTCTGCAGAAGATATATTGAGCCAGATTGCGCAATATGGCTTTTTAACCATGTCTTACCAGGCATCCCATGGTTGCGGTGGCTTAAGCAGCTATCCTCTATATGATGACAGGCATGGAAGCGCAATGAACAGGAGTCATTTCTTGTCAGCGCCGTCGGATAGGCGTTTTACGGATAGCTTGTGGCGAGAGTTAGGTGTTCTTGTTAGAACGGATCGAGAGTTGCATGAACGAATTGCTCATCCAGAACGAGGCTTAGAGCAGTTGAAGGCTTCTCTAAGAAGGGGGCATCGAGTGTCTATCGGTATTGTGTTGGATTCAGATGTTGGTGATGTGGGCGCTGTTGGTTCTTATCACGGCTATAAGGATGTGTGGATGCTTACCGATGCAGTATCAAGCGCTATTGATAGTGACTACCTGCTGGGAGCGCATGAAGTGCTGATCACAGGCTTTAATGATGGTTGTATTAAGCCAACGGTTAGCGGGAAAGCGCAAGAGCTGTGTGGTTATCTGACTGCTCGTAATTCTTGGGGGTCTATTGCAGGAAACCGGGGTAATTATTATATAGGTTACGAGTATTTCAATGCTTTAGCTAATGAGGCTTATGAAATCGGTTGATTGATTGATCGTATCTCTTTGAAAAATAAGGATTTTATAAAAACATAAGCGATTAGAAATAAAGATACTCCCATAGCTTGTGTTTTGTACGCTTTATGGATATTATACCGTCTGTGCGATGCGGGGTGGAGCAGTCTGGCAGCTCGTCGGGCTCATAACCCGAAGGTCGTAGGTTCAAATCCTACCCCCGCTACCAACACCTTGTTGGGAAGGACGGTAAATAGTTTCAGTTGAGAAGGGCCATAGAGCCCTTTTTTGTTGCGTGTGAGGTAGCCCTATATGGCAATGAGTCGAATAGACATCATGGATCAACTAGCTAAGAAGGCTGATAGCCTAGGCTATCAATGGGTCGGTTGTGACTGGTCTGGAGCTCAGACTAATGTCACGCTCAGGATTTATATCGATCATGTCGATGGAGTTAACATCGATCAGTGCGCAAGTGTTAGTCGGGAGTTATCCACATTACTCGATGTGCTTGATGCCATCCCTTATCGCTATGTACTACAGGTATCGTCACCAGGGGTGCAAAGGCCTTTGTTTACAGCAGAGCATTTTTCTGAGCAATTAGGTAAACAGGTGAAGATAAAATTAGTGAATGCTGACGACTTAGGTCGTCGACAGTTTCAAGGGCAGATTGACTCAGTTGATGAGGGCGTTATTTCTCTAACGTCAATAGACGGTGAATCAATCATCATCGAACATGCTGATATTGCTAAAGCGGTATTAGCAGTTGATGTAACACGGTAAAAGAGGGCAAAACCATGATGACGAGTGAAGACCTAAACATGTTTGTCAGATCGCTGAGCAATGAGCGAGGCTTATCTGAGGAAGTTGTTTATGCTGCTATTGAAGCAGCAATGGCTGCACAAGCTTCTAAGCAGTTTGGCGAAGAAGCCGAGCTCATATGGACAGAGGCAGTGATTGATCGGCAAGATGGTCATTGCGATGCGTATCGCTCTTGGATGGTTGTTGCAGATGATGCCTTAGAAGATCCTCTTCGTGAAATTACTTTAAAAGAAGCTCTTGAAGTCAGTGATGAGCTTGAAGTGGGTAGTACTGTTCGTGAAGCGCTTGAGCTTCCAACACTAGGACGTATCGAAGCCCAGCAAGCAAAGCAACGCATTTTGTTTGAAGTAAGAAAAGCAGAGCGCGATAAAATTTCTCGAGAATACCAAGATAAACTCATGACCATGGTAACGGCTGTTGTTAAAAGACGTCTGCAAGGTGGTTATATTTTAGAAATGACAACTCCCGATAGAGCAGAAGCTTTCTTGGCTAAAGAAGAATGCTTACCACGAGATTCTTTCCGGCCAAACGATCGTGTTCGAGCTGTGTTGCACGGCATTTCCGAGCAAACGCGCGGTCCTCAGTTGTTGCTTAGCAGAACACATTCAGATTTCATTTGCGCTTTGTTTAAATTAGAAGTTCCTGAAGTCGGAGAAGAGCTAATTGATATCAGAGCGGCAGCTCGTGATCCAGGTTCTCGAGCAAAAATTGCAGTGACGACCAACGATGGTCGTATTGATCCAATTGGTGCTTGTGTTGGTATGCGCGGTTCACGTGTTCAAGCTGTATCTAATGAACTTGGTGGCGAGCGAATCGATATTATCTTATGGGATGAGAATCCAGCAAAGTTAGTTATTAATGCAATGGCGCCTGCAGAAGTTGCTTCCATTGTGGTTGATGAAGACAATCACGCGATGGATGTTGCTGTTGAAACATCGCAGCTAGCACAGGCTATTGGGCGTAGTGGTCAGAACGTTCGTTTGGCTAGCCAATTGTCAGGTTGGACATTGAATGTAATGAGTGAAGAAGAGCTCGCTTCTAAAAATCAAGGTGATGCGGTTAAAGCTAGTTCTGTGCTTCAAGAAGCCTTGGAGCTGGATTCGGAATTAGCTCAGAAAATTGCAGAAGCTGGCTTTAAAACAGTGGAAGAGCTTGCTTACGCATCTCTCGATGAGCTTGTGGCATTAGTGGGCGGTGATGAAGCTGAAGCTCAGGCTGAAGAAATTCAGATGCTAGCTAGTGATTATCTGTTGTCACGTGAAATAGCGGAAGAAGCTGTGTTGTTACGCGATGATATGGATGAAGCATTATTAACCTTAGATGGTATGACTCCTGAATATGCTAGTCAGTTGTTTGAAGCAGGAGTAAAAAACCGAGAGGATTTGGCAGAATGCGCTGTTGATGAATTGCAGGAAAAGATTACCATCTCCGATAAAAAAGCCGCGGCATTGATTATGAATGCACGTGCGCACTGGTTCGAAGAATCAGAGGACTAATTCGATATAACAAGAGGATAAAGGCATGGCATCAGGAATGAGTATTAGGCAATATGCCGAGAAAGTATTGAAAATGGATCCTCTTGATCTGTTGGAGAAGTTGCGGGAAGCTGGTGTTGAAAAAGCTAGTCCTGACGACGATATTTCTGTAAAAGACCGTTTGAAATTGCGTGATCACATGCGTAGCCTGTCAGGTAAGTCAGAAGGCGCGACGCGAACCATCGTTAAAGAAGAAGGTGGCGTTAAAATTAGAACGCGAGTTGCGGCTGATATGGTAGATGCTGCTCCCCAGAAAGTGTCTCCAAGTAAAGTGAGTACAGCAGGCAGTTATGGATCATCGCGAGTTGGTCGAGTAGTTGATACGCGACCAAAGGCAGAAATTAAAAAGCCAGAACCCGCTGCTCCAGCTTCCCCTAAACCCGCTGCTCCAGCTTCTTCTAAACCCGCTGCTGCACCAGCAGAAAAGCCAAAAGAAAAGCAGCATGGTAAACCAAAGAAATCTACCAATACAAAAGATAAGAAGAGTACGGAATCAGCTAAACGCGAAGCGATGATATTTTCTCGAGGAAAAGGTGGTAATCGAGGTAGATCTTCCCGGTATGCAAAACCAGCTCAAAGCAGTGCATTGGAACAAGAGTTCGAGTTGCCAACCAAGAAAACAATAAAAGTGGTTGAGTTACCACCCGGTTCTATTGCTATCAGTGAGCTTGCTCAGAAGATGTCCGTTAAAGGTGTTGAGGTCATCAAACAAATGATGCAGATGGGAATGATGACGACAATCAACCAGTCCATCGACCAAGAAACAGCTGCGATTGTGGTCGACGAAATGGGCCATCAGTCATTGCTTCTTAAAGAAAACGCTCGTGAGTCTGAGTTTTTAGAGGATTTTGCACTGCACTCAGGTGAGCAGGGGTCTCGAGCTCCTGTGGTTACCATCATGGGGCACGTAGATCATGGTAAAACCTCTTTGCTTGATTTCATTCGAAGCACAAAAGTCACCAGTACAGAAGCTGGTGGCATTACCCAACACATTGGTGCTTACCAGGTAGAGACTCCACGGGGTCAGATTACCTTCCTAGACACACCTGGGCATGAAGCGTTTACAGCTATGCGTGCTCGTGGCGCAAAAGCAACTGATATTGTGGTTTTGGTGGTTGCTGCAGATGATGGTGTGAAACCTCAAACAGTGGAGGCGATTCAACACGCGAAAGCTGCAGGGGTCCCTCTTATTGTAGCTATCAATAAAATGGATAAAGACACAGTTGATGTGGATCGTGTGATGACTGAGTTATCGCAGCAGGAAGTGATTTCAGAGGAATGGGGCGGAGAGACCATTTTTCAAAAAATATCAGCTAAAACAGGTCAGGGCATTGATCAATTATTAGAAAGTATTGTCTTGCAATCAGAGGTTTTGGAATTGAAAGCCATTGCAACAGGCCCTGCTCGAGGCTTGATTATTGAATCTCGTTTAGATAAAGGTCGCGGTCCAATAGCCACCGTGTTAATCACACAAGGTCAACTAAAACGTGGCGATATGTTATTGGCAGGTACTCAATTTGGTCGAGTGAGAGCCATGTTAGGTGATGATGGATCTCAGCGAGAATTGGCTAGCCCATCTATGCCGGTTGAAATTTTAGGTTTGTCAGGTGTTCCTGCAGCGGGTGACGAAGTCTTTTCTGTTAAAGATGAACGTAAGGCACGTGAGATGTCTCAGTTCCGTCAAACAAAACGCCGTGAAGATCGTTTGGCTAAGCAGCGCGCTTTGCAGATGGATCGTGTGATGGGTCAGTTCGGCTCGGATTCTTCTGAAAAACAAGAAGAACTTAATATTGTGCTTAAAGCCGATGTTCAAGGTTCTCTAGAGGCCATTGTTGCTGCTTTGCAAAAACTGTCAACCGAAGACGTGAGAGTTACTATTGTCTCCAGTTCTGTTGGTGGTCTGACAGAGTCAGATGCTAACTTGGCTTTGGCTTCTAACGCCATGATGATTGGTTTCAATGTAAGGGCAGATAATTCGGCTCGGCAAATAGCAACACGAGAAAGTTTAGAACTTCGCTATTACAGCGTTATTTATGACCTTCTTGATGCTATTAAAGAATCCATGGGTGGTTTGTTGGCGCCTCGCTTCGAAGATAAAATTGTTGGCTTGGCTCAAGTGCGCGACGTGTTCCGTTCATCGAAACTCGGTGCTATTGCGGGTTGTTTTGTGACTGAAGGAATCATGAAGCGTGACAAACGTATTCGTGTTCTTCGTGATCATACCGTGATTTTCGAAGGCGAGTTAGAATCATTGCGACGCTTCAAAGACGATGTGTCAGAAGTGAAGCATGGTTCGGAATGTGGTATTGGTGTGAAGCATTACAACGACATTAAGCCAGGTGATCAGATTGAAGTATACGAGTCTGTTCAAGTAGAGAGAAAAATGCAGTAGGGGTTTTATATGGTTGCACGAAAACGAGTTAATCAGGTGTCTTCGATTTTGCAGCGAGAGCTGGTTCAAGCGATTCGTCGCTCTGTTGCTGATCCAAGGCTTTTAACACTCATGATTTCTGAGGTGATTGTTAGCCCTGATATGCGTCATGCGAAAGTGTATTATACGTTTTGGGATAAAGACGTCTCCGAAAAAGAGGTGACCATCTCACTGAAGCAAGCCTCTCCTTATTTTCGTACTGTGTTGGCTAAAAATACGGCTTTGCGCTTTGTGCCTCAGCTTCATTTTCATTACGATCAAAGCATTGAACATGGTCTGTATATAGATCGTTTGTTATCTGTTTCTCCTGTCGTCGATGCGCCTCAAGCTCCCTGCGATGATTCACAAGTTTGATCCATGAGTTCAGATAAGCTCTTCGGTATTCTTTTACTTGATAAGCCATTAGGGATAAGCTCTAATCGAGCCCTTCAAACTGTAAAACGTTTATTTGGTGTAAAAAAAGCAGGCCATGGTGGCTGCTTAGATCCTTTAGCAACCGGTGTGTTGCCACTTTATATTGGTCAAGCAACAAAATTTGCCATGTATTCTTTGGCAGCAGAAAAAATGTATCGCGTAGAAGCAAAGTTGGGAGAGACCACCACAACAGGCGATAGTGAAGGTGAAGTAACAAATTGCCGTGATGTGCCTGACTTGAAAGAAAGTGATTTGCTGCGAGCAGCGGCATCACTGACAGGAGATATTAAACAAATCCCTCCTATGTATTCAGCTCTAAAGAAAGACGGACAACTGCTTTATCGTTTAGCTAGACAAGGTATCACCGTTGAGCGAGAAGCAAGATCAATAACGATTAAACAATTTGAATTACTTTCTTTTAACTTACCGATTGTTAATTTTGATGTCAGGTGTTCGAAAGGGACTTACATTCGAACACTGATGGAAGACTTTGGAGAGTTTTTAGGGTGTGGTGCGTACATGAGTGCTTTGCGTCGTACGCAAGCGGGTTCTTTTTCTTTGGATCAAACGGTTACGCTAGACGAATGCATAGCGCTGAAAGAAGCGGGCAGACTTGAAGAGGCATTAATACCTTGTGAGCAAGTACTCGAGCATTTACCAATGCATACTCTTTCTGAAGATCAAGCAATCGCTTTGTTGCAAGGAAAACGTTTTGTCCTGGATTTACCATTTGAGGTAGGGCAGGTGATGCGCTTGTTTTCGGAGTCGTTGGGTTTTATAGGCCTTGGAGAATACCGAGAAGAAGGTGTGTTAGCCGCAAAGCGGATGTTGCAGAGCAATACTTGAAATTAGTATGGTGCTTGCTACAATGAAAGTATATGAACAGGTGACGAAGAGGTCAGCATGTCAAAAAAAAAAGAAAGGAAACGGACGCAATTATTAGCTTACCCAAATTTATTGCCTTTTTTTGAAAGCCTCACGCAGCAACAGTTATCGGAACCTAGCCATTTTCAAGCACTTTTAGAAGCACAGAACAATAAAGAAGTCCTGTATGTCGAAGGGGCTAATTTTTTAACAGAGCATTTGAAAGAGTCACAAGTGTATCGCACCGCTCGAGATAGATTAACGCCATCCTAGCGCAAATCGACTCGCGAAGGCGATCGTTATCTGTGCCGCGACTCGTCCTCGTCACCCACGCTACGCAACCTAACGGCTTGACTACGCTGTGGTCTCT